>JAGQWX010000018.1 GCA_020436935.1 Saprospiraceae bacterium
TGTAGTAAAACACCTAGTGAGGCTAGATCAGAGATGTTACTAAATCTAATGCTCCTTTATATTTTAATAATTACTGGTCCTCAATTTTTGCAGCTAAAGCTAAAAATATACCAAAAATATGGTAAACACCTTAGTCCCATTAAGTTTTCGAAGTTTTGTAGAAACAACTATGAGCCAAATATGGACTTCAATCAAGACATTTATTTGGAGCTCCTAGCGAGGTTTGCTTGTTATGATAAACGCACAGATAGAAAATCTTTCGGAGAAGTATTGAATACATTAATAAAATTAAGTTGACGCCAATGCCTTTCAGGGTTAAAAGCTGTATTGCAATGATTTTGCTATAATCATGGCATCCCTTAGGGATTAAAACCCATTTCTATAACTCATCAAAATTGGAGCAAACTTTCCAATGTGCCGGCGTCATACAAGACCTTGTCAATTTTTGTAGAATAGCTGTTTACCAAAATGGAAATGCTGGTCCCGCTGTCGGGAAAATAATACGTCACCCCATTGAAACAATGCACATTGCCTCCATGTCCAAACCCTTTTTGGCCATTGATATCTATCAAAAACAGACCAAGCCCGTAGTCCTTAATGTAGCGCAGTTCTTCAGGCAGTTCTACATTCGCATTCGAGGGCGATTGCATTTCGGTAATCGAGGCCTGACTGATGATCTTACCTTTCCCAAAGGCGTCCATGAAAACATTCATATCATGAGCGTTGGAAATCAAACCGCCATCCAACATGTCAAGGCCACCGACTGCATCGTAGTCAACGGTGGTGAGGTCGCGCATGAGGCCATTGTTGAAAGAATCGTAATATCCCCGACTTAATGAAGATGGAGCCTTACCCGCAATGGTGTTTTGGAGCTGAAGAGGGTCAAAAAACTTCTGCTTCATTACTTCATATGCGCTTTTACCCTCTATTTGCTCAATGATCATGGCCAAAAGCAAGTAGTTGGTATTGGAATATTGCCAGTTCTCGCCCGGCTTGAAGTACGCCTTTTTACCGAAAACACGTCGTACATTTTCTTTACTTCCGTCGCCACTCAGACTGCCATTGTATATGTCCATAAAAGTTCTGATTTCCAGGTAATTGCGAATGCCGGAGGTGTGTTGCATGACTTGTTTGATGGTCACTTCACTCAGGTTTTCAACGTTTTTTACATATTCTTCCGGCAAATATTTTGCAGCCTTATCGTTGATGGAGAGCTTACCTTCTTCCTGTAGCTTCATGATCAGGATGGCGGCAAATGTTTTGGAAATACTTCCAATTCTGAGGGTATGGCAAGGGCTGAGGTCTATGTCATTGGCCAGATCTGCCTTGCCTGCGCTATAGTTCCATTCCCCCTGAGGGCTTTTTAAGGCAATGTTGACTCCGACAGTTCCTGCCTCAAGAAAACGTTTGCCTACTGCTTCTATCGCAGCGTTTTTTGTAGACCCGCAATTCTCCAGCCTGACTGCACCAGGCATGTCTTCATTGCAGGCTGCAAGACCAAAGCATAAAATGATGATTAGTTTTTTCATTGTTAATAGTTTGAAATTTTAATAATTATAGAAATTTTTTGATGCCAAAACCAGTGAAATGGTTTAGCGTAAATGGTACGATGCGGTCGCCAAAAGGATATACCGCCATGAGTTTATAATCCAATGTAATAGCGAGGTAGTCACTGATTTTTTGTTCGAAACCGATGCCGGCTTTTACATTGAATTGTGATTTACCCCAATGCCTGCTTTTGACGTATTCCCCGTTTTCCATCCTGTATTTTTGGCCGTCAAGAAATGCCAGTTTGTATCCTGCACCGAGGCTGAATCCGGTCAGAAAACCACTTGTTGTCTGGTAGGAAATTCGGGGAGAAAAATCAAGCATGATGGCGTGCTCCATGCGTTTGTGGTAAAAGTAGTAGAGCTCTAAGCCGGTGGTGCGTTTCCAATGCTGTCCACCGCGACTTCTGAAATCCCATCCAACTTGTATGGTTGGATGGATGGGTAACTTAATGATTTTGTAAGTTGGTAGGCCAATGGCTTCATTGTACACCCCAAGCTTCACAGCTTGTTGGGCATTGACCCACTGGAAGGAAAGTAGAAAAAGGAAAAGTGGAAATAATTTTTTCATTGCGCTTTTTTGACCGCAAAACAGCGGCAAAAAGTGCTGGCTATCGCCTTTGCCTATAAGATGAGACCTATGTATTGGCGAATACTTTTTCTAAGAGTCCTCAAACAAGGTTTTATGGATGGCCATTTATAAGTTCCCAAACCTTTTCATTGTAATTGGCTTTATTGATGCCGGTCAGGCTTTCAAGGACCTGGAAGTATTTTTCACTGCCTTTTTCATAGGGACCGGTGGTCAGTAGTTCCCAAACTCCCCCGAAGCCCTTTTCTTTTTCGATTTTTTTCACCAAAAGTGCATTCACAATGTAGTCCGCGTGATTTTGGTACTGTCCCGTTTTGAAATAAACCTGGTTATCCTTTGTTTCCATCCAATCAGTTTTTCTGTTGTTGGCAATCTGGTTCATGAATGCGCTGTAAATTTCTTCCCATGTGAAACCCCAGCTGCCGCCGTACAGGTAGGCGCATCCTTCATCTACCCTTTTGTTGACCTGGCTTCGTGGAATAAGCAGACTCAATCTGTCGTGCCACAAATCATGAGGATCAAAGTGGTCGAAGCGGGCATTGTTATTGCCCAGGATAATAAGTTTCCTGTCGCCTAGAGCAGCGCTAAAAACACCCTCAGCCTTTCCGTTGTAGTCTGCTTTGTATGTCGTGCCGATGAGTTTTTGAAGCTCAATCATATTCTCGCAGCAATAATATGTTGTTGTTTTATTGCTTAGCTGCAGCTTTTGGTCAAATGTGGTGGTGAGCTTGTTGAATTCCGCTAATTTTTCTCTATTGACAGAGTTTTTGTAATAAAAAATGTTTGTACCTGTTTTCTCAATTTCCCAGGTTCGGGTATTGTACAATAGAGGAGATGAAAAGCTAAAAGAACCATTGGTCTTATGGGCAATCAATTCAAAACTTGCCCTGAGTATGGAGACATCCTCATAGTTACCTATGTAAGAAAGCTGTACGAAATAGGTTTTATCAGATAGTGGCACCAGGTTGGTCAAATTTGGCCTGTAAAAATGCTCGTTCTTGAATTCCACACTCTTTTCTATGCCGTTGATTTCATCCAGCAGGATAAATGTTTCCAGTTTTTCGTCCTCAAAAACGAAGGTGTTCTCCTCATTGGCATGTCGGGCTGCCATAAGGAAGTCGCTCAAAGCTTTGGCGAAGGAAGAGCTTTCAACGCTGTCTATTGGCAAGACAATACCAGGGCTTATGCGTAAAAAGTCAGATTGTGCATACAATAAAAGTGTGGTAAGCGATAGGCAGAAGGCTACATAGAATTTCATAAATTTTGAAGTTTAATTTTTGATGGATGATGTTTGCAATGGGGTGATTTTATACCCTTCAAAAAGTGATCATGCCCAGCAGCAAACATTTATGAAATCCGAAAGTATGGGGATTGAGTTTTGCACCAAAGGATGGAGAGGGGAATAACATTTCGTTTGAATATCAAATAATGGGTAACTTGGCTTTGTCAATTTGTGGCAGATGGGTGACAACATAGCTGGCACCCCGTGAACAAATTATAAATCGAATTAAAATCATTTATTTATGGTCATCTCAACTACCTCTTCTCCAGTATATTTCCACACCCCTTTGCTACCACCAAACCAAATATTTTTCGTTGAATCACTTAAAATGAATAGTATGTCAGTATAAGTTTGTCCTTTGTATTCAAATTTTGAAAACTTTTGCCCATCGAAAATACAGAGCTCGCCCAAATCGGTCCCCAACCATATATTGCCACTACTATCTTCAAAAATGGCGCGAATCCGCTTGTTGCAAAGACCGTCTTTTTGTGAATAAGTTACAAATGATTTCCCATCAAAAACAGTCAAGCCACTGTTTCTGTTCCCATTAAAACCCATCCATATATTGCCATCTTTGTCACAAAATATCGTACGCACCTGGTCTTCACTCAATCCATCTTTTATCAAAAATTGAGTGAATTCACTTCCATCAAAACGACTTACACCACCATGTGTCATGGAGGCAAACCACATATCTCCTTTGTTATCTTTCCTAATAAAAGGAATCCAATTGTGAAAAAGGCTGTCTTCTTGCTTTTTGCCAATCTTGCGTAAGTAAGGCTGGAAACTGTTGCCGTCGTACTGATAAGCGCCTCCCCCAGCCGTGCCCAGCCACAAGTATCCACCATCATCGACCGCTAATGCGTGCACTGCATTTGGGTTGATTACAGGATACATTTTATCCAGCCAAATGCTGCTGGTGTCTTGAAATGGAAGCGAAATATTTTCAAACTGATTGCCGTCGTATTTGGTCAAACCGTTTTGCGTTCCAAACCACAAATTATTTTTACTGTCTTCAACAATGCAAAAAACCTGATTGCTGCCCAGTCCATCCTTCTCGGTATAATTTATATATTTTATCCCGTCAAAATGAAAAACTCCATTTCCGTTACTCGAAAACCAAAGGCTCCCATCTCTGCTCAATACTGCATTCGAGAAGCCGTTTTCTGGAATTGGAATTTTATTTAATATGGCATCTTTCCGATCTCCGAATGCATTGCTTTTATTTAAGTTCTGTCCGTTGCAGGCAGTAAAGATGAGCCAGAGTATTAAAAGAATTACAGTTTTATTTTTTATCATCATGGATCAACTTTAATGCATACTCCTTTACCGCATCTTTCTTATTTAAATAATCCTCAATACTTTGTGTGACATAAATATCCGGCAATATGCCTGTTTCGTCAGGAAGTGATGTAGCCATGGATACGTGCGTGTTATCGGCAACATTGTATACTAACTTCGTATTGGATAGCCTCAATGTTTTTCCACCGGCAGAACAAAATTGATTAGAGCCCAATTCTTCACCTATGATGGTACCAAGTTTCAGAACCTTTGCTATGGACATAAAATGACCGGTGGTAGAATTGCCCACTCCGTCTATCAAAAAATAAAGATTTCCATCATATCGGTTTTCATAAGGACTTAGGCTTTCTTCTCCTTCTATTTTTTCTTTTTTCCCTTCAAATTCAGCTTTAGAATAATAGGTAAATGGTTCATCAACCAAATACCTGAGTAAATGAATACTGGCCGATTGGGATCCGCCTCCGTTTTGTCTGACGTCAATGATCAGGTTTTTGCTATTTTTTGAATTGATCTCTTGAAAACAAGTGTCAATGAAATCTTTAAAATACTGATAGCTATTGCTAAATTTATAATAATTGAAAGAGTTGATGGTCAATAGGGCGGTGCTGTCCTGGTGTAAAAAATCGAGACATAAATTTTTCGCACAGGTTTGTATGGAGGGGTCATTATGCATTATTCTTTTTTCCTGAGCTCTATTCAAAACGATCGGCTTTGAGATTCCTTTTATGGTTACGGTATACAAATCGGGGAAGTCGAGCGCATAAGGAATGAAACAGGTTGACCACACATTGAACAAGTGCCTTTTTGTTGTTTCAATATATCCTTGCGAGGGTAGGTGTTTGTAAATTTCTTTTACCAATTCCATGGTGGGTACGCCATTGATGCACGTTATTTCAGCTTTTGTTTGGACTTTGTTTGCATTGTTCATTGGATCTGTGATGAACAATTGGTCATTGATCCAGCGAGTTTGCAGCGGAAAACTCAAGGCTGTGGGCAGCATGTCCTGTTCATAATAAAAGCCGCTTACCGATGTATGAGAGCAATTGATATTGGCGATGATTTCATCGCAATGCCAGATGAATTCTGCGAATGTGGTTTCAGCTGTGATTTGATTTTTCTTTTCCTTTACCAGGTTCCGAAAGTCTGTTTCAGTTATAAATTTGAATAAGTTAGGATGAGTTTTAGATAATCTGTCCGCCAGTTCGTCTAAGTCTTCCAGATACTCCTCTGCCGTATACACTTTTGAAAACTTGTCCGCAGGGTTTTCCGGTTTTAAATTTGGATCAAGAATATAGGCTATTTGATCTTCTGCATTGAAGTTATCCGGATTGAGTGCGAGGGATTTTTGGTAATTGACCAAAGCCTGCATTTTGTCTCCGAGTTTGAGATTTATTTCACCGAAGCTGTCATAAGCATTGGATGAGCCGGGGAATTCTGATACGATCATTTTGAAAATCAAAAAAGCATCCTGCAATTTTGCGCTCCAAAGCAATTGATATCCGTAAAAATTCAGGGCTTCTTCATTGTCAAAGTCGTAGGTCGAGGGACTTTCCTTTTTAAGCTTATAAAACAGTTCAATCCTTTCGCTCATCGGTAAATGCTCGCGCTCGCGCAGCAATTGAACGATGGATGATTTTTCGATTTGATCAAATGAGGTGTTTGGCGATGGTGAGGTAATATGGTTGGTTGTATTTGTATGACACGCAACACAGACCAGGCTGATAAATATGCTGTGCAGCACAAGGTGGATCAATTTCATACATTATTTTTCTGTTGTAATTCGAGCTAGAGGTTTGCCGGGGCTTTATAGCGTATTTAATTTGGCCTAAACATAGGATGAACGTAGATGAATAGTCTTTTTTAAAAGTAAAATAATGTAAATGGAATGTAAATGATGAGGTTTTGACCATTCTACATGGTGTAATGCATCATTATAAAGAAATTGGCATCTGAATAAAACTGGCATTGTGTTAACTTTTTTTCATTCGCCAAAAAAAGTTACAAAAAAGGCTTGGTTCAGATAAAGGTGATTCCCTAAGTGGAGACATTGATTTCATCTAATGTCTCCACTTAGGGACCGTTCGCTCTCGCAACTTCAGCCTATGTCTTTTGACTTATTTTCTGTTTTGTGTGCTGTTGAGATGTTTTTATAGTAGTTCTCTAATCTTATACTTTACGATGTCAAAAGCCGGCATTCCGTTGCTTCGCTCTCTATCACTGAAATCTGAACCCTTAAATTTAGCATTGGCTTGATGTAAAGCTCTTGGAGTTTATTTCTGTGTTTTTTCTGGATCATTCCAGCAATCCTTCGCCTTATAATGCACTTAAATCAAAAATATTCACTAGATTCAAGTGAGTTATGTGACTCAATGGTGTCATTCCAAGTTTATTGTTTTATTACATTTGGGGTAATTCGTACAACCCAAAAAGCTTCCAAATCTTCCACTGCGTTTTGTCATAAATCCACTCTTACAACTTGGGCATAGAATGGTGTTCTCCAAAATGTCAAGGTTGTTAAAGGTCTGGTTGCAGCTGGGGTAATGAGAACACCCCAAAAATTGGCTGTTTTGCAAAGAGTTGTGTCTAATCACTAAGTGCCCTGTTTGGCAATAGGGACATTTAGTTTTACTCAGTTTTTCATCGCTTGCTGTGAATAGAAAGTCGTTGTCTGATATTAATTCTTCGGCAAAAAGGGAGACATCGGTCGGAATCAGCAGCACAACCTCATTTTTGGTCCTGGTAAGTGCAACGTAAAACAGTCTTCGTTCTTCCGCAAAACGAAATTCCTCATCATCGCTGAGCAGCAGTGATAACATTGGGTCGTCTGTCATTTTGTTCGGAAAGCCAAGCAAGTGATTTTTAAGGTTCAATACGATTACATTGTCTGCTTCCAAACCTTTTGATTTGTGGACGGTAATAAACTTGATGTCAACCCCATCAATACCTTCGATTTCTAACTTATCACTGCGTTCATAATACTTTATTCTACTGTTAGGTGTGAGCTTGATGAATTCGTTGATGTCAAAGCTGTGGCGGGCCAACACCAGAATAGGCTTTTTACCATTTTTATCAATGAGCGATTGAATTTCATGAATAAAAACTTCGTCTGCATTGTTTTGTGAGTAGTAGACAAATTTGATAGGCTCAGCAACGGGCTCTTTTTTTGACTTTGGGTACTTCCTAATTTGTTTTTTGTTTTTTTGAATGTATTTGGTGGTTATGTCAATCAGAGATTGGGAATTGCGGTAGGTTTGCTCAATGAATAATTGGGCATATGGACCAACGTATTTACTAAAATTGCTAAATAACGAAATGTCACTGCCTGCAAAGCGGTAAATAGATTGCCAATCATCTCCCACACATACAAGCCTTGCTCCTGACAGCTCTCTGATTTCTTTGATTAGATTGAATCGAGCATATGATATGTCCTGGTATTCGTCTATGATGATGTGCCGGAAGGTGTATTTAGGTTTATTTTCTTTTATTAGTTTGGTTGCCAGGTTGATCATATCATTGAAATCGATCTGGTTGTTCTCAGACAGTATTTGGTCGTATTTTTTAAGAATAGGAAGTGCGAATTTTAAAAAGATCTCCTGACGTTTTAGCATAAAGCCATTTAAGGTCGTGAATTTGTTTAAAAACAGCGTGGTGATTGATTCATAATCCAATTGCCTGGACTTACACAGGTTGATGAAGGTCTCAATGAGTTTATTGATTTCTTTACCAAAATTTTTGTCGTTCTGTGTAACTTTTGAGTAGATGTCTTTGATGTCCCTTGGCTTAAAATCGACATTTTCTGCCAACAACATTTCAGTCAGCTTGGTGAGCAAGACCTTGTCCCTATTGTAATACGAATAGGTTTCCAAAAGCTTAGTGCCATAGGTCTTGTGGCTAGCTCTTTTTAGCTCCATTTCTTCGACATACTTCTGTTCATTGAAAGGAGTTAACCATTTTGCCCGGTTGTTTTCATCCACTCCAAAATGCTCTAAATAGATGTCATAGTCTTTGAGATAAAAATCGGGACGGTACATGGTGTCACCGAAAGGATATGGCTTCTCGTATTCGTAGGTTACACCATTTAAATATAAGAAATTGGCAATGGTGAGCTCTTCCACACTTTTTACTTTTTCACCCTGGATTGTGTCAAGAGCAGTTATGGCAATCCTGTTTAAAGTCGTGGGTTCACATTTAGATTTTAAGGTTTGAAAATCGATTCCTTTTTCCGTGTCTAATTTTTCACCCAATGAATCGTAGTTGTTGTGGTCCTCAGGAATATTCATGTAGCAAGCCACATAAACAATGAAAGCCTCTAAAGCGTCTTTGTGATTAAAGATTTCTTCCTCTAAATACTGTTTAACTACCCTGCCTAAAGTGTTTTCATTGGTTACCGCAGGTAAGACGGCTCGGTACTTTTTTATGGTGTCGTAACCAAGTTTATGGAATGTAGTTGCCCGTGTGCCAAGACCTATGTTTTGTAAACGTTCGTTTAATTCTTCGACTGTTTTTTTGGTAAACGAAAGCAAGAGTATGTTTTCGGGCTTGACATTTTTCTGTTCAATCAGGTATTTAACTTTTCCAAGAATGGTCAGTGTTTTACCTGAACCTGCACCTGCAATGATTAAGTTGGAGTATTCATCGGTTATGATGGCAGTGCGTTGTTGGTTGTCCAACTTTTTGCCTTCAATGTCGTCAAAATAAGGGCTTAGTTTTTCTTTCTGAGATGCGACATAGTTTTGATTGTAGTTTGCGATGTAGCTATCAAAGTCCTGAAATATTTCATTGAATATTTTTACTTTTTCTTCCTTCTCGTAATATTTGGTTTTGTTTTTAAAGAATTTGCCAAGCTCGGCATATTGGGTTTTTATCTGGTCGCGATGTACCCAGGTGACATAGTTGTCCAAGCTATTTATTGTATCTAAGAAATGTTTAATTTCTTGAAGATTGGATAGGAAAAGTGGGTTTTGGTACTTTTTCCTTTCTTGATTTTGTTTTAGAATAAAGATTACAATAAAAGTAATGGCAATAACTGTCAGGGTCCAAACCATGGGTAAGCTTGTTTCTTTTTATTATGTTGGAGTATTTTGCTTTGCTGTAAAGAAAAATTAAATATAAGTATTTTTTATAATATGTATTTACTAGTCCATTACTATTCTGTGTAAAGAATCTGATAATATTGGTTCAGTAGGGTCAAGGATTTTTGCATGGTCACATTATCATCCTTGTTCAGTTTTGGTTTTTCTACATAGCACTTGTAGATTATATCAAATATGGGTATACTTTGTGCCGTATTTATACACAATTGGAAAAGTATAATTCCCTTAAAATTGTATTGTGATACCTAATCTAAAAATCAATGGAAGGAAAAAGCGATTTACAATTAGGCGCTTTCTAGTGGTATTAATTTGTTGTATTATTTGGTTAATTGAAAAATATATCTGTGTTTAATATTTTCATTGTAAAATTTCCCTAAGGATTCAGCATTTTTAAACTTTATCCAAACGCTATATGGCATATTAGTGTAAAGGTAGTCTTGATTATCTGTTTGAAGGATGTAATATCCGGTATTCCCATCACAACTGTAAAAAGACGCACCTCTTATCCATGAACTTTTTGAGGTGTTAGCAATTTCTTTTATTTTAAAATCTGAAGATTCAATTTTTAATACAGCTTGGTCGTAGGAAGAAAATTGTGATGGAAGTGTGTCACAACTTTCCTTTAATCGGCATGCGGGTATTATTAAGGCAATATAAAAGCTTAGTGTTAATATAGATTTATTCATCATTTTCTTTTAAACGGTCATTTAAAAATAAATAATTATTTTTTTGTGTGTATAATGAAAGAGCCTTTGAAGTAATGGGTTAATTACAGTGAATCTTCTAACAAATTATGGCCAATTGGTTCTGCTTCAGATTTTAATATTTAAAGATGTGAACTGACTTTTACAACCTGAAAAATACTGCAGCAAGGAATTCCAAATTTTACAATAAATGACTAGTGGAATTTTTGTTTTTGACAGCTAACAGCTAAAAGCTAAAAGCCAACCTCCCTTTAACATTTAACCGATAATTTACTAGCCCCTATTTATTATCTAAAAACTCCTCCAATCTGGCCAAGGCAGATCCCCAACCGTTGTAAAATCCCATTTTTTCCTGTGATTGCGCATAAGCTTCCGATTCATGTACCACACTGAATTCGAAATGTGTTTGATCTCCGTCCTGCTCGAAGATGATGTGCAATTCCACATTTTCTGTCATGGGCCTGAAATGTGCACTAGTCACAATTTTTTTATATTCGGTGATTTCAAGATAAGTGCCTTCAGAAATGAATTCCATCTGATTGGGCATCATCATAGTGTATTTCCAGTTACCACCAACTCTGAAATCGTGTTCGATCACCTGAACGGGCATTCCCGGAGGTGCCCACCATTTTATAATATGGTCAGCCTGAGTCCATGCATCCCAAACCACCTCAACCGGGGCTTGAAAAGTCTTTTTTATTGAAAGTGTGCGGTTTTTTAGGTCGTCAGTTTTGCTCATTTTTTATCTTTATTTTGTATTGTTTCAATGTGTTTTTCAAATTGGTCGATGCGCTGAATCCATTGCTGCTGGTACTGTTCCAACCACATAAAAGCAGGGATCAGGCTTTGTGGGTTGACTTTGCAGAATCTTTCCCTTCCTCTTTGTTCTATTTCTACTACACCGCATTCTTCGAGGTGTTTGATATGTTGTGAAACTGCCGGCCTGCTGATGTCAAACTTTTCTGCAATGGCGTTTAAAGTAAGGGCCTCTCCTGACAAAAGATCGATGATTTGTCTACGGTTTGGGTCGGAAATGGCCTGAAATATATCTCGTCTGCTTTCGATTGGCATGTTGCGTAAGTGAATGCTTACACAAATATATATGTAAGTATTTGCTTACACAAATTTATTTTAAGAAAAAAGTATCCAATTATAAAAACATTGCCCGCAGCCTTTAATTTTTGCCCTTTAACATACCACCCTTATTCTTGCAATGGCGCAAAGAGAGGGTGAAAATTGCTAACAGCTATCCACCTTTAATTTTTAACCTTTAAAATGAATTATATTGATCAAAAAGCCTTCTGATATAAAATTATTTTTAACCATTAAGGCGTTAAGAATAGTAAGATGAATTAAAAGCAATAAGTCAGTAATACATCATAACTTATTTAAATTCAGATATTTAAGAAAATATAAAAAAGCTAACTGCTATCCCCCCTTTAACTTTTAACCTTTAAATGAAAATTATATTGATCCAAAACACTCCTGGAGATGAATGATTATAACCATTAAGGCATTAAGAACAGTAAGAAAAATTAAAAAATCAACGGATACATTATAATGTATTTAAAATCAAATGTTTATACAACATAAAAAAGCTAATAGCTAACCGCTAAAAGCCAACCTCCCTTTAACTTTTAACCTTTAACCAATAACCCATTTCACGCCCCTTTCTTCAATTTCTTCGCCTCCTCGATCGATTTTTTCAGCGCATCCATAATGTCCACCACCGGACCTTCTTTTTCTTCCTCCTCGATGCTGACAATTTCCTTGCCCTCGATCTTTTGCTGTACGATTTCCATGACCGCATCTTTGTAGCGATCTTCAAAATTTACTTCGGCAAATGGTTTTTCCAGTGATAAAATTAATGTCTGGGCCAGCTGCAGCTGGGCATCGGTGGGCTTTTCTGACTTCACTCCGGGCACATCGTCGAGACTTCTTATTTCTTCCGGATATCTCAGCTTATACAAGACCAGGGTGTTGTCCTGTGCAGCTATTAAAACCACATCTTCCTTTTCCCTGAGTATGATCCGGCCTACTGCTGCTTTGCCGGTTTTATTTAGGGCCGCGACAAAAAGGCTGTAGGTGGGGATGGCAATGTCGCCACTGGGACCTACAAAATAGGTGGTCTCAAATCTGGTGGGTGGCACTTCGTCCAGGTCTACAAATGCTTCGATGTCTATGGCTTTGTTGGACTTTAGTTTTATTTTATCCAGTTCTTCAGGAGTGATCACTACATATTGATCCGGACTGTATTCATAACCTTTGACAATGTCACTTTGAGGTACTTCTTCATTGCAAGATGCACATACCTTTTTGTATTGTATCCTGCCTTTGTCCTCCTTGTGCAACTGTCTGAAGCTGATGTCTGCATCGCTTTCTACTGCGCTGTATAGTTGAATAGGAATAGTTACAAGGCTGAATCTGATGTGTCCTTTCCAGATGGATCTCATTTTTGGTACTTGTTTTGCAGTGATGAATGATCGGGCTCAAATAAGTCATTCTGTTTTATACCATCTTAAGTGAGCATTTTCTTGTTAAGGTTTACTTTAAATGGTTGTTTAAAGATAACAAGTTTTTTTTTATACCGTTTTGCTTACATGATTGTTCAACTCATTTTAATGCTGATGTTGGGGTGGGGGGTGACCACCTCTGACTTGCCGGTATCCGTGTATGAGGTCAAGCTTCCTGATGGCAGCATTGAGATCAGATCGCAAAACAAGGAGTTCAGGCCTTACACGCTGGAAATCAACTGGAGTGTGCGCAATGTCGCCACACCTCAAGCGAAGTTTTTTGTTGTGCCTGCGCTTGCTAAGGATTATGCGTTGACAGTGATCAAGCCTACGGCAAAAGCCTACAGTTATTCCTATCATTTTACCTGTATTCCCGGAGACATCGTCGGCACCAAACACAACGACAGCTACACCTACGCCATACCTTTCAAACCAGGATTCAAAAGCAAGGTATCTCAGGGATATAACGGATCATATTCCCACAACGGCATCAAAGCCATTGATTTTGTTGCTCCACAAGGCACTCCGGTATGTGCGGCCAGAGAAGGCATAGTGGTGGAAGTTGTGCAACACAACAAGTCTGGTTGCGCTTCTTCAAAGTGTATGCGCCTCGCTAATTTTGTAAAAATATTGCACGATGACGGTTCTGAAGCCTTGTACTCCCACTTGCAATACCGGGGAAGTTTGGTCAGTCCGGGTGAAAAGGTGACTCGCGGCCAGGTCATTGCCAAATCCGGCAATACGGGGTGGACGACCAATCCACACCTCCACTTTGAAGTGCTTATTCCTGATTACAAGGGGGGTAAAAGTATACCTACTAAGTTTCAAATGGGCAACCAGCTCCTGGCATTACAAAAAGGGGACGAAATAGATTGATCCTATCAATTTGAAATGGTCGGGCAGTTGCCTGAGGACAAGCTAAGAAAATTGTAGCCAAATGTTAGAACAGCGTCACTTCCTCCACCACCTGGTTTGTACGAATATTTGCATATTGAACTGGTGTGAAAAGTTATTTCTTCAACCAATTCACCACTTTCCGTTGCAAACTGTTCCTGATTGGTCACAAATACATCTGAAAAGAAAACGGCCTGAATCAATCTGTTGGCATTTGTATTTGATAGTAAGCCTGGTTTGATGTAATAGATATAAACTTCGGACAATTGTGTACCGTTGGCCATTGCTTTAAAAAAAGCAGTGGAGGTATTGTCTATCGATTTTCTAATGGTGTATTCTTTTAATTCCGTCTTTCCCAATGTTACGCCTCCCTGGGTAGAGCTAACTGGTCGAGTCATAACCTCATACTGATCAATGAGATTAATTCCGTTTAACAATCCGTATGCATTGACGTTCCCTTTAAAGTCCATGCCCGGGCCTGATATGGTCATGATGATCGGGCCTGCTTGTTGATTTACGCCTGTATTATTGAATGCAGCCGTTGTCTGGACCGTATTGTCGGGGAATTTGATGCCACCCTGGCTGGTGTAAATCATACCATTGACTTGTAATTTTTCTGAGGGATCTGATGTGCCTATGCCCACGTTTTGTGCTGCCAGGATTATAGGTAGAAACAAAAAAACAGCAAGTGAAAATTTCATACTTGGATAAATTTGAAAAAAGTGTAAATTAAACTGGGGAAAGATAATAAATCCTTTTCCGCAATTCCCAGTGTAATTCTGATTTTCCGCAAAAGTTTTGCAATTACATACCCACTTTTCCAAATATGAATGGTTTTACCCAGTGTATTCCCTGAGTTTTTGAAAAATCATGTAATCGGTTGAACATCGTACACTAACAGTTCGTATTAATGTCACCTTTAATTGATATAAAGTGTTGAATATTAACGAATAGTAAACGGTCATGAAAGATATACTCATATTAATGCTTGTGGTTGCCATTTTTGCCTGTAATCGAAAAAACTCGTCTAAGAACATATACGGTGCTGCGAATCAGCACACTGAAGTGGAGGAAAAAATAATAGAGAAAGGTGATACGATAAAGGACAAAGAAGATATTGTTGAAGCATACAATGCGATTGTCGAGGCGCAAGAAGATGATGTTCTGGATACTGTAATGCTCGACTACGATTGTAATGGTGAGAAAAAAGGCAAGGTGATTTATTACTCACTGGATGGTGAATTGAAAAAAATATTTCACCAATACAATGAATACGATCATTTTGTTGGCAACGAGGAATATTACATCCAAAATGGCCAGGTGTTTTTTGCTTATTACAAACACCTTACCTGGAATTTTGAGTCTGCAGAGGTCACCAGAGACAACATCCATGAGCTGCGTTATTATGTCATTGACCATGATCCATACGAATGCCTGGAGAAAAAGTTTTCTGTGCTCGACCAGGATTCTATCCAAGTGGTGGGAGACCGCATTCCCAACCTCAGCTCAGAGTGTTCTAATTTTAATTTAGTCATGTCGGAATACCAAAAGCTGATGGCTTTCAGGGAGACTCAAGGGAAAAAGGAGGAACCTAGCTGTTTGTAAGTTCCGTGTTGTCAGTAGTGTTCATTTTTACACTTTTTTATGTATTTTTTTATTTCTTCTTCTGAGGATGCAATTCCTATATCCAATTGAATTTCTTTTCCAATTACAATTACATTAACCTTGTAACTTTCACCGTCGTATACTATCCCATTTGTTTCATCCATTATAATCCCTTTTTCATCTTTAGATAATATATTCCAATTCAATTCTTTAGTTTCTCCTTTTTTATTCCTTTCAAGAACCCTTGTAAAAATATTATTGATTATGGGCTCACCATTGTAATGGGTAATCCCATTTTCAGGCACAAATATCTTTGTACGCTTCCCAACTTCATGTTTATTGGAACAATCCAGGTTGTTAATTATTACTATTTTTCCATAAAAGTCCTCATCAATTATCAAATCGATTTTTGTTTCTGAGCCCAAGCTGTTTTTGAATAAGTACATTACAAGTTGTGCATACGGAACGAATAATACTATGGGCATAATCGTGCATAACACTTTGAACTTATTTTTAAGTTTAGAAGTCCATATTAGTAGTAATCCAATTAAAAAAACAGGTAATGCTAAAATTATCGTATATGGACTTGGAAGGAATAGAAAACCTGTTAATAGAAGTAGCAATCCAATTCCAGTGACTATCGTATGTTTTGTTTTTGGATTCATTTTATTTCATTACTGACAACTCCCATATTTCAGCTACATCTTATCTTCAAAAAGCTTTAAAATTCTTTTATACTCGTCCATCCACGAAGTAGGTTCAACAAAACCATGGTCTTCTACAGGATAGGACGCCATTTCCCAGTTTTCCTTTTTCAGTTCGATCAATCGCTGTACCAATCGGTAGGAATCCTGTATGTGGACATTGACATCCACCATGCCATGGCAGATGAGCAGATCGCCTTTCAGTCCATCCGCATGGAAGATGGGCGAACTCCTTCTGTAGGCTATGGAGTCGGTTTGAGGTTCATTGAGGATGTTGGAAGTGTAACCATGGTTGTAGGCTGCCCAGTCTGTGACCGGCCTCAGAGCTGCACCTGCAGCAAAAACGTCGGGCTCATTAAACATGGCCATCAAAGTGATGAATCCTCCATAACTGCCGCCATAAATACCAATCTTTTTGGCGTTGATGCCATGCTTTTCCACCAAATATTTTGCTCCGTCTACATTGTCGCTCAAGTCTTTACCACCCATGAACCTATAGATGCCTGTCCTGATGTCGCGACCATAGCCAGCGCTGGCCCTGTAGTCCATGTCCAGGACGGTATAGCCTTTATCCACGAGCAGATTGTGGAACATGTATTCCCTGAAGTAGGAGCTCCACCACTTGTGGGCATTCTGAAGGTATCCGGCACCATGGACGAAAATGACCGCTTTGCCATTTTTGGCTTTTTTTATGGGTTTGTACAAGCGGGCATAGATGTCTTTGCCGTCCCGGGCTTTTACTGTGATGATTTCCGGTTTTTTCCATGCATAAGCATTGAATTCTGGAGTAGTAGATTTGGTGATTTGTACTGCCTTGGCTCCGGCTTTGTTTTCCTGGACGTACAATTCCCAGGGCGTATTGCTGTTGGAATACCTGATGGCAATTGTTTTTTCATCGGGTGACAATTCTATCTCATTCCCACCCGTCATAAAGGTCAGTTTTATCCTTTCTCCCCCGTTTACAGACATTTTATAGAAGTGATTTTCTCCAGGATGCACTTCACTGGTTGTCATATAGAAGCTGGTTTTGTCGTTGGAAAGACTGGCAGACCTTACTTCAAAATCTCCTGAAGTGAGCGCTTTTTTGGCTTCGGTAGCGAAATCATAGGTATAAAGGTGAGAATATCCTGTTGCCTCAGATTGGAAATAGAGGAGATCTTCATGGATAAATCCTATGTTGCCCGGATTGGTAGCAAAGCCGATGCCGGGTCCGGCGATCCAAGCTTCATCTCTCTGGCGGTCTATGAGTTTGAGTTCTGCTGTTTCAGGATTGAGTTCCATGATCCAACGATCTTTGTTGTCCTGTGACCGGATGACAACAATGCCATGACTTGCATTTGGCGACCAGACGGGTCCGTTGATGATGACACCTCGGCTTGGTGTTTTTGAATTGCTGCTGGTATCCTTCGGGTAGTCATTGACAAAATCAGGCTGGTCCTTGATGCCCGGAATGTTTTTGGTTGAAATTTTGATGATGGTGTCGCCTTCTATGTCATAAATAAAGCTATCAAAACTTGACTGGGGTGCGCCTACCTTACTTCTGGCATTGAGGCTTTCGGTGTATCCTGATTCTGTGACAAAACTGGGGACGAAGGTATTTTTGACTCCTTTTGGTGTCTCCATCAGGCGATAGGTGACAAATTTCAGATCGGGACTGACTTCAACATTTTGAAGGTTTTTGCCATTCATTGGCAATTCTTTCAAGGTCTTGATGGCTGTGTTTTTATTGTAGGTTTCTCTGGCTTCTCTGTTTTCTTTTCGTGATTTGAGCACGTCAAATAGTTCAAGCTGGTCTTTCTCCAATTGTTGATCTGCCGGAGAAGGTTTAGATTCAGGTTTTGACGAACTGTTGACAAAGTTGGTGAGTTGGTGGATGCTGCCATCATTGAGGTGTATGATGAAAACATTGCTGTCTTCTGTGAAATATACTTTATCGTCGTAGATGGTAAATCCGGGCCTGCTTTTTCTGGAAAGTGTCGCTGTGAGCTGTCTGATTTCATTGGTCTGAAGGTCCAGGAGAAAAAGGTTGTTGTTTTTGATGTAAAGTTTTTTGGTGCGATCGCTGTTATAAGCCGATGAGAAGGCAGAAACGCGATCCTGTTTTTCTTGAACACTTACCTTTTGTGGAGTACGGTCTGTCAATGTGATTTTGTACAGTGAATCCGATTTCTGGTGGTCGGGGTTCCATGTAAAATAAAGGGTCTCGCTATCATCAGACCAACTGAGGTTGTCCGGAGATGTGCCGATCCAGGTGTCCGGATCCTGCATGATTTTTTCAATGGTCAGTTGGGCGACAAGATGAGTTGAGGCCAGCACGAAGAGTGCCAGCAATAGGACTTTTTGCATTTCAACATGATTGGTTATGGGGTAAAATTAGAACAAAAATTTAAAGAGCCCATACTAATTTTGGAGATCTTACTTTTAGGTTATTCCGACCATAATATTTCCCCTGAGGTAATCATATCTTCTAATTTCTATTCAATGTGGTTGAGTATTTAATTTTCGTTGGAATATTTAGCCCAATGAAATGGAAGAGCATATTGAGTTTGGTAATTAATCAACTTTTTCAAAAATTTCAGCGGACTCATAACTTCCTCCAATAATATGTTTTTCGGACATAGCTGCTGTTGAAATCGAATATCCATTTGTAGATACTATTTCAGATTTTTTTTGCCAATTCCCTCCCTCCCATTTAAACAAGATGGTGTTGAAGTTTGGGGCCATAGCCACTACATAATTGCCGAATGCACACACATTTATTCCCAATAAGGTATAATTGTTGTGATTGGGAATCTGTAGCTGTTGTTGTCTGAATGTCGCATACCAATCCTCAAAGATATAAATTGCTCCCTGGTTTCCCGCAGAAGCACCAATGTCATGGTATGGAGCACCAATAACAAGAAATGGAGTACTGCTATTTGAATATTTTGACATGGACACAGCATATCCAAAGTAATCGGCAGCTTTTCCATCTGAGGCAACGAATTTTTGTAGAATTACGTATTCTGAAGGAATATTGATTCTTCGATACAAATAAACGGCTCCTTGGTCATTTTTGCTTCCAATATCGGCTCCAACTGCTCCTATTGCAATGTCGTCTCTGTTCATCGCAACTGAGTAGCCAAAAGTATCCCCGGCTTTCCCGTCATCAGCTACAATTTTTTGAAATAATTGCCATGACCCGTTGATATATTGATAAGTATAAACCGAACCTTGATCAATTCGGCCCGATACATCATCCAGAAATGCACCGACAGCAAGAAAACCATTGTCAATGGCAATAGTGGCTCCGAAGTAGTCCTCAATTGCACCATCGCTTGCAATTAATTTTTGTTGAAATACCCAATTGTTTCCTTCCCTCAAATATAAATATGCCGATCCCTGATCTGCACGACCAGAAATATCCGCCTTGGGTACTCCTACTAAAAGGTAGTCCTCCCATAGAGCAACCCTGCTTCCAAAATTATCGAAATTGAGGCCATCAGCAGCCGTAATTTTGGCATGATATTGCCAATCACTTTCTACTTTGTGAAATATGAAAACAGAACCCTTGTCATCAGTTGACGCAATGTCATCAAATGGTGATCCTATGGCGGCATAGTCACCGTAAATCGCAACAGAAAAGCCAAAGCTGTCCCCGAATTTACCAAAGCCATCTCTCAGGATTTTATTCGCACTGATGTTTGTTGAACTAACTTTTCCGAAACTATCAGCATTTGCCTTCGTGAGTGACAACCATTTTGTACCGTTGAAACCTTCAAAGTCTTTCACCACCTGATTCCACCTTATGCTTCCAGCAACCGGCGATTCCAAATTATCACCAACTCTGATCCTTCCGGTTATGTCTAATGTAGCCTTCGGTTGATTATTATTGACCCCTACTTTGCCCTCAGGCTCAGGACAAGTTGTGCAAATTGACACGGTCGTCCTTTCTTCATAAGACTCACCACAGGGTGGGCTGGATGTATGAATGTGCACAGCAATAACATCAAGAGAAAAACTTGCTGTGAAATTTATCGGTGATAGGCCATGAGCCAATAACGCCTTTGTGTATCTATTCCTTATGGTAAAATAATCACCTGCAACGCTGGAAACAAAACGATAGGTATGATTAACTTTTAAGTCTCGCATCACAAAATATGAACCAGGATAACTTTTATTGCTGATGATTTGCGTATCCTTGACTTGTGAAGCAATGACATCTTCGTAGGGAAACATCTCTTTATCAGGACTGGTGCATTGGCCAGTGAGTGTTCCTGACATAAATAAAAAGAACCCTGAAGTGAAAAAAATCAATCTGTATGTAAATGAAACCATTTTATTTACAATTTTATGATACCTTCTTAAAGATTCGGCAAACATTTGAAATCGATTTTTTGTGGTAAAGTTTAATAGCAATTACTTTAATAATTTGTCAGACTATTGAACTAATCTGCTGTTGCGATTATATTGGAAAGCTTTTGCTGCAATGATCATAAGGAGAAATAAAATAACCACTGCCCACTGTGACATGGTAGGGATGCCTGCAGGGGCTCCAATGACAAGGGGATAAGCACCTCCTGCCTCACTAAATGAAGTTGCTCCAATAGGCCTTATCAGAAAAAATGGGGACAGGTCGCGTTTAGTACTGGGATTATCCCTTAAAACCAGACAGACAGGAGGTATCATTACGTCCAAACGTACATAATATGTACCAGGGTCTGGATAAGTATAGGTTGCAGTAAATGGCAGCATGTTACCTGGATCATTTGCATAATCCGGAATGATTGTTTCGACAAAACAATTGTGGTTGTTGAGAATTGTAAATGTCACCTGTTCGCCAGCCACTGGGTTGGCCGGCTGATATTCGATTTGATAAACAGGAAGCTGTCCATTTAATACACACTGGAGTGATAGAAATAAGTATACAAATACACTGACAAATTTGATTTTTCGATTTCTTTTAACTCTATGATTCATATCGAATATTGTGATTTAATAAGTGAAATTAAAGGAATGAATTTCGGATATTTAAAGTGAACTAGCTTCCGGTCGAATTGAAACAGGGAATGGTTGTGATAAATTATGCGAAAAAAGTGTACTGAGTTTTGGTACACAATAATTTGATTTGAACGGCATTATAACGCCCATTATAACGCCCTTTATAATTACATTTGGTTAAACAATCAATTGGCATGTCAAAGGTTTTTTTGACCATCATGTTCACTTTATTTGCCATATTGGCTTTTGCCCAGGTCAATTCAGATTCATTGCAAGCTGTACTGAAGTACATGCCTGCTTCAGTGCAATCAATTGAAAAGATGTTTACGATGGTCGGCCCCTATCGCCGCAGTGACCTCCATGCAAGCAGACTTATTTATGAGATGGCTGCTGAGAAAAGTGCTACAATTGGCAATGATACATTGCAGTGCAAAAGTCTGTTGAACAGTGCCGTATTGTGCAACGAACTTGGAGATTTTGAAGCAGCTGGTAAATATTTGCGCAAAGCGGACCAGTTGGCAGAAAATGCCAAACATGTTGAACTGCAAATAAAGGTAAATGGGGAAACGGGCAGGATGTTTGTATTTAATGAGCAACCAGATGAAGCGCTTCATTATTATAAGAAGGTTATCGACAAATGTACAGATCCAAAATTCAATAATATAAAGGCTATAGTTTTGGGCAATATCGGTGGTATATTTTACGAAAAATCAAGAGATTTTGAGGAAAAAGATATGATGATTTTGGAAGGCATTCCTTATACAAAAGCTTCTTTTTTTCTGGCTGAAAAACTTGGTAATACACAACTTATCATCAATCAGGGAAATAACCTTGCTTTGATGTACGCTGATCTGGGAAAAGTTGATTCTAGTCTCTATTTTCTTGATGCCATAAAGCCACTGATAAACGAAGACAATCTGAAGTCTTTGAGTACCTACTATTCCAATCTTGGAAAAGTAACCTTACTGCAGGGATCCAGTGAATCAGCTCTGATAGCTTATAAGCAGTCTTTGTCTTATACGATGAAAACAAAAGCCGTGTATGACGAATATAATATTTACAAAGCCCTTTCAGTCCTTTACGAAAAGATTGGTGAAGTGAATGAGGCACTTATGTATGAGAAAAAGGCTACTACGCTCCACGATTCTTTGGTAAATGCCGAAAATTTCGGCAAGTTGGCAGAACTTCAAACGCGATATGAAAGAGAAAAAAATGAAGGCCAGATTTTGAAGTTACAGTCTGAGCAAAACCTCAGAGAATTACAGCTTACGAGGCAAAAGGTGCTGGCCCAATCATTGGCATTTGAAGCTGACCAGCAACGAAATGAAGCCTTACTCCTAAGTCATCGTAATGAAATGCAGCAACTTGAAATACGACAGCAATCCGACAGGCTTGAAAAAGGAGCCTTGCAAGCCAAGGCTGATTCCCAGGCCATTAGGCTCACGCTGCAGGATAACGTGATGAAAAGTGATCTCATCAATCGTCAAAGACGTATCGGTGTGGGAATGTTGGTATTAACTTTTGTTCTTGGCACTTTTGTATTTGGCCTAAACCATTTGAATCAATCCAGGAAAAGAGCTTATGAACAATTGGCAAAAACAAATGAGGCCATTAAGATTCAGTCAGAAATCATGCAGCAACAGACCAAAACCATTGCAGGATTTAAAGCCCAAATGAATCCTCATTTTGTATTTAATGCATTACATAAGATACAAGGCTCAATCTTTTCCGGACAGACAGATGAGGCTGCATTGCAATTGCGCCAAATGGCTGGTTTGATGCGTACTACTTTTGAGAATGCCCATAGGGAGGAAATTACCCTGGATGAGGAACTGACCTTTCTTCGAAATTATGTGGAGTTTGAGCAAAAAAACAGGACCATTCCATTCTTTTTCTCTACCGAAATCTCTGGTGAAACAGATGGACTGCTTTTACCTCCCATGATGATCCAGCCGCTTATAGAAAACAGCCTCAAACATGGTATTTCCGATTTGCAAAAAGATGGTTTTGTCAAATTAAAGATTAAAGCAAGACAGGGAGGAAGATTATTGATAAGCGTAGAAGATAATGGAATAGGCATGGCAATAGACCAAGCCTCAAGCAAGAAAAAATGGCATGCTTTATCCGTTTTGGAAAACAGAGTCCAACTTGCAATGAATCATATTAATGCAGAAAATGAAGAAATATTCAAAATCACAAGCCCTGTTGAAGATGAAAGGGGAACAAAAACTGAATTCCATTTACCCTCTAAATATGCTTATTGAAGATGAGAGCAGTTATAATTGATGATGATAATAAGAGTGTAGAAAGCTTGTTTACCTTACTCAATAAATTTTGTTCTTTTGTTACCATAGTTGGCACCTGTACGGATGTCTATAATGCCAAAGAGGTCATAGAAACTTCTTTACCAGATTTGGTTTTTCTTGACATTGAGATGCCGGGTAAAGACGGTATTACATTTTTAAGAGAAATCCATTTTCCAAATTTTGAGGTAATTTTCGTGACTGCCCATGACGATTATATATTGCAGGCGTTCAGACTTGCGGCTGTAGATTACCTCCTCAAGCCTGTTGACCCTCAGGAATTGATGAATGCGGTAGAGCTGTCCAAATCAAGAATTGAATCGCGAAGCCTTACCCGAAAATTGGAAGTTTTGGCAGAAAACCTTATCCACAAGGAAAGTAAAAAAGTTGACAAAATCTGCCTTTCAGATGCTTCAGGTTATCATGTCATCGCATTACGTGACATTTTGTACCTCTGTGCAGACAATACCTACACCACATTTTTCCTCACAGACGGCCGACAAATGCTCATGTCTAGACCATTGATGGATTATGAACGATTACTTCCCGATGCCCAGTTTTTTAGAATACATAAGTCATACCTGATCAATTTATCTCATGTCACAGGATTTAAAAAGTCTGAGGGCGGTAGTGTGCTTCTCAGTAATGGACAGCTTCTAGAAGTGAGTCGTCGTAAAAAAGATGAACTGTTAGATATGATGAAGGAGATGTTTTTATACTAAATCAATATACTAATCAGGAAATGGAATGACCATTTTGATTGTGATGATAAAAGTTCAAAAGTCGGAATGAAGCACGTGAAGAAATCGTTGCAATCAATTTTAGTGCGGAACGGTAATTCACTGTTCACAGCTACTCCATAACCAAAATGGGTGCTCCGGCTTCCCGTCATTATAATGGGCCTAACGACGAATTTTGAATTTTTAGCAGCAATGTTGTGGTCAATTCTATTTCCGATAAGTATAAATCCCTCATCCGATCTTTAGAACATTTGCTCCAAAACTTAAGGCATCCTGAAATTCCACTTACAGTTATCATTCTTCATATCAAACTTACCCAAGGTAGGTCTGGTATCTCCAAAAGATATCAGTGCCAGTTCCACTTTTGAATTTGGCACTGCTATCGGCATGATGCGGTAACTGCCATCGGTAAGCTGGTCGATTTTCCAGAGCTGTTCTGCTGTACCGGTAAAATTTGGTACAGTGATGACCTCTCCGTCAGCAGTAGCTGCTAAGGTGGATTTTATAATATTGCCCACTTAAGCGTAAAAAAATTTAAATAAAATTTAACTATATATAAATATTATATATATTGCATTAGCAAGCTTGTGAAAACAATATTTAAACCTGTAAATCTTCGGTTTCTTCTTTTAAAAACCCCAGGTTGGAGGCAACCGAAACTCCAAATCAAGAAGTAGGAAATCACCTTTAATGCTTTAATATGGGACACTTTAGAAGTTTGAATATTAAATCCAGAACCAAATTTTACATCCTTTATTCAAAGTATTGTACCAAATCCTTCTTTTTTTTAATTTGCATGACGATCATTTTCAGTTGTTCAGAGGAAGCGGCACCGGGTCGTTCAGAAGAATCCAATTCACATGAAGACGTTCAGGAAAGGGCTTATGAGATTGAAGAATTAGTCAATGAAAACTATGAAATATCTCAAGACGAAGCTTTGCTAGTCGCTGAAAATTTTTTCAGATATGATGCTGATTTTAATAAAAGAGATTATAAGGAAAAGAAAGTATCAAAAATAACAACAGAAATTGATTCTTTAGATGGACTTGCTTTATTCTATACAATTGAATATTCTAAAGGGTTTTGTATTGTTTCAGCTGATTCAAGATTTGAACCAATCCTTGCTCAAACTGAATATCATGATTGGGGTGGTGTAGATTTAGAAGGCCCGAATATTCTTTTAGAGATTTATAAAAATAGGATTCGAGACATAAGAACAAGGAGAGAAGAACGGCCTAGATTTATAGAAGCTATTTGGGAAAAGCTTTCAAATTATGAAAAACTAAAAGATAGAGAAGGTGAAGTAGTGCATAAAAGAAATTCATGTACATATGGAGAATGCCGTCCACCTTCATGCAATAATACTTATAGTTACACAGTTGGACCTTTTGTTGATCCAATAGCTCAATGGAGTCAAATTGGACATTTTAATTTTTTTTCCGGAAATAATAGTGGTTGCAATTGTAATCGAAATACTGCAGGTTGTGGTCCGGTTGCATTGGGAATGGTATTAAGATACCATGAATCGCCTTTAATTACTATGACTTACAATGGAATATCAACATTTACAAATTACAGTTCAATGCCTCTTAATAGAGGTGCTTGCGCTGAAAACTCTGGAGGTTTTTTAAGCAGTTCTATGTTATTAAGACTTTGCGGAGATGCTATGGGTACTATTTTTGGTATTTCTGGATGTAGTACTGCCACAATTCCAGCAGATATTGGTGACGGTCTTGATTTTTACGGATACACTCATGATGGAATAGGTACACTTTCTAGTAGATATAGTGCGATTACAAATGATTTGCAAAGTCAATTTCCGGTAATATTCACCGGAGCTACAAATTCTTTTGGCGCAGATTGGCATATTTGGTTAGCAGACGGATACAAACAGTTTCACTACGAGTATTGGTCAAGTAATGGAAATTGCAATGGAGATCCTTATTATGGATCTCATCCATATTATTGCGGGGTATGCCCAGATTGTATAAATTGTACCATTTATGCTGCCAATCAGTGGCATATGAACTGGGGTTGGAATGGCACCAGCAATGCTTGGTATGCTGCAAGTCCATATAGTATTGGTGATTATGATAGTTTGATGAAAGTGTATACAAACTTCAGACCTTAATTAAAAGTGATTTTAAAATGAAAAAATTATATGCCAAAGTCCTGGTGCTGATTCTATTTATGATATCTTGTACCAAAGAAAGTGTTCTTTTTGAGAAAGAAGTATGGTGGTATGGCCATTGGGAGAATATGGAGGTGCAAAATCAATATTTTTCATCTGGATGGCTAAGAAGTAGTCGTTCACAATTCTTTTTCTCAACCCTTGATACTGTTACAGACCATATTTTTTTAAAAACTTTAGTCGACTACAGTTATAAAAATAAATGGAAAATAATTGAGTTGGAAGGAGGTCAATTTGTTAAAATCAATCAAATAGAGGAAGAAAGCCTCATTGAATTATTTGGACCAGCAGAATCAATAGAGGATCTTGGTGAAAACGGTGTAATATATAGAAATATTAAATTTGAACATCCACTCATTCCTGACTCTGTGTTGTATATGAGATGATTAACCCAGATTGAGCACCACCCGGGTGGGATGCCTCCTTGATATTGAATCTGTGGATTTTTGGGTTTCTGCCCAGGTACTACATATTATATACTGATTGGAAAATAGAATGTCCATTTTGTATGTGGTGATAAAATGAATCAGATCAAGGCTCAAAACTTGAAGCGTGTAAAGAAATCGTCATGAACGAATGATGCAGAGCAAAATTGACAACGTCAATTTAATAAGTGAACCGAGCCTTAGCAAGGTATAGAGCATACCGTAATACAGGTACAAAATCCACTTTTTTTTACAAAGAACTATATTTAACGCCGAACTGTGACCTCCGTGTCACACCTTATTCATACCTCCAGCGAGTATTTGAAATGAAGATATGGTTCATTTTAGCAGCATACAAGTGGACAAATCTATTTCGATCAGTATATGCCTTTCTATATTAAGGCATCCTGAAATTCCACTTACAGTTATCATTCTTCATATCAAACTTACCCAGGGTAGGTCTGGTATCTCCAAAGGATATCAATGCCAGCTCCTCTTTGGAATTTGGAACTTCCTTTGGCATGATGCGGTAGCTTCCATCTGTCAGCTGATCGATCTTCCAGAGTTGTGAGACGTCACCAGTATAGGCTGGCACGGTAATGACTTCTCCATCGGCAGTGGCAGCAAGGGCCCTTTCTGTGCCATCAATGAGGATTTTATAATACTGTCCGCCAAAGTATCCTCCTGCCTCTGCAACAGGACTTACTGCCCATTTTTGGTGCGGGCGGGAAATATAATCACCTATTCTGGCATTGATGTCGCCTGTTGGCCAGGTCTGAATGACATCTGCGAGCGCCTGAGATGGAACAGGCTTAATTGGTTCGTCGTTGTTGCGGCCAAATCCTCTCATACCTCCTGCCATTCTTGTAAAATCAAGTGCAAGTTCGAGGCTGTAACCTCTTCTTACAGATTCTATCTCATAGGTGCCTGCTTGGATGTGTTCTCCTGCTACTGGCCACCCATCTTTCCACACCAGGGGCACGATGGCGAGAACACTGCGGCCGCTTTGATCGAGGTCTGCCTCGTAGTGAAAGGACATTTTTTCGACACCGTCGGTAATGATATTTCTTCCAAAATGGCCGGGGCCGATCAATCTGCCACGGGTTGCAGCAACCATCTTACCACCACCTTCGAGCATGCTTCTGCCCACATTGTCGATGTATGGACCAGTTACTTTTTTAGAACGGCCTACGACAATGTTGTATGTTGAATTTGCTCCGTCACAGCAGGTGCCGTGATTGGCAAGTAAATAATACCAACCATCGCGATAGGTAAGGATGGATGCTTCGCAGACAATGGCGATATCCACCGATTTGTTACCAACGACCCGCTTGCCGGTCTTAGGGTCTAGTTCTACCACACGAATAAATCCATAGTAGGTGCCATATGTTAACCAAAGACGTCCTGTACTCGGATCCAGCATCATGCCGGGGTCGATGGCATCGCAATCCTCGTATCCATCTGAATACGCCACTGCAATTGTGTCGCTGTATTTGAAGTCAGGAGAATTGGGGTCGAGGGTATTGTTCCACATGGTGTAAATTTTGCCCCGGTGACCTACCGCTGCACCTCCTCCTGTTGCTCCATAGGCAATCAGGTAGCGGTTTCCAATTTTGATGGCGTCAGGGGCTGCACCACCACCGGGTCGAACTGCTCCTCCATTCCATGTCCACCCATCTTCAGAAATCAGGCCACCGCCACCGGTACCGAAAGTGTAATACTTTCCTTCGCATTCTACAATGGTGGAAGGATCGTGGATGAAAGGTTTACCTACCTGTGCATTGAGCTGCATTTGTAAAAGGAAGGATGTTATGCTGATGATGCAAACTATATTGATGTGTTTCATGATTTATTTTTGTGTTTTACAGCCAATTGAATGGAATCCAATGTTTGAAATGAAAACTTCGAAGTGACTTAATTATTCAAAACTGAGTGTAAAGTTCTTTACCGGCCTGGCTTGCTCATCGAGGAACCTCATCGAAAAATCGATCATTCCGGGACCATTGATGATTGCTCCGCGCACTATATTTCTGCCCTTCTTTAAGGTGAGCAACTTTGATGCGCAATGGTCAACGACCATGTCTTTGTCTCCCGGGATGACCAGGGCTTCTTCGCCATTAAGCCAGAACATGCCTGCAGAATTGCACCCCGCCATCATTCTGACATTTTTTATTTCCTGGGGACAGTCGATGATGGTTACCACCCAGTACAAGACGCCATACTGTGGTTTACTCATGGCGTATGAGTATCGGTGTAGTTTGAAATTGAATAATTTGCTGTCTATCGCACGCCACTTGTATTCCTGATCTCCCATTTTAGACACCGATTCTTTTTTTGGAACCATGGTGAAATCTGTGGAGAAGTTTAAAGTGTCTACTGCGGCTCTCAAATAATTTTCTGTGAGTATGTTGTTTCTGGCTATGTCTTTTTTGATGGGATCCATGACCAACCATCTTTGCACGAACCCTTTGGCATCCGGTGCTTTCTTAGGGGTGACAGCGACAGAAAAGTATGCCCCTAAAGTGCGTGATGTATCGCTCTGAATGGGAACGGAAATATTTGGGGGTCTGAAGCCTCCCGGACCTGGTCCCTGGCCCGGACCCGGTGGATTTCCGGGACCTTGTCCTTGTTGTGCAATAGCTGCCATTTGAAGCCCAAGTAACATGAGCAAAGGCATGGTCCACCTTAACGATTTGAATTTACTGATCATCAGATTTCTTTTGTAAATTATTAATTGTGTTATACACACTTAATATGGCTTTGACAAAGATATAAAAGAATGGATATGTTGGTTGATTGGCAGTGTTTTTTAAGGAATATTTTGAATTTGGAAGAGGTCATAGACCTAATCCAACACCTTCAAATCTTTGAAAATGGACCTGGTAATGGACTTTCTGCAAGCCCCAAAATCTTCGCGGTTTTGGTTTCTGTCCTGCAAAAGTCTGGTCGCAAAAAAATAAACATCATTTCCTTTCTCGATATAACCCACCCACCAGCCGGTGTTGATGTTGTTTTCTCGGGTCCAGCCTGTTTTTGATCTTATGGTAAAGGCATCAGTGAATTCAGTCACCATTACTTTTTTGACGATGGCCATGTTTTCCTGGGAGAAAGGTAAATTGCCAGCGTACAATTTTCTGAGGAATTCGACCTGATTGATGGGCGAGATAGCGAAAGCTCCAAAATTCCAGAAATCGGCGTCTTTTTGTGAAAGGTCTTGGTTGCCATAGTCAGATAGATGGAGGTAATGTTCATAGCGCTCTTTGCCTATGCGTTTGGCCAATTCTATAAACACCCATCCGGCAGAAACTTCAAATGCTTCTTTCACGGACATGTCGTGGTATATTTCAGGTCTGTAGCCATATTTGACGGTGTCAGTATCTCCTGGCCACGCAACGATCTCATGCTCATTAGCAATGACTTTGGTCTCTAATGCTATCAGCAAATTGATGATTTTGAAGGTAGATGCCGGGAGGGTAGGGAATTTCACCCCAAGGGTATCAGAAAGTATCCACTCTTTGTTTTGTTGATTGAAAATGGCTATGGAGCCTTCAACTCCGCATGCATCAAAATAGGATTTGAATTCTGGTTGGATGGTGGTTTTGTAAGGTATAGGTTTGGTGGGTGTTTCAATTGTGTTTTTCTTATACTGGCATGCAATGATTAGTATTGAAAAAATGATTAGTTTATGTAAGTGCATTGTTTGTAAAAGATGTAATTATTTTAATGAAACAGGATTTAATTTGTCCTCCATCCACTTGCCTGGGTTATTGATAATGTAGTTTTGAATTCTGATAAAAGCATCCTCTGACCTGATGATATGGTCGTGATAATTTTGTTGAAAAAAATGATTTTTGCGATGATATTTTGGAATTGGTAAATTATGCTGGTCAATATAATCATCAATTTTTGTATTCACTGCCGATTTGAATCCTGCAATAAATGACGATATGGATTTTGGTAATCGTTGCGGTAGAAACGAACGGCCGTTCGTTTCTACGGTGCCGTTCGTTTCTACATCACCGTTCGTTTCTGCGGTGCCGTTCGTTTCTAAATCACCATCCAATTCAACAAAATTGTTCGTTTCAACAATGCCGGACATTTCTGTGGGGCTGTTTTGTGGAACTGCAAGGTGGTTCGGTTTTACATTGTTATTAATTTCGACAATGGTATGCAGATGATTAGGCATCAAAACAAATGAATGCAGAAATAATTCAGAACGCAAATCAAAGGATTTGTACCATTCCTGCAAGACGATTTCCCCCATTTCTGATAAAATCATTACACCATTTTCAATCCTTCCTAAATTGCATGTTCTATTTTGTGTAACAATGGTTAAAAAATAAAAAGCATCTGAGGAATAATTCCAATGGGGCCTTCTATGTGAAGATGTTCTGAATTTGTTTCGAAATTTTTCCACAGCTGATGGTTCTCATTAGGGCCAACCCAATCCTACATCATCTTCATCGCCACAGGATCCCACAATAGCGGTTTTCCTGCTTTCATACTCATGTTAGCTCCCAATGATGGGGCAGCGGCCCTGAGTCCAAAGGTGGTGTCTTCTACAATTTTATCCCCATCGCGCAATGCTTTAATGAAATTCTGCCAGTGGTGGGCATGGGCGTTGTATCCTTCAGGAAGGCTATATTTAATTTCCTGTGGTGACTTGATTTTATAACGGAAGTCATTGCCGTGGGTAGCTTCAAACCATTTTTTGAAATCTTGTTGTTGCTTTTCGGAGAATGTGCCGAAGGAATCCCAACCACCATAGGTAGGTTCCGTTCTTACCGGTCTGTTGATGACTGTGACTCCATCTCCTTCGACAGAAATGACGCCTTCTGTCCCTATGAGTCTGACGTGTGAACCGCCGCCAGAACCATCGACAAAGTTGACGCGCATTTGTACATTGAAAGCAGGGTGATTTGCACTTTTGTCATAATCGAGCAAGCCGAGCGTAACATCAGGAGCATCTCTGCCATCTTTCCAGAATCTTAGTCCTCCGGTTCCATAAATCTTAGAAGGCCCTACAGCTCCTGTGATGACGTGGAGAGCCGTGAAGAGGTGTACGAAAAGGTCACCGGCAACCCCCGTGCCATAGTCATCGTAATTTCTCCACCTGAAAAATCTTGTTTTGTCAAAAGGTCTTTTTGGTGCATCACCAATAAATGCGTCCCAACCAACTGTTTCCGGACTTGCATCCGTAGGTATGCTGTATTGCCATGCTCCATTGGAGGAGTTGCGGTCATTGCGCGTATCAATCAAAATAAGGTCACCAATTGCGCCTGATTTGTAGAGTTCGGCAGCCTTAAGTGTTTCCAGTGAAGTGACCCTTTGGGAACCAACCTGGACTTTAAGCCCTGATTTTTTTTCTGCCTCAACCATAGTCATGCCTTCGTCGAGGTGGTGCATCATTGGCTTTTCGCAATAGACTGCTTTGCCTGCTTTCAAGGCTTCTTTCATGATGTGATCGTGCCAGTGGTCTGAGGTAGAGATACAGACTGCATCAATGTCTTTCATTTCGAGCATCTGGCGGTAATCGCGCATGGTTTTGACATCCTTGCCAAACTTCTCCTGCATCATCGTCAGCCTTCCGTCATACAAGTCGCAAGCGGCAGCAATCTCCACTCCAGAAACTTTGGATGCTGAGTTGGCATTGGCAAGACCCTGGATGCCACAGCCAATGAATCCTATTCTGATTTTGTCATTGGCGGTGAACTTTCTGTTTGCGAATGCATTCTCGGGCATTTCCAGGAAATTTTCACCGGCTTTGAGATTGGTACCGAGAAGTAAAAGACCACCAAGGCTTGCTTTTTTGATGAATTTGCGTCTGTTTTCTTTTGACATGGCTTGAATTCTTTGATTTGGATTTAAAATAACTACAGACTAAAATAAAAGTATATTTTCAAACCAAAGTATTTTCACCCAATTTGTATTATTTCCACCCCAAAGCACAGGATAAGCTCTGAGCCTTAATAAACATTACTACAAATTGATTGCCATTTGGATTTCTTTGTTGATGTAAATCCATTGAAGTACTGATTCTTCTATATCAAGGCACTTCGAAATTTTTGATCAGTAAGATTGATCAAAAATTCTCATGCTTGATGACTACTCCCGGTTGAATCACAAGGTTGCCATCTTGAACAATTAATGATGTTTTAAACCTCAGGTTGCTTTCGAATATATAATCCTTGTAAATGGTACCAGGAGCATCAATGGTAAAACTGTTGACTTTTGTGTTCCTGAAGTCAAAATGCATATTATATGGCGATTGGTTGACAATTATAAAATCCGCTAAACTGAGATTTGCGCCAGTATTGGGTCCAAATTTCAATGTTTGGATGCTTGTATTATGCGATGTTCCAAGAATTTTAAGGGTGCTGTTTCCCCTACAAATGATGAGAGGGTCGAAGAAGCCAGCAGTTTTTGTAAGCCCGATGACAGGTTTTTGATACTCGTCATAATTGTTGCCCATCTCCATATTTACATTTTCAAAATAAAACTTACCACCTTTACTGATATCTAAAAACTGATTGACCCGCATCAAAGTTTGTAAGCCTACACCTCCATCGTTTCCCAGAAATTCTACTTTTAGATCTGTAAGAGATATACTCCCGGTAAAGAACAATGCATTCAATTTCAGGAAAATATCTTTATCCACACCGCGAAATGAGATATTTGCGATCGATACATTATTATTAACAAAAAGGGTATCGTCCTCATGGTATCCATATTGGTCTACGACCAGAGTGTCGGCATTTTTTAAGGAAGTCAGATTTGTAGGACAACCTCCTGATATATTGCTCCAATTGGGCAAAGGGTCAAATTCATTGGTAAAACCAATCCAATAGAGATTTCCTGAAAATGTGTTGGGTGAAAAGTTGATTCCCTGATTGTTGCCAATATCAATACTCTCAGGTGCATGAAAGATTGTGCCACCGACAGCTTGTACTCCTTCAAGTGCAATTTTCCCGAGAATACATAGGTTGTTAACGGTCTTCATCTCCATTTTTATACTCGATGAAGTTGATTTAATGGATGCCTGAGGAAGTGAGTTGCCAGGACCGCGAATTCCATAATTTACCCGAAGACCTGCGCCGGAGTTGGTTCCAATTTCAAGTTTTGCATTGTTTCCCAATATGAGGGAGTCCACAGATATTGAGTCAAATGAATTACGTACGATGCCTTCACCACTCAAAATCAACTTCTCCGCAAAAAAATCGTATGTCAAATTTAGAAGCAGCGAATTGTTTAGTTCAATTTGTTTGAGGGGAGTAGGCTTGTGTTGTAGTACTTTTGCTTTTACAGAAGCTTGAGATCCATTGATTGTGGTAGGGCTAAACTCATTGCTACATAATCTTACCAAAGAATCTGACTCAATGTGGCTGGTTCCCAGATTAAACGTTTTCTCACCATCAGCCCCCTGAATGCTACGCGCATAGATATCATGATTGTTGGTATTAAAAGTGCCTCCATCAATGGATAAAATTTCGTCAAGGTTTAGATCATGGTCAATATTAAATATGCTGCCGGAACCTTTGAAATAAAGATATAAACCAGGCAAGTTGTTTTGTATATTTATATCGCCTTGACCATCCAGCCATATTTGATATAATTGTGCAGCTGCATTCGTATTGAATACTGCTTGAGGTCCTATTGTGAAAGAGCCTGTATTGACATGTGGCTTTGTTCCTTGCGTATATCCGAATGGCTTATAAAGGGTTACAGCCCCATTATTTGGATTGCTTATCCATGTGAAATCTTGGCATTTAGTTCCAATGGAGTAATCCATTAGAATTTCCTGACCCGATCCATCAAAAGAAAAATCATCAATGATAACATTATCGACAGCTCTTGGTACACAGGCACCAGGATTATTTAGTGTTTTGGTTTGCAAAGACCAATGGCCTGCGTCAAACCAATTACCGCTGCCATCGACCCAATAGTAAGTTGTGCTTGTGGTATTTAATGTGGCATTCCAATAGGCATTACTGCCGATCACCTTTCCGGAGGTGACATTAAAAGATGCCCCACCTGTAGTTTTGATGTTGTGAATTAAGGCCCTTGGAAAAGTAACTGTGCCGATGGTTCTTTTGAAAAAATAGTCATTCTCATTTTTTATGGTAAACATAGTCAAGAGATTGCATGGCCCCCCAGGAGGTGTTGTAACACTGCCGTTTATGGTCAATTCATTAAAATATGCCCAATTTTCAAAGGTGCTAAACTCTATGGTTTTTCCTGGTTGAATGATTTCGAGAAGATTGTTGATGGTCATTGAACCTGCGATTCTCGTCAGAAATTCATTGTCAATTTCCAAGTGGTTGATTATTGGATTTCTTACATCCATATTTAACTCATCTCTATCTAATGGAGGGTCAAAGTTTGTAAGGATAGCATGATCAAGATGAATGTCGTCAAGAAAAAATCTTGGTGAGGATATGGTATGATTTCCGTGCAGTGTTACTGCTCCAGTATTATTGTATTTCGAATAAAAAAGATTTGTACAAATTATAATCGAGTTATCAAGATAAAGGTCTTTTATTAATGCGTTATCGCTAGAATATCCCGGAACCCCAACAAACATTGATCCAACAGTGATTTGTGTGCTTTCAGCTAAAAGCACACCTTTATAAAACCTGAAAGTAGCGTTAACTGTCAATGGACTTTTGACATTTAAAGCTACTCCTTCTACATCAAAAGTAAGATCATTAAGATCGATATTTTTTGTATCAATCAAGTGTTCATCTTTAAATCCAGGACCATTGATCGACCATTTATTAACATGTGGTACGTTATATGTAGTTATAACATTGCTTTCAAAGGTAAGGTCGCCATGCACTTGAATGAATAGGGGGTTGAGGTTTGAGCCCTGAAAGATAAGTGTTGCGTTTTCTGCATAAAAGTTGTTGGCAAAAAATGTTGTTCCAGCTGGAAAAATGACAGTAATATGTCCAGCGTCGGCGTTGGTAAGAAAAACATTGTCTGTTGGAGATGGTATGGTGCCTAATGGGTTTCCACTTACGTCTGTCCAATTCGCAGGATCGTTGTAGTTACCTGTCTGAACCTTATCCCAAAAGTGATCTAAGGCTATACCTTTTATAGCAAAGGTAATTGATAGTAAAAAGATAAAAACCCTTGGTTTTGAACTTTTTAATTCAATTTTAAAATGCATCAATGGTTTTTTTGATCGAAAATACCAGTGGTAAAAGGTGTATTACCTACCCAAAAGTGTGGTTTTAGCTCCATGTTCCAAAAGAATGACTAAATCAGAACATGAAGTGTCTGGTAAGTTAAGCGGACGAATATTGATTGGTTTTCAAATGGAATAATGTCAACAGAAGGATTTGCAAACAGGGGTTGAAATGTTCGAGACTTTTTAAACATCGATAGGAAATAGCTATCTACCAGCTGCTATTGCTACCTTCCAAAAGCCCCTTTAGATTGTCCAGACCTTTCTGTAAGTCTTTGCCCAACATGCCTTTAAAGATGAAAGAAAACAGGCTCATAGGGAATTTTGTCTCACCCTCAAAGGTCCAGGTCACCCTGGTTTTGTCTGGGCCAAGCTCTTTGGTCAGAAATTTTGAAGTTGCAGTGTTTTTCATAGGACGCTCAAACTGAAGGAGGTAGGCTATCTCCTCATTGGGCATGAGTTTGGTGATGGTTTGTTTCCCAGCACCTACGTTTTTATTCGTGCTGTCCCAACTGTATTGATATCCTACTGTGCCATCCGTGCCTGATGTCGTGACTTTTTGGTTGGGGTCTGCCATATTCCAGACGCTGAATTTGTCCTGATTCCTGGATATTTTAATAAAATCATAAACCGTAGTTATGGGTTTATTGATATCCACAGATTTTTCAATGATCATTTTTTTAGCCATAACATAAGACTTAAAGGATGTTAACTAATGATTGCCAGAATAAATATAGGATTGCAACAGGATATTCTCGAACAAAATCCGCACAAAAGTTCGACTTCGTTCAAACAAGTGTCATTGTTACTCTGGATTCTGTACTCTGTTTTGGTTTCCCGCAGATTAGCGCAGAAAAACGCGCTGATTTTCGCTGAAAATGGGTGGTATCTCATGAAAAAGTTGCCTCTAATACCTAATACCGTGTGCTAAAGACCAGGCTTCGGCTACGCTGGCTTCGGCTTCGCTCAGCCACCAAGCGTATAATTACGAATCTTCAATTACGAATTACGGATTATTTTGTTTGGGTTTTATTGTTTACGGCTCAAGTCAATTTAATCAATATGAATCTTAATGTCTTAACCACGATCTCCGGATTCTTTGCGTTCTCAAACTTCACCACCTCTTTGCGCCATTGCGAGAGATAAAGGGATATGTATTTAATATTAAGGGCTTTTGGAGAGGAATATGAACCAAAAAGACCAACACCAAAAGACCAACACCCAAAGACCAGGCTTCAGCTCCGATCAGCCACCTTTAGTTGGATCAAATAATAACATCGACTTTTATTTTCCGAAGAAAATGCAAATAATCCCGCAAAAATACACTGAAAGTGGGTGATGTCTATGGAAGACACAAGCAATCTAAAACCTAATACCTAAAACCTTGTGCTAAAGACCAACACCTAAAGACCAACTCCCGATCCAACTATTTCTTCTCTTCAACCCTCACCTCGGTCCTTTTTTGCATTTCTTCAAGCCCTAGTTGATAAGGGACAAACCTTATTTTATCACCAAAATACCCCTTTTGTTTAAGGTGAAGCTTTGCCGTTACCTTTCCCATGCTACCAAATGTTACTTTGTCAACACCGGCATGAGGAATTCTGATGGTTTTGAAATAATTGGTGATGTAGAAGTGATCCTGATCAAATTCTATGCGTTTGAATGTCCAGAACTTGAAATAGAATAAAGCAAGGATTGGCAAAATTACTGCCCAGTAAATCACCTTACTTACAGGACTGAAAAATAGATCAAAATTGGAATTGTCTGTTAATATCAATGTGAGGCCAAACGTCAGCATCCATGTTGCATAGATGATCGGTATGAACATTTTCCAGAACAGCGTCCAGTTGGATGTAATTCTAATCATTGACGGGCACTATGGCTTTGTTTTTCTTTTCTATGTTTTTGACTACTCTGATGGATATTTCATATAGCAATATCATTGGAGTGCCAATCAACATCTGAGTAATGACGTCGGGAGGGGTCAGAATTCCTGCAAAAATGAAGATGATGACAATGGCATGGCGTCTGTATTGCCTCATAAATGAGGAGGTAATCAGTCCCACCTTACCAAGGAAGTAGGCCACGATGGGCAATTCGAACAATATCGCAGTTGGAAGGGTGAACATGGTCATGTAATTCACATAGGATGCGAGTGTTGGAGAATTTTCTGCTTCCGTTCCCACTGTATATGAACCCAGCCAGGTAATAGCAAAAGGCGCAATAATGTAATACCCAAAAGCAACCCCGGTAAAAAAGAGAAAGCTGCAGTATAGTACAATGCCTCTCACTGCTTTTTGCTCTGTCTTGTACAGTCCAGGTTTTATAAATCGCCAGAACTCCCAAAATATATAAGGAAATGACGAAATCAAGCCCAGCCAGAATGCTACTTTCATGTGGATGAAGAACTGTTCTCCCATCTCCCGGGTAATCAGATTGAGCTCTGGGGGTGAAAAACAAATCGCCGGAGAAATATCGCAGATTAGTTTATATGTAATGAATCCCGGCTTTTTTGGACCAAAAACGATGGTGTCAAAAGTAAATGACTTCATCGTGAAAAAAACGATCGCCAGAACCAATATCGCAAGAACCGACCTGATGATGTGCCATCTTAATACTTCCAGATGATCGAAAAAGCCCATCTCATCTTCTTCTGGCCCGTCAGCACCGGCGTTTTTCTTCTTTGTTAAAACACTAAATAAGGACATGCTTTTTTGAAATGTGATGCAAATATAGAAAGTCTGTATCATTCTCAACTATCTGACAATACCAATATGCCCAAGACCGTTTGTTTTTATACATTTGCTGCGTTTTATCGACAAACGGAGCCAATTGCTCAAAAATATGATGATCAAAAAAAATGCTTTTTCCATCACTTTCACACTGATGCTTGTTCTCGGTATGTATTCACAAATACTTACGGGGCAAAAGAGAGCGGCATACAGCTATACCTTTGATGGTTGCAATTTGCAGGATGCTACGGCTTTTGGAGACGATGCCAAATTGATGGGCAATTTGTCCTGCGGCTGCGGTATTGGGGGGGACGGGCTCAAATTTTCAGGAAATGAAAGCCTGGAACTGGGCGGTGAAATCAATCAGATTTTTTCAAAAGACTTCAGCATTGACTTTTATGTGAACATCACATCTTCATTTGCTTCTACTGATATATTGTCCATACAGTCGGCCTGTAGCCTTGATTCCTCAATCTATTTGAAATACCTGCCGCAGACAAAAGAGATTATCGTTGAAATTTCAGAAGACGTAGGTGAGTATTATGTTTTAAAAGGCCCCATTGGCAGTTCTTGCTGGAACAGGATTACCCTGACAAAAAGCCAGCTTAACTATTCTCTATTCATCAACAATGAATTGGCAGAACTGGAACAAGTCAGCAGAAATATTCCCATCTCCAAAAATGCCAGACTTAGGTTTTCAGGCAGTCCATGTACTGTAAAAAGTGATGATAAGTTTGTAGGCGTAATTGATGAAGTCAAGATTTACAATGTTGCGCTTTCAAGACAAGACCTGCAAAACTCTTACGTATTCCCGGATCAGGTGGTCAATATTGACACCACCATCTTAAAAGGAAACAGTGTTGACATCAATGTGGGTACGACTTGTTTTGACAACTTCACCTGGACCCCGACTACAGGACTGAGCAACCCCTCCTCACTTTCTACTACAGCAACACCACAGGAGACGACCACCTACGAATTGAGTCTTACCAATAATGGATGTGAAGAAGTATCCTCAGTGACCATAAATGTGATAGAAGCAGACGAAAAAGATTGTTCCAATTTGTTGATTCCGGCTGCATTTACACCAAATGGAGATAACCTCAATGATGCCCTGGGAATTGCCAACACATTTATAGTAGACAAAATAGAGTCATTTGAGATCTACGATCGTTGGGGTGGATTTATCACGAGCTTTTCACAAAAATCAGATCGCTGGGACGGTACCAAGAACGGGAGCCCAATGCCTGGCGGGTCTTATTTTTATAAGATTTCATACATTTGTGACAATCAGGCTTATGGGAAAGCAGGTAGTTTTCTCATGCTCAAATAAAAGCATCCATGATATTCGACGACCAGGAATTTAAAGGTGAAGCAGTAGCAAAAGCCATTGCCGATGGAGCCTTGTATGAATACTGTATTTTCAGAGATGGTGATTTGTCGGGCATGGATCTTTCGCGTTGTAAGTTTGTCAATTGCGATTTTATTGAAGTCAACCTCAGCAATATTGCCCTGACCGGCACCAGGTTCCAGGAGTGCAGTTTTCAATCGTGTAAGATATTGGGTTTTGATTTGAGTGGCATCAATTCCATAGGATTTAAAGCCACTTTTCAATCTTGCAATCTGTCTCATGCGGTTTTCATTGGCATTGGCTTGAAAAATGCGAGCTTTGAAGATTGCAAACTCCAGGGCGCAGATTTTACTGATGCAGATTGCTCGGGTGTAAGCTTTCTCTCTTGTAATTTTGCAGAGGCTGTCTTTGATCAGACCAACCTTGAAAAGGCCAATTTTACCGGTGCTTATGGATACTATATAGACCCAAGACAAAATAAACTTAAAGGGGCAAGATTTGACTTTCCCCATGCAATTGGTTTACTGGAACCATTTGGTGTGATCATCAACAGCTGACCTTTCTTTTGTTATCTACCTGGCTCCCGGAGGGCTTTTTCTTTCGATAAAATCAATGATGGTTTTGCTCAAATGCTGAGAGGTGCCCTGACCTTCATAAATGCCGTGCGTTCTGTTGGGATAAGCCATAAATTCAAACAGCTTGCCATGTCGAACAAGTTCGTTGATGAGCAATTCAGCATTTTGGTAATGTACATTATCATCGCCTGTACCATGGACAATCAATAAATTTCCCTGCAGATTTTTTGCGAAAGTTACGGGAGAAGAAGCCACATATGCCTCTTCGTTTTCCTGCGGTGTACCCATAAACCTTTCCATGTAAATGTTGTCATACAGATGCTGATCTGTGATGGATGCAACTGCAACCCCGGTTTTATAAATTTCAGGATATCTGAACATCAGGTTGAGGGTCATGTTACCGCCACCACTCCAGCCGTGTACAACCACACGTGAGGTATCGATAAATGGCCATTTGAACACTTCTTTAGCGGCCATTGCCTGGTCTCGGGCATTGACTATACCAAACTTTTTATAAACCGCCATACGGTATGCTGTACCTTTCAATGAAGGCGTTCCCCTGTTGTCCATGGCAATACCGATATATCCCTTTGGTACCAGCTGTGCACCAAATGAATTGAAAGTCGGAGCATCATTGGCAACTGTGCTTGCCGGCTCACCGTAAGTGTAGAAGAAAACCGGATATTTTTTTGCCGGATCAAAATCTTTTGGCTTAGCCATAATGCCGGAAATGTCAACACCGTCTATGGTCGTCACAGAAAATTTTTCAAGATCATAATTGTTATTGGGTTTCCTGAATTCGTCATCCGTCAGCGGATAAACTTTTTTATGGTCAGGAAGATGAACGAGCCGATAATTGGTCAAAGTATGGATGTTTTTGAATGAATGGAGGGCATATTGGCCATCCGGTGAGAAAACATAGCCATTGGTGCCATCAAATTTCTGGGGTGTAACCCTGATGGAATCTCCCTTATCTACCTGGATGGAATATAGATATCGCTCAGTGGCATCATAAGGCGATGCTTCAAAGTAAATGGTCTTGTTTTTGGCGTCAAAGGCAAGCATATTGGCGTCGTAATTGCCTTTGGTGATGATTTCCTGTTTCTTTCCGTCTCTGGATATTTTCGATATTCTGAGCCAACCATCCTTTTCATGTGCCCTTAAAAAGGACTGGTTGTCGTCCATCCATATCCACCATGGATCGTCCCATGCAAAAACATTGAAAGGAGCGATCCAGCCATTTTCCTGATGCTCTTCATACACCTTATTTGCTTTTCCGGTTTTGATGTCACAGAGATAAAAATTGCCATGATTCTGCTCTCTGTTGAGTTGCATCACCATGATCTCGTTGTTTCCTGCCCATGAAATTCTGGGAATATAATTGTTGTCGGATGCTCCGGGTATTCCCATCCAAACTGTTTTTGCGGAGGCAAGCCCTACAACGCCAATCTTGACATCGGACGGATATTCCCCGGTTTTTGGATACTCGATTTCAGTAACTACCGGATACTTGCCATCTGTATTGTTCAGCATTTTGAATTTTTTCACCTTGGAGGCATCCACCCTCCAGTAAGCAATGTTTTTACTGTCGGGACTCCACCGGAAGCCATCCCTGGCTCCAAGCTCTTCTTCGTATGCCCAGTCAAAAGTGCCGTTGATGATGCCCGTGGTGCCATCTTTTGTCAGCTGATAACGTTTGCCGGATGCTTTATTTTCTACATAAATGTTGTGTTTATACACATAAGCCACGTGTCTTCCATCAGGTGCAAACTTGGCAAATTGCAAAGAGGAGGGATCAAAACCCTGGCCTAATTTCCTGCCTTTTTTGCTTTTCAGGTCAAACAACCAATAGTCACCTTTTGTATTGGCGCGCCAGACTTTTGCGGAGTTGGTGTATATCAACACTGAGTTGAGGTCTTCAGACCATACCATGTCTTCAACAACAGAACTTAGTCCGGAGGATTTCAGGTCTGAAACGCCCAGGATCATTTTTTTCGTTTCTAAATTTGCTGCATCACCAAGATAAATCCCCTCCGCGTCCTTGGTCCAGAATTGATGAGAATTGGGCAGCCATTTCATGTCCCTGATGTTGATTTGCGGAGCACTGACTGTTGTTGCAGACGATGCGGAAGACCGGGGGTAAAACAACTCTAAAGGCAACTTGCTGTTGGAACGAAAATCATGGTAATGCTCAACCTGGAGCAGCTTGCCGTTGCGGTAAAATCTTATTTTTGATTCAATCCATGCCTTTCCAACGGGTTGGTGGCCCTCAAAAACCACGTCTTCTTTTTGATCTCCGGCGTATCTTATCATCCTTAGGAGCACATGTTTTTCTGAATCGTACCAGAGTTGATTGCTTACCTCATCTTCATTTATGGCGCCTACAACAAAGACTTTTTTGCCACCGAAGCTGTTTTCATGTCCTTTGTTGATATCGAAACCATATTTTCGGAGTCTTTCTTTTACTTCAGAATAATCATAAAAGTACATTCCACCCAAAAGGAAGAGCAGGTCATTGTCTTGCTGCATGCTTCTTTTTAATTCGCCGGACCTGTATGAAAATAAGGAATCGCTTCTGTAAATGACGAAATTTCCCTGGCTCTGATCTCCAAAATCGATTCTAAATTTATCAGGAAGGATACCATTTTCGTACCATGTCTCAGTCTTTATCAAAGTGTCATTTCTATAGGTCTCGGTGGTTTGGGTAAAAGTGAAATCGTTGTACCAGACACCATTGTATTTTTTATACAACATTTGCATGAATTCCTCGCCTGATGGGATACTGGAAGTGATGTTAAAAAAAACAGAAATGAGTAAAGAAAAAAACAGAGCCATATGATAAAATTTTGATTACAAATGTACTCTTTTGAAAAACACAATTGCTTACCCCATTATACGTGATACCTTAATATAGACTCGTAGGAAATTGATTTGTCTACAAAATCGCTACCAATGCCTACACAGTGTAGTGACTGCGTTGTTAAGCCTCGCCGGAGCGCCCACTTCGTCTGCATTTAACGCCTTGAACTCTTCTTTTTTGTATTTGCAATTAAAATGGACAATCCATTTTCCGACGAGTATAGAAAATATAAAAGGACTAATATTCCTATAATAATCACTCCGGACTAAATCACATGATTTCTCTCACCTTGACCATAGCGGCAGACCTGGAATTGACATCAAGTTTCTGAAATATTCTGCTGATGTGAAATTTTACAGTGTTCACTGATAAGATAATTTTACTGGAAATTTCAGTGTTTGATTTTCCTTCCCAAAGCAAGTGCAGCACTTCATATTCCCGCGGTGAAAATTCTAATCTGAGCTTTTCATTCATCACTTTTAATGTAGGGAATTCTTTTTTGATTTCGCTCTGGTAGCGATGCATGGCAATTTCTATACTGGTGATGATGTCCCTGTCTCTGAACGGTTTGATGATGTAACCATAGGGTAAGGTGGCTACTGCCAGTTCAATGGTAAGTTTATCTGAGTAGGAAGTAACATATATGAATGGAATGGATTTGGATTGCAGGACTTTGGCTATTTCAATGCCGGAAATATGTCCTTTGAGAGAAATGTCCAGCAAAACCATCTCAGGATTTCTGTTGCTGATCATATCCAGGGCCTTGGTCCCACTGTGTGCTATACCTACGACCGTGTATTCGGCTTCTTTAAGCGTGATTTCCAGATCACTGGCTATCAAAGGCTCATCTTCTACAATCAAAATCTTCATATAATGCCATTGAATGTGTGATTAGAGCGATATTTTGAGTCGGGTGAAAATAGCTTACATTTGTCTAATTGGTTAGAATTCATATTATTATAACGATCAGGTATCTTCAAAATTAATCCTTCAATGATTGATGAAACAATACTTTTGGGTGGATTTAATGCTGAATTATGTTTATTTCTTTGTGAAAAGATTGATATGCAGCAAAAAAAGCCAACAGCCAAGATACTTTCAATGCCAAAAACACCTCTCAAAAGAAAAGAAAATTCAAAAAAATTGATTCTGGAAGATGTGATTTTGCCATTGAAGGAAATTGACGATTTGTTGGATGCTTACTTTGAAAACCTCAATACCAAAACAGATGAGACGGAGAAGCCATAAAGGCATGGATATTATATTGAAACTTCATACTGTAGTTTACACGTTATTTTTTAGTGGACTGGTCTTTGTATTGCATGGACAGCAAGCTTCATTTAAGAATTTTGTCGAAGCCATCCAGGAAGGTGATTCTATTACTGCTTTATCCACATTTCAAAGTTTTTCCAAGACAAACAAAAGCGCTGACAGTATAGGCCTGGCTACCATGCTTCTGGAGGGTACATACCCTCACCTCGTGCCTGACGAGCAAAATAAAAAACTAAAGCGATCAGATGCTGAGCGCATTTTGGACATGCTTTATGCCAGTTCACATTTGCTTTTTGCCAATCCTCAGACCTTTCTGAAGGTTGCGGATTATGGAATAGCTACTGCCAAAAAGTATGAAATAAAACACATATGGTTCAAATTTTTTACCGCCAAGGCAAGCTATGGCATGATCACAAAAAATCAGGATTTGCTCCAGGCTTCATTTGCAGATGTTGAGGATTATGATTTTAAAGACGACAGCCTTAATTATGCATCGTTGCTTTATTTCAAGGCAACGTATAAAAAAATTACCAACGACACATCTGCAGGTGAATGGTACACGCAATGTATCAATGTCTTGAAAGACAAGACCAAAAATCAGACTGATTCCTCATTTATGGCTGCAGTCTGTACCGACTATGGTAGCCATCTGGCAACTTTTGCTCAGCTTAAGGAATCTGTCAGGTATTATATAATGGGGTTGAAATATTTACCTGAAGGAGAAAATTATGTTTCTGTCAAGGTCGGCATTCTGAGCAGGCTGGCTAGAACTTATTTCAGACTTGAAAACACCGTTGAAGCCAAAGCCTATCTGGACGAAGGGGACAAAATTTGCAATTCCAATGAAATGGGAACAGCGCGAATCAGAGAGCTATTACCTTTGTATGGGGACATTGCTTCCAAAGAACAAAATTATCAGGAGGCCATTGACCATTATTTGAAGGTGCATCAGCAAGCCGAGCAAAACAATTCGGAATACCTCCAAAAAATAACAGCTCTAAAAATTGCCCACTGTTATCTGGAATTAAATGAAAAGAACGAGGGGAAAGCCTGGTTTGAAAAATCAAAACTGAATGGCAAGGCGGATAAAGAGAGCGATTTTTTGGAATTGACCTTCTTGACAAACCTGGCCATGCAGGAGGGAAGAGCACAGGCAGCTGTCACATATGCCGAACAGGCAAATGAGATGGCAGAAAAAACACTTCTTCCATATTTGGAGCTGAACGCAAAAAAGAATCTCTATGAGGCGTATAAATTGGCCGGCAAAAACGATTTGGCCTTATCGATTTACGAAGATTTTCAGTTTCAGAGGGATCAATTGTACCGACAAGGTCAGGAGGCTGCTGTTGAAGCACTACAAACCGACTACCAGGTTTCACTGAGAGAGGAAAAAATAGCCACACTCAATGCCCTCAATGAGGCCGGAGCCAGAGTGCGAAAGGGCCAGAGCATGCTCATCATTGGGTCTTTGATAGCCTTGGTCTTTTTATCCCTATTGCTGCTGCAGGTATATAAGCTCAACCAAAAACTGAAGTCAAAGAATGAGGCAATTTCTAAGGCAAATTCAGAAAAGGAAACCTTGCTCAAGGAAATACACCACAGGGTCAAAAACAATTTACAGGTGATTTCTTCTTTGCTCAAATTGCAATCCAAATATATAAAGGATGACAATGCCATCAAGGCCATCGCTGACGGACGCACCAGAGTACAGTCGATGGCATTGTTACACCAGAGTTTGTATAAAGAAAACAATCTCAAAGGAGTGGAGATGAGGTCTTATTTCAAAAACCTGGTTGAATCCCTGTTTGAGACCTACAATATCGAAGATGAAAAGATAACATTGACCCTGGACATAGACGATCTCATATTGGATGTTGATACTGTAATACCGCTAGGCCTCATCACCAATGAACTCATATCCAACGCACTCAAGCATGCATTTGTAGATAGAAAACATGGACAAATAACAGTTTCCCTCAAGGAATCTGATAAAAAATTGATACTCATTGTCTGGGACGATGGAATAGGTATAGACCTGAATAAAACCAGCAACAACGGATTTGGGGCTATGCTCATTGATTCACTGAGCAATAAGCTTGATGGGAAAATTGTCAGAAAATCTACAAATGGATCTCATATAGAAATCATCATTTCTGATTATTGGAAGATAGCAGGTTAATATACAAAAGTGCTGAATTGTGACAGCTTTATCAAAGTTGTGCTATGGTTAAAACCAAAAAATCAGAGTTTGATGGTACAACATACAATTGCTGAAATTCACAGGGAGAAATTTGAAATAACTGACGTAAGGTAAAAACAAAAGGAGCACACATAGTATGTTCTATATGTGCTCCTTTTTTAGTTTCCTGTGCAAAAAAGACTATCCTTTTCCTCCTTGCAGGAATTCCTGATAAGATTCCAGTTCTGCCCATTTGCCGTCATTGGCCAATTCAGCTTGTTTTGGCCAGGTGGTGGGATCTGCGAGCTGGAAATTTGCTCCTGCAGCAGAAAGAATTCCTTTCAGACTTTCTGGGGTGGACTCAGCGAGTGCCTTCCAGGTTTTGATGCCGGCATTGTGCAACAATTCTTCGATTTTCGGACCAATTCCTTCGACGATTTTGAGGTCGTCTTGTTTGTAGGTTTTAATGATGCCCAATTTGATGAGCATTTTTTCAAGCTTGGAGTCGCTTTGGGTGCCTGTTGCTACACCGGTGTCAAGGTTTTTCTGTAGTGCCATGAGTGCATCAAAATCTCCATCAGCAGCCAGTTTTGCTTGTTCCGGCCATGAGGACGGATCTATGATTTTGTAAGAATCTCCGTATTTGTTGAGAATGGCTCTGAGGCTTTCAGGGCTTTGTGCTGCCAATTCCTGCCAGCTGCCAATACCATTTTCCTTGAGTACCTCATCCATCTTCGGACCTATGCCTTCGATGATTTGTAAGTTGTCTGATTTGAGTTTCGCGTATTTACCGACTGACGCTCCCATGCCTGTGCTTTCGCCACCAGATGAAGTGGCAGATCCTGCTGCAAATCCTGCAGCCATGCTGGCAAGATTGCCCCCAATACCTGCCTCAGAAGAAGACTTGAGGCTGTTCATTTCTTCCTCCATTTCTCTGACTCTACCTTTGGCAAGTGCAACATCACCTTCCAAATCTGCAGTTTTTGACCTGCATTCTGCCAGACTGGCTTCTACGCCTTTGAGTTTGTTATTGAGCGAAGCTATATTGGCCTCATACTCACTGATCATGGATTTGTACTTACTCCACAGTGCCCAGCCTAAGCCCAGGCCCAGAAGAAATGGCAACAACCATTGAAGCCACCATGGAAAGGAACAAAAATCAAATAAAGCTATCATGATATATTTTTTTTCGTTGGTTATTTAATGATTTGTAATTCGGTTCTTCGGTTTTGTTGCCTTCCGGCCTCAGTGTCATTGGATGATACCGGCTGACTCTCACCTGCGCTTGTTGCAGTGATTTGCGCTTCAGGCACTCCCTTGCTGATGAGGTAGGCTTTCACAATGTCTGCTCTGCGCTGTCCGAGGGCAGTATTGCTGGCTTCATCCCCAACATCGTCTGTGTGTCCGGTCAGCACCACTTTTTCACCGGAAGCAGTCACTCTTTCGGCTACATCATTGAGGTAAGATTCTACCTGGTCATCATTCAATTTATTTGTTGAGTTGAAAGGGAAGTAGATCAAAGTCTTATCTGCAATTTCTTTGACGTTTTCAGTATTGACCCTGTATTCAAATTCGCAGGCTTCAAACGGGTTTGTTTCGTTCGGAGCTGATGCCATCATTCTCGACATAAGCCTGACGCGTTCATCCGGAATTTCCGGAAATAGTTTTCTTGCGGCGTCTGCACGTGCAAGACCCAGGTTTTCAAATGTGGTGTTGTTGACCTCCGCCTCACCATAAAGTCCTGTAATTTCCAGGAGCTTATCAGCTCCCAGAGAAGCAAGAATGTCCTGTTTTCTCGCTGCCCAATCATCATTGGTAATAGCATCTCCGCTGGAATAGCGATACATCAGAGGCCCTGAAGCTGCACCTACAGCTGCGGGATCCGTCGTTACAGGCGCTACACTTTCAGTAGATGTAGTTGCACTGCCTTCGCATTCTTTAGAGCATTGATGATAAAACCAACCGAGAATCAGCCATGCGATCACAAAGATTGCTGCTAATAAATTTCTCATCTGTATTTAATATGTGTTGGTTGGTGAATAAATATCTTGGAAATATAAAAAACTGCTGAGGTTATTCAAAATTATTTATAGGCAATAATGGTCATCTTGTAATTTTTGATCTAATAATTAGACTTTTGGCTATTTAGCATTGGTTATTTGTTTTTTTTGAAAATGAAAATACCAGTTACTAAGTTTACTTAAATTATCATTATTGCTTTTCAGTTTGGACGAGCATTCACAATAAATGTCACATAGGATCTTGGAAATTTTGTTTTTCCCAAACAACACACATCATACTTATGCTAAACCATGCTTGTTTTAAAGTTTGCCAAAGTTGTCTTGAATATTTCTTTATGTTTGTTATCGGATTACTAGCAATAAAAATTACATTAAATCTATGACCCAGGTTTTTCACAGCATTGAGCCGTTGGCCCAACTATTATATGAGCACATCAGTAAGGGCGAGGATGTAGCGTTTGTACCAACCATGGGCGCTTTGCACGAAGGACACGCTCTTTTGATGGAAGAAGCCAAAAAGCATCAACCGATTGTAGTGGCCAGCATATTTGTAAACCCGACTCAATTCAATGATAAAAAGGATCTTGAAAAATATCCGCGAACGCTTGAAAAGGATGTGGTAATTTGTAATGGTGCAGGTCTTGACTATCTATATGTTCCGGAAGTTTTTGAAATATATCCACCCAGCCTCAATACTGAATTGAATCTTGATCTTGAGGGACTGGACAAGGTGATGGAAGGAGCTTTTAGGCCCGGACATTTTGATGGTGTCTGCCAGGTTGTAAAGAGATTGCTTGATCTGGTGCGCCCAACTCACCTGTACATGGGCCAGAAGGATTTTCAACAGTTTACGATCATAGATTTTATGATCAAAAAACTTGATATCCCTGTAAAATTGGTCGTTATTCCTACCTCCAGACAAAAATCTGGTCTTGCCAGATCTTCACGAAATGCAAGATTGAGTACCAAAGGCCGACAAAAAGCAGCCACCATTTATCGCACTTTAAAATCAATTGAAGAGAAAAAACATGAATTACCTGTGCCTGAATTGGAGTCATACGGCATGAAAAGGCTTAAAAAGGCCGGATTTGAACCCGAGTACGTCACCATTTCTGATGGAACCACCCTACAGCCATTGAAAGTTTTAGAGCCGGGTCAATATGCTGTTGTTTGTGTTGCTGCCTGGCTCGAGGGGGTTAGACTCATTGATAATCTTGTATTGTAAAACAAATGAAAGACATTCAACTCGCTGCTGTTGATATAGGTTCAAATGCGATAAGACTACAAATTGTGCGCCCTATTCTCGAGGGACAACGCGTGGCCTTCAAGAAGACAGAGTTTTTGCGTTTCCCATTGAGACTTGGACAGGATGTGTTCAAAAGGGGAAGGATTTCTGACAGCACTGCGGCAAGATTCATCAAGTTGATGACTGCTTTCAAATACCTGATTGATTTGTACGAAGTGAGTGATCATATCGCAGTGGCAACATCGGCCATGCGGGAGGCACAGAATGGCATGGAACTCGTTGCTGCGGTAGAAGAAAAGTGTGGTCTCAAAATTCAGATCATAGAAGGAGGACTGGAAGCGGAGATATTGAGCAAAGCCATCATCCCTGTCATCGATAGTGGTAAGTTTGTGCACATAGACGTGGGAGGTGGTAGCACCGAGCTCAACATTTATGCCGGCAAGTTGCGCATTGCTTCACGATCGTTCAATATGGGTTCTGTCCGTAAGCTCAGCAGTGAGGTCAAGGCGGCTACATTTGATGAGATGAAGACATGGTACCATGAACAGGAACTTGTAGATGATGGTTCGCCTGTCAGCGCAATCGGGACAGGAGGCAACATCAACAAGCTGTACTCTCTGGCCAAAATAAAAGGAGAAAGTGTCATGAGCATTTTTGAAATGGAAGCAATCAGGGCTTACATTTCAGCATACAATGTGGATCAAAGGGTGTCACAACTGATGATGAACCCGGACAGGGCTGACGTCATCTTGCCGGCCTCAGAAATCTACATGAAAGTCATGAAAATCATTGGTGCCACCAATATGTACGTCCCTGGTGTAGGACTAAAAGATGGCCTGATTTATAATTTATATGAAAAAGCAACCGGCACACCTCTGAGCGATGTGAGGTTTGTCGATCAGATGTATATGGAACATTGATTGCATTTTCCTGTTTTCAATAGATTACATTCTCTCGCCTTTGATGAGCCATACCTCTCTAATCGAGGCTTCTTTGAGATGGACCCATTTTTTTCGTTCTTCATCCTTAAAAAAGTCATCAATTTGATGCTGATGGTCAAATGAAACCAAATGAATTTCATACGGCGTTTCCATAATGCCCTCAATGACATTGTCCTTGTCCACCTTTGTTCTGAGCAAAAGTTTCCCTCCATATTTAGCAATAATAGGGATAGCGTGGCTTTCAAATTCATTAAAAACAGCTTCAGACCCTGGATGTATATAAATCAGCTGGGTAATTAAAATCATGATCGATCCTAAATTTTCAAGCAAAGTAGGGTGAACTTTTAAATCTGCCATGCCATTGGATTATAAAATTGTGTGATGAGGCGGAGATATTTTCTATAATTATCTTTTTGGATTGCGTACAGCAATTAGAATTTCATTAGTTACTTACAATCATTGGTCAATATGACACTAAAATGAAAGTCATGTTTGTACTCGTCAGAAAATGGATTGTTCTTTTAAAATGCGCAAGCAAAAATCCAAAGTTCAAGGCATTAAACGCAGACGGAGTGGAGGCTCCGGCGAGGCTTAATAACGCAGAAATTTGTATTTTTGATAACAGATTAATGGACAAATCTATTTCTGACGAGTATATAGCAAAAGCCAATAAAATATATCTTTGCGCCCTCATAAAAACAGAAGCATGCTTCAAAACGATATTTTCTTAAAAGTACTAAAGGGCGAAAGCGTAGAAAGGCCGCCGGTTTGGCTGATGCGTCAGGCAGGAAGGATTCTCCCCCAATATAGAGCAGTAAGAGAAAGCCTTAGCGGTTTTGTCGAGTTGGTCAAAAGCCCTGACCTTGTCGCTGAAGTTACTGTACAGCCTGTAGATGAACTGGGCGTTGATGCTGCTATCTTGTTTTCTGACATACTCGTTATACCTGAAGCCATGGGTCTGCCCTATGAACTGATTGAAAAAAAGGGACCGTTTTTTCCGAAAACCATCCACCAATCAGCTGATATAGCGAACCTTATTTCCGGCGAAGAAGCCGCGGCAAAATTGGATTATGTATACGATGGTATTGATGCTACAGTGGCAAAGCTCGAGTCAAGAGTGCCGCTCATTGGATTTGCAGGGGCACCTTTCACATTACTTTGCTATATGGTTGAAGGAAAAGGAAGCAAAACATTTTCACAGGCAAAGAAGTTTTTATATGCTCAACCAGAAGATGCACATTTGCTCCTACAGAAATTGACCGATACCATCATTGTCTATCTCAAGACCAAAGTAGCACATGGTGTCAATGCCGTTCAGGTATTTGATTCCTGGGCCGGCTCGCTTGATAAAAAAACATACAATGAGTTTTGTATCCCATATCTGAAACAGATCAATGATGCCATTTTGCCTCTTGTTCCGGTAATTCTTTTTTCAAAAGGCGCATGGTTTTCACTGGCAGAGCTGGACCAGATTGGCAGTACTGCACTGGGGATTGACTGGAATATGGACCCACAATTCGTGCGAAATATCACCGGTCCGGACAAAGTTTTGCAAGGCAATCTTGACCCTTGCGTTTTGTATGGTGATGCTGATTTTATCAGAGCTGAAGCCATCGATATGATGAAGGCATTTGGTAAAAATCACATTGTCAATCTCGGACATGGAGTATACCCCGATACCCCTCTTGACGGAGTCAAGGCATTTGTAGATACAGTAAAAGCATTCCGGTACTAATCATTGCTTTTGTTGTACATTTGATTAATTGGATTATTTTTGTGGGGACCCTTACTCACAAAGCAATAAAGCAAACATCAATTGAATGAGTTGGTTTAAAAGATTAAAAGACGGTATACAAACAGCCACAAAGTCAAAAAAGGAAACTCCCGACGGACTGTGGCACAAGTGCGAATCTTGTGGAGAACTATCCACTTTTAAGGACTTGAAGGAAAACTTGTACGTCTGTCCAAAGTGTGACTATCACGTAAGAATAGGTTCACAGGAGTATTTTGAAATCATCTTCGACGGAAAATTCACCAGACTTTTCGATGAAGTAGTTTCGACAGACATGCTTGAATTCAATGACCTGAAGTCATACATAAAGCGACTTGAGGAAGCTTATAAAAAAACCGATGCCAAGGATGCTATCTCGGTAGCTTCAGGAAAGATAAAAAATAGAGGCATTACAGTCTGTGCCATGGACTTTACCTTCATTGGAGGGTCGATGGGCAGTGTTGTGGGTGAAAAGATTGCCAGAGCCATTGATTATTGTATCGAACATACGACACCTTTGCTCATTATCAGTAAATCGGGAGGAGCAAGGATGATGGAATCTGCTTTTTCGTTGATGCAAATGGCGAAAACCTCAGCAAAACTGACGATGTTGGCCAAGGCCAGAATTCCATACATTTCATTGATGACAGACCCTACAACGGGTGGAGTTACGGCGTCTTTTGCGATGTTGGGAGATATCAATATTGCAGAGCCAAAGGCTTTGATTGGTTTTGCTGGCCCAAGAGTCATCAAAGAAACCATTAAAAAAGACCTTCCCGAAGGATTCCAAACTGCAGAATACCTGCTTGACCACGGCTTTCTAGACTTTATCGTACATCGAAAGGAATTGAGACAGCGTCTCGACGAACTCCTATTGTTATTTTCAGATATCGATTACGATGAACAATTGGCCGAAGAGCCTCATGCTGAAGACGAAGTAGCAAGTGAAAAAAATTAAAAACATCGTATTTGATTTTGGAGGCGTATTGCTCGACCTTGATATTGAGCGATCTTTCATCGAATTGGCAATGGTACTGGATATGGATACCAACGATCTCCAAATCCTGGTTGACAAAATGATGCCTTACCTGAGCAGATACGAGAAGGGAGAAATCAATAGCGAAACCTTTATTTGGCACGTTCAAAAGCTAAGTGCAAAACAGGTAGACCCCCGTGAACTCATAGAAGCCTGGAATGCCATGCTTTTGGGATGGAATCCTGTGAAGCTGCAACAGTTGGAAGAACTTTCTTCAAAATTCAATCTTTATCTTTTCTCCAATACCAATGAATTGCACATGCAGTGGGTGCTAAAGGATTTGAAATTGAACCATGGCATCACTGATTTTGATCAGCGATTTTTCAAAAAAGCATATTATTCATACAAAGTGGGTAAGAGGAAGCCGGATGCAGAAACCTATCAGTTCATTCTCGATAATGCCGGCATACTTGGAGAAGAATCCATGTTTATTGATGATACAGAGCAAAATGCAATTGCAGCGGGAGAAGCTGGTTTTCAGGCTGTTCACCATCCAACCAATGCAGGATTGGAATTTTTATTTGAGCTATAACTCTTCGTCGAGTAGCACTTCATTTTCTGCGAGAAGATCGGTCCTCATCAAAGGGATTTCCAGATAAAAAGTGGTCCCTTCTCCTTGTACAGAGTCAAAGTAAATGCGTCCGCCCATTGTTTCCAACATATTGGCAGTAATGGCCAACCCAAGTCCGGTACCCGAGCTCTTTGTGGTGAAATTTGGAGTAAATACTTTATCCTTCATTTCTTCTGCAATGCCCGAGCCGTTGTCAGTGACCCTGATTTTAGCTATGTCTTTTTCCTTAGTCAGTTCCAGTACAATATGACCACGCTTGTCTTCAGGAATGGATTGGACAGCATTTTTGAGGATATTGTTGAGGATCCGCACCAAATGATTTCTGTCTGCGAAAACATATATCTCATTCATGGGCTCGATCAGGTCCACATCCATATCATCTCTTTTTCTGAACAAATCATGGACGTGCTCAACCACCTCATTCAAAATGATTTTTTCATTTACTGTTTTTGGCATTGCGGCAAAATTGGAGAAAGAATTGGCAATGTGAGAAAGGTTGTTGATCTGCTCCATCAATGTTCCTGAGATTTTTTGAATCATCTTTTTGGCATTCTCAGGGTCTGAACTCGCAGCACGTTCCAGGTATTGGAGACTCAACTTCATTGGAGTCAGAGGGTTTTTGATTTCATGCGCAACTTGCTTTGCCATTTCCCTCCAGGCCATTTCCCTTTCTGTTTTGGCGATGATTTCGGCGCTTTTGTTGATTTCTTCTGTAAGCTTGTTGTATTCGTGGATGAGGTCTCCAATTTCATCTGAACTTGCCCAGCTCAGCTTGTTGTATGTTTTTCCCAGCTTAAACTGGCTGAGGCTTTCTCTCAGCTTGATCAGTGGCTTGGTGATGGAATTTGAGATACCCAAAGATATTGCAATGGCCAACAAAAACAGAAATATGTAAACGTTGAGCAGGGTGCCAACATAGTTTTTGAGTTCTCCTGTAGATGATGCTGTTGATTTGTGGAATGTAATATAAGCGAACGGGTCTTTATTGCCCTTATACATAGGGATGAGGACCTCGTCATCGGTAAGGTTGTAAGACTTTACTCCGAGATTGTCCTTGTTGTTGTTGAGACTCTTGATTTGTTTCATGACGTACTGAGGTAACCTCGAGCGGTATGCCCCTGTATTTCGTGCAGATGCCAATTGACCTTCACTGTTATATAGCGCCAGCCTTTTGCCATAAATAGCATTGATTTCGTCAAATTCATTCAGGATGAGGAAGTATGCTCCGGTTTTTGTAGGTACCTCTCTGGTCCTGAGGTTGATGTCGAGAGCCAGCGCATTACTCCTTTGGTCAAATTGTTCCAAATTTTTCTGGACATTGACATTGTTGAAATATACAGCGGTAATAACACCAATTACGGTGAAAGAAAAAACAATCAAGCCGATCACACTTAACTGGAGCCGCAACCTGAGTGAATTTTTTTCACTGATGCGCAGCCCATATTCGTTGGGTAGGAATTCTCTTAAAGAATTGAGTACAGTAAGCCCACCCAAAAAACTGAGCATTAATATAAAAATCAAAGAGAAAAGCGATATAGGTTTGAGTAGACCATCTTCCGGAATGAATGATGCGACCTGAAATGTATTGTCGATGGAATAGGTATAAAACTTATAATTGTAGATGGAGGTATCCCGGCTGATGTAATCCGGGATCTCAGATTTGATGTAATCTATACCATTACCGCCTATCAACTTTTTGTCTTTGAAGAAGAGGTAATTGCCGCTGTACGGTTTCAACTCAGTGTTGTGAAATTTCAAAATCATGTGCACTGAGTCAGTAATGGGCTTATACCAGATAAAATTGGGTGGTGTTGGTTTGTAATAGAGGTTGTTTCCAACGAGTTTACTGTTGTTGATTTCTTCTCTTGAAGCCTCTATATCACTGGAATGATTGTTGAATAAGTTTTTTCCTTCCTGATCAAAAAGCTCTATATCAGTGAGTTTTTGGTTGCCAACTGTCCCATCTTTGGTTGACCCTATGATAGAGTAGATATAGGACTGAAAGTCAAAATAGTCATAGAACTGGTCCGATGATCTGTAGGCAAGCTGTTTGAGAAGATTGCTGAGCTCAAGGGTATAACTGGTGATTTTGATCTTGCTCAGGTCATCTTGTGACAACTTATAAAAGCTGTCCTCCAGTTTATTTTTCTCGTTTTTGATGGTGCTGTATATAGCTCCCTTATAGGTGGAGAAAGTGAGAAACACCGAGTGAAAAACAACCCACCAAACAAAAAAACTGAGGTGTCGGTATTCCCTGTCCTGGAATACATCAAAGCTGAGCAGAAAGATCAGAATGAAGACAGCCAGTGTGAGCAAAACTATATTGTCAAGAGAGAAGAAATACATGCCACAGACGACCACAATCGTCACGAGGTAAATCAACATCTTTTTTGCAAAAGGGAAGGGACCACTGGTATTCCAAAAAAATAAATTGACCAGATAAAAATTGATAAAACAGTATCCTATCAGTACGATGGTAAAAAGCAATTCGTTGAGACCGCCCCCAAGAGGAGAATTAATGGCAAAATCAAGGTGGCCAAGGTTTATGAAATTTTTGCTCTGATAAAAAATAAAGAAAAATATGATGGCTGTAGTACTTGCACCAAGTATCTGTCTTAAGGTAGGATTGCTTCTGTGAAGTCGTTCTACAAAATATGGATGGAGCGTCACTAAAATAATGTAAATGACAAATACCAAATCGGCTATCAGATCTATCAGACTTAATTTGCCAAAAAAGTTGAGATACTTGACTTGATAGGCAGTCATTTCTTCCAAAAGAAAGGGGTTGATCCACAGTTTAAAGATGGCCCAGAATATGCCTATCCCTGTCAGATAAAATAGGATGATCAGGCGCTGTTCACCCTCCTTCAAACCAAGAATTAGAGATCTCCATAAAGAAAGCAATCCAATTATTCCCAGAAGCCAAATGCATAATACACCCAACTGAATGTAAGAAGACACGGACTTAGCTGATTTTGAAATGGGCAGCGTTGCGGACAACACCTTGATATATCCATCAGGTGATTTTACTGCTGTCTTATATTTGGAGATGCCTTCCTGAATATAATCTCCCGTTGGTTTTATCAAACCGAGCTCTTCGTCTTCAAGCAATACGAAATCACAAACCAGTTGTTCGTTTCTTATCTTTGAGTTGAAAACAATGTTAAGATTTGAATGATTTTTGATCTCCCTTTTATCATTCCAGTAAACTATGGAGTCGTTCTGGAAAATTTCAATCCGGTAGGCATTATTTTCAAGAATATCAAAATTTCTGGTGCGTAATGCCTCATTGATGAGGTCCAAATCGGTCTGGAGCCTGACCGATAGTTCAGTGAGGCTATTTACATCTTTATGTTGGTAATATTTTTTGATAGAAATCAATCCTATCAAAGCCAAAACAAAAAAGATGTTGAGGATTCTTACAAAATTCTTATTCAAGACCGTGCTTATTGCAATGAACACAAAGTAAATAAATTAAAATTAATTTACATATGATTTTCTCTGGTATTCTTTAATTTATGAGCATGTTTGCCGCAAGAAGGTACAAAAAAAGAAATCGATAAGTGAGGGGGTATTCAAAGCTATATGTAAAAAATGAAAAAGGTGGAGCCTTCATGAAAGACCCCACCCTTTTGTAATCTATTGTTTTGATGATCAGTTGAGTATTTTCACTCCACTGGCCATAAACTTCAATTCAACTTTTGGCTCAGTTATTTTTGCGATTTCCGCTGGGGATTTTCCCTCATCTTCAGCAAAATGCTTCAATTCTTCGACACTTGTCATGGCCTTATAAGCATTGCCTTTCATCACAATTTTTCCACCGCCCAAATCCTTTGGCATGAAAAATCCGTAATCTTTAAATTGGACAAACATTTCAGGTGCATTGCTGTCTTTCTCAGAAACAACATTCATCCAGCAACCTTTCATTTGGCAAACTGCAGCAACCTTGCCTTCCACTACAATATCGTTCATCTTTTCTTTGCCTTCCATTTTCATCAGGAGGTCATCGTAAGAAACAATTTTTTTAGCATTGAAATCTTCTCCAATGCTGGACTTTACATTTTGTTCACTGAGTGATACATTGCTGGTCTTACAAGCAATCACAGACAGCAGGCACACTGCTGATACTACATAAAAAAGATTCTTCATTGATCGCATAGTTCAAAAATTTGAAATTATTTGGTTGAAATTATTTTGCAAACTTAGGCGATTGCAGCAAATGAAACAATAATTTTTTCTAATCTCAGTTATAAAAACAATACAGTGGACATACGTGTTTTCAACAGGATCATTCAATAACAGATCCGATTACCACCATATTTTTAATACCACCATATTATTATTAGCGCATAAGTAAAGTTTTACCTCTCCTGTTTTATCGAAAAAATGATCATTGACACAGGGTATTTATTCATCTAAAAAGTATGAACATATGAGGAAACTTATGATTTTATGCTGCATTTGTGCAATTGCAGAATTCGCTATTGCTGGCGACACCTGTAAGTCAGGAAATTGTTCGAATGGCTTAGGTACACTGGTATCAGACACTTATACATACAAGGGTACCTTTCTCAAAGGGCAATTCCATGGCAAGGGTAAAATAGTCTTCAATGACAAGAGTCAATACGAAGGCGCATTTCAAAATGGCTATATTGAAGGAGTAGGGGAGTATCGCTATTCCGGAGGTCATGTTTACAAAGGTGATTTCATCAAAAACGCCCGAAGTGGAAAGGGAACCATGTATTATGCCAATGGTGACAAATATAAAGGTGCCTGGAAGAAAGACATGATGCACGGGATAGGCATCTACTCATTCAAAGACGGCAGTGAATACCGCGGTGAGTTTAAGGACAATGTATTTGCCGGAAGAGGAATGATGACCATGCCCAATGGTGAAGTGTTGAAAGGCATCTGGGAAAACAACAAAATGATAGGGCCAGACAAGAACCAGGACAGGAGTGATAATACTCCTGTAAACAACTGCAATGCTCAATATTGTCATGAAACCCAGGGCACTTACCGGTACAGCGATGGCACCATGTATGTTGGTCACTTTATGAATGGTAAGCCTGCCGGTAAAGGAAGAGTCAATTACAGCAACGGCAGTGTTTATATTGGAGACTGGCTCAATGGTGCTCCGCACGGAGAAGGCAAGCTGACCACCTCAACTGGTCAAATTGTCGAAGGGTCATGGTTGGCCGGAAGATATCAAAAGCAAAAAACTTCAGAACCTGCAAGACAGTCAGGTTCTATGATTGCCTCCTCATCCAAAAAGGACGGCAAAACAACAATATACAGTCTTGTAGTTGGCATTGCCAACTACAAGACCATGCCTTCTCTGCGGTATACCGATGATGACGCCTACCAGTTTTTTGCCTTTGCCAAAAGCCCTGAAGGGGGAGCAGTTGAAGACAATAATATTTCAATTTTGATAGATGATGCTGCTACAGCCTCACGCATCGTCACTGAACTAAAAAGAATTACCTCAAAGGCTGATGCCGATGATGAGATCATGGTGTATCTTTCAGGTCATGGACTCGACGGTGGTTTTGTGCCATTTGATTATGGGGAAGGAGCATCAGTATTGCCCTACAAAAACCTGCTCAGCATTATTGATGAATCCCCCGCAAAAAACAAGATTTGTTTTGCTGATGCCTGTTACTCTGGTAGCATGGCTGCGAGAACCACATATTTTGCCGGACTCGAAGATTTTTATACCCAACTCAATGGGAGCGGTCCGGGCACAGTGCTGATCATGTCGTCTATGAACCAGGAAGTATCGCTCGAATATTCAGGCATTCGGCAGGGCATATTTTCCCACTTTCTAATCAAAGGCCTCAAAGGCGCAGCCAATACCCAAAAAGACCGCATCATCACGGTAGAAGAACTTTACAGCTATGTTTCTGACAGAGTTAAAACTTATACCAACCATGCTCAAAATCCCAATATTGCAGGCAATTATGACCCATATATGCCGGTAGCTTTCCTACGTCAATAGATATCATCATGCAATAGAACTCCCCCCATTTTACATACTCTCCCACGAACCATTCTTCCCACTTTATTTTCAACACATTAAATAAGTCCTGTCTTCCCTTAATTCATTATCAGTTTATGGCATTTTAAAAGACTTGTATTCGGCTGACATTTTATGTGATGCCCTACTGACCATGTTCTTGATTTTGCTGTAATCTCACATAGGTGATATGTGCTTTTTTACCTTTTTCAATAAGAAGTGCTCATAATTATGCTGAAAAAGCCATTGAATAAGTCCTCTATGCCAAATTTAAATAAAATAAAACTTTATTTTAGGTCTGAAGATTTTGCTAATATTTGGAGCTGTTTGGGTATTTTTGTTGACCAAGTTCCAATTTGTGATAGCAAAATTATTCAGGGAAGACAAAAATTCAGGGATATACTATATGCTCATTGCAGCATTTTGTTTCGCCTTGACGGGGGCCTGTTCGCGTTTTCTCAGACACGACATGGGGCCTATACAATTGGTTTTTTTTAGAAATCTTATAGGTCTGCCCTTCATTATTTATGCTTTATGGAGCAATCCTCCACAACAGCAAGCAGGGGGGAAAATTGGCTTGCTAATTTTCAGGGGCCTGATCGGGACAATTTCTTTGTATGCTTTGTTCTATTCTATTTCCAAAATTGGTCTGGCAGTTGCCATTACTTACCAACAATCTTATCCTGTTTTTTTATCGGTGATGAGTTTTTTTGTCTTTGGTGAACGTTTGAAGCTAAAGGAGTGGGTAGCGGTCCTGATGGGTTTCGCAGGCATTTGTCTCATCTTTTTTCCTCAAATTGACGATGGAGCCCTCTCATTAAAAAGCAATGTAATTGGCTTTCTCAATGCTGTATTGACAGGTACCGCATATCTCAGCATCAGAGGCTTGAGGGCCTATTATGATACAAGGACAATCGTGTTGTCTTTTATGCTTTGTGGCCTGTTGATGCCTGTCATTTCGATGGGTGTTGGCCATTTTTGGTACAATGCAAGTTTTGATTTTATGGTTGAAAAATGGAAAACACCATTGATTGCAGACCTTCCGGCCATCTTGTTATTGGGGTTGGCTGCTCTTTTTGGACAAATCTTTCTGACGATGGCTTTTAGCCACGAGAGAACAGGAATCATTGCCGCAGTAGGTTATTCCAATATTGTATTCTCTGTTTTTTTCGGACTATTTTTATCTGATGCCATTCCGTCCTTAGTAACCTGGGCAGGTATTCTGCTGGTCATTCTTTGTGGGGTGATTATTGCATTTAGCAACAAACGGAATAAAATCATAGAAGAATCTGTTGAAGGACTGCCTTCATAATTAAAATATAAAAGGTGGAAAAACCTTAAGTCTTCCCACCTTTTACTATTGTTTTTGAGGGCTTATTCCCCTTCTTTCCTGGGCTGTATCTTAGGCTGTTCCTCGCTGTTTTTTACAATGGATTCCGGAAGGGACATTCCGCTTTGTTTGAGGAAATCATTCAATTGTGGCATCATACCATACAAGCCTTTGACAAAGTTGCTTACACCCTGGCCGCTGCCTGAGTCGTATACCACCACTTTGTCGATGTCAAGGTCTTTGATGGCCGAAGTCTGGATGGAAGTCAGTTCGGCAAGTTTATCTACCATCAGATAGTTGATGGCACTCTGAGCATCACCTCCAGAGGCGTCCACCAATTTTTTGAAACCTTCTGCCTGTTTTGTCAGCAACTCTTCCATACCTTTTGCCTGAGCCGATAGTTTCAGAATGATGGCATCGGCCTCACCCTTGGCAATCTCTCTTTGTCTCTGTGCTTCAGCCTGAGCAGCAATGATGGCTTTTTCCTTTTCTATATCTGCTATTACTACCTCGTCGGCCTGTCTTTTTGCTTTCTCCATCTGCTTTCTGGCGATTTCCGCATTTTCCTCCGCTTTGTATGCTTCTTCCAACGCTTTCGCCGAAGCTACTTTTTGGGCTGCGGTAGCTTTTCTACCAGCCTCAGCTACCTCAATGTCTTTAAGGGCGTTGGAGTTGGCAACTTTAATTGAAGCTGAGTTGGTACCTTCTACTGCAGCAGCCACTGCTTCGGCTTCACCGATTTCAGCTTTACTGTTGGCATTTGCTACCTTGACGCGTTCTTCTTGTTTGGCTTCTGCCTGTCCGATGGAACCTACTCTTTCTTCAAGGGCCACTTTTACCTTGGCCTCGTTGATGGCTTTTGCTGCAGCTTCCTGACCCAGTGCCCTGATGTAACCGGATTCGTCAAGGATGTCGGTCACGTTCACGTTGATGAGTTCAAGACCTATTTTATGCAACTCAATACCGATGTTGGTAAAAACCGATTCAACAAACTTATCCCTGTCGGTATTCAATTCTTCAATATCCATATTGGCGATGACCAGCCTCATCTGTCCCATGATGATGTCGTGAGCAAGACTTGCGATATCGTCTCTTTTCAATCCCAATACTCTCTCTGCTGCGGCGATCATCAGATTTGGTTTATTGCTGATGCCCACGGTAAATTGAGCAGGCACAGAAACCCTGATGTTTTGTTTTGACAGCGCGTCAACTAGATTGACATCGATCGACATCGGTGTCAGGTCCATGTATTTGTAATCCTGGATGACAGGCCATACAAAAGTCGCACCACCTGCATAACACTTGGCAGCACTCTCAGACCCTGTCTTACCGTATACAACAAGAATTTTATCACTCGGACACCTTTTATACCTGCTGATAAAAAAGACCAGCAGCAAAATGATCACGAATAAAATAAAGGCAACAAGAATAATCATTTCTACATTCATCATTAGATAATTTATGGTGATAACTATATTTCAAAGGGTGCTATCTTTGGGCTTGAACCCAAAGGACGTCATCTTTCTCATCAAAAATCAAAACTTCTTCCCCTGTTTTGATTTCCATATTGTCGTTACTTTTGGCGGGAAGTTCACGTTCCACGCCATTGATTTCTACGGTCACCAATCCAGCCTCGCCCGGCAATATCCTGAGATATACTTTTGCTTTTTTGCCAATGGCTTCTTCAGCTTTCCAGTTGACATTTTTTTGATTTCTAAGCAATAGTTTGAAAATATAAGCCAGTATAGCTGCGGTAACCACACCTGATATCAGAGCAGTCAGTATGGCCAGGGACATATTGTATCCCGAGAGCATCAAATACCTGAGTACCCATGCCCCGACAGCCAGCATGGTCAGTACAGATTTGAAAATCCCGAAACCTCCGTCCATGGACATGTCTCCATCTCCTGCGTCGGTGTCACCACCAAGTATTCCGAGAAGTAACAGGATGACCAATAGCGCAGCTGCGATGATGGCGATATATGCGAGGGTTTCTGTCATTGTTGTAGCTTTAGGATGGTCAGTATCAATGTTGATATATCATTACAACAAACGGTATTGATAAATTGGTTTCTAAATATCATGGTATTGGTCGGCCATAGCAGCTTTTTGGTCGGTTATCACTTTGTCAGCTGGTTTATTCCTGCCTCCATGCGTCTCTTTCCTGGGTAACCTGCCAAACAGCACCACTATTTTCAAGACTTGTAAACATTGGCGTCCAGTCGGCCGGCCCAGCTGAAAGTGTCAGTATTTCGTAACGCCTCATCTTCAATATGATGTCGAGAGGATTGATTAACACAGGACATTCTTCGACACATGCATTACAGGTAGTACATGCGTGTAATTCTTCAGCAGTAATTCTTTCAAAAAGACCTCCATCGGTATTCACTTCGCTTGTTCCATCTGAAATATTTGAGTTTACCAAATATTCTGCCCTGTCCCGCACATCCATCATTATCTTTCTGGGTGAAAGTTTTTTGCCCGTAAGATTGGCCGGACAAGCTGCGGTGCATCGTCCACACTCGGTACACGAATAGGCATCCATGATATTTTTCCAACTCAGATCAGTGACGTCCTTGGCTCCGAACTGTGGCATTTCACCATCAGCCATGCCACTCTCCCCGGCAGACTCCAGTCCAAACATAGATTTCACTTCATTCATAATCTCCGGCATATTGTCCATCTCACCCCTTGGCTTGATGCCCGTAAAGTAAACATTTGGGAATGCGAGAAATATATGGAGATGTTTGCTTACAGGCAGATAAAGAATAAAACCAAAGACTACAAGAATATGCAACCACCAACCAAATCTTTCCAAAAAAACCAATGTTCCCAGAGACTTACCGCCAAAGAGCATAGGTCCAAGCCATGATGAAACGGCCAATGGCCCCGTATATGCGTAATGAGCCGGATCGACGGTCTGTAAAACCTTGTCTGCACCATTCATGGTAAAAATGCCTATCAGTAGTAACAATTCCCCTAACAATATGTAGTTGGCATCGAGCTTCGGCCAGCCACCCATTTCGGGTTTGACAAATCGAGGCACTTTGAGCAGGTTTCTTCTGGAGAGGAAAACAAAAGTGGCGATCAATGCAAGGAAAGAAAGAATCTCTATCAAATTGATGACAAGGGTATACAATCCTCCAAGGTGGGGAGCAAAATAGCGATGACTTCCAAAAAAGCCATCAATCAGAATTTCTATCAACTCAATCTGCGTCAAAAGAAAAGCAACATAAATGAAACCGTGGAATAGGGCTGGCATGAAGTTTTTGAACATTTTTTTCTGGCCAAGTGCGATCAAAAAGACATTTTTCAAACGCTCAGTGACGCTGCCTGTCGGACTATATTCTTTGCCAAGACGTATAGCACGCACCACTTTACCATACCTTTTTACAGCCAGATAGCCAACGATTCCAATGATGAGTATAAATATGATCTGTTGCATAAACTTCACATTCTATTGTTATTGCAAGATAGGTCAATCGCCTTAAGATTAGACCATTTTCCATGATGAAATTTGATGATGAAGCCCAATTCAAATGCTGTATTTTAAAAAACCACATGTTGAGGGTAATCAACAGCCAAATGGTTCATTTCTTATTGTTTTTATATCACAACATATCCATCTAAGCCCGATCAGATTTTACTTTGGATCCATTCTTCGAGGTCAAGGTATATAAATGCCCTCTTTTCATATGGATCGTATTTGAGATTTTGCACTTCCTCCAAAAACTTTCTGAACTCTTGTCTTCTGTCTCCAATCGGTGTTCTCACCAGTTTTGAGAAGAAGGATATGGCCTTGTGTTGCAAGGCATTGCCATCATGCAACTTACTCGCAATGATTTTGGTGTTATTGGCCAGATATTCCATAATCTCTATGTTGCCCATATCGTAATGAGCCATCATAAACATGATCCTGGTATACACCTGTATGTCCTGTCTGAGAGCACCCATCTCCATTTTCTGAATGTCGTTGAGATAATCTATGGCCTTGCCCGGATCTTTCGCCATCAGATGCATCCATGCGAACTTAAAATAGAATACCATGATTCTGTGCGAATCCAATTTGGATCTGTACCGGTTGATCCTTCGCATGGTCCCTGGAATGGCTGCAATGCCCTCTTTGTATTTTTTCTGAATGAAAAACTTGTTGAGCCTTCCATGGTGGACATACATGAAAGATATGATTTGTGAATTAGGGCTAAACTTCTTGTAGTTGGCCTTTCTGAATTTCTCCAATTCATCCAGGCGAACTATGAATTTATCTGTTTCTCCGAGATTGAAAGAACACGTAAGCAGGTAGTGAAATCCCCGCATAAAAAGGTCAGGATCTTCCTCTATCATCTGAGGGGCAGACTTAAAGGCTTTGATCCACTTGTCTGCATATACGTAACAATTCTCAAAGTCAAGTGAAATATAATAATACCATACCAATGACTGATACAAATACACCTGTTCCGGGAAGTTGAGTTTTTTGATGTCGAGTTTTGGTAGGTTGTCCTCAAAGAAAGCATTGATACGTTCGTGTTCCTCGGCATTTTTGACATGCCCAAACTTGATGTAAAAGGCATGGAGGAGAAGCCTTAGATTAGAAAGTTTTGTGGAATTGAGAATTTCCTGACTCGTTTTTAGGGCAAGAGCAGTCAGATTTTCTGTTGTATCGGGTCCACTTCTGGTGATGTGACGTGATTCGATCGTCTTTTCGGTTTCGAGCAGAGACAGAAAAAGGATGTCATTGTTTGACTTTAAAGCCAGTGCTTTTGCTTTTTCGAGGAGCTTAAGACTCTGCAGATAAAGCCCTTTACTGTATAAGATATCCACAAAATCCAGATATTCCCTGATCTCTATATCGGCCTTCTTTTGGATATAGATCAACCGCAGACTGATCATGATTTGTTTGTACAAATGCCGCTTGAGATTGCTGTATTGAGACTTGTCTGTATCCTTTAATTTTGAAAAAATCAGGGGCTCATTGAGCTCTTTTTGTTTGTCCATCAATTCAAAAAGCTGGACGTATTTGAGGTTGTCACTGTCCTGAATGCGGTTGGCATAGACAGTGAAATTTCGTTTTTCTGCCTTGGAAAGCGATTTTATCAGTTGAAAAAGCTGGTCGGTTTGCGATATAGGCATAGCAAAGGCAGTTGGTATATATTATTGAAATTCAATGATTTGTATCAACGTTGATTTCTTTTGGAGATGACAAATATACAACAAATCAGTATTTATACTGATACTCTGCGGATGTAATCTTGTACTGTAAATTTTACAATTAACTAGCTAATACAAAAAATTGATTCCGCATGAAGAAAATTGAAGCAATCATCAGATCATCTAAGTTTGAAGCTGTGAAGACAGCGCTTAGCGAAATCGGCGCAAATTTCTTTACCTTCTTTGAAGTAAAAGGTTTTGGAAAGCAGGCCGGAGAGCACGTAGTATACAGAGGTGCAGAATATGACCTTGGATACATCGCTCGTATGAAAATAGAAGTCATCGTTACCAACGACAGCGTTGAGAAGGTTTCCAACACCATCAGAAAGGCTGCCCACACTGGTGAAATCGGTGACGGTAAGATTGTCATCACTCCAATTGACGAGATCATTAGCATCAGAACTGCCAAGGTTAATGAATCTGCTCTTTAAAACCGGAACAACTAAATTTTAAAACAAAGACTAAATCGATTAAATATGGAAGAAGCAACAATTTCACAAGAATTATTCACGATTAACAATTTGTGGGTAATGATTGCAGCCGCTTTGGTATTCATCATGCACCTTGGGTTTGCATGTGTAGAAGCTGGTTTTGTACAAAAGAAAAACGTAGTAAACATATTATTCAAAAACACCACTATTCCTGCCATTGGACTTTTGACTTATGCGCTGATGGGTTTCAATCTAATGTACCCTGGAAGTGATTACGCAGGAGGTTGGTTTGGATTCGCCGGATTTGGTATCGGCACTGATGAAGCAGGTCTTACCTCTGCATATACTGATTGGGGTGGATATACTTACTGGACAGACTTTATCTTCCAGGGTATGTTTGCAGCAACTTGTGCTACCATCGTATCAGGTGCTGTTGCAGAAAGGGTGAAACTTATTCCTTTCCTTATATTCACTACATTGTTTGTAGCAATAGCCTACCCAATCACAGGTATGTGGAAGTGGGGAGGAGGATGGCTCAATGAGCTTGGATTCCACGACTTTGCAGGATCTTCATTGGTTCACTCTGTAGGTGGATGGGGAGCACTCGCCGGAGCTATGTTGCTCGGACCAAGAAAGGGTAAGTACACAGAAAATGGCGTAAAACCAATCCCTGGTCACAGTATGCCATTGGCTACAATCGGAGTATTCTTACTTTGGTTCGGATGGTACGGCTTTAACGGAGGTTCGGTACTTTCTGCAGATGCCCCAACGGTTTCACTGGTATTTGTGACTACTTCATTGGGTGCTGCTGCAGGTGCAATCACTGCCTTGTTTACCGCATTTTTTATGTTTAAATCATATGACCTTTCAATGGTGCTCAACGGTATCCTTGGAGGTCTGGTAGGTATCACTGCTGGTGCGGATGTTATTACTCCAATGGAATCTATCATCATCGGAGGTATTGCCGGAATCATCATTCCATTCGCAGTTGTTTTCTTCGACAAATTGAAGATTGACGATCCTGTGGGTGCAACTTCTGTTCACCTCGTATGTGGTGTTTGGGGTACGCTAGCGGCAGGTATCTTCGGAGAAGGTAAAGACGTTGTAGCTCAGCTTACAGGAATTGCAGCAATTGGAGTGTTCTCATTCGCATTTGCTTTCATCGTATTCTATATTTTGAAATTGACAACTGGTATCAGAGTACCAGATACAGAAGAAGAAAGAGGGCTCGATATTACTGAGCACGAAATGGAAGCCTACAAAATGTTCTAATCAGCAGTTAATAATCCCTTCAATAAAAAGCGGTTCTCATCTGCCAATGAGAACCGCTCTTAAAACAAACACAATTAAAACAAAAACTAAATCGTGTCTATCTGACTAAAATCGATTTGCAAAGGTATAACAAAATATAGATTTCATTATCAGGAAATTGTTATACACTAGTTAATAGATAGACTCTGGATTTGGTTTCAAAAACATTCAAAAACTAAATCTAATCTTTAAATTATGAAAAGAGTTTACGTATTATTGATGCTTGCGGTATTTACTTTACCGGCTTATGCTCAGATCATGCTTGACAGCAGCTTTACGATCAGTGGATCAGCTGATGTTTATTTCAGAACAAACCTCAACAGTTCAAACACCCTCATTGAAGATGGTTATGAAACAGGGAGGACAGTAGCTCCTGGAAGTTCATTTGCAAACCTTCCTGGATTTTCATTGGGTATGTTTAATTTGATTGGCGAATATTCTTCAGACAAATATGGTTTTAAAGCTGACTTGGTTTTCGGTCCAAGAGGTAGAGATGCGGTTTTCAATTCTGAACCAGCACTGGCCATTGTTAACCAGTTGTACGGTTGGGTAATGTTGGGTGATAAAGTAAAAGCCACTTTGGGTAACTTTAATACATACCTGGGTTATGAAGTAATTTCACCAACAGTGAATTACAACTACTCTACCTCATACATGTTCTCTTATGGTCCTTTCTCCCACACAGGTTTGAAACTTGACTTTGATTTGGGATCAGGATTCTCTTTGACTGGTGCGTTGATGAACCCTACTGACTGGACTGACTTCAACCCATTTGGTGAGTTGAACTATGGTGCACAGTTGGGTTATGCAGGCGATGCTTTCTCAGGCTTCCTTAACTATTTGGGCGGACCTGGTTATAACCAGATCGACTTTACAGGTGGTGCTCAGGTTAGCGACAACTTTTTCCTTGGTTTGAATGCTACTTCAGCTGTAGATTTATTCTCAGGTGTTGCATTGTATGCGCAAGTTGCTGCAAGTGAGTCCGTTGGATTTGGTTTGAGAGGTGAATATTTTGTTGACCACGGATTAGGCATCGTTGGCGGAACTACTGATGCTTCTGAAAGTGTTATGGACTTGACACTCTCTATGAACTATACCGTTGGAAACTTCAGACTTATTCCTGAAGTAAGAGTAGACTTATTCTCTGCTGATGATTCAGTAATCACTGATTCTGCATATAATGCGGCTGCAGATGCATACGCGCCAACTGCATTCAGCAAAAATTTGGCATCTTTTGTATTGGCTGCCGTCTACTCATTCTAAACTCAACATGGCATTTTTACTTAAATGTTAAAAAATTAACCATGAACGTGTAAATTGTTGATTGATTAATTTGCGATATGTAATAAATAACAACTGGTATGGATTTTCGTATTTTTGCGATCCATACCTGTTGTTTTTAAAAGAATAATTGGAAAAATTAAAATTTTATATAAGAAACTTTGAAGTTGATGGAAAAAAATTTGGAGAAGCAGTCAGGCTTGTATGTGCCGGAGTTAGAATCTGATGCATGCGGAATTGGTCTAATGGCCAATTTGAACGGGAGTCCTCTGCATACCCTGGTTGCTGATGTGTTGACTATTTTGGAAAATATGGAGCACAGAGGTGCCTGTGGTTGCGAAGCCAATACTGGAGATGGAGCGGGTATTTTGACACAAATTCCTCATGAGTTTTTTAGCATATATGCCGAAGAACAAGGTGTAAAACTTCCTTTACCTGGTAAATATGGTGTTGGTTTTGCATTTCTTCCAAAAGATTCAACTCTAAAAGCATCCTCAAAAGCCATCATTCAGGTTGTTGTTGACAACTATGATTTTGAGTTGTTCCTGGAAAGAGTAGTCCCTGTAGACAATTCGATGATTGGATTCAGCGCATTGAGCACTGAACCGGATATGGTTCAGATTTTTGTCAGTCCAAGAACAGAGATGGCAGAAAAAGACCTTGAAAGAAAACTCTATGTTTTAAGAAATGCCATTGTCAGGGCTGTTGCCAAAGCACACCCTGAGATCAGCGAACTGTTTTACTTTAGTTCGTTTTCATGTAAAACTATAGTATATAAAGGCCAGCTCACTGCGAGCCAGGTCAGACAATATTTTAATGACCTTTCAGATCACTTTTTCAAATCTGCGGTGGCCCTCGTTCACTCCAGATTTAGTACGAACACTGTACCGAAATGGAAACTGGCTCAGCCGTTCAGATGTATTGCACACAATGGTGAGATCAATACAGTTCAAGGTAATGTCAACTGGTGGAATGCCAGAGAAGGGGACCTCGAGTCCAAGGCTTTTGATGCTTCAGAGTTAAAAGTTTTAAAACCTGTATGTAGCCGGACATTATCTGATTCCGGAAACTTTGATGCTGTACTTGAATTTTTGATCCGCGACGGACTTAGTCTGCCGCATGCACTTATGATGATGATTCCTGAGGCCTGGCACAATGATGATAGCATGCCTCAGTTCAAAAAAGATTTTTATGAATTCCACGAAGCTGTCATGGAACCATGGGATGGCCCGGCGTCTATCTGTTTTACAGATGGTAAGGTACTGGGAGCCACACTTGACAGGAATGGACTCAGACCATCTAAATACTGCCTTACTTCAGACAATTTCCTTATCCTGGCCTCTGAATCAGGGGTTTTGCCGCTCAATCAGGATAAGATCATATATAAAGGTAACCTCAGACCAGGCCAGATACTTATCGCCGATCTCGATCAGAAAAAGATCATTGGCGACGATGAATTGAAAAGAATCGTTTGCAACAACAACCCATACGGTGGTTGGTTAGAAGCAAATAGAATAAATATAGACAGCATAGAGTCCGTTAGAGTCAAAAGAGATCATGCACTTGACCTTATGACCAGACAAATTGCTCAGGGTTTTACAAAAGAAGACGAAGAGGTCATTCTGGCCTCCATGATCAAAGATGGCAAAGAGCCTATTGGATCAATGGGATCAGACATTCCTTTGGCCGTCCTTTCTACCCAAGCCCAGCACATTAGTCATTACTTTAAGCAGCAGTTTGCGCAGGTAACCAATCCTCCAATAGATCCGATTCGTGAAAGACCTTTCATGAGTCTTGAGGGATATCTGGGAGGATCTGCCAAAGTGAACGGAGCATCTGAAGCAGGTGCAAAGGTCATCAGGATCAAGTCACCGGTGTTAAATACCAAAAACTTTGGCAGGATTCTCAATTCTGAAGCTCATGGTTTTGGTGTAAAATCTTTTGCAGCTGTATTTAATGCGGAAGAAACCGGTGATCTGAAAAAATCATTGGATGTATTGTGCCAGGATGTAGAAAATGCCGTCAAAGAAGGTGTAAAAATCATCATCATTGACAATACAGCTATTTCTGAATACCAGGCAGCTATTCCATCATTGATGGCAGTTGGAAAACTGCACCACTATCTGATCAGCAAAGGTATCAGACGCAGAGTATCTCTACTCGCTAAAACAGGCGATACAACCGAGGTTCATCACTTTGCCTGTCTTTTTGGTTATGGTGCTGATGCAGTATACCCTGAACTGACGCTTGAAACCATCGAAGACCTTGTAAGGAGTAAAGAAGACATCACATTTGAGAAAGCGGAGTACAATTATAGCAAGGCAGTCAACGAAGGCCTTTATAAAGTAATGTCCAAACTAGGCATCTCTACCATGCTCTCCTACAAAGGTGCGCAGGCGTTTGAAGCGGTGGGCATATCTACTGAAGTAATAGACTATTGTTTCAAAGGTACAGTTTCCAGAATTGAAGGAATGACCTTTGAGCAACTCGCGAAAGAATGCCTCCACTATCATTACCTGGCATTCAATGTAGAAGTTTCTGAACTCATTGAGTCAGGAAGATATCAGTGGAAAAGAAGGGGTGAATTCCACCTGTTCAATCCTACATCGATTCATTTGCTGCAGCACAGTACAAAATCAGGGGATTACAATCTCTACAAAAAATATACAGAAGCCATCAACGATCAGTCCAAAAAGGCCTGTACTTTGAGAAGCTTGTTTAAGATCAAAAAAGGGAAAGGTATTCCTATCGAGCAGGTCGAGTCTGTTGAGTCGATCATGAAGAGATTTGCTACCGGAGCAATGTCATTTGGGTCCATCTCTGAAGAAGCACATACCACTCTTGCCATTGCCATGAACAGGATTGGTGGCAAGAGCAACTCGGGTGAGGGAGGTGAAGATTCTGCAAGATATAAGGTCAAGCCAAACGGTGATCTCCTCAGATCAGCCATCAAACAAGTAGCATCGGGCCGCTTTGGGGTGACGATAGAATACCTCAACAATGCAGACGAACTCCAGATCAAGATGGCTCAGGGTGCAAAGCCCGGAGAAGGTGGTCAGCTGCCAGGCCATAAGGTAGATGATACCATCGCCAGAATTAGAAACAGTACGCCCGGAGTAGGACTTATATCTCCTCCTCCGCACCACGATATTTATTCCATCGAAGATCTTGCTCAGCTGATATTCGATTTGAAAAACTCCAACAGAGATGCGAGAATTTCCGTAAAACTGGTATCAAAAGCCGGTGTAGGTATCATCGCATCCGGTGTTGCAAAAGCACACGCTGACCACATCCTGATCTCAGGTCACGATGGCGGTACAGGCGCTTCACCTTTGAGTTCGATCATGCACGCAGGTTTGCCATGGGAACTTGGTCTTTCTGAGACCCATCAGACCCTTGTCAAAAATGGTCTCAGAGACAGAGTTGTCATCCAGACCGACGGTCAGATCCGTACAGGAAGGGACATGGCGATTGCTACCATGCTCGGTGCAGAAGAGTGGGGTATTGCTACGGGAGCTCTTGTGGTCAGTGGATGTATCCTCATGAGAAAATGTCACCTCAATACTTGTCCGGTAGGTGTTGCTACCCAGGACCCGGATTTGAGGGCCAAATACGAAGGTAAGGTCGAGTATCTGATCAACTTTTTCAACTTCCTGGCTCAGGATCTTAGAGAGATCATGGCAGAACTGGGAGTAAGAAGCGTCAATGAACTCGTAGGAAGAACCGATCTACTTGAAGCCGACATCAAAGGAAGGCACTGGAAATACGACAACCTGGATTTGTCAAATGTATTCCATAAAGAGAAATCTCCAAAAGGTTATGAGCACCAGACGAACTATCAGTCAGTAGCTCAGGACCATGGTATCGACCTCGTTCTGGACAGACAACTCATCAAATATTCTGAACTGGCCATATCTGACAGGATACAAATCAACAGCGTATTTGCAGTCAAGAGTACTGACAGAGCGGTTGGAACCATGTTGTCTTCTGAGATTGCAAAAAGATATGGACTTAAAGGTTTGGAACCGGAATCTATAAAATTCAGATTCAGGGGTTCGGCAGGACAAAGTTTCGGAGCATTCGGAGCGCGAGGCATAGAATTCCTTTTGGAGGGTGAAGCCAATGACTACTTCGGTAAGGGATTGAGTGGAGCTACATTGATTGTTGTTCCAGACAGGAATGCTTCTTTTGATCCATCAGAAAACATCATCATCGGTAATGTTGCATTTTTTGGTGCTACATCCGGACAAGCTTACATCAAAGGCTTGGCAGGAGAAAGATTCTGTGTAAGAAACAGTGGAGCTGAAGTAGTTGTGGAAGGAGTAGGACACAATGCCTGCGAATACATGACAGGAGGAAGAGCTGTAATTCTCGGATCTACGGGAAGAAACTTTGCAGCAGGTATGTCGGGAGGTATCGCATATATCTACGACAAGGACAATGGCCTTGATGGCAGGGTGAATATGGAAATGGTAGAAATAGAAAGTCCGGTTGAAGAAGACTTTGAATACATCAGAACCATGGTGAGAGAACACTTCCGCCACACGAGTTCGATGAATGCACTGGCCATCCTCCAAAATTGGGATGAAGCCAAGTTTACCTTCAAAAAGGTCATTCCTACTGAGTACAAAGCAGTTATGGAAAAAAAGAAAGCCTCAGAAGCGGCAAATGCCTCAAGAATGGCATCAACAAAGTAATTTAATCAGTTAAATTTTCAGAAAAGTAAAATAGATGGGAGACGTTCTTGGATTTAAAAAGTTTGGCAGATCTACGCCACTATCCAGAGATCCGCAGGAGAGAATCAACGATTACAAGGAAATATACATCAAGTCATCTGAAGAACATATCAGGACTCAGGGTTCCAGGTGTATGGATTGTGGTATTCCGTTTTGCCACAGTGGATGTCCGCTGGGCAACATCATACCTGATTTCAATGACGCAGTACATAGAGGTGATTGGAAAGAAGCTTATGAAATTTTAACCATCACCAACAATTTTCCCGAATTCACAGGGAGGATTTGCCCTGCACCATGTGAAGGATCGTGTGTACTTGGAATCAACAATGATCCTGTGGCCATTGAATACATTGAAAAATCTATCATTGAACGTGCTTATAATGAAGGCTGGGTAAAGCCCGACGAGCCTGAACGCACAGGTAAAAAAGTAGCGGTCATCGGTTCGGGCCCTGCAGGTCTTGCTGCTGCCGCCCAATTGAATAAAGCAGGACACAACGTCACTGTATACGAAAGAAAAGACAGATTCGGAGGCCTGCTTAGGTATGGCATTCCGGATTTCAAACTGGATAAAGGAGTTGTTGACAGAAGGATAGAAGTCATGAAGGCTTCCGGCATTGAATTCAAGGCAGGCGTTTGGATCGGTGTAGACATCGATGCAGCTTCGCTTGATTCAGAATACGACGCTATCGTACTCTGCGGTGGAGCTACTGTGCCAAGAGATTTGAAAATTCCGGGAAGAGAAGCCAATGGAGTACATTTTGCAATGGATTTTCTTGAAAACTCCAACAGATACGTCGCTGAAGGTCAGAACGGCAAACCACTCATCAACGTACAGGGCAAAGACGTCATTGTCATCGGAGGTGGAGATACCGGAAGTGACTGTGTTGGTACCAGTAACAGACAGAGGGCCAACTCCATTACCCAAATAGAATTGTTGACGAAGCCGAAATCTGAAAGAGGAGAAGCTGATCCATGGCCGTTGTGGCCTATGATATTGAGAACTTCATCTTCTCACGAGGAAGGTTGTCAAAGAGAATGGTCCATCAATACCAAAGAATTCATCAAAGACGCAGACGGTAATCTCGCGGGCTTAAAGATTGTTGAAGTTTCCTGGGACAAAGATCCTGTGACAGGTAGATATACTTTTGTTGAATTGCCGGGTACTGAAAGTATCTTACCATGCCAGGCTGCTTTTCTTGCCATTGGATTCCTCCATGGAGATCCAAAAGGCATCATGGCTCAACTCAATGTCGATCTGGACGAAAGAGGCAATGTACAGGCCAGCAACTATCAGACCAGCAATAAAAAGGTCTTTACAGCGGGGGATATGCGCAGGGGCCAATCACTTGTGGTATGGGCGATCTCAGAGGGTAGGGAAGCTGCTAAAGCAGTGGACGAATATCTCATGGGAGAACGCAGTCTGTTGGATACCAAAGAAGCAGGTTTGTTTACCATCTAGGACTACCTCGATCTCATTTTTAAAGGGTTTTAATTGTAATTTCATTCCATTCTATGGGGTGCTATTAGGTTGTATGGTTGCTGAAACTGCTGAATCGCTGAACTGCTTATTTTTACTGAAAATTTTGATATGTACTTGGTCCAACCCTTTATGAGATTGAATACGCTAATTCGAACCGAGGGCTATTTATGGACAACTTATAAGATGAAAACCCTTCTTTAGGAGTGGTTGTGAGGAAAACCGGCAGTTAAAAATCACCATAAATCTTAATCCTATTTCTCATTCATAGGACTCTTGTTCCTATGTAAAATAGATTGCCTTATTCCTTGGTCCACATTTTCTCAAAATTTCTTCTCAAATCTCAGTCGTATTTTCTTCTGCAATTCCAGACCAATTCTCTTTGATGTTTGGTAAAATACGGTGTAGACAGATTCATGTTTTAATGGATAGAGTACAATAATAAATGACCAAAATAATGATCAATATTATTTAAAATTAGTCTAAATAAACTTGCGTGTTTTGTGTTCGGTGCTTACTTTTGACCCGTTATTTATATTGAGTCTAAATAAAAACAAAACAATGAAAAGCACAATTACCCTAATGATGATGCTGATTTCTACCTTAATTTTTGCACAGCAAAGCTCCATATCAGGCAAGGTCATCGATGTACAAGGTGCTCCAATAGCGTATGCAGATGTGGTGGTCAAAGGCAGCACTATAGGAGTTTCAACCGACGAAAACGGTCAATTTGAGCTCACAAAAATCAATGGCGAGGATTTTGTCCTTCAAATATCTTTCCTTGGTTACAAGACCATTGAAGAAACCGTCAGGCTGCAGGATAACACCTTTCAAAACAAGACCTTCGTCCTTGAAATTAACCCGGAAATGTTGGACGAAGTTGTTGTCAAAGGTAATCTTGGTCAAAACCTCTCTGTTGCCAAGTTGGGTAAAGCAGGCATAAAATCGATGGACCTCCCCCAGGCCGTATTTTCTCTTGATGAAAAAATCTTAACTGATCAGCAGGTAAGGTCCATGCAGGATGTGCTCATGAATACCAATGGCGTATACATCATGGGGGCTACGGGAGGTTATCAGGAAGAAATCGCAGGAAGAGGATTCTCTTTCAGAAGTGACAATACGCTTAAAAATGGTGTGAGGTACTTCAATGGCATGATGAGTGAATTGAGCGGAATTGAAAAAGTCGAGGTCCTCAAAGGAAGTGCTGCAATTTTATACGGTAATGTTTCTGCTGGCGGAGTTTTGAACCTGATCACCAAAAAGCCTCGTTTTGACAGGGGGGGCGAGATTTCAATGACCACCGGAAGTTTTGGACTTACAAAACCAGGGTTTGACATTTACGGCCCCATCAACAAAAACAAAACCCTGGCATTCCGATGGAATGGAAGTTACACCAAACAAAAAAGCTTCAGACAAGATGTCTTTTCAGAATCATTTTATCTCAACCCTTCCCTGCTTTATAGGATCAACAACAATACGGAGCTGCTCGTTGAGGCTGACTATACCCAGGATACCAGAGTGCCGGACTTTGGCGCAGGAATAGTCAATTACGAAGTCATCCCCAATTTTCCAAGAGATCGTTTTCTTGGCGTAAGATGGGGAAGGTACAATGCAAAACAGCTTTCTGCTTCTGCGTCCCTCAACCATAAATTCAGCAAAATATTGAATGGTGATGTTATGGTGGCTTACAGAAATTATGATACCCATTTATTTACAAATGCAAGACCCAATTCAGGTGGATTGATCAAAGAAGACGGCAATTGGTCAAGAAACATCCAAAGAAGCAATGCTTCGAATGATTATTTACTGGCCCAGGCAAACCTCAGGGCTGACTTCAATACCGCAGGCATCCAGCACCGTGCATTGTTTGGTTTTGATTCAGATTATTCAAGTTCTGCCACACTGGCATACGACCAGTTTAGAAACTATGATGTCGTCAATATTTTTGAAGACCAGCCCGCTGATGCCGGCACCAATATCCCGGAAATGACATTGAACAGGATGACCATCAACCCAGTCAACAGGTATGGTGTTTTTTTGCAGGACTTACTTTCTTTCAACGAACAGTGGAAGGTACTCGCAGGCCTTCGATACAGTCTGCAGGAATCTGTTTCTGACATTACTACCGCTGCCACCGGAGTGACAGAATTTGGCACAAAGTCCAGCGATGGAGTATTTTCTCCAAGATTGGGCATCGTATATCAACCAGCAAAGAGACATTCTATGTTTTTGTCATATTCCAACTCATTTGAATTGAATACTGGCGTAGATGTAAGAGGTAACGCCCTGCCACCATCTACCTATGACCAATATGAAATTGGAGTAAAAAATGACTTGTACAATGGCAATCTATCGGTCAATGTCACCGCATATGTCATCGATGTAGACAATCTCGCTCAGCAATCACTGGCCAATGGCAATACGGACAGAAATATCAAAGAATTGTCCGGGGCCATCAGGTCCAAAGGCGTGGAACTTGACCTGATGGCCACTCCAATAAAAGGCATGCGCGTTGTCGCAGGCTATTCCTACAACCAGGCCCAATATACCAGCAGCAATATTTATATCGTAGGCGATTATCTCAGGTATAATCCCAGACATACAGCCAATGCTTCTGTGCATTATAACTTCACTCCGGCATTCAAAGCAGGATTTACCGCTGCTTATATCGGCGAAAGATATGCCGGAAGAAATGCCCTGGCAGCCGGTTCATCTGACAACAGAAGGAATATACCTGTGGATGCCTATGCCCAACTCGATTTCTCTGCGTCCTACCAATTTGGAGCTTTTATCATTCGTGGAAAGCTCGGAAACCTCACCAACGCATACAGTTTTAATGTGCATGACGACAATAGTGTGAATCCTATAACACCAAGGAATTTTTCTGCAAGTCTTTCATACAAATTTTAGAGGCGAGAATTATCATTGCACTCCATTTCAAAAAAAAGAAATGAAGTTTAAACCAACAAGACATTAAATTATCAAAAGAAGAAAATAATAATGAATAGTCAAACCATGAGGGTATTGCACCGATACCTTGGATTTTTTCTGGCCGGGATTATGGCCGTATATGCACTGAGCGGTATTGTGATGATCTTCAGAGATACAGATTTTTTGAAGCAGGAAACAATCATGGAAAAAACACTTGCGCCCGGGTTGGCAGGTGAAGCATTGGGCAGAGAAATGCGCATCAGAGAATTTAAAGCTGACCGTGAAGAAGGAGATTTGGTCTTTTTTAAAGGTGGCCAGTACAACAAAGCAACGGGTGATGCCAAGTGGACCACCAAACAACTACCTGCCGGAATAGAAAAGCTAACTAAAATGCACAAGGCAACTTCCAAAAGCCCACTGTTTTTCCTCAATATCTTTTTTGGAATTTCACTGCTGTTTTTTGTGATATCAGCTTTTTTCATGTTTGCAGTCAAATCTCCCATGTTTAAGAAAGGCATATATTATACCATAGCAGGCATAGTACTCACACTGATCATGTTGTTCGTCTAAGATATATCGATCTGTCATCAATAATACAGTGCGGCAAATGTCATTATGGCGTTTGCCGCTTTTATTTATTGGAAAACCCTTCTTTTGATTTTTAAATCAATATTCGGGAGCCAACTGTGCTACCTTCAAAAATCCTTTAAGATTCTCCAGATAGTCTTCTTCAGCATGGGTGTGGTGACCACCCAAATAGTGCATGCCCAGATAATCGGCAGATGCTATGAAGGGAAGGAAAAAGTCGGTGCCCAAATTGTTGCCTAAGGAGATGGTGATGACGGCCATGTTTTTGCCCCGGAGTTTCCTGCCAAGGTCTTTTTCTATCGTCAATAAATCAGACATGCGGTCAAAAAATACCTTCATGATGCCGCTCATAGCGTACCAGTATACAGGACTTACAAAAACAAGCGTATCATTTTCTTCTATGATTTTTCGGATCAAGGGCAGAAAATCATCCCCCTTGTTGAGGTGCTCGTAATCATAATATGAAAATTGATATTCATTCAAATCATAAACATCCGCCCTTGTCAAATTGGTAATGTGCTGCACCAGTTTTGTGGTGTCACCATCATTTCTTGAACTTCCCGCAACAATAGCAATTTTCAAATTTGTTGGAATTTAGATTTTGAATATGTTAGCTACTGGTGCCGATCCTACATGAAGAGGTTAAAGTGCACAGTATGCTAATGACATGCAAAATCATTCTTTTCACTGGAATTTTTAAATTTTGAACGTCTTTTTTGGCGGGTTGAAGAAGCAATATTTATTAATAAAAATTGAAGTTCAGTCCTAGAGTCAGATAGGTTTTGTCCTGAGGAAAGTCAGAATGGCTGGCATTGACGCTGAAGCCATATTGCAGCTGAAATTTTAACTTTTCAATTCCGGCGCGCAAAGTTAATGCAGGTTCAATGAGGATGCTGGATGCATTGTTTTCCAGGTAATCGACTTGATTGTCACCTTCGTAGATCAGGCTTCCTTCTATTTTATTATAGGACAAATGAGCGATTCTGGAAGAAATGGCTGCAGAGAAATATTTTGATTTATATCCAAAAGATGGCTGAATGCCAATTCGCAAAAGTCCGGCTGAAATATCTCCGGTGGTTTGCGGGTTTGCAGCCAATGTAGATGGAAGGTGATTTTCAAAAGAGCCAAATCCTAGGATAGCATAGGTGTCAAAAACGAATTTTTCACTTACCGGTTTGAAATATCCGGCACCCACTTCCAAAAATTTGCCCGATCCGCCATTTCCATTATCCAGGTCCGGAGGTATAAATAAGCCGCCGTTGGCCTTGATTGCCACCTGGTCACTTACACCATAGGCACCCTGAAATTCCACCTGATTGCCATTGCCCGACAAGGTCAGGTTGGTTTCCCCTTTTTGCGAAATCAGTGGTACGTTTTGTGTGTTAGGCGTATAAAATTTTGGATTGCAGGATACCGAAAGAATCATTAGAGATAAAAAGCTCGTTGTAACAAATATTTGTCTCATAATTTTGGTTTTTTTCAAGATCAACGTTTAGCTAAAATTATAAGTTTTATATCAAACATGGTATATTTATCACCTGCTTTTATACTCAGAGCGTAAAATTTACTATCATCGTATACTCAAAAAGTTATTACCACATGAAGCAATATATATTGTCCTGGGTGATCCTTGGCTTCTTCTTGACAGGATGTAAAACTAAGCCACAACATCATCAACATCATTCAGATCATAAAGCAGGGGTAGTTGAAGAAAACGCTAAAGAAAGAATTGATTCACTTTTCAAAAAACTGGTCGCCGACCGCAACGTCGGTGGCATATCAGCATTGATTTATGAAAAAGACAAGGAAGTATATTACAATGCCTTTGGAGCTCAGAATGAAGAGAAAAAGATTCCCATGTCGCGTCAGACCATCGTGCAGATATGGTCGATGACCAAGCCATTGACGGGCACAGCATTGATGACACTTTATGAAAAAGGTCTTTTCAATCTCGACGACCCATTGACCAAATATTTCCAGGATTTCAGAGATATGAAAGTTTTTGTGGGAATGGATGCCAGTGGACAACCCATTTTTGAACCCGCCAAAAGACAAATCACCATTAGAGACATCACCCGCCATACCGCCGGTTTTGCCAACAATGGTTCCAAAGAATATGTAGGACCACTGTACCGGGAAGCCAATCTGCTGGATAGAAATTCCAATCTCCAGGAGATGATGAAGAAACTGGCAAAGTTGCCATTGATATTCCACCCCGGAGAAGAATGGTCATATGGAGTGTGTGTAGATGTCCAGGCTGCACTTGTAGAGAAGCTCAGCGGCAAACCTTTTTATGAATATCTGAAGTCTGCCGTCCTTGATCCGCTGGAAATGAAAGATACAAGATATTATGTTCCAGCATGGGATCAGGACCGACTCTCGGCCGTATATTTTAGAGCTGGTGAGGGCAACCTCACCCAGAGACCAGACTCCCAGGCCATAGCCTACAATACTTTTCCATACCCCATGACTCCTGGGGGTTATGGCCTCACCTCCACCCTCGATGACTATATGAATTTCGCAAGGATGATGGTCCACGGTGGAGAACTCAACGGCAAAAGAATATTGAAAGAAAGCACGGTAAAGCTGATGTCCACCAATCAACTCGACGAAAGCGTCACCAAAAGAATGTGGCTGCCCGACCGAGGCCAGGTAGGCTTTGGAATAGACTTTGCCGTCAGACTGAAGCCGCCCGTGTCTGCAGAAGAAAACAATGGCGTTGTAGGAGAATTTTTCTGGGACGGTGCCGCCAGCACGCTCTTCTGGGTAGATCCCGTCAATCAACTCACCGCCGTAATGATGGTACAACTTTTTCCATACGATCAAATCAAATTGCACAATAAATTCAGAGATGCCGTGTATGGTGAATATGTCCCGGGGGAACAGAAATAGCAGGTGGTCTTTGGATTTTTTTGGATGTTGGCGTTTTGGCTTATTGGCATTTTGGGATTTGGCTTTCTGGAGTTCCAATCCGTAATTCGTAATTTAAAAAAGAGCGCGCGGCAAAAGGAGGAGGTCTTTGGTCTTTAGGTGCTGGTCTTTAACACTTTTGGATGTTGGCAAATTAGCTTAATGGCTCAAAATCCACACCAAAATCCTTTAACTTTTAACTTTTAACACTTAACCCGTTATCTCTCGCAATGGCGCAAAGAGGTGGTGAAAATTGAGAACGCAAAGATTTCAGAGGTCACCTTTAAGACATTAAGATTATAAATGATCTGAGCCTTAAGCTTTGGTTCCGTTTTAAAAATGAGATGTTATCTCAACGTATTTCTGCGCAGCTTTTAGCGATTTCCGCAGGAAAATCATGGTCGGGCACATTCAACACCTTCGGAGTTGGAGGCTTTTTACCCTTGGCCCCAAACTGCACTTTGTTTGTATGGGGTTATTTATATTCAACCCCATCCAGGGTAATGTCTGATAATTTCAATCTTAAATCTCGCCAAGCAGCTAGAGTCGAAACCAGTTTTTACTGGAACCAATAAAAATCTAACACCTTATACTTCCCCCCCCAACTTCAAAGAAGCGCCAAAAAAACTGACCTATCATGAAATACGTTGACATAAGAAATGTGGAAAACTTCTTCTAAATTTATAAGAATGAAA
>JAGQWX010000019.1 GCA_020436935.1 Saprospiraceae bacterium
TCCCTAATGCTGCTGTAAACAATATCTCTTCTTTCATGATTTGAAGATAATAGTTTCTTCAATTACCCACTATATTTGGCGAAGAACCTTTTTTATTGGCCTTCCATCTAAAGTAAAATGATAAAAAAGATAATCATTCCTATACTTTTAAGCATGTTGTCTGTGGGTATTAATGGACAACAAGTCGATCCGTACAACCAGGTAGTATCCCCCAAAATCGGTGTGAACCAACTTGTAATTAAATATTATGGAATAGAATTTTCGAAAGAACAACGTAAGCAATTAAACAATGTTGAGTTGGAGCTTATTTACAGTGTAGATCAATTAGGAAATCCGACTCTTTCAGAAATAAATGGCACTTCAGATCTTGTAATCATAGACAGTCTTAAAAACAAAACCAAGGAGATTGGGCTTTTTAATCCACAGATCAATGATGGAGAAGCCGTTTCTTCCATATATTTTGTTCGATTCACATTTCCTAGGTATGCAACGAGTCAACGAAGTTTTGGAATGCTTCAGGGATATGAATACAACGAGGCTGAGTTTGAAGATTTTGAATACATCATTGAATCCGGGAGGCGATATGATTTGTACGTTGGAGGTATGGTGAATCAATTTATGGGAAAGCCAGGCAGTTATTTGCAAACTGGAGGAGGCATGAAGATAGATCTGACATATACGGATAAAAATCAGTTGATCTACGGAATGAACATGAGTATGTACGGTAATAGACTGAAGCAAAAATATCCCATCAATTCACAACGAGAACAGGTCAAGGCTCCCCCAACATTGTTGGTTGGTTTGGTGTTTGGCAAAAGGTTTGACCAATTTAGTATACAGGGAGAAATCAATATCGGGGCTCAAAATATAACTAAAAAATTAAGTGAAAACGATACAGATTGGGTCCAATTAAATGGTTGGAGTCCCGGTGTCCTTGTTAACTATCCCATCAGATTCGGTAAACTTACTCCCACCTATTATTACGGTACGCCTTCCTTGCAGGAAAATAACATCAATGTACATTTTGGAGTCAGATTTATGCAATTCTCAATTAAAGAAGCAACCGGAGTGATGATGGAGTTGGGAGTAGGTTATAAGTTGGGGATGAAGGGTATCCAGAAGTATAAACTTAAAGACGATTTTTTCGAAGGCAAATAGGACCCGTCGCTGAGAAAATGTAGTGATATGATTGAGTAGGGATTTTAAACTAAATTTTGTGATGCCAAGACCATGACGTATATGTCACATTTACTCCAGGATGCATTTTTCTGAACTTATGCTCATTGTACAAACAAAGAGTTTCTTAGAAATATTTAAAATTATAAAATCTAATCCAGCCTCTTCTCCATCTTCAAATGTGGCAGACCTACTTCTAAAAATTCTTCTCCAACAACCGTGTAGGCCATGCTGAGATAAAATGGAACAGCCGTCATTCTGGCGTGTAACTCAATTTTATGAACACCGTGCTGAAGCGCAAACATTTCTGAATAGGCAACCAGCTTTTTACCCATGCCTTTACCCTGGTAGTCAGCATGAACAGCGACTTGTCTCATTTTCATAATGCCTTGACCTACCGGCTTCAGAATCAGGCAGGCTACAATCTGCTCCCGGAAGAAAGCTGCAATGTGATGAGAATCAAATTCTTCTGCAATGTCTTTTTCCAGAAAAACCATATTCAAAGGCTTTCTGAGCACTTCTGTACGCAATGCCATTACTTCATCAAAATCTTCTCCCATGAAGTCTATAGGTCTGATGGTCAATTGCTCTGACATGGCTTTTCTTTTGAATTTATTATAAGAGACCTTACATAAAGACTGAAGGCCTTTTAGAATTTATTATTTGCTGAAAGTGATCAAGGTAAAAAGATTAACTAAAATCTTAAAAAAAATCTAACCACAAATTTTATGGTATGCAATTTGAGATATAGTTTTGTGTCAACGTTAGAATTAGGAAGTGTAAAATATTAATTTTTATGTTTTTATAAAAACTGCAAATAATGTTGTGGTTTATAAAGCTAATTTGAACTATACTAGAAAAACTAAATTCCATGCAACGTCGTCTACATTACATTCTACTGATTTCTATTTCAATTTTTCTTGCTTCATGTAATAGTGACATCATCGATAAACCCAATAATGATGAAGTCCCAGCTACTAAAGCATATTCCAATCGCTCAGTAATACAATGGAACTTGATCTATCTTGATATAGAAAAAGATCATCCTTCCTTTAGGCCAGCTACAACAGCCAGGGCCTTAGCTTATATTCATATGGCTGCATACCAAACAGCTTTACCAGGGATGGATGGATATAAATCTATCAGTGATGTGCTGAATATTCCAACTCTCCCTAAAACTCCTCAAAACAAGAAGATCAATTATGAAATAGCTCTCAATGCAGCATTTCGAACAACGCTCAAGCACTTCTTTTTTGCTATGAATCAGACTCAGTTAAAATTGATCGAACTCAATTATGATAAACTCAATTATGAATATGGTGTTGACTGGAAGCAGGAAGACATTGAAAATTCTATTGAATGGGGTGAACAAGTTGCTGATGCAGTTATTCAATTTGCCATAACTGACGGAACTGCAGAACAACAAATTAGAGATATAAGACCCGCTTCTTACAGACCACCAGTTGGTGATGGGTTGTGGGAACCAACTGCACCAGATTTTGGAAGAGCAATCTATCCTTTCTGGGGTTCTGCCAGAAGATTCGCTATCTCAGAAGGAGAAATGAAATCTCCGGCTCCACCGCAATTCAGCACGGACGTAAACAGTGAGTATTATAAAAACTTTAAAGAAGTATACGACAGGGTTAAAGCAAGACCATATGTTGAACAATGGATTGCAGAATTTTGGAGTGATGACATCACTGGTCTCACCTTTTCGCCTCCCGCACGTACATTTGCAATCGCCAATCAGTTGGTTGAGAAAGAAAAGTATGACTTAGAAAAAACACTTCATTTGTATCTTAAGCTAGGTCTCGCCAGCAATGATGCCGCAGTTTCAGCATGGTACAATAAATATATCTATAATGTAGAAAGGCCAACCAACTACATCACCAAATATATTGACCCTAGCTTTAAGCCTACGCTAGGCAGGGCCATCAACAATGAAGGCTTATCACCTGCTTTCCCGGGTTATCCTTCAGGCCATTCTACTTTTGGAGGTGTTCAGGAAATAATCCTTGCAGGATTTTTCGGCGAAAACTATACATTCACCGATAGATGCCATGAGAACAGGAACGAATTCTTCGGAGCTCCAAGAACCTATTTCTCCTTCCGCGAATTGGCAGAAGAAAATGCATATTCTCGCATTTATATTGGTGTACACCCAAGAATGGATTGTGAAGAAGGCTTGAGATTGGGTAGACTGGTTGCACAAAAGGTCTTGGATCTCAATTTCAGAAATTAAGAGAATTTTCAAAATAAACTGACAAAAGGGAACTTACACGGTTCCCTTTTGCTTTATACAAATATATTATTGGGGTTGACCGGTATCGACAGGGAAGTAGTCTCGATAGTAAGCATGTCGGAGCAAGGTTGCTCACTCCGTTAAAAATGGTAATCAAAAATTAATTGGCGAGTCTAACTACGCCTTGGCTGCTTAATATTAGATATTAAAAGCCTTGAAGCCTCATGCTTGACGCCTGATACACAGCACGACGCTTTCAAAACCTTCAGGATAGAACAGTAAGCTTACTCGATTGCTGTTTGAAATTCAGAGTATAGGAGAGGTCCACGTTGTTCTTGTACTGAAGCCAATCCGAAATCCCTGAACAAGGACTAAACATGTAGAAAGCTTTCAAGAGCTTTGTCTGGACAGGAGTTCGATTCTCCTCAGCTCCACAAAAAAAAGCGGCAAAAAGTAATTTTTAGCCGCTTTTTTTATGCGAAAAGGTGAGAAATTATCTTTTTGAATTTAGTCGTTACAGCCTCCGGTATATTTTATTTTGAAGTGTTGGTTGCCATTGATTTGTTGAGATCCTGTCAAGAGGATATTGCGGCTGGCAAGTTGCAAAGTATCACCGGTAAAACTGATCGGGGCCTGTACAAATAAAGTGTCTGCTGCAACTTCATTGTTGCCAATGGTTCCAGTCAAAGTCTTCTTGAGAGGTACATTTGCATCAATAACCCTGTAAACCCTTCCATTGGAAAGTTTAACACAATACAACTCACCATGCTCATCCTCTCCAAATGAAGTTACTCCCGTGACGTGAGATTTAAATGTAGGCTGAAGTATGGTATCCAACCAGGCGTTACTGCTGCCATAATCTGCAAAAATGTATTTACCCCGCAAGGCTGGAAAATCACATCCGCGATAAACAAATCCTCCCGTAACTGAATTTCCTCCTGTGGTACTGCTTCTTCCATAATCAAAATATGGCATAGCAAAAACGGAGGAATTACAAGGATTCATATTGGTGCCACAATTTGAATTGTCATAGCAGTTGCGACCTTCCATTACTTTCCAGCCGTAATTGAGTGGAGTTGGAGTGTTTGCAGGCGTTTTGTTGATTTCCTCCTTCGCCCCCTGACCAACATCAGCAATCCATAAATCTCCATTGGCCCGATCAAATGAAAATCTCCAGGGGTTCCTTAGGCCAATGGCCCATATTTCAGGTAAGTGATTTGGCAAGCCTACATAAGGGTTGCTTGCAGGAATTCCGTAATAAGGGATTGTATTGACATTCGCATTTACATCCAAACGCAGCATTTTGCCCAAATAACTATTGGTGTTTTGCGCATAACACTGAGGATCACCACCGCTGCCACCATCTCCCATTCCAATATATAAATAGCCATCAATTGGACTGAATTTCATACACCCCCCATTATGATTGTTATATGGCTGGAAAATGGTCATCATGATTTTTTCACTATTAGGGTCTGCTTCATTGGGGTTTGAAGGATTTACACTATAACGTGCAATAATAGTGTTTGACCCTGATGTATAATTTACATAAAAGAAACCATTGTTTTTATAGTCCGGATGGAAGGCTAATCCAAGCAAACCTTTTTCTCCACCGGAAGTAACCTTTGCAGTAATGTTTAAAAATGTGGTATTTGCAAGTTGTCTGTCGGCAGGAATGATCTTGATGTTTCCGGCTTGTTCAACAATAAAGAGCCTGTTACTTCCATCTCCTGCATTCGTAATGTCTACTGGACTAGAAAAACCTGTTTTGAACAAAACGGCATCCATGACCTGGGCGCTCAAATCGATAGAAAGCAAACAGAATAGACAAAACAGTATAAATTTATGCATATGATTTCCTGTATTTTCTCCAAGTTACAGAAAATAGAAAATGCCCGTAGGGATATAAATGTTCAATTATTAAATTTCCTTGTATACTCTGAGGTCAAAACCAGGGTTTTCCCTAGGAAAGTCTGTATTGCTCCATGGCGTCAGCTATTTTCCTGTCATTGCTCAGTCTCGGCACCTTATTCTGCCCGCCAAGTTTGCCCTCACTCTTCATATAGTTTCTGAAGGCATCTGCAGCCAGGGGTGTAATGACCAGTGGACGCAGTATATTTCCAGTGATGAGATCTTCGTAGTAAATGTTTTGTTTGGTCATCGCGAGGTCAAGGTCTGCGGCAAAAGCACCCATATCAGAAGGCATTGTGGCAAATTCCACCAGCCATTCGTGGTAGGGTAGACCTGAGTCCGGATTGACCTGTGGCGCAACAGTATATTCAATCGTCGAGACACTGTGTTTTTCTGCAACAGCTTTCATAGCTTCTTCCACTTCTTTGCCAATCACGTGTTCTCCAAATGCTGATATGAAGTGTTTGATCCTGCCTGAAACGACCAATTTATAGGGGTTCAGTGAAGTAAATCTCACCAGGTCGCCAATGGAGTAGCCCCATAAACCCGCGTTATTATTGATGATGAGTGCATAATCTTTACCCACTTCTACCTGATCCAGTTTCAGTCTGGTTGGATTTTCGTTAAAGTATTCTTCGGCTGGAATGAACTCATAGAATATACCTGAATCGGTATTCAAAATCATACCACTGTCCTTCTGATCATCCTGGAATGCTATGAAACCCTCGCTGGCCGGATACAATTCTACACTGTTGATCCTTTTGCCTATCAGTTGCTCGAGTTTGGCGCGATATGGTTCGAAATTGACCCCACCATAAATGAAGAGTGAAAAGTTGGGGAATACCTCAAGAACAGTTTTTTTCCCTGTGCGCTCGAGTACTCTTTCGAAATACATTTGTACCCAGGGTGGAATACCGCTGATCAATCGCATATCCTCCTTCAGCGTCTCATCGATGATTTTCTCCAGTTTTTCCTCCCAATCTTCTATGCAGTTGGTAGCGTAACTGGGCAATTGGTTGCCCTTGATCCATGCTGGTACTTCATGATTCACAATGCCGGAAAGTCTACCTGTAGGTACGCCTCCCTTTTGATCCAGTTCGGGCGATCCTGAAAGAAAGATCATCTTGCCATCAAATATCGATGCATCTCCTGTTTTTGCAACGTAGTTGAGCATCGCTCCACGTGCGCCATTGATGTGATTTGACATGCTTTCGTTGGAAATTGGAATATATTTCACACCGGAGGTAGTGCCGCTGGTCTTTGCAAAATATCTGGGTTTTCCCGGCCACAGCACATCAGACTCGCCTTTTGTAGCCTTTTCAATGTATGGTTTGAGGTCTTCGTAATCCAATACAGGTACATGTTTCTTAAAAGACTCATAATCGGTGATTTGATCAAAATGATGATCCTGACCAAATTTTGTAGACTTTGCCGCAGACACCAACTCAAGCATCCACTTATCCTGGTCCGCAACAGCGGTTTTTTTCCATTGATCAATGCCCCTGCTTACAAAAGCAGCGAAAGGTTTTATTACAAATGATTTAAATCCCATGGCGCAAAGTTGAGCAATACTTTGAAATTATCATAGATGAGTATACGCCGAAAAGTATCTAAAGCAAAAAAACACAATTTTCTCACCTAAACCCTAAACCCTAAACCCATCTAAACCCTAAACCCAGATAGTTAATTCTTTGTTAGCGCATAAAACAAATAATGTCCTGTACCGTCTTAATTTTGTAGATACATTCTATAGTAGTTTATAAAACGAAATGATAAAGAAGATTTTAAAATATACGTTGATTTCCATTGTGGGCATTTTATTGGGCCTGGTTCTGGTACCCATCATATTTAAAGACAAGATTATTGCCTATGTGAAAAATGAGGTCAATAAAAACCTCAACGCCACAGTGGAGTTTACTGATGCAGATATTTCATTGCTCAGGTCTTTTCCAAAAGCAAGCATCCAACTTGAAGATTTTTCTGTAACAGGCATAGACAGTTTTGAAAACATCAAACTTATCGATGCAAAAGTGGTAGATATTCATACCAATCTTACTCCTATTTTCAACAGCAGTGTGGCACCTGTAATTCACTTTCTTAAAGCAGAAGATGCCAATATCAATGTCTTGAAGCTGGCCAATGGAAGTGCCAACTATCTCATCACAAAACCATCAAGTGATACCACAGGTACGTTTGAGCTCGATCTTGAAGGCTATGAGCTGACCAATTCTCAACTCAAATATGAAGACCGTGGACTTGACCTCCTGACAACCTTGAAAGGACTAAATCTGACAGGAGAGGGAGCGCTGTCCAGTGATATTTATGATTTGAACATCAAATCGAGTGCAGATACCATGTCTTTGACATATGCCGGCATAGATTATATCGATCAGGCAGAGGTTGCGCTTGATGCCAAAATTAATATCAATTTTCCTGAAGAAAAATACACCCTTTTGGACAATGTCATTTCCATCAACGAACTCGATGGAACAGGGTCTGGATTCGTACAGTTTGTACCTCAAGGAATTCTTTTTGATTTTAATCTGAACACAGAAGGAGAGGCATTCAAAAACTATATTTCTGCTTTGCCATTCCTGCCTTATGACAAAAATATGCAAGCCTCCGGTACTGCCGATTTGAAGGCCATTGTGAAGGGAGTGTACAATGGAGATACCGGGCTATATCCTGCGATAGATGTAAAATCCACTATTTCAGGTGCATCCTTCAAATATCCTGACCTCAGTTTTCCTGTGGAAGGCATCAATGCCAGCTTAAGTGTTACAGCTAAGGATGAGCGATGGAATGATTTTACCATTGATGTACCAAAATTTAGCCTTGGAGTCAACAAAGAGAGTGTCAATGGCAGGATCAAAGTAAGCAATGCTCTGGGTAATGGTATTGTGGATGGTGAACTTAAAGGAACAATTAGATTAGAAAACTGGGTCAAAGCCTTGCCAATGGAAGGAGTTGAAACTTTTGCCGGAAGCCTTTTTTCGGATTTGTCTTTCAATGCATCAACGGCTGCAATTACCAACCAGGATTTTGAAAAAATAAAATTCGACGGTTCATTCAAAGTCAATGACATTGCTGTCAAAACTGCGGGGAAACCTATGATAAAGCTGGCGAGTGGCAATGCCCAGGCTTCCCCTGCTGCATTGACCATTTCCACAACAGGTCTGGAATTGGGAAAATCTAAACTCAATCTTGGTGGTAATATCAATAATCCGCTTGGAGTATTCCTGAGTGAAGCACCTCTGATGGGTAAGCTCGACCTTACGGGTTCTTTGCTGGACCTCAACGAATGGCAAACAAGCTCCACTGAAAATACCGCTTCGAACGGTGATGGTGTCAGCCCGCTGCCCAACCTTGAAAGCCGAAAAGCCAGCGATGTAATCCTTCATATCGATTTAGCTAAAGTTTTATTTGGAGATCTGGTCCTCAACAACCTGACAACTGACAGTGAAATCGGCCTGAATCATGCCAACATTAAAAACTTTTCTGTGAGTCATGACGGCAATGATGTGGCCCTTGAAGGAAATATTTCGAACATATATGCATATCTGTTTGGAAACGGTATTCTGGAAGGCAATCTGAACATGAGGTCAAAAAACTTCGATGCCAATAAGTACATGGCCGAAGAGACCCAAAGTGAACAGACGGCTTCTACCATCGTGATTCCTGAAAATGTAAACATCCAGGTAAATGCACAGATCGACCAGCTGAAGTACAGCAATTTTGATCTCAAAAACAGTAAGGGTATCATCAATATAGCAAACAGTGAAATGGTACTGCGGGATGTAAGTACAAAAGCTTTCGGCGGAGATATCGCCATGTCAGGATTTTACAGAACGGTAGAAAAACAACCCGACTATTCTGTAAGACTTGACTTGTCAAAGCTCAACATCAATGAACTATTTGCCAATACAGTGACCATGCAGGCTCTTGCTCCTATTGGTAAGTTTTTGAGTGGATATATGAATACCACAATTGTGATGGATGGTAAATTGGGGGAAGATATGACTCCTCTATTTCCAACCTTAAATGCTTCCGGATTTATTGAAACCTTCAGCAGTAAGTTTTCTGACCTCAAAATCATTGATATTCTGGCAGAAAAACTTGGAGTGGAAGAGTTGAAAAAACTCAATCTGGACAACACCAAAAACTGGTTTGAAGTCAAACAAGGTTATGTCGAACTCAAAGAAAGAATGGTTTCTGTAGCGGGCATAGATGGTAAAATTGCAGGCAAGCATCAGATCAGCGGACCGATGGAATATACCTTGTTTCTGAAAGTGCCCAGAACCATGTTGCAGAAAAATAAGGCTACTGCTACCTTGGAAAAAGGTTGGAGCTGGGTGGAAAAGGAAGCATCAAAAAGAGGCTTGAACATCAATCAGGGCGAATACATCGACTTCAGGGTAGATATTGGTGGCAGACTTGCTCAACCCACCATAGCCATTGTTCCTATTGCAAGTTCAGGCAAAAGCATGCAGGAAGAAATCCAGGATGAAGTTGAGAAGGAAGTAGGAGAAATGGTAGATTCTGTTAAAACGGTCCTTAATGATAAAAAGGAACAGGTAATCGACACCATTTCAAACAAAGCCAATGAGGAGTTGGACAAAATCAAGGATAAGGTCAAAGATCAGGTAGAAAACAAAACTGATGAAGTCCTCAATCAGACCAAAGATGTCATCAAAAAAGAAGTGGGCACGGCAATAGATTCTACCCTTGGTGTTGGGGTCACAGACTCACTGGCCAAGAAAGCCCAGGACATCATCAAGGATAAAACCGGGGGAAATGTAGATGACATTATGAAAAAAATTGACGATTACAATCCTTTCAAAAAGAAAAAGAACTGATATCAGATCAGCAGTCAATTTCGCAGAAATAGTATGCAGCGACCTTATATTTGATCAAAAGGAATGTAATAATTTGTTACTTTTATTCATTATTATGGGACAAACTCTGCAATAAAATACTTTGATGATCAAAGCAAAAAACGTGTTTAAAATATTTATAGGCCTCTTCGCTATTGTGCAAACGAGTTTTGCATTTAGTACAATCAATACGTCAGCAATTGAATTTGAATTTACAAACAAGGTCTATGTAGATGAAATAAAGTCGGTGCAGACCCTGGTCAATGGTTCGGTGACTTCCATACCTATCCTTACACTAAGAAGCAATGACCTTATGCTTTTACAATTTGATGATTTGTTGGAAGATGAAAATAAAAACTATTATTACAGGCTGATCCATTGTGACCGCAACTGGAAAAAAAGCAACCTTTCTGAAGTAGAATACATCGATGGGTACAACGATGACATGTTGCGCAATTGGGAATTTTCCAATGGTACCAAAGTGAATTATACCCATTATTGGTTGCAAATACCCAATAGAGACACCAAGCTGAAAATATCAGGCAACTACCTATTACTTATTTATGATAAAAACAAACAGTCCAAACCAATATTGACCCGCCGCTTTCTGGTAGCAGAGAATAAGGTAAGCCCTTATGTGGCCATTACCCGTCCGATGGATGTGACCTCTCTGCGTTACAATCACCAGATGACACTGAGCCTGAATCTGGGCAACAATAAGTTTGTGAATCCACAGCGCGATGTTTACGTTGACATGATACAAAACGGTAGTTGGGGACAATCTTACCATGAATTAAAACCTGTATTTATTTCCAACAATGTTTTGACATTTGACAACTTTGGAGCCATATCTTTCAGGGCTTTATCAGAATATAGGTCCTTTGATACCCGTCGGTTGCAAACGCGGGGTAGGGGAGTGCAAAGCATAGACTTGAGAAAATCGCCCAGCGAAGTTGTGCTTAGGCAGGATTTACCCAGGCCTTTTGCCACTTATTCTTTTACATATGATTTCAATGGCAATTATTACGTAGACAATTGGGATTATACCAACCCACAGATTAGAAATTTTTTGGCCAATGCTTCATTTTTTGAAGATAGCGTCAGACAGACTTTTATTGCCAGAAATGAATTGCTCGATGGAGAGTACCAGGTCAATGAAAAGGACATAAGGGCAGATTATAGTGAGGTGAAATTTACACTGGAGGCCCAGGAAATTTACGATCATGACGTTTATGTGTACGGCGCACTTACAAATTGGAACCTATCTGACGATTTCAAAATGAAGTACAACTTTGCTGAAGGTACTTATACGCTGACCACCTTGCTCAAACAAGGTTATTATGATTATATGTATGGAGCAATAAACAGAAAGACAAAAGAGGCCGATTTTACAAAGATAGAAGGAAGCTCTATGGAAACAGAAAATCAATACACCACTATAGTGTATTTGAGTGAATTCGGCGGCCGCTATGATAGAATTATTGGTTATACCAATACCGCCTCCAGATAGATGGCAAATTTTTATCCCTTGCTTGGTGAGCAGGAAGATGGACCATTTGCTCACATCCAGATATCAGAGGAGATGCGCTCATATCCTTACACGGATAGCCTTGGATTGAATGCCGGGCTAAAAAAATGTTTGAGTGATTTTAAATCCCGATTTGATGGCGCCGTAGTTCCATATGGGGGTTATCTCGAAAAAAGGAACTTTTATCAGGTGTCGGGGCATTTTACAGAAGGGCTTATCAGAAACATTCACCTGGGAATTGATATTTGGAAAGAAGCAGGAAGTAAGATCTTTTGTCCTTGTGATGCAGTTGTGCACAGTGTGGCGTATAATGGTGCAGCTCAGGATTATGGCTGGTGTCTGATCGTAAAAACAAATGAACTCCACTTACTCTTTGGACACATGTCGGTAGACGTCTCACAATGGAATGCCGGTGACAATATCAAAAAAGGTGAAATTATCGGGAGCCTCGGTCATATGCATGAAAATGGCGGTTGGGAAAGCCATCTTCACTTTCAGGCTATACTCGACATGGAAGGCAAAATAGGTGATTATCCAGGAGTCTGTGCGCCAAGAGATTTGGAGCATTACTCAAAAAATTGCCCAAATCCGGACTACTTCCTTTTGAATAAATCTAAGTTTTGATTGTAAGTAGCAGTTTGATTTTTCGATTACAGGTCAAGTCAGAAAATTCATTGGACTTTTCATGACAATATTTAAATGAAGAGTCACAAGACAGCTCTATAGCATTTGGAAGGATGGATGATGAAAATCTTTTTGCGGAATAGAAAGAAAAGAAAAAGGGAGAGTCGATTTTAAAATCAGATAAAATTCAACCAAGTGTAACAAAGTAACTTTTTGCATATCTCAACTCTCCCTTTAAAAACGAATACGCTTTCGCATTCAACAAATTTGGTATATCTTTAATTAGAGTTGAAGTCCCATATAAAGTTGTTTCAAAGATCAACTTTAAAAAGGAAAGCTCTATCACCCAAATCGGGGGAAATTGATAGTATTACTATTGATTTAATAGTTCATCAAAAAGCACATTGCGTTTTTCTTGTGCTCTTGATCCGATGTCACCACTTCCATCTTCCAGTCTTAAGACGCCTCTGGGGCAAACCGCAGAGCAAATTCCACAGCCTACACATGATGCCCGGACGATATCCTGGCCTTGTTGAGCATAGGATTTTACATCTATACCCATCTCGCAGTATGTAGAGCAATTGCCACAGCTGATGCATTGTCCGCCATTGGTAGTAATCCTGAATTTTGAAGCTTTTCTTTGAAAAATACCCAGGTAAGCAGCCATTGGACAACCAAATCTACACCAGACACGACTTCCCATCAATGGGTAAAATCCTACTCCAACGATGCCTGAAAATATAGCACCTATATAAAAGCCATACCATGAGCTGAGTGCATCACTGCCAACAAAAAGAAATTTTTCATTGCCTGTAAACCGGGTGTACAAAACGCCTACAGTCATCACAACTGCAAAGACCAGTACACTATATATAAGGTATCGTTCGATTTTCCATGACTTTACAGACTTATCCGAAAGATGTCTGAATGGATCTCCAGCGGTTTCTGCCAGACCACCGCATCCGCAAACCCAGGAGCAATACCACCTTTTACCAAAAAAGTAGGTCAGTATTGGTGTAAATACAAGGAAAGACAAGATCCCCCAAACCAAAATAAAAATGCCAAATGTCCCATTGGCCTGGAGTTCGTCTAAATGCCAGTCAAAGAAGAAATAATAATTGAGCGGCCAGATGTTTTTAAAATCGTTGTAAGGCAGGTTCAAGCTCTGCAATACTTCAGGTAAGAGGAAGGCTATAAAAGTCTGAAAAAATATAATTGAAATCGTTCTGTAAATCTGATACTTATTGTGTCTGTATTTGACAATGAACTTTATACCAAGGAAAAGTATGACAAAGGTGTACAATGCACCATAAACAAACCATTGTGATGCCTGTTTTCCATTCAAGGCCTTGCTCAATGGGTCAAATAGCCTGATCAAACCTGTATTGGCAGATCCATCAGCGCCTAGACCAAGGACTTGCGGGTACCAATACAATATGACATAAAAAGCCGTGAGTATGATACCGCTGGCCCATGCTATGGTTCCCCTGGAGGTCAGGTTATCATGCCATACTCCATTGTTTTTGATGCCAGCATGCCTGTCTGCATAAAGGCTATACGTGATGCCAAGTATTCCTAAAGCCATACTTAGCAGGGAAAAGGTGAGCAATGGCACAGAGTCGTAGGCCATATTTGAAAACCAGGCACTGAATAAAACAAAGACGCCCACCAGTGCCAGAGCCATACTTGCTTTGTACAAGATGCTCATTTTTGCTGAAAGGTGATGAGCTGCAACAGACATCGATTTGTAGTTAGCCATTGGTTTGCATGAGTTTTCTGATGAATGATAATTTTCTCTTTCCCTGTGAGGAGATAGTTTTTGAATACTGTTTATTGAAGGCTTTGATCATATCTTCTTCGTACATTTTGAAGAACTCAGGATCAAAGTTGGCAGCCTTGAGGTTGGTCATCACCTCGTCAATATTTACCTTATTTTCTATCCATGAAGTGCAGACTTCTTGCCTATATCTGATGCCCATCAGGTTGAAACCCCTGACAGCCAAAGTTTGAGTATCAAAAGCGATACGCACAGACTTGGGTAATTCCGGGTGTTCCCAGTAGAATTGTGAAACTCCATCTGTTTCTTTTGGACTAATGTCCCCATAGACTTGGTATTCGATGTCAAAAAATTTGGCAGAGTTAAACCATGTTCCCGGATCATAAGCCAATTTTTTTCCTGTTACATTGGCAGCTGCTACTTGAGCCATCATCCTGCCGGCATACCACACCGCTTCAATAGGACGCCTTCCCGGGCTTGGCTTGGAAAGTTCAGCGCAATCCCCGATAGCAAATACGTCAGTCTGATTGGTTTCCAAATACTCGTTTACCTGGATACCCCTGTTGATATTGAGGTTTGTGGACTTCAAAAAAGCTACGTTTGGTGAAACACCGACGGTCAAGCCCACAAAATTACATTCGATCTCTTCACCATTTTTTGTTTTGATACTTTTGACGTTGCCATCGCCATCATCCACAATTTCTGACAATTCTTCTCCAAGTCTGAGATCAATGCCATGATCTACGATATGTTTCCCCACCATCAGTGATTCTCCCTCTGGCAATACAGGATTCCAAAAACTTTCTTCCCTCACCAGGAATGTCACGGGAATGTGGCGGCTATGAAACATTTCGGCCATTTCTACACCAATCAAACCCCCGCCAACAATAACTGCTCTTTTTATACCTTTCGCCGATGCAGCTTCCATCTTTTCAAGATCCTGGAGGTGATATAATCCCTGGACCCCATTCAGATTTTCCCCAGGCCAGCCAAACTTATTGGGTTTTGAGCCTGTCGCTATGATCAGTTTGTCATATGATACACTGCTGCCTCCAGATAAAAGCACTTCTTTTTTATCAAAGTCGATGTGGTCTACCCATTTCTCTATCAGGTCGATATTGTTTTTTGCCCAAAAGCCATCTTCATACAGTTTGGTATGGTCATACTTCATGTGCCCCATATAAATGTACATCAGTGCTGTTCTTGAGAATGGGTATGTGGACTCCCCTGAAATCATGGTGATTTTGGCATCACTTTGTTTTCTTATGAATCTTGCAGCTGTAGTTCCTGCAATGCCATTACCGATAATGATTACATTCATAGATTGATTATTTGCTGTTGAGAGACCAATCGTATTCCTGATATGAAATTTTAGCGTCAGACCCGACTTTTGTTGAGCTGTATTTATTTATGAAAGCGATGACGTCGCCAAAATCTTCCTTGTACCAATCAAAGATTTTAGAGATAACCAATTTTCCTGAGCTCAAAGAACCCGACTTTGGATTATTGATGAACTTTTTTGTCTGGGATTCCAGTTGAGCATTGAGCTTGTCAGGTGAGAAGGCTGAATTGAGCAATGGAGGGCAAGATTTTGCTGCACAATTGACAGCAAAGTGAATTCTTGGATCTTTGAATGTCCGGATTTTTGTGTTTTCAATATCGTTGAGTGAATATGACTTTCCAGCCACACTTATTCTTTTGACATCCCAGGGCTTTCCCTTGTCAAGATCCGTAATCGACTTCAGGGGGAAGTTGTCTACGATCAATTTCAAGGTGGCCACATTGTAGAGATTGATCCAAAAAGCCATTTGTGCGTCTTTCGTTGCAAGAGAACTTGGGTTTACGCCTGTGAGTGATGTGTAAATATTATTAAGTTCAACTTTACTGCCCTTAAGCCCTGCATAATCAACTGAACCTGAAGGGCTAACGTACTTGGTCAGAAGTTTATCCAGAGCACTATAGTCCTGTGCATTGAGACTTGTGCATAATAAGAATAGCAAGCATATTACTGTTGTATGGACTTTTGTCATCTTGTTTACCATAGTTTGATGCAATAATATATCAAATAAAGTTGAAGGCCCTTAGAAATCACAAAATTTAAGTAGAAAAGTCGCCCTCAGGACATGTATATTATCAATTTTCAACTTGTGATACTTTTGAAATTATTATAAAAATCACGTTTTATGTTAAATATCACAATTCTTATGGTGAATTATACAATATATATACATTAAGATTTCCTTAAGATTTATATAAGTGTTGAAAACACACTAAAACATATCTTATTGTTTTAGAGACAATTAGAAATTATTCCAGGGTAAATATTATTTTTCGGAGCATCAAAGGAGTAAAAACTTATGTATGCCTGCTCTTATAAATAGGCGTATTAAAATTGTAAAATCAAAAATAATTCAAATACTTTTGCCCAAGTTCCAGGCCGCATAATGCGCTAAAGAATCGTTAAGAGTATGGTCCGTTATTAGGAAAATCTTAAGACACGCACCAAACAATATTAGGGGCTAGAGGTAACTTTAGATATAGCAAAGAACTTTTTTATTAACTTATTAAATCGTTAAAGTAGCATGAAACAAACGAAACCACTCAGTTTGCTTTCTCAGGCAAAAAGATGGCTATTTTCTGCGGTGCTTGTCACATTGATGAGTGCAGCCGCAGTGGCTCAGGTGAGTGTATCAGGAACCGTTTTAGATGAAAACGGAGTTGGACTTCCTGGTGTAACCATCCTCGAGGCAGGAACAAACAACGGTACCATCACCGACATCGATGGTTCTTATTCACTTACTGTTAAACCAAACTCTACTCTTCAGGTGTCTTTTACAGGATACAAGACAGTAGAACTTGCCGTTGGTGCAAGTGGTGGAACATTCAACGTAAATCTTGAACTTGATACTGAACTTTTGGACGAAGTTGTAGTAACAGGTTATCAGATCCAGAGAAAAAGAGACATCTCAGGAGCTGTAACTGTAATCAAGACTGAAGATTTGCAAAACATGGTTGCTTCTTCTTTTGCACAAAAATTGCAAGGTAGAGCAGCTGGTGTTACCATGTCGACTTCAGGTCAGGCTGGTGACGCTGCCAACATCAGAATCAGGGGTATCTCTTCTTTTGGTAACAATGACCCATTGTACATCATTGATGGTGTTCAGATCATTGACAAAGGTAACCTTAACCTGAACCCTAATGATATCGAGTCTATGCAGGTATTGAAAGATCCTTCTACGGCTTCTATCTATGGTTCAAGAGCTTCCAACGGGGTTATCGTTATTACTACCAAACAAGGTAAGGCAGGTAAGCCAAAATTAACTTACTCAGGATCTATTTCTGGTGTTCAGGATACCAAAGGCTGGGGTGACATTTTGATCACTGACGCTGATGAGTTTTTGGACATGAGTAAGCAGTTTTTCGAAAACGGCAACCAGGCATTACCTGTATACATCCAGAATGGCCAGTTGACCAAGTACATCTTCCCTGCAACCAATGGTGATCCGGGAACTTATGACAGGTACAACAACCCTATCATGAAGACTTCCACAGGAACTGACTTCTGGGATGAAATGACAAGAACAGGTCTTGTAAACGACCATACATTGTCTATTACCGGAGGAACTGACAGATCAACCTATGCCATCAGTGCAGGTTTGTTGAATCAGGAAGGTTACCTCAATTATCAGAAATTCGACAGATACAACGTTAGAGCCAACTCTAGCTACAAAGTAACTGACTGGTTGAAAATTGGTGAAAACATCAACTTCGCAAGAACCAACAGAGTGAACGGTGTTGCTCAGCAAGAGCAAGGTGCTCCTTCACAGGTGTACAAAACCATTCCAATCATTCCTGTTTATGATGAAGGAACATCAGTAGATGCAGACGGTAACAGAAACTCATTTGGTGGTTCTAAGACTGCAAACACGGGTAACTCATCAAACCCTGTAGCTATGATGTACAGAGGTAAAGACAACAACAACTTTGGCAATAACATCCTCGGTAACATTTATGCAGAAATTACACCACTTGAAGGTTTGACTGTTAGATCAGCTTTGAACGTAAACTTGTCAAGCTACAATGGAGTCAACTTCTCATTCAGAACTCCTGAAAACCAGGAAAACCAGGGTGCACAGAACTTCAGTGAATATTTTGGTACTTCATATACTACTATTTTCTCAAATACTGCCAACTACAACAAAACCATTGCAGACAGACACAATTTTGGTGTATTGTTGGGTTATGAAGCTCAGGATTCAAAAACAAGAAACCTCAATGGTTCTTTGAACAACTATTTCTCAACTGACCCTAACATCTGGTACATTAACTCAGCATTTGGTCAGGCAGATACAAGACAAGTAAGTTCAAATGGTAGTCAAAGCAGATTGCTTTCTATGTTTGCAAAAGTTGACTATTCATTGGATGACAAATATTTCTTGTCTGCAACTATCAGAAGAGACGGTTCTTCAAGATTCTCACCTGCCAACAGATTTGCAGTATTCCCTGCAGTTTCTGCAGCATGGAGGATCAGTGGCGAAGATTTCATGAAAGATGGATTGTTTGATGACTTGAAATTGAGAGCCAGCTGGGGTAAAACCGGTAACCAGGCAATTCCTGACTACAACTTCATCGACAGATGGGGTGGATCTATTGGTTCTGCATTCTATGCAATCAATGGTTCAAACAACTCTGCAACAACTGGATATCACTTGACCAACATTGGTACAGACGCCCTTAACTCTCCAACAAAATGGGAAGAAGGTGAAACTGCCAACTTGGGTATTGATGCGACTTTGTTGGACAACAAACTTGGTGTTGTATTGGACGTTTACAGAAGAAAAACAAATGACCTTCTCTACAACTCTGCGTTGCCAGGAACAGTAGGTTTGGTTGGTGTACCATTCAGAAACGTTGCTTCTATGCAAAATACCGGTTTTGACTTCCAGGTTACATGGAGAGACAACATCTCAAAAGATTTCTCATACAACATCGACCTCAATTTGGGTAGATACGTGAATGAGATCTTGAAAGTAGATGATGTGGTTGACTTCTTCTATCCAAACCCTCAGCAAGGACAAATCGGTAGCCGTTTGTCAACAGACATCAACATCAATAAAGTTGGTTACCCTATCTCTTCATTCAGAGGATATGTAACTGATGGTATTTTTGAAACACAAGCTGATTTGGACGCCCTGCAGCAAACTGGTGGTGTTATTGGAGGTTTGAGATTCAAAGATTTGAACGGTGACAAGAAAATTACTGATGCAGATTATGACATCATAGGTAGCCCTCACCCTGATATCTTCGGTGGTTTGAACCTTGGTGTAACTTATAAGAAGCTTGATGTGAATGCATTCTTTGTAGGTTCATACGGAAACCAAATTTTCAACTATACAAGAGTATTTACACACTTCAGACAATTCTTTGCGAACGTTGACAGAAACTACTACCTTAATAACGGTAAAAACGGAACTCCTAGGTTGAATGCATCTGACTCAGGATCAAGATTTGCCAGCGACTACTATGTAGAGGATGGTTCATACCTGAGACTCGGTCAATTGCAGGCAGCATATAACTTGACATTCCCTGCCAGCAAATTTGGTTTGAGTAAGCTGAAAGTGTATGTACAAGGTCAAAACCTGTTTACAATCACTGGCTATAGTGGTCTTGACCCTGCATTGTCAAATGCTAACATCGGACCTGGCAATGCTTTGAATGACATCTGGACAGGATTTGATATTGGACAAGTACCTTCATCAAAAATCTTTTCTTTCGGAGTTATTGCTGATTTTTAATCTAATAAAGGAATAATTAAAATGAATAAGATATTTAAATTTTTCATGGCATTTGGTGTAGCCGGCTTTCTTTTCTCTTCATGTAATGAAAGCTTTCTTGAAACTCCTGTGCAGGGAGCGGTTTCATCAGATGTATTGGCCGCCGACGAAAACGGCGTCGGTGCTTCGCTGATTTCTGTTTACCACATGCTCAATGGGCATAATGGAGCTGGTAACCCATGGGGTGCTGCGCCATCTAACTATACCTTTAATTATGCATCTGACGACCAACACAAAGGTTCAGAATTGTCAGATGGACCCGATGCACATCAGAATGCTTTATACAAATGGACACCGGGTCTTGGTCAATACAGGGAGAAATTTCTTGCTGTATACGAAGGCGTAAGAAGGGCTAACAACACCATCCAGCTGGCAAACAGGTACAAGGATGCTGGTGGAAATGCAGCATTTGTTGACAGGGTTACAGGAGAAGCACTTTTCCTCAGAGCCTGGTATCATTTTGAAGGTTATAAAATTTGGGTGAATGTTCCATATTATACAGAAGAGGACACAGATTTCAGAAAGAAAAATGACCAACCTGTATTACCGCTTATCATTGCAGATTTGGAAAGAGCAATTACTCTTTTGCCAGATACAAGATCTCAAGTTGGAAGAACTGACAAAGCAGTAGCAAGAGCTTTTTTGGGTAAAGCTAAGTTGTATGCTAAAGACTTTGCAGGAGCTAAAGCAGCATTTGATGCAGTTGTTGCAACTGGTAGATTCTCTTTGGCACCTTGTTATCAGAGTAACTTTGTTATTTCAACCCAAAATACTTCAGAATCTATTTTCGCTCATCAGGCTTCTGTAAACGATGGTGACGGTAACGGATCCAACACCAACTACTTGGAAAGATTGGGTGCTCCTCACAACGATTCTCATACAGGATGTTGCGGATTCAACCAACCTACTCAGGATTTGGTAAATTCATATCAGGTTGATGCAAACGGTCTTCCAGTTGCTAATTGGAATGCCAACAGAGTTGCAGTTAATAAATCCGCTACACTTGACCCAAGAGTTGACTTTGTTGCTGGTCGTACTGGAGTACCTTACCTTGACTGGGGTCCACACAAAGACTCATGGATCAGAGGTAACGGTTGGTCTGGTATGTACAGTGCTAAAAAGAACATGAAGCTGACAACGGATGCTGCTGGTCCAGGATGGACTACCAACCAATTGCACGCCAAAAACGTGGAATTGATCAGATATGCTGATGTTCTTTTGATGTTGGCTGAGTGTGAAGTAGAAATTGGAAGTCTTGAAAGAGCAAGAGAATTGGTCAACATGGTTAGAAAGAGAGCAGGCAACTGTGCTCAGGGACCTGTTGGTGGACCACTAATTCTTGACAACATCAAAGATGACAGAATCACTTGGGCTAACTACGATGTTAAGGAATACCCAACTGCATGGACTGACAAAAACATTGCAAGAGAGGCTGTTAGAAGAGAAAGAAGACTCGAGCTTGCTTTTGAGGGACACAGATTGTTTGACCTTAAGAGATGGGGTATTCTTGAGCCTACCATCAATGCCTACAGAGCTTACGAATCCAAACTTACTAATGTTGTAAACGGTGTAGAAGTAAGAATCGCTGTACTTGATGGTGCTGAAGCTCCAGCTCCTAAGCATTATGCATTCCCATTGCCAGGTGCTGAGGTTGATATTTCAGGTGGAAACTTGAAACAGAATGAAGGTTACTAATCAATAACTTGATTGGTTATAATAAAAGAGAGGGCTGTATTTATACGGCCCTCTTTTTTTATGGGACCCTACGCATATCGTATTTAACGCGGGATTATGACATAAATCAGGGAATTTATCTGTTTTAACTCATTGATTTTAAACCATAAAACTTAGTTTTGCAGCGAATAAAAACAATCATGTCCCAATCATTTATAGGAAAGTCTTGTCTGGTCATTTTCATTTTTACTGTCTTTATGCATTCTTGCAAAAACGACCAAAAAACTTCCTCTTCATCGACCTCATTTTTTGAGGAGAGAATGGGTGACCATACCGGAATCCATTTCAACAACAAGGTTGAAGACAGAGCAGACTTTAATATACTCACCTATAGGAATTTTTACAATGGGGGAGGTGTCGCTATTGGTGATATCAACAATGATGGTCTGGATGACATTTATTTTGCCTCCAATCTTGAATCCAATAAATTATACCTCAATTCTGGTGACTTAAAATTTGAGGACATTACATCAAAAGCAGGAGTTGAAGGTACTGGTTTCTGGGCGACAGGTGTGGCGATGGTAGACATCAATGCAGATGGACTCCTCGATATTTATGTTTGCTATTCTGGCGAAGCAGCAGGTGGAAAAAGAAACAATGAACTTTTTATCAACAATGGAGACCTTACTTTTTCAGAAAAGGCAGTAGAGTTTGGTCTTGCAGATGATGGACTCACCACTCAGGCTTCTTTTTTTGATTACGACAAAGATGGTGATCTGGATTGTTTTATTCTCAATAACAGCTACTCTGATCCCCAGAGAATACAGGAAGTTTCCAGAGACAGATTCAATTATGGCGCAACGGGTGGTGACAGGCTTTACCGCAATGATGGAGGTAAATTCACGGATGTTACAAAAGAAGCAGGCATTTTTTCGGGAGACATTGATTTTGGACTTGGTGTTTCCACAGGAGACGTCAATAATGATGGATATCTCGACATTTATATTTCCAATGACTTTTGGGAAAGAGACTACCTGTACATCAATCAAAAGGATGGTACATTCAAAGAAGAATTGACAGAACGATTTGGCTATATTTCAGCGAATAGCATGGGGGCGGATATTGCAGACATCAACAATGATGGTTATCTCGACATTTTTTCGACCGATATGCTGCCAGCCTCCAATAAAAGACTGAAATCAGCTATCCACCTTGAAGAGTATTTTTTGGAGGATTTAAAAATGAAGAATACTTATTTCTTCCAATATGTGCAGAATGGTCTCCAAATCAACAATGGTGATGGAAGTTTTAAGGAGATGGCCAGATATGCAGGTGTAGATGCAACTGACTGGAGCTGGGGTAGTTTAATTGCCGACTTTGATAATGACGGGAACAAGGACATCTTTGTAAGTAACGGTATCTATCATGATATCACAGATATGGACTTTGTTGACTTTGTTGCTGATGAAAGCAGAGTCAGGCAAGTGGTTGAAGAAAGTGGCAAAAATGACTTTACTCCTTTTGCCAAAATGATTCCTCTGAACCAACAAATCAACTACCTCTTCATCAACCAGGGCGATTTGAAATTTAAGAACATGGCGGTTGAAATGGGTATCAAAACACCTACTTTCAGCAATGGGTCTGCCTATGCAGATCTCGACAATGACGGTGATATGGACCTCGTGGTCAACAATGTCAACAGTGAAGCCATTATCTATGAAAATAAAACTGAAAATGATTATCTGAAAATAAAGCTCAAAGGTTCTGGTGCAAATACCTATGCCTTGGGAACAAGACTCAAATTGTATACCTCTAAAGGACAACAAATCATTGAGCACCTTCCATTTAGGGGATTTGAATCATCTTCCGGCTATGACCTGATCTTTGGTCTGGGAAAAGGAACAGAGATTGACTCTCTGCTTGTAGAATGGTTTGATGGTAAAACTTCGGTACTTCCTGCAAATGAGCTCAAGAAAAATGAACTGAATCAAATTGACTATGCCACCGTGAGCTTCACCAATCCGGAAGTGCCAGTATCTCAAAATGTGATATTTGAGGAAATTACGAGTGAAGTTTTCCCGGAGGCATTTTACCACAAAGAAAACCTCTATAACGATTTTGACCATGAAAGACTGGCACCACACATGCTTTCAAGCATGGGGCCAAAAATTCTGAAAGGAGATCTGAATGAAGACAATGAAGACGACATCATCATTCTCGGGGCTAAAGGTCAGAAAACAGAGGTTTATCTCAATATCAATGGCAAGTTTGTCAAAAAAGAACAGGCATCATTTGAACTTGATAAAGTAAGCGATAAAGTAGCAGGAGCACTATTCGATATTGATCAGGACAATGATCTTGACCTGATGATAGCCATGGGTGGAAATGAATATCAGGGGGGTGAGATTTCATTCGTTTCAAGATTTTATCTCAATGATGGGACGGGTAAATTTGTACCGGATATGTTGGGTCCCTATGTTGCCGGCAATATTGGCTGCGTGGCTCCGTGCGATTTTGACAATGATCACGACTACGACTTATTTATTGGTGCAAGATCTGTTCCAGGTGTTTACGGATCAACGCCCAGAAGTTGGTTTTTGAGAAATGATGGAGAGGGGTGGACGGATCTCACCGATCAAACCATAGGCACGCTGGGAATGGTTACCGACGCAACATGGGTAGATCTCAATGGAGATCAGCTGAAAGATCTGGTTGTGGTCGGTGAATGGATGCCCATCACTTATTTACTGAATGAAAAAGGCCAAAAACTAGGGCCCAAAAAATCGTTGACCAATTCCGAAGGATGGTGGAATGTCATAAGACAGGATGACCTTGATGGAGATGGAGATATAGACTTTGTCGTAGGAAACTGGGGTGAAAATTTCAGGCTGAAGGCAAGTGTTGAGAAGCCGCTCAAACTGTATGTCAATGATTTTGACAAGAATGGTAAAATAGAGTCCATCCTTGAATGGTATGGCCCGGAAGATGACAGGCCATACCCATTTGCTTCTAAAATGGACCTTACTGCTCAATTGCCTTTTCTCAAGAAGAAAAATTTGAGGTACAGTGAATACGCTACCAAGCAGGTAAGTGACTTATTTGAAAAGGGCTTGCTTGACCAGTCTGAACAGCACATTTGTAAAACCTTTGCCAGCGGCATCGTATGGAACGATGATAAAGTGTTGAACTTTGTGCCTTTGCCGGTGGAAGCCCAACTCTCTGCAGTATTCGCGATAGACACGAGGGACTATGATGGAGACGGCATCAAAGATATTTTTCTAGGTGGTAATTTTTACCGGTTGAAGCCGGAGGTTGGAAGGATAGATGGATTCAACGGAGGCTATTTCAAAGGTGGCAAGGATAAGTCTTTTACCTATGTAAATGCCTTGGAATCAGGCCTTAAAATCAGTGGTGAAGTTCGGGATGCCCAGTTTTTTGATGGCATGCTCTTTCTTGCAAGGAACAACAATTCGACCTTGGTTTTCAGACCAACGAATTTTAATAAATAGATTTATAACAGAACACACATATGAATTTTAAAACAAAAGCTTTTTGTCTGTTTGCCGCAACCATATTGGTTTCGTGCTCAGATAAAAGCGAAAAAGTTGCTCAGCTATTTACTTTACTGCCCCAGGAAGAAACAGGGGTAGATTTTTCTAATGTAATAACGGAGACAGATTCAATGAACATCATTGATTATGAATACATATACAATGGTGGAGGTGTTGCATTGGCAGACTTTAACAATGATGGTCTGGAGGAGATTGTTTTTACAGGTAATATGGTCCCGGCCAGAATTTATAAAAACCTCGGAAATCTAAAGTTTGAAGACATCACTGAGTCAAGTTTGCTGAATACCAATGGCTTTTGGTGTACCGGTATAAATATTGCTGATGTCAATCAGGATGGATTGAAGGACATCTATATTACAACTTCCACCTATCAGGAACCTGATAGAAGAAAAAACTTTTTATTTATCAATGAATCAAATGGAGATGAAATAAAATTTTCGGAACAGGCAGATGAATATGCGGTAGCAGACACCAGTTACACTACAAATTCTGTTTTCTTTGATTACGACAATGATGGTGACCTCGATTTATTCCTCATCAATAATAAGATGGATAAAAACGATTTCTCCAGGTACAAACGAGATAATGACGACCCGAGTTCTCCCAAAATAGACAAGCTTCTCGCTTGTGAATGGATGGAAGGAGCAAGTCACCCGGTGTATAAAGATGTTTCAGAGCAGGCAGGAATCACAAAACAAGGCTACAGTCTTGGTGTCAATATTGTGGACCTCAACAAAGATGGCTGGAAAGACATCTATATAACCAATGACTTTTTATCCAATGATGTGCTTTACATCAATAATGGAGATGGGACATTTACTGACCAGATCAAGGAATATTTCAATCATACCGCCTATTCTGCCATGGGTAATGATGTAGCTGACCTCAACAATGACGGTTTACAGGATATCGTCGCTGTTGACATGCTTCCGGAGACCAACTACAGGAAGAAAACCATGATGGCCGCCAACAACTATACCAATTACATCAATAACTCTTCATTCCAATACACCTTCCAATTTGTAAGAAATGTATTGCAGCTCAACAATGGCACTAGCCCTAAATCAGGCCATCCAAGGTTCAGTGACATCGCTATGATGGCGGGCATTGAAGCAACAGACTGGTCGTGGACTCCAATGATTGCTGACTTTGATGCAGACGGCTTCCGGGATTTGATCATCACCAATGGCTTTCCGAAAGATATAACAGATAAAGACTTCATGGACTATCAGTCTCAATACGCTGCCTTCATTGATAAGAAAGAAATCCTGGGCAAAATTCCAGTAGTTAAGCTAAAAAACTATGCCTACAGGAACAACGGAAATCTGGGATTTGAGGATGTTGGTGAAGCATGGGGCATAACCACACCCAGTTTTTCAAATGGCGCGGCCTATGGAGATCTCGATAACGATGGCGATCTTGATTATGTGGTCAACAACATAGACGATGCTGCCCATATTTACAGGAACAACAGCGCGAAAGGCGATAATAACCATTATTTGCAAATAGAATTGATTGGCAAAAAACCAAATCTCGATGCAAAAGGTACCATAATCAATTACAAGTCTGAGCACATCAGCAGCTCATTGGATTTCAATACTTCAAGAGGGTATTTGTCATGCGTATCTCCAAAGATTTATATAGGTCTTGGTACTGATTCACTTGTGGATCTCGAAGTGATATGGCCGGATCATACAGTGACTACATTCAGTGATGTTAAGGCCAATCATGTACTCACCATTGACCAGACAAAATCAACAGTAAGTCCATATGTTTTCCAAAAGCTGGATGTAGAGCCACTTTTAGTCAACAGCCCCAAAATTCCTGGAGATACCATTAGACAGCAGGACAATATTGATTTCAATTCTGATCCATTATTGTTCAAAAAAATGTCGAATCATGGTCCCGGGATTGCAGTGGCAGATGTAAATGGAGATGGACTTGACGATTATTATGTCGGTGGCCCGAGAGACTTCAATGGAAGGTTGTACATACAAACGGCTTCTGGGTTCTCCATGACGATAATGAGTGGTATAGATCCTGCTAAAGAAGAATTGGCTCCGGTTTTTACCGACGTAGACAATGACGGTGATCCGGACCTTTACATAGGATGTGGGTCAAATGAATACAATGCCAATGATCCTAAATTACAAGATGAACTGTGGATCAATGAGGGAGGAAAGTTTACGAGAAAAGCCGAACTCAATGTCCCGAATATGCAAACTTCATGCGTAAGAGCTGCGGATTATGATGGGGATGGAGATATTGATTTTTTCATAGGAGGACGGTCCATTACCTATAAGTTTCCTCAGCCTGAAACATCATTTATTCTGTCCAATGAAAGCAGTGGTGGAAGTATAAAGTTCACCTTGATCGAAGCTCCATTCAAAGATCATAAAATGATGGTTGCAGATGCACTCTGGACAGACTTTGACAATGATGGTAAGATTGACCTGATGCTGGCAGGAGATTTTGGGGGCATTCATTTGTATAAAAATACTGGAAAAACTCTTGAATTTGTAGCCAACAATACATTGAATGAGCTTACCGGCTGGTGGAACAGCATCAATGGCGCTGATCTCGACAATGACGGAGATGTGGATTACGTCCTCGGCAATTTTGGATTGAATTCTTTAGTGAAAGTGACTGATGACAAGCCCGTTAAAATTTACAGCAAAGACTTTGATGGCAATGGCTCCTATGATTTTATACCAACGGTATTTTTGAAGGGTGAAAATGGAAAATATCAGGAAGCACCCTATCATGTCAAAGGTGATTTGGTGAAAGAACTCAATGGCTTCAAGAAACAATTCATTTATTACAGCAGCATAGCCAGAGCACCCATTGACAGCATCATTTCTGATGATTTCAGAAAAGGTGCATACATCGTTGAGGCCAAAAATTTAAACTCTTTGGTATTGATCAATGAAGGCAACGGGGCATTCAAAGTTGTCAATTTGCCAAAGATGGCACAAGTTGCTCCAGTTATGGGAACTTGTATTGACGACTTTGACGGAGATGGTCAGCAAGACATTCTGGTGGTAGGAAATGATTATGGCGCCGAGATGACCATGGGGCGACTGGATGCTTCATATGGCACAATGCTCAAAGGCGATGGAAAAGGAGGTTTTATACCTGTGTCAATGAACGATTCCGGCCTTGATCTGAAGTGTGAACCAAGGAGCATTGCAAAACTATACCAGGGAGAGCGCTTGGTATATATGATAACCAACTACAATGGCCCTGTGCAGGGGATGGTTGGATCTACCCTGAAAAGCAACGTTAAAACGACTTATTCAGATAAGCTTGTACGTTTTTTGGATGCATCCGGAAAGTTGCTGGCTGTTCGTGAGTGTTACCAGGGAAATGGCTATCTGAGTCAATCCTCTTTGCATTTACCGGTGCCAATGGGATGCAGTAAGGTCGAAATAGTGAAATACAATGGTGAAAAGCGTACTGAAGAAGTAGCACCAATCAGCATATAAATTTTATGAAAAATTTTGGAAAATATTTTGTCTGGGGTGTTGCAACCAGTGCTTATCAAATAGAAGGTGCTCATGACAAGGATGGGAAAGGAGTTTCGATTTGGGATTCATTTTCTAATACTCCCGGAAATGTCATGAATGATGAAAATGGAAACATAGCCTGCGACCATTACCACAAATTTGAAGAAGACATCAATCTGTTGTCTGAACTGGGTGTAAAAGCATATCGCTTTTCTATTGCCTGGACAAGAATTCTGCCTTATGGGAAAGGAGAAATCAACCAAAAGGGAATTGACTTTTATAATAGGATCATCGATCTTTTGCTGGAGAAAGGCATCACACCCTGGGTGACCCTTTACCACTGGGATCTGCCTCAAAATTTGCAGGATGAGTATGAAGGCTGGCTGGGTAGACAAATCATAAAAGATTTTGCATATTTTGCAGATGTCTGTTTTCAAGCTTTCGGAGACAGGGTCAGACATTGGATTACGCTCAATGAGCCATGGGTTGTGGCCATTTTGGGGTATGGTCAGGCTGTTTTTCCACCTGCTATAACTTCCAATAGCGCGCCTTATCTTGCCGGACATCACCTACTCCTGGCCCATGCAGAAGCTGTGGAAATATACAGAAAAAAATACCAGAAGGACCAAGGCGGGCTTATCGGCATCACCAATAACTGTGATTGGCGGGAACCAGTTGATCAAAAGTCAGAGAATAAAGAGGCTGCAGAGCGTGCACTGGAGTTTTTCCTGGGGTGGTTTGCAGATCCGGTTTATTTTGGCAATTATCCAGCGAGTATGATTGATCGGGTAGGGGACAGGTTACCTTCATTTACAGAAGAGGAAAAGACCAAACTCAAAGGTTCATCAGACTTTTTTGGACTCAATCATTATACCACGATGATGGTAGAAAATGATGACCACACCATTATACGTGAACAAAATGTTTATGGAAACGGAGGAATCTCGGAGGATCAGGATGTGATATTGCATACCGACCCTGCCTGGGATAAAACCACCATGGGCTGGAGTATCGTTCCCTGGGGGTGTAGAAAACTTTTGCTTTGGATCAATCAGAGGTATGGTCTGGTAGATATTTATATTACTGAAAACGGATGCAGTTTTGACGCTGAAGTGGAGGATGGACAATCTCATGATCCCGGCAGAGTAGAGTTTTTAAAGGGATATCTTGAGGCTTGCGATGAGGCCATTGGTGAAGGCGCTAACCTCAAGGGATATTTTGCGTGGTCTTTTTTGGATAATTTCGAATGGGCCCTCGGCTATTCCAAGAGATTTGGTATTGTACACGTCGATTATGACACCCTGGTCAGGACACCAAAGGAATCTTATTACTGGTACCGCGACTTCATAAAATAATTGAAAATCCGCCCCGACTTGGCACAAAGTTTTGTATTTTAGTAGCTAAGATATCTGTTGAAATAAATCTGAAATCGATGTTCAAAACATTTACTTTGCGTATACTGGTCTGCTGTTTGTTTACTGTTTCTTTCATTTTGAGTTCGTGTACTTCGACCCAAAAAGCTGTGGGTGCAGACGCGCCCTATCTCACTCTGATTGAGAGATTGAGGATGGAACCGGGAGTGAATGTACGAGGTAATGCCAACGATGCATCAGTTTCCATCCGGGGCATCAATTCCATCAATCTCAGTTCAGAGCCATTGCTTTTGATCAATGGACAACCTTACAACGGTACTATAGCCAATGCGAGCCAGCAAATACCTGCAGATCAGATCAAACACGTGCACGTTATGAAAGATATCGCTGAAACCGGACTTTATGGGGTTCGCGGCGCCAATGGAGTAATCGATGTTGTATTAAAATAATTCCCGACCTAACGGATCAAAAAACTTCCTGCACCAAACTGTTCTTTGAGGTCGATAGAAGTTATCCTATAAAAATATAAACCTTTTGAAAGTTGGTAAGTATCAATGTATTCTGATATGCTCAACAATTCTTCTTCAAGGACAATGGCTCCTGTTGGAGTGTACACCAGAATTTTAGCAGGTTTGAATTGGTTCTGATTGAAATAAATTTCTTCGCCAGAACTGACAACATTTGGTGAAATCAAAAAGCTAGCAGGTGGTACAAAGAAAAACTCCAAAGATTGTTCATATAACACTCTACCATCAAAGCCTAGTATTTCCAGAAAATATTCATTGTATCCGATTACAGGAATATCTTCAATGGAAAAGTCCAGCAACTGGGGTGCATTGATTGAAAATATGGCTTGATCACCTTCCACTGTTTTTCTCCGGACTTTTATGGATGATACTCCGGCATAAGTACCAAGCTTAAGTCGAAGATTGATTTTGTCACCATCTATTTTTCCATCATATGAAGTCACCAGGCATTGTGCAAAGAAATTAGACAATGGTCGTAGCACAGATCGTAAGGAGGCAAAACCTTCTGTTTGGGTTTGTACTGAAAAATAACTTGAGGCATCAAAGAAACCATTGAATATGATGGACCTATCCTGGGTCAATGCCTGCCGAAAAACATCCTCTTTTCCATTTCTCCATACCCTTAAGCTGACCGAGTCCGCCAGTTCTTCACTCTCATAGGTGAAAATCAATTGATCAATGCATCTACTTGATAGCTGCAATTCGGGACGGTCAGAAACCAGAGTCCATTGTGAAAAAAAAGTGTCCAGCTCAGATATGGCTAAAAAGCGGACAGCGTCACCGACTTTTGGCGCCTCAAAAAGCACAAAACTTTGACTCGAGTCAGATTCCAGAACACTCATTTGGCCATCCATGTATTCAGCCATAATTGTGGGATAGCTGGCACTGCCCTTGTCATATCGCAAGATGTTTTCCCCTTTTAGGATAGGTGCTTTGCCATAAGGCCATGTCCAGCTGAAAGCATTACTCTCCTGGATGTGCCAGGCGATGGCAAAAGGCATAACAGATGCACCATTTTTTTTCACCTCAACGATATATTTGCCCGGTTGTGCTAAGAGGATATCTATCACCTCGTTGTTGTTGGTATGATCTTCTGCTTTCCTTGCCGGTTGAGATAGTAAAACTTCATCAGCTTCTTTTTTCAGTACCCAGGGGTAATGAATAGATCCATCGGGTCCAATTACTTTAAGGTCGAGGTCGTTTATAAGTTGGATGCCCGGAACATCATTCCACGATACTACGATTTTAAAATCAGAGATGTTTTGGATATCAATTTCCTGGACGTAAGTTCCCACCACGTCAGATATAAGGCGGAAATGGCCGTTCTCAGTTATATCTACGCTTTTTTTAGCATTGATGAGACCATATCCGGTCTTATGATCTGGGCCCGGAAGACCGATATCATCGGAACCGGCCAAAAGTATTGACCTGACCAGAAAATTCGTGGGCGTAAAATCTTCGGCATAGAGCATGTCAAAAATACCTGCGCTAAGGCCGGATGCAATAGCCGATGCACCGGAAGTACCGTCAAGCCCAAATGCCACAAGCTCAGGTTTTATCCTGCCGTCGGGGGATGGGCCCACACTGCTGATGGACAATCGATTTGCAAACGAATCAACTGCACCCATGGTGAGTACATTTTTAGCATATTTAAAATTCCCCGTTAGATTGGCTCTGCCCTCCAGCAATTGGTAAGTGGAAGTATTTCCTTTGCCTGTGCCTGAGTTGCCTGCGGAGAAAACGCTGAGCACGTCATTGTGGTCAAAAGCGTGAGCATCATATGCTTCAGCTTCAAGGCCATAAAAATCCTCGATACCAAGGCCGTAGGAATGATTGATGACATGGATGTCATTGGACCTTAGCAGCTCAGGGTCTTCGGGAAGAATATTTCTGAAATCAAAAGACAATATTTTTCCTTTAGGCAAGACGCCCTTACTGTTCTCCAGAGTATTGCCTGTGCCTGCAATGATGGTAGCCATATCCGTGGAGTGTTGGACTACCTGTTGTTTTTTGCTGTTTGTCAGGGTAATTTTACCATAAATATCCACATCTGTTGAGTCTGGGATTTCTTCTTTAAGACCAATAGCAGGAGCTATACTTTCCTTTTCCTGGATAAAATGAAGACGATTCACACCAGGATCAAAGAACGGTAAGTAAGATTCTGTCCTCAAAACGCGCGCGGAAGTGTCCATTGACTCAATACATGCTTTAAATGGCAGTTTGTGGATATCATGATACGCATCGAGTTGAATGATCATGTATTCCTCATACGAATAAAGGACTGCAATTTCCGGATAGACCTCAAGAACTTGTCGATCACACGTTGAATTCCATTTGATGGTGTATTGTCTTGGAATCGGGACTGTATATTCTTTTGAAATCGGCTTTGGACTTACTTGCGCGACACCAAAAAGCTGGTATGCGATTACAATCAGAAAACAAGCCGTAAATCTCAAAAAAACAATTGTTGAATTCATTGGTCGCAAAAATACACAGTAGCTTAAAAAAAAGTTAAAAAAATTTAATAGGGCAGATACAAGATATTCCGAATATGTATATTTTCGATTTCATTATTTTAAGAACCAAAAAAATAATTAAATGAAATCAGTAAAATTTATGCTGGGCATCGCATGCGGTGTCATGATGTTTGCTTCATGTAATGAAGATCAGGCTTCAACCACTTCTACCGGTGTTCCTGAGACCGTAATTACCAAGCTTAAAGCCATGGGGTTTAACCCTGAGGGCATTCAAAGAGTGGAAGAAGGTTACAGAATTGAACGTGATATTATCATCACCGACGAATTCCTTGAGCATGCCGGTAGCGAAAATGTTGTTCCGGAATTGGAACAGTACAGCACTAACAATTTGGTTTCGACCGGTGGTGGAAGAGTCATTACACTCTATGCCCCGGTTGGTGGAAAAAATGGCTATAGCGCCGGAATGATTGCCGGACTTGATCTTGCAATTGCAAGATACAATGCTGAAGGGCTTTCTATTACTTTCCAGAGAGTAACTTCCTCGTCAGGAGCGGACATTACAATGTCAAGACTTACAAAAAGAGATGAATCAAGAGGAGTCTTAGGTTCTGCAGGATTTCCCACAGCTAGCGGCGACCCGTATAACCAGATCAAAATGAGTGGAGTGCTTGAATCAAGCTATGGTTTGTCTACACAGGGAATTGCAACCATTATCGCACATGAGATGGGTCACTGCATTGGTTTGAGACATACAGATTATTATAACAGAGCCATCAGTTGTGGTGGAGCTGCCAGCAACGAGGGAGATGGTGGAGTAGGCGCCAATTTGATCCCAGGAACTCCTGCAACTGCAACTGCTGCTGCAAAATCTTACATGCTCTCTTGTACTGACGGAAGCGACAGACCGTTCAACAATGATGATAAAACAGCTTTGAATTATTTGTATTAACAGATCATTCTTTTAAGATAAAAAGGGCAATTGCTTCACGGCAATTGCTCTTTTTTCTTTGAATCGATTCAATTTCGATCCCATATTTACCGAAAATTAAACCGTAAATGAAAGCTTCTGAGCCCGTGAAAAACAGCATTAAAAAAGTCAGGAAATAACCAATATTAATTGGGCAAAAACTCGTCTTTTTAGCATTAAATTTCATTTTTTTAACCTAATAAATTAAGGAAAAAATTTTATTTCACATCTAGCATAAACTGCTGCTATTCAGTGTTTTGTAAAAGTGGGTTGAAATTTTGCTTTATCTATTTTCGTCCATTTTATATTTTTCTTTTTATGATTTTGGCATTTTTTTATATTTTCACAATAGTTACTAATCAAATTAAACAACTAGAAAATGAAAATGTACAAATTATTTGGTGCTGCAATCGTAGCATCCATGATGCTTATTTCATGTAGTGAGGAAGAAGCATCAACCAATGCTTCTTCAGTTCCTGAAACAGTAATTACCAAGCTGAAGGCGATGGGTTTCAATCCCGACGGAATCCAAAAAGTAGATGAAGGATACAGGATTGAGCGTGACATCATTATTACAGAGGAGTTTTTGGAGCATGCAGGAGCTGAGCAGGTAGTACCAGACCTGGAGCAGTACAGCACCAACAATCTGGTGTCCACTGGGGGAAGCAGGTTGATCACATTGTATGCACCCGTAGGAGGACGCAAAGGCTATAGTGCTGGCATGATTGCAGGACTTGATTTGGCCATCGCACGTTACAATGCTCAGAACCTGGAGATTTCATTCCAGAGAGTGACATCATCGGCAGGGGCAGATATTGTAATGACCAGACTTGCAAAAGGGGATGAAAGGAGAGGCATTTTGGGTTCTGCTGGATTTCCAACTGCCGGAGGTGACCCGTATGGCGAAATCAAAATGAGTGGCATACTTGAATCGAGCTACGGCTTGAGTACGGAAGGTATTGCGACCATCATCGCCCATGAGATGGGCCATTGCATAGGTTTGCGTCATACCGATTATTTCAACAGAGCCATCAGTTGCGGTGGATCAGCTTCCAATGAAGGTGATGGTGGTGTTGGAGCAAATCATATCCCGGGTACTCCAACTGGAGCTACACTCAATGCCCAGTCTTACATGCTTTCATGCACAGATGGCAGTGACCGGCCTTTCAACAACGATGATCGCACAGCATTGGGTTATTTGTATTAAAATAAAATACCTGGTTTGTATTTAAGCAGCCAGGGTGAGTAAAAAATAAAAAGGGCAAGTCCGTGAGGATTTGCCCTTTACTGTTTTGGATATTAAAGGTATAATGAGAAATACCTATTGCAATGGAATTAAAACTTATACGAAACTGTTCCTAGTATTCTGGCTGCAGAATCATTGAAAGCAAAGTCCTGGCCAGCAATCGAGATGTGGTCTCCAAACTTGTTGAGGTTGCCCTCATAAGCTACATCAAACCTAAGCTTCCAGATGTCGAAACCAAATCCCGCCTGATAACCGTAAGTCGCAGACTTGAATTTTTGTTCATAACCATCGATATCCACAAGATCAGACTTACTGCTGATGTGGAGGTGAGCAACCGGCCCGGCGTAAAGCCTGATGATTCCGGCTTTGAGGCCAAGCATCACCGGTATGTCAAGGTTGTTGTACGTTTCATTAACAAACCTCGAAATCGCCTGGGTGCCACTGTATTCATCGAGGGCATACGTGACCTTGTTGGAGTTGAGCATTAGCGCCGGCTCAACGTAAACCATCAGGATTCTGAACCTCGAATACACACCAAAATGGTGCCCGTAATTGGAAGAATTGAATTTTAAATCAAAAAGTCTGTCGCCTTGTTGAAATTGAATACCATCTGATACAAGATCCATCGAACTCAATCCCGCTTTAACGCCAAACTCTATTTGGGAAAAGGCAATAAATGACCAGCTAGCCAGCAAAACTACTAGAACAATTCTTTTCATGGTTTAATTTAGATTTATACTTTTTCAAACGGAGGTTTGTCATTTTTAGTAACTATTATTGCAGCTACTTAACACCAAATTAACCTGTCTTCAAAAGATCTTAAATATTATATATTTTTATAATATCAAATTCTGTGCCTAAAATGGAAATCAATAGTGGAACCTATCTTGCAAGTTATGTCCGTGAAGAGCAATGTCCTCAGGGTGAAATTCCTGAAATAGCCTTCATTGGGCGGTCTAACGTTGGAAAATCTTCTTTGATCAACATGCTTTGTGGCATGAAAGATTTAGCAAAAACTTCCAAACAACCCGGTAAAACGCAAAAGCTCAACTACTTTGTGATCAATGAATCCTGGCACCTGGTAGATTTGCCGGGTTATGGTTATGCCAAGATCAGTCAGAAGACCAGAGAAGAGTGGTCAAAGATGATCAGGTATTATTTGAGACACAGAAAACAATTGTACACAGCCTTTGTCCTGATAGACGCCAGACACACTTTGCAGAAAATAGATGAGGAATTTGTCAACTGGTGCGGGGCAGAAGGCATTCCCATTGCCATCATTTATACCAAGGCGGACAAAACCAAAGAGAAGGAACTCGAATACAACATCAGGAAAATTGAAGAGAAGTTTTTGAAAACCTGGGAGGAATTGCCCCGCAGGTTTATTACCAGCTCTATTTCTAATATGGGAAGGGAAGAAATCCTGGCATACATCGATGAGGTGATCAATAAAAAGCCACAGACACCATAAAAGTTTTACAACAAATTTGTTGATAGATTATAAAGTTTAATTTTGCGGTATATTTGCAATAATCCGGCGGAGTGAATAATACATTCGAACATATCAAGCCAAACATAGAAAATTGGCCAATCAACATCTTTCATAAGAACAGAGACGAATTTATTAAGGAGCTCAATCAGTTTGTTTTCAACAGACTCAAACAAAGCAACCACAGTTTCCAGGACCTCTTAGCAAAAACAATTTATCTTGAAAATCAGCGGGTTAGAGTGTCTCCATGGAAAGTTGACCCACCTGATGATAAAAATTACTGGCACGAGCTGAGCCAGGAAATGAATGCGGCACTCAAGAACAGCGATCCTGGCGATGCACTGGATCAGATCATGATGCGCATCATCAACCGATACAACAGCGAGATTGTGGGAGGATTTAATGCCAAGACCTTCAAGTTTGCCAGAAAATTTTTGACGGCCATCTACAAAAGGCTGTTCAACAAATTCAACGAAGGCAAGGAAGGAGGTTATTTCTGGGGCAGTAAAAAGACGCTGGAGTCAAGACTAAAGGTTTTTGGATACGTAGAAGAAACCAGAAAGCTGTTTGATAAAGGAACGGTTCTGATTGTTCCAACACATTTTTCCAACCTGGACAGCATCATGGTGGGTTATGTGCTGGAAGTCATTGCCGGACTGCCTGCATTTGCTTACGGCGCAGGTTTGAATCTTTATGAAGTGGAGCTTGCAGCCTATTATATGAATAGACTGGGAGCTTATCGGGTTGACCGTAGGAAGAGAAACCCGGTATATCTGGAATGCCTCACGTCAATGGCCTCGTATTCACTCTATAAGGGATTGAACAATATTTTCTTCCCAGGAGGCACCAGGTCAAGAAGTGGTGCCATAGAAGACAAATTGAAGCTTGGGCTGCTTGGCAGTGCCATCGAGGCGCAGCGCCTGTTTATTTATGATAAAAGTCCTAAGAAGGTCATCATTGTACCGGTTGTGCTGGGCTACAGCTTCGTATTGGAAGCCAAAAGTATGGTGGATCAATACCTGAGGGTGATAGGAAAGGAACGTTATATGCGCAACAAGGACACGGCAATCACGTTTTCTGACAGATTGCGCTTTTTTAAGGCTTTATTTGCCAAAAAATCCTCGATGTATCTCTCTTTTGGAGAACCCATTGACGTTATGGGAAACAGGATCAGGGAAGACGGAAACAGCTATGACAAAAATGGAAATGTGATCAATCTGGAAGATTATTTCCGCCTGGAGAACGATCTTTCTGAAGATGCCCAAAGAGAAAATGTTTACACCAAACTTCTTGGTCAGAAGATTGTTGAATCCTTTTTGAAAAACAATGTAGTTCAACCTTCACATCTCATTTCATTTTTACTCTTCGAGGTGATTTTGAAATACAGGAAGGATCTTGACATGTTGTCCATCATAAAACTTCATCCAACGGAAGTGCAAATTCCTAAATTCGTTTTTAAAACGATGCTCATTTCTGCTATGGAAGTTTTAAGAAATTGGGATAAGGAAGGGAAATTGATTTTGGATGAACAATTAAAGACGGATGACCTCGACACCATTATCGAGCTGGGAATTAAAGATTGCGGCATTTATCATGGTGAAAGAGTCATCTATCAAACTACCGATAACCTGTGTACTGAAAACCTGAAACTGCTGTTCTATTACCACAACCGCCTCGAAGGGTATAAATTGGAAGAAGAGCTTGATTGGTCTAAGGTAAAAGAGTTTCGTTTCATTGATAAAATGGGAAATCTGGAGTGAATTTTATAGTATACGACTTAGAAGCAACCTGTTGGAGGGGAAGACCTCCCAAGGGCATCAATGAAATCATTGAAATTGGAGCCCTCAAAGTCAACCCTATAGGTGAAATCCTGGGCGTATTTAGCAAGTTTGTCAAGCCCACTGTAAATCCTCAGCTCTCTGACTTTTGCAAGTCGCTGACTTCCATTTCACAGGAGGATGTCGACAGGGCAGGAAACTTCCCAAAGGTTTTACAAGAATTCCACGACTGGATAGACATTTATGATGAAGATTATTTGCTCTGCTCCTGGGGAAAGTTTGATGTACAGCTCTTGCACGACAATTGTGTCCTCCACAAGCTGGAAACAGACTGGCTGGATCTAAACATGAATGTAAAGGACAACTACCACCAGATGAAAGGAGAGCACAAGCTGTCAGGTCTGAAAAATACGATCAAACACGAAGGACTGGAGTTTACGGGTGTGCACCACAGGGCCATCAGTGATGCTGAAAATCTGGCCAAAATCTTCATCAAATACATAGATGAGTGGGAGTATTGATTGTCCTGATTAAATGGGCTACCTTATCAAAGTAATATCCCTTCTGGTCTGGAATGTTTTCCCATTTTTCAAAAGTGCCCTGACATAAACCACAAATACACCAGGCACTAGTTCTCTTCCATCAAATGTACCATCCCAACCATTTCCGGCATCGCCCGGGATGAGGTCATTTCTGGAATAAACAACATTACCCCATCGGTCATAAATGCTTACTTCTTCTACCACATCTACTCCTTTATTTTCAGGAAGGAAGAATACGCCACTGCTCCCGCCTTTACTGATGACATTAGGAAACAGCCAATCAATGGTCTCTGCAACGTATATTTCCATCGTATCAAAAACAACACACCCTGTCTCGCTAGTGACTTCCAGCACCAGAGCACCTGAAAAAGCAGGGGAAAAGTCTGCACTGCTGCAGTCTTGACAAATGGTTTCACCGTTATAATAAAAACTTACAGTTCCAAGTAAAGCTTGCTGTAGACTGGTTTCATACCCAATGCTGAGGTCATCACCCAGACGGATTGAAGTATCTGCAGGAAGGTCAGCAGTGAAAAACAGACCATTGGGCACCAGCAAAGATTTAGCAATTTCACATCCCCATTTGTCTTTAAGAGTCACGACATACTGTCTGGATTCCAATCCTGAAATCAAAGAATCATTGACCACCTGCCCCGGACGGTTGAGATTGATCATAAACGGACCGAAGCCCCCAAGTACAGATTGAAGTTCTATTTGTCCATCATCACCACCAAAACAGGTTGGGGCGGTTGGGAAGACATCAAAACTTACCAGGGTGCTTTGCTCCTGTAAAAGTGTGATGGCCGCAGTATCAAAACATTGATTGACACTGTCGATCACCACAAGTTTATAATTACCGGCCACTCCTGTAGCAACGGAAGAGTCGGCATTCGCAAAAGGCGCATCATTGAGTGTCCAGATGTATTGCAATCTTCCTGGAGCAACGTGGTTTACACTTGCCAATAATTCTACTTCTGTGTTCTTACATAATAATGGGGAATCCTGCATCAGCGAATTGATAACAGGAACACTGTTATCGATGCTGATGACAATGTCAAAAGTGTCAATACACGAAAAGCTTTTTTCAACGACAAACATATACGTGCCCGGCAAATCTGAGGACAAACTCAAAACACTGTCAACACGTTGATTATCAGGTGTGATCCACCAAAATCCTATATTTTCCGTCGTAAGATTTGCTTGTAAAAATGTAGAGTCAGGATTGCAGAAAATGTCATTGCCTGTTAGGCTGGCATCCGTAACTCTTACGTCTTTCAAAAGAAGAATAGAATCCTGAGCCTGGCAATTTTCTGTTGACAATACATTGAGGAAAACCTTTCCTTCCTGCGTGGTGGATAAGGTGTCGCTGGTGGACAATACTGCAGTGCTGGATGTCCAGCGGAAAAGTTTGATTGGCTGGTCCGAGATCACATTGACCAATGCTGAATCACCATTGCAGGGAATGAAAAATGAATCAGGAAGCATCAAGTTGGGTATTCTTTTGACATCTCTTACCTCTGTGGCAACAATGGTATCACAACCATTTCTTCCAAAAGCTTGCAGCGTATAAATGCCTGGTTCTGTTGCATTGATATCTCTGGTTATTGCAGCAAAGCCATTGGGCCCTTTCCATTCATAGTTTCTGATGATTGATGATGAATCAACCCTGACACGGGCAAAAGATCGCGAACAAACCAAAGAGTCTGTGAGCAAGCTCACAAAAGGTTTAGTTATATTTTGGAAAACCTGAATGGAGTCTGTTGCAATGCAGTTGTTCACGGCTTTGATCACTCCAAAATAAGTACCGGGACTGACTACGCTCAGTGGACCCTCGAGAACAGCAGTGTCCATGCCGTTTCCATACCATTTGATTTCTTTGATCCCCTTGTCTGTATTAAAATTGATATTCACGGCTGTGAGACTACAGGTCAAGGTATCGGAAATCCTCCTGGTAACTATGGGGCTGACTTTGTCTTCAGCAATACTAATAGAATCTTTATAGACGCAGCCCAAAGGAGTGGTGACTTGAAAACTATAGGTTCCCGGTGTTTGAATATTGGCAAAATAGGTGTCGTCTGGAATCGAATCAGGACCCGACCATGTGACAGCACTGAAACCCATGGTATCAATCAAGCTGATAATGCCTCCTTCACAACCCACAACTTCTGTCTCAAAAGCGTAGTCCACAGAGTCTCTGAGATCATTGACCAAAATGGTATCCCTTACCACACATCTTCTGTTGTCCGTGCTGGTCAGGGAGTATGCACCCGCCGATTTTACAACGAGAGAAGCGACATTGCCAGGAACAATTACTCCATTCCTCTTCCATTCAACGGAGAAAACCAGCCTGTCGCTTTGAAAAGAAATGGTGGGTGTTGTATCAAGACACGTGATGTCCATTGGAGATTTTATAATTTGCGCTGGTAAGGTGTCCCAGGCCAGATTTACAGTAGCTGGCAGCGATTCACATCCATTAGAAGGTCTGTTGGCTATAAGCGTGAATACTCCATTGGCATTGTTGGTATTAAAATTTTGTCGGTTGATGTTCACACTCTTTGCCTGCGAGAGCACAACGGAGCCAGCAAGCCAGGTTATCCTGTCTTCTCCCTTGTCTGTGACAGCATTGATCGTTTTTGAAAAATTGCCGGAACAATTGAGGGTATCGAAAGCTTTGACAGTAAGAATCGGCAGTTGCAAGTCGTGGATAATTTGAAAAGTATCTTTGAGATTGCATCCCTTTCTTGTCGTCAGCTTATAAATGTATGTGCCTTCCTGAAGACTGTCAATTTTTAGATTTGTCGAGGTAAAGCCTGAAGGTCCTGACCAGAGAATTCCTTGTACCTTGGATAGTGAATCGACTCTTACATTAATTGAGGCTTGTGAATTCAAAATGCAGGTTTTCTTGGTAATGACAGAGTCTAGTTTGGGTAAGTCCCTTTCATCACCAACCTGAACTTCGATTTTTATTTCACAACCCGAACTTCTGTCTTTTGCGATCACCCTGTAAATTCCTGGTTCCTGGACCAAAGCGACAGTAGCGTTTGGTGGGCTGAGAATTGGAGGTGATAAGGCTGTTTGCCAGGTGTATGTATAAGTCGTTTGATCTGTTGGAATCAACTCTATGGTATCCCTGCTGCAATCAACAATGATATCAGGAGCAAAACCAGGGTCTGAAACTGTAGTAAACAAAGTCACACTTACGGTGTCCTTTGTCTGGCATCCATTAGGGAAAGTCGCAGTGCCAATGTAAGTCCCGATGGCAGTTGCATCGATTGTAAATGCATTTGAGGTAAAATTAAATGGACCTGTCCAGCTATAGCTCGCATTGGCTTGGGTCTGCAAAGGTCGCAATTGAACCGTGTTCACGGTGCAGGAAATACTGTCATCATTCACCACAAAATTGGGAAATTGCTGATTGATTACAATGGGTATGCTTGTATCACGCGCAGGGCATCCGCTTCGGGAAATGAAACTCAGTGCGTAAATACCGTCTGTAGTTACCCGTTGTTCAAGTGAATTGTTGTTAAACCCTCCCGGTCCATTTGGTCCATTCCATACCAGGGTTCCAAACGGCCTGTCTGCGACGCCTCTCACCCATACTTCTCTTCCCCTGCAAAAAGTCTCCAATGTAACTTTTGGTGTGTAAGAGGTGTCTCTGAGTGTAATGGTTTGAGAAACCGGGCATCCGTTTTTTTGCATGATTGCATCTACCCGATAAGTTCCGGCATTGACAATGTTGTCAGGAAAAAGTACTTGTTCAAGGCCTCCCGCTGGATTTTGAAAGTAGAAATCAAGATTGTTCCTGAATAAGTTTCCATTGTTTATTTGGAAGCTAGATGAGCGGTTGATGCAATCAAAGGCTGCTGGTGAAGCTGCAATCACAGGTTTAGTGGTAGTTGTATCAATCTTAATATCAATGGTTGGAATGGGTACACGACAACCATCGCTGTGCGTAACAAAACCATTGACAGGGCCTGTACTTCCAATCAGGACCTGGTTGATGCCCACTGGTGTTCCCACACCCAGCCAGTCAGTGCTGGTAATTACACCTGTTGAAGTCACGGTCACCGTAGCATTGGGCTTATCACAAGTGATGGTATCTGCACTGACGCTAATGACAGGCGCCGATGGGTCGTATAAAACCTCGTAACTAGAGCTTGCAGTGCATCCCTGATCATTGATGGTGAGGTTGTAGACTCCTATTTTATCAACCCTTATGGTATCTTTATTGGTGTAAGTTATGTTGCCGGCAGCTGTGGTCCAGGTGTACATTGCAGAGTCTGAAAGCAATGCATTCTCAGCGTTCAATGTGATGCTAAAAAGGTTGCAGGCGAGGCTCGGATTATCTGCCACAATGGTGGGAGTCAGATCCAGGACCTGGAGATTGATGACAAAAATGGAGTCGCATAAGTTGGCATCTATATTTGGAGCTGCGACATAATAGGTCCCGGCAGTGTCAAATGTTCTTCCTCTGAAAGTATAAGTTGAACCCTTACAAATGGGTGTAGGCGTCACCATTATGCTGTCAGTGATGGGTTTGACGACCATAGTGATGCAGTTGCTGACGGCACCGCATAAACCAAGTCTGGCGAACTCTGACCCAAAGTCTCCAGCCTGCATTACGCTTCCGGGCTGTGGAAGTGAAGGAGCATCAGGTCTGAATACACTGTATTGACACACGGTATAAGTTCCAGGAGCAAGTCCCCCCTGAGGTATATTGCCGGTGAAGTAGTCTACCAGAAGACTTCCGTTGCTTACTGCATATCTGTTGTCGTAGCTAGCAGATGAAGACATTCCGTTAGGAAATGTCGTTATTGCTGAAAGATTATAAGACTGGTTTTCACAATAACTATCGGAAGCTATTCTGAAACGGCCTACTTTGGTGTCACAGAACTGAGTACTGATGTTTTTTGAATTACAAAACTCGATGTTGAGACATTCAATATTACCTACATCAAAAGCAGATACATCTTCTATCTCCAGAACCCATGTGCCATTGATGTTTCCGATATTGATGTCTTCCAGACAACCCTGGTATGGGTAATAGGACCCCTGGATTCTTGGTCCAAACCACACCTGACCATTGTTCCATCTGGATTGATATCCAATGTCGGGCATGGCGGTTTGAGCACATTGTACAAAGGTGACATCATATTCGATGGGTGGAAATGATGGGTTGCTCGGAGAAGTTCCGGGGCCCAAAATGTTCAAACGCTGGCCAGCCGGAGAGATCAGCGATATCGTGAGCTGGTTGATAGATTCGTGGGTAAATTTGATGGAGATATTACAAATTTGGTCATTGCTAAAGCTGGTTGTTGCGCCGGAAACGATGATTGGAATTGCAGCAAGCCTGTCATCAGCTATCTCGTAGTCCTTAAGTATGCAGACATTTTGGCCATAAAGGCTGATCGCAAGTATATTCAGTACAATGAGAAGGTAATTTCTCGTCATTAAGGGATTATTTATATAAGGTTCTTTTGTATATGTTTACTATTTGAGACACCGTAAAGCGGGTTTATTCCGGAATCAAAAATGCAAATTTCAATCCAGACTTTCCGAACATTACCTTGAAAGCTTCTCATCAATATTACAAATTTCATCTAATTTTTGTCTGGAACTAATAAAAGCCAAATAAAAATGAGGTTTACTTTTAGTCTATTCAACGTTTTAAAGAAATTATTTCTGAATTGAATGTAAAGTGAAATATTCTTTCGTTTTGAATATCAATTCATTTTATCAGCCCAAATTACAGCATAGACTCTTTATAACAGCCCAGTTTCCGATGGCTATAACGTAAAAATAGCTTGAATGCGTGCCTTTAGGGGGCTGATAAATATGATCTCCGATTGTGTTGATTTTTGAATGTTTCTATATCCTAATTCGCAGGTTTATTGAAGGGAAAGCATGCAAACCATAACAAAAATGATTGGCACAAACCAAAATAAAAGAAAAATATAGTTTGCTTTCAAATGCATGTCACCAATCCAGGACGTTTACCTGATGATTGAAAAAGTTTTTCTAAATGCTAAACCTTCAGACTCAAGCAGTAAATAGTAAACACCATTATTCAGAGACTGCACAGAAATCCTAAAATCAGCATCATAGTTGCCTTGAGTTTGGAGTCTTCCTGTGGTATCAAAGACTTTGTAACTTCCTTTATTTTTGGAGTTTATTATAAAAATAAAATCATCAGCAGGAACAGGAAATATTTCAATTTCTTCTTTGTTCAATTTTGGAATGTCCGTTATTACATCTTCCATTTCTATATCAGAGGTATAGAAACTTAAACCTCCTCTTTCATTACCTACTATGATATCCATTTTCCCATCGTTGTTGAGATCGCCTGTTGCAGGATTGAGGCGCCTGCCTAATTTTTCAGGCAGCACATTTTTTTTCAAAAGAGTAAAGGGAGTTTCCGGATTTGGGCCATTGATTCTGTAAAGTGATAAGCTGTCCGAATTATAGCCCATCAAAATATAAGCTTCGTCTTTGGTTTTAAAAATTTCCGGTGAACCATTTTGTGTGGCAAAATTGTTTTTGTCAAATATCTTTCCCACATTTTCAGAATTGGGAGCCGTATCGCTAAATTCATCAAAAATGGCCTGGGTCTTCGTCCCTTTGTTTTTGTAAAAATTAAGGCTATTGTTGGATTCACCAATTATAAAGTCCAATAAACCATCCTGGTCAAAGTCATAAAGAACAGGACTTGAATTGGGTCCAACGAAGATATTCTGGTATTCTGTGCTAATGAGATTGAACTGAAAATTGTCATTCCTGAAAAACATGAGCGTACCATTAGAATTCCCAACAAAAAGATCTTGATCTCCATCGCCATCGATGTCGCCACTGCAAGGTGCCAATCTGCTAAAATTGGTGGTGAGCTTCGACAATTGGAGGAAGTCTTCATTTTCCAGAGAAAAACGAGGTTGAGTGGAGGTACCTTCATTTAACAAAAGAAAAAGTCGGTTTTGTCTGAGCACACCTGCTTGTGCAATGCCATTGCTTCCAACCACAATATCCGAAAGTCCGTCATTGTTGACATCTACAATGGCAGGGTGGCAACCTGTACCAAAATGCAACATTTCTTCAATCAGGAAATTTTTCGTAGCCAGGGTATAATTGCCTGTACAACTATCACCCTGATGAAGGTAAAGCCATACATTATTGACATTCTGATTGCTGTTGGATTCGTTGGAAGCTACCACCACATCTTTATACCCGTCATTGTTTGCATCGATGAGGAAAGCTGCAGGAAAAGATTGTATACGGACACTTGTATCTGCGGATGGCCACCTGTCGTCCTTGTCTGTAAACCAGGCTTCAGCTGTATTGCTGCCATTTTTTAGAAAAGTCAGATATTCTCCGGATACATCGCCCAGCAGAAGGTCAACATCTCCATCACAATCTGCGTCAAATGGGGTAATTGTTGATCCTGTATGTCGGTCACCTTTTCTGTTGTCGAAAAAATTGGCGCAGTTGGCACTGTTGGTGCTCAGCGTGATTTGTTCGTTGAATTGGTTTTCAATAAATTTTCCATAACATCTGTCCGAAAACTCCATCACAAAAGTATCCCTGCCAAATCCATTTTCAACAGCTTTATTGACATAGGAATACAAATAACTACCATCGGGTTCAAATGTGAGGATATCGGTGTCCCCATCATTGTCCAGATCATATATGCCCAGGATATCTACAATTGAGACATATATATTGGTAAGGGAGCCATTGATACGATAAGTCAATACGTCGGCTGGAAAGGAAGGGTTCTTGATTTTTGTAAACTTCAGCCGGCCATTTTCTCTTGAACCTCTCCAAATTTCTATTCCAGCTACACCGAGAACATCCGGAGCTTTGAATATGTCCTCGATTCCGTCCCCATTGAAATCATGGAGCAAACACCAGGTATGTATATTGGGAAATAATGAAATATATTCAGGAGCATAGGAGTAATTGATGGTGCCTTTGGTGCCTTTATTGAGATAGGTTGATACCACATTCCCGTTTCGGTCAAAAACGAATAAATCTTTTTGACCGTCATTGTCCAGGTCTATTTCAGAAAACTGAGGTGCAGACATTCCTCCGGCAAAAGGATATTGCAACTGCTTGTCTGCTTTTACCACCGGAATATCAAGTGGAGTAAGTATCTGGCCATGTGCTTCCAATAAAATCAATACCATTAAGGCAAGAGGCAAAAAACCTCTGCACAACAATGTTGGTTTATTTTGATGGAATGTTCTCAATCGCTTTTTTCTTATTTTTTGAACTAAAAACCTTGATGAAAAATTGTTTTATCACGGTGATTGCATTCTTCAAAGCCTCAAATTTTGCATCTTTTTGTGCTTTATAAGTTACATAAATGGCAATTGGTGCAAGTATGAATGTTGATATCCAGGCGCCTTCAAATCCGGAATAGGTTTGATTTTTGGTTAACTTTTCACCCATAATTGTAGTGATGATGAAAACCATGTAAAACAGAATTGCGATCAGAAAAGGATAACCATAACCTCCTTTGCGAATGATTGAACCGAGCGGGGCACCAATAAAAAGAAAGACGATGCAAATGAACCCAAAACTATATTGCTGGAAAAGTCTTAGATAATACATTTCCCGCATACGGCTGAATTCAAGTCGGTCAGCTCCTACATTTACGGCGAGTTCAATTCGGGAAGAAATAATAGAAGATGCCCTGGACAATACTTTTTTTGAAGACTCAGGATCCAAAGTTTCCCTGAATGATTTGTAAATTGATAAATCCTGCAGCGACTTTTGAATTATTCCCACGTTGACCTGGGTTGCGGTAATAGGCACTATTGCATCGCGGGCACTTTTGAGGAGGGCATCCGGTACCAGGGAGGCATTTTGGACTGTATCAATTTTAGCATTCGTGGACTTGGGAATTATTGAAGCAATAGTGTCATTTTCGGCTATGCCGTCATCGGATTTGTCCACTTTACTATTTAACACCTTGTATAAATATGCAGGATCAGGATTTACTTTCAAAAGATCATGATAATCGTAATTGAGTCTTTTTTCCTGCTCACTTTGTTTATAATTCAATGAATCTATAGCATCCATCAGTTGGAAGGTATTGAGCATATCTTCCTTGTTTCGGTTGATATCCAGATTGCCTTTATCGAATGTAAATTCGCTCATATCCAGCACTTTGTGATAGGTGCCAAAAGCCGTCCTCACCAAAGGATAAGAAGTTTTACCATTTTCATTTCGTTTTTTGGGCTCCTCCTGATAAATGTTGCCATTGATGAGGTCCATCACAAAATATCTGCCTGAACTGTCGGTGAACATTCGAGCTGAATCTGATTTGATCATATTGAGAAGTGTACGATCTGGCCTGGATTGGTCATACATGATGACTTCTTTCATATCCACGTCATTTGGGTACTTTTTCTGGACCCTGATGACAAAGTCGTCAAAGTCTTCGTTGAATACTTTTTCTTCAATAAGAAGACTTGACTTTTGTTTTCGAATCACTTCAAATCGTTTTTTAAATTGGAATGAAGCGACAGGTTTTAGATAATTGGAAGCAAAAACAGAAAAAGCAAAAGTAAACATGGCCAGCACTATGCCCGGCGCCATGATGCGCATGAGCGAAATGCCGGCGGATTTCATGGCGGGCATTTCATATTTTTCGGCGAGATTTCCGAATACCATGACCGATGCAATCAAAATAGAAATGGGCAATGCCATCGGCACGATCATGAGACCGTAATAAAATACCAGCTCCAGAATGTCAAGCATTGAAAAGCCCTTGCCCAGGATTTCGTCAATGTATTTCCACATAAACTGCATCACCAGGACAAACTCAGCCACAAAAAAGGAGAGAATGTATGGCCCCAAAAAACTCTTTAAAATAAGAGCATCAATCTTTTTCAATACCTACGGTCGCTTTATGTTATGAGCTTAAAACCAAGGGAAAACGTTGGATTTTTTCTTCGTTGTGGTTCTTCTTGTAGTTTTTATACCCAAAACTCCCAAAAGCCCTCTGGTGATTTCCCTTGCAACAGCTGTTCCTATAGAACGAGTTGTAGGGTTACTTATGACCTTTTCAAGGGTAGATTTTTCTGCTTTTCTACTTGGAGCGGCAGTTTCTCTTTGTCTTTTGAGTTCTTCCTGCACTTCCTGGCTTTGCGCTTCTTCAATCTTTCCCGACAAGATTTCATAGGCAGAATCCCTGTCAATCTGTTTTTGGTATTTAGGAACAAGCATCGAACGGAAGATGATGTCGTCAAGTTCTCTTTGACTGAGGATGTCCATTCTGGATTGTGGAGCTCTGAGATAGGTGTGTACCAATGGGGTAGGGATACCTTTTTCGTTCAATGCCGTTACGAGTGCTTCTCCGATACCCATGGTGGTCAGGATTTCATCTACCTGATAATTGGTCGTGTATGGAAAGTTTTCAGCCGCCATTTTGATGGCTTTTCTATCTTTTGCCGTGAAAGCTCTTAGTGCATGCTGTACTTTGAGACCCAACTGACTGAGGACAGCGTCGGGTACATCATTTGGGTTTTGGGTACAGAAAAATATGCCTACACCTTTTGATCTGATCAATTTAATGATGGTTTCGATTTGATCGAGTAAAACTTTTGATGCCTCGTTGAAGACGAGGTGTGCTTCATCTATAAACAAGACCAATTTTGGCTTGTCCATATCTCCTTCTTCCGGGAAAGTGGCATAAATTTCTGCCAACATTTGCAGCATAAAGGTGGAGAAGAGCTTGGGTTTGTCCTGAATGTCGGTCACTCTGAGGATAGATACGACCCCTTTACCGGTATGGTCTGTTCGGACAAGATCTCTTGGGTCAAAAGAAAGTTCTCCGAAGAATATGCTGGCTCCTTGTTGTTCGAGTTCAATGATTTTACGCATGATTGTTCCAACAGTGGTAGAAGAGATGGTTCCATATTCTGCCTTAATCGCATCCTTGCCTTCATTGGTAATGTACTGGAGTGCTTTTTTTACATCTTCGAGGTCAACCAAAGGAAGTTGGTTGTCATCACACCATTTAAAAAGCAATGATATGACGCCTCCCTGGGTATCGTTAAGGTCGAGAATTTTTGAAAATAATACCGGACCGAATTCGCTAACAGTTGCCCTTAGTCTTACCCCTACCTCATCAGAAAGAGAAAGAAACTCTACAGGACTATTCTCAGGCATAAAAGGAAGACCAATTTTTTCCATCCTTTCATCAAACTTCGGATTTGGGTCAGCCGGCATTGCAATACCGGAAAGATCACCTTTGATGTCCATCAAAACGCTTGGTATACCATTGAGCGACAATTGCTCAGCGATGATTTGCAAAGTTTTGGTCTTACCTGTTCCTGTAGCACCAGCTATGAGTCCATGTCTGTTTAGGGTTTTAAGGGGCACTTTGACCAGATGGTCGGTCAATATATCATCTTCGTATTTACCGGCACCAAGAATAATAGATCCACCTTTAAAATTATAACATTCAATGATCTCTTGTTTGAGTTTATCTAAGGACATGTTGTTTTTGTTTTATGAGCAAATATATATAAAACAAATCAACGGATAAAAAGTCGTAGGAAGTACATTAAAATGCTATTCCACAAAGTGTATAATGTACCAATATTCTGCATTCATTCACAACACCCGATAGTGTGCCGGAGCCCAGAAAAGTCTGTTATTTAAGCAAATTGTTTATGTTTTTGCCTGGTTGGTTCCGCTTAGAAATAAAGAACCGGTGTTGGTAAAAGACTTTGCCACACCATTCTGTTTGTTCCCTTCCAGGGTCACATTAGAAAGTCTTACTATTCCTTTGTTCCAGAATGCTCCACCATTTGTGGTAGCACTTCCGTTGAGTAATCTCAGATTTTTCAATACGAGTTCACCTCCATTTTGAATCTCAAACAATCGTGTAGTGTTGCCTCCTGAAAGGGTCAGGCCATTGACGTTTGATCCGTCAATCACACAATAATCTGTGATGGAATTTTGACTGGTAAGTGTTATGGTGCTGTTTGCTGGCACATTAAACAAGATGGTGTCACCAGTACACGCATTCGCGAGAACATAAGGCAGAGATCCGACAATTGCTGCGCTTCCCGATATGCTTGTAACATACTTTGTAGTAGGTATGCAACCGGTTATGCTAACGGATTTTGTATTATTAGAAAAGGCCCCGCAAATAGTACCACCTGCCAAAGCATTTTGAAGATTCGAAAAATTAGAACCGATGTATGTATTTAGATTTGCTGATGAACTAATGTACAAGCCATATATTGTATAAAATCCTGTGCCATAAGTCCCAGCATTACTCAAGTCGGGTGTATCTAAAATGGAATGAGTTATGTTATTTAAAACTATGACATACTTATACACAAATCCGCCAGATACACTGCCATTTTTGAGAATATCACCAGAGCCAGAAAAATTTTCGGTATAAGACCCTGACCCCCAAGCAGCTCTTAGAGTAAACTGCTGGCCTGTGGTTAAATTAGCAGAAACGGTGAAGTTTGTAGAACTTCCATAATTACCTGAAGTGGGGCCGGGATAAGCATTGGCATTTATAAAGTTAGCACAAATGTTCGATGGATTGAATGTTCCATTAAAGAGAGATAAGATGGATGTTGGGGAAGGGGTAAAGGTATAACTTCCATTTGCTGACACATAAAATGTATTAGTGTTATAAAAAAGATTGCCATGTGGTGTACAGGCTCCAGTAGAAGCATTTCTCAATGGGTTTGACCCACTTGATGGCCCAAAGTTTCCTGTAAAGGAAGTTACTTTTTCGCCAAATCCTATGTTCATATTTAGAGTCGCGTCACCAGCATCAGCTGAAAGAGTGTTAGAATTCAAAAGGTAGGTAACCTTGGGCTGGCAACCAGATGTTACAGTGATATTTGCGTTATTAACGTCAAAAAAATAATTCCCAACTGCTTTGACCATAACCCTTCCTTGTGTTGTAGCTACATTTGGAATTGTAATGGATTGACTACCGTCATTAGCAGTACCACTGATTAGAATGGTATTGTAATTATAGCCACCATCGTTTGACCAAAGGATATCTACCTGGCTGCAAGATATTGGAGCTGCGTTTGTGCTGGCTACACTCCAACTCAGTGTTACCGTCTGACCTCCGGTATATGTTGTGGCTGTGTTGGCTGTATTTACAACAAATGGACCGGCTGAACCTACAACAGAAAGTGTAGTTTCTCCCCATTCAGTACCGCCGAAACCGTCTCTTGCAGTTAACCTCATTTTTATATTTCGGGTAACATTCGGCAAAATCTCCCCCATGGTGTGTGTATTATTTAATATATCAGACCACTGAGGAAAAGTCCGCGTATTTCCGTTTGAAGATGGGTCAAATGATCTAAATAATGGTGCTGTAGTGCTATTTGCAGCAGCATCAGGGTGACCGGATGTGCAATCAACAGTATTATTATCTGTATCATATTCTTCCCAAATAAACGTCAGAGGGTCGTTGTCTGTGGCGCTTCCTGAAAGTGTAAAGGGAGTACCCTTAGGAATACTTTTAGATGCCGGGACAGTTAAAACCGGCGTATCATTATTACTGCTTGTTGTACTGGCACAGCTGGTGCTCGTTAATTTGCTTATGATTTGGACCAGACTTGAATTATTGAAATAATATGTGCCAACATATGGAGTAATATTGTGAGAACTTGGACAATTATTCGTTTGTCCAAATCCAGGGCAGTTTCCTTCATAACTCATCAGTGAATTACCTGACCCAGGTTCATACCCATAGCCTGCTGATCTATTTGAACCAGAGCAAAATCCAGCGTAACCATAAAAAGAGTGACGGGCACTAAATTGATGACCGACTTCATGTAGAACTATGTCTATCATTGAAGCGTTATTGCTTGCAGAACTCCAACCACTCCCTTTGCTTGTAGAACTGCAGACCACGGAAATTCCTGCAATCCCTGATCCCCCAGCACTTATATATCCAAAACCATGTCCTATGTCAAAACTTGTGTTGGGTATTATAGCCGTTATTGCTGAATGAACAGTTGATGGAGAGCCAGGGGTTATATTATCAGTATTTGTGAATACCAGTTCATTGCCTGTTACTCTGGTAAAATTTACTCCAACCTCGTGTTCATAGAAAGTACTTAATACTGCAACATAATAATTTAGGTCGGCATTTATAGTCGGGAGATTATCTCCCCTCGAATCACAAAATTCCACTGCGGCTGCAACAGCCATTCGATAGGTTCTGATCAAGTCACCATTTGCTCTTTTGCTCGCTATCGGTGATGTGCGAGATTCTTCAATTGTACTCTCATCAATGGATCCACATATAAAATTTTTCATTTCTTCCGCCGACCGGGTATATGCTCGGTGTATATTACCAAATACAGGTTCTATGCTTATAACTCCTTTTTTGCTAAAAATCGTCGCCTCAAAACCTTTATCGCTCACTGACATTACTCCGTAAGACTCTGGCCTTTCCGTAGATTTCAGTCTATATGTCTTATTTTGAGGATAAGTGTTATAAACTTCTAAGATGGCAGCCGGAGCTTCTGCAATGAGAAAGTTATTTTCAATACCTTTACTATCAGGCAAAGAGATTGGTCTCCATGCTTCCGCATTAAGGCTTCTGAAATTACCCGCCTTCGATAAATCTCTTTTTATTCCTTCGGCATCAAGGCTAAAAAAATAGCTTGAAAACTCAACATTTTTTAATTCTTCTTCGGGTTTTGAAAGCTGTGCTGCTAAAGGAGTTGAAAACAATATCAGAACCCATAGCCATAATGTTTTTTTACAGTTTGCCAATTTGCTACAATTTTAATTTCCCAAGTGGTTTTTGGGGGAAATCTGATTGTGATTGACTATAGGAATACTATTGCAAAATTAATATCAATAATGATGCCTAAAGTAAGGGGAAACTACTAAGGAGCCTGATTATGCAGCTTCAATGCACAAGCTTCCCTGTTTATATACGATGGATTTTAAAGATTGGGTTTTCGTTCTGAATTTAAATACTTGGCGAAATGGCAAAATTTGTCCATTCTGACTGCTCACACCTTGGATGATTAAAAGGTTTCCTTCTTCAAGTATTTCCATTTTTTCAGGATCAAATCCTTCAATATCCAAAATGTTTACCCCCATGTTTAGGTATGGGTAGTTGTCAATAATTTCAACAGCTGAGCTTGTAAACAAAGACGCAATGAAGCTATTGATCGTAGTGGGCAATATGTTCTGCAGGTTCAAGTTCATAATTTATAAACGCCTAGGTAAGTTCGTTGGTTTTATCGAACAAATATATTTACACATTATGAATTTTTATAATGTGTAAGCAATTTATTTTTAGAAACTTTTATTTGAAATTTTAAAAATCTTTTTTGATCACAGACAAGGCAAGTCTGATTTTTTCATAAGAAATTTCTTCATTAAGATCTTCGTAAATGGGACTCGTTTTCACAAATTCCCCAAGTTTACTGGCAGATTTATGTACGCGTTCGACTTCATCATGGGTTACCAGGTCAAAAATTTTATCAAACTCATTTTTTTCGTAGAGATATCCGATATGGGAGTAAATGGTACTCAGGCCCAGATTTCGGATCGCTGCAACCTCATCTGGAGATTTGCCGCTCTGAAGAAGTTTTTTGGTTTCCAGGTAGGTGAGTCCCTGTTTAACACTTTTGTGTTCTTTGGGATCCAGGGTCGAATTTATTACCTCAATCAATTCCTCCCCATATTTTTTGAGTTTGACTTCACCAATACCGGTAATGTCTTCCAATTCGAATAAAAAAATGGGACGTTCTGTTGCCAAAGCTTTGAGCGTATTGTCATTGAAGATAATGTAGGGTGGCACCCCTTCAGAACGGGCCATTTCCAATCTCCACGACTTGAGTTTTTCGAATACCTTTTCCTCAAGCTCATTCCTTTTACTGACCACCTTAACAGGTTTTTCTTCTTTGGCTCTGTCAGAAAAATGGACCAACTGCACCTTGGTTTGTCCGAAGAGTACGCCTTCAGAAAGAGGGGTTTGCCTGAGTACAGACTGATTTACAAAATCTATTCTGAGGTATCCTTTGTGGATCATTTGTACTATGAAATCCCTCCATTGGAACTCTGTATGCTCCCTACCCACTCCAAAGGTTTTTATCTGGTCAAAGCCTGCATCAACGATTTCCTTTTTATGACTGCCCCTCAAAACATCAATGAGCAATTGTATGGTCAATTTCTCGCCGCTTCGCACGACCGCCGACAGTGCCATTTGTGTAATTTTCGTACCATCGAAAGACTTTGGTGGGTCGAGACAATTGTCGCAATGCCCGCAATTTTTATCCCTGAATTCTCCAAAGTAATTCAGAATGACATTGGTACGACAACCCTGGGCATTGGCAAATTCGAGCATGCGATCGAGTTTTTCTTCCTGAACACGCTTGAAGTCTTCTCCGGCTTCACTTTTTTGGATAAAATCTGACAAAACATTGTAATCATTGTAGGAGAAAAACAGCAGACTTTTGCTCGGCAGTCCATCTCTTCCGGATCGACCGATTTCCTGGTAAAAACCCTCGATGTTTTTGGGGAGATTATAGTGGATCACCCACCGGATATTGCTCTTATCGATGCCCATTCCGAAGGCTATTGTCGCACAAATGATCTCTACTTCATCACTGATGAACTTTTGCTGTACAATTCTTCTTTCCTCAGCACTCATGCCTGCATGATAGTACAAGGCCTTTATATTTCTTTTGGAAAGCCCTTCGGCTACCTGCTCGGTACTTTTTTTGCTGAGGCAGTATACAATGCCTGAACCGGGGTTAGCCTTGACAAACCTGACGATCTGACCCAGCCTGTCCAATCCCTGAGCAACTTTCATCGTAATGTTTTTGCGCTCAAACGAAGACAAAAACAGTTTTGAAGATTTGAGTCTCAACTGATTGGCGATGTCTTCCTGTGTGGCCAGGTCGGCTGTTGCTGTCAGGGCAAGAAAAGGAATGTGGGGCAATTCTTCCCTCAGGCTGCCCAATTGCACATAATCAGGTCTGAAATCATTTCCCCAAATGGATACGCAATGTGATTCATCAACAGCTACAAAACTGAGATCTATGGTTTTCAAAAAAGATCTGAAACCAGGCGAATTGATCCTCTCTGGCGATACATACAACAACTTCAAAGTCTTGTCCTGAATCCTGGAATTGATATCTCTTATTTCGTCAGCTGAGGAATGGGAATTCAAAGCTGCCGCTTCAATTCCAATGCTGATCAGAGAGGAAACCTGATCCTGCATCAGTGCTATTAGTGGAGAAACGACAATGGTCAGGCCTTCAAATATTAAAGCAGGGATCTGATAACATATGGACTTTCCACCACCGGTTGGCATAATGACCAAACCATCATTTCCTTCCAGGACATGTTCTATTACTTCCAACTGACCAGGACGGAATTCTGTGTAGCCATAATATTTTTGAAGCAAGGCCTTTGCTTTATCGCCGAAGATGTCTGTGCTCAAATGAAGATCTGGTGTTGTTTCAGGCAAAAGTATCATTTTTTAACTTTTAACAGGTGGCTAATAGGAAGTAATGGGTGAGGCAGCTATGCTGGCAGCACTGGTTGACCGACTCATGCTGTAAAAATCATCAGAGCCAATGATGACATGGTCGATAAAGGTACAGTGGAATAGTTTGCAAATCTCTTTGATGTTGTGGGTGACTTGTTCGTCCTGAAGTGAGGGTTGGCAGCAACCGCTCGGATGGTTGTGAAAAACGACTATGGCGTGGGCCATATGTTTACAAATGTAGTTGCCGATCAGGCGCAAATCTATGGGGACCATTGTTAGTGTGCCCGATGCAATTTTGCGGACAAAGATGGGCTTGAGTTTAGGGTTGAGGAGCAGTATCCAGAATTCTTCCTGCTGCAGACCATCAAAATGTTTTCGCATGTATCTGTAGGCATCTGTTGATGATTGGATGACCACATCTGCAGGATTGGGTATGGTGCATCTCCGGGATAATTCCAAAGCTGCCAATATATTGACAGCTTTGGCTAATCCAATGCCTTGCACTTTACACATGCCAGAAAGGTTTTCATGGACAAGATTGACAATCTTATTTTCTGCAACCATCAGTAATTCTCTCGCCAGATCAAATGCCGTCTTTTTTCGGGTGCCGGTGCCAATGAGGATTGAAAGCAATTCAATGTCACTGAGGTGATCGGCACCCCTCGCGATGAGTTTTTCTCGGGGCCGGTCTTCTTCAGCCCATTGGTGGATTGTCATGTGTTGGTGAACGGCGTTTTCATTCAAATTTTTCATAGTATTAAATTAAGAGGGTGTTTCTAAATAGGGTAGACGCATGGATAGAAATACATAGGGTTGTGTGTTATAAAGAAGGCATCATGTGCATGAAAAATTCGAGGAGGGCAGTTGCCCTCCCCAAATCATAGATGACTATGGTAAAGACCCAAACTAAAAAGGTTGCACTTTTTTACGGGATTCTTCTTTTTCAGCTTTCCTGTCCATGAGCATGAAATCAGTGACAACCACCTCTGCCACTTTTTGCTCCTTGCCATTTTTGTCTTCGTAGGTTCTGTACTGGATACTTCCATTTACAACAACAGAAGCACCCTTTGTTAACACTTTAGTCATTAATTCTGCTTGCAAGCCCCACGCAATCAGATTGTGCCATTGGGTTTCTTTTTGCAATTCACCTTTTGCATTTTTAAAGGAGCTGGAGGTCGCCAGAGAAACATTGGCTTTTTTATTACCACTCTTAAATGTGTACAAGTTTACATCCTGACCAAGGTTGCCAATAAGTCTAACTGCATTGTTCATCGTTCTCATCTTTTTAAAGTTTGTGCCTTTTGTGGGCGGGTTAATGTTTAATAATCAAATAAGCTTTTTCGATTGATCAATTCGATGTTGCAAATCTCTGGCGGCTTTTTTTATTTATCCGTTTTTAAACGTTTATAAACGTTTATAAGCGTTTATAAACGTTTATAAACGGATATATCGATGAAAATCAACAACTTATGAAAACGCATATTTTCAAAATATTTTAAAGAACATTGATTCTAAATTCAAAGAATTGATCTTTTACCCCAGGATAGGCGTCATATAATTAAACGCACATCAATTACTCATTCAATGAAAAAGTCAAATTATTCAAGATTCTTACTCATGTTGGCATTGTCAGGAATCTCCATGTACATCACAATGTATTTTAATACTTATGAAATGAGTCATGTATTTTATAGCTGGACCAGGATGTATATGACCTTGATTGGCCTTGGGGGTATGGCCATCATTATGTTTTTATTTATGAAGGATATGTACAAGAACAAAATGAAGAATACTTTGATAGTGATTGGGAGTCTATTGATGATGACGCTGGCTACATTGCTCGTCCGGACGCAGGTTCCTATCGATGACCTTAAATGGATGAAAGCTATGATTCCGCATCACTCCATAGCCATTCTCACCAGTGGTCGAGCAGACATCAAAGACCCCGAGGTAAAAAAACTTGCCGAGGATATCATTGAAACCCAGAAAAGAGAAATTGCTGAAATGAAGAAAATGATTGAAAGATTGGAAAATGAGTAAAGGCGAACAGAAATATTTTCCTGTTCGCCTTGCTCTTCCATTTTTATATAAAAGGAGTTTCGAACTCGCTTTTGAAAGTCATAAATTTTGAATCGCACATCGATTAAGGGAAAGTATTTTTTAACCTACATTTCATCGGAACTTGGGCCATAACTTCCCGGAATTGGAACATTCAAAAGCCTCAAATAAACGCCCAGCTGTGCCCTGTGGTGGACAACCTGAGATGCTGTATTTCTCATTTCATCGAGCCTGGGGTTATTGGTAAAAACCATTGCTCCACTTGAAATTGGCCAAAGTTGCCAGAGGTCCACATCTCCATATTTGTCAAGACTGGCAAGTCCATTTTCAAGGCTTTCTTCAAAATGCGCCATCAATTCTGCGTTGTTGTTAATTTGTTTTGGCTTGTATTCGTTGGCTTCGAAATCAATGCCATTAGTGGTCAGGATTAATTCAAACCAAGTGGGCAGTTCTGCAATGTGTGTCACCAATTGAATGAGTTTCATACTTTTAGGGTGAGGTTGCCATTCGTACTTATCTTCAGGAATGATGCTTAAAAATTTTTTAGTAGTCTGAGCTTCCCGCTCCATTTCTCTTCTAAACATTTGAATAGGTGTGATTTCCATGATTTTATTTTTTTGTTGATACAAAGAAAATGTGGTCAGGTGACAGCCCTGTGTCAGTAGGATTTTGTGAATTCAAATTTTTTATGATTTAAAGTGATGAATTTGGCTTTTCTCATCAGAGTAGACCAAAAACCAAGTGTATCACACTCATACCTAGGCATAAAATAAAAAGAAACAAAATGGACTTGGGAAAGCACAAACAAAAGAACCAGTTGGTCTTTACGGATTAATTTTTTACAGATTCCAAATAAGCCATTCTCTCGGCTGGTGGTTGGTAATTTGAAGTATTTTCAAGAAACTTTTCAGCTATATACCTCATTTTGCCAATCATTTCCTCGGGCTCCACTATTTCAATGGCATCCATAAAAGACATCGCCCATCTGGAAATGCTCCAAATGTTGGAAGTGAGAAAGTGGAGTTCCACTCTTTCACCCAGGTCGATTTCTTTTACAAAACCATAATAATACTTCTGGTCTCCAAAATATCTGTAGGAATGCTTACATGTGGTGAAGACTACCTTTATCAATTCAAAATCTTTGGCCTCTTTGTTGACAAAGTCATCAAACGGAGGATGGTTTTTTGTGAACGGTTTTGAACTGAGTTCAATATTGGTGATCCTGTCCAAACGGAAATCTCTGTAATCGTTTCTCAGTTGACAAAAGGCGATCAGCCTCCAATTGTTTCCTGTTTGAAAAACACCGATGGGTTCAACAGTGCGCAATGTGATCTCCTGACTACTGTTGGCAAAATATTCAAAATTTACAACGAATTTATGGGCTATAGCTGTGAGCAATTTTTCGAGAGGAATGGATTTATTGGGAGGTGTAAACCTGTTTTCAATAACTTTTACATTCTTTTCGAGATTTTCAACAATGGTTTTATCCGGTCCTTTGAGGATAGCTTTAATTTTAAATAATGCCGACTCATAACTGTTTTTCAACTCCTCATCCCCAACATTTCGGAGTAATTTAGAGGACGCAACAAAAGCCATGGCCTCTTCTCTCGTAAACATAACAGGCGGCAACTTGTACCCATCCACGAGAGAATATCCCCTTCCTGCTTCCCCAATAATGGGAATGCCCGCCTCTTCCAGCGAACGGATGTCCCTGTACACAGTCCTCAAACTGATGTCATATCTGTCTGCCAATTCCTGCGAAGTTACCACCTTTTTGGACTGCAGATGGATGAGCATGGATGTAATTCTATCGAATCTGTTCATGCCAACAAATATAATGCAAATGAAGCTTTTTGGTGAAACTTCGTTTGAAGGAAGGTCACTGGTAAAATTGTAAGTGGATGTAGGAAGCAGTCACATTTACTCTACGGTGTGGAAGATGTTGACGGTGACGTATATGTCACATTTACTCCACGTTGGTGGAAGAAGAAAAGCGTGACGTATATGTCACATTTACTCCACGTTGTTGTAAGAAGATATGCGTGACGTATATGTCACATTTACTCCAAAGTAAGGGCATGATGTTGATGGTGACGTATATGTCACATTCACTCCACGTTGTTGGAAGAAGATATGCGTAACGTAACTGTCACATTTACTCCACAATGTTAGAAGTTGTTGATAGTGACGTATATGTCACATTTACTCCACACACCAGAAAGAATGCTATATGAACTTATTGATCATCTCTACGCCACTCGCAGAAACCCTGTTCATTCCATTCCTAAGCCCAAAATCCCTGAATCAAATATTTTGTCTGTCCAAAAACCCAAGGATCAATAAGCCTAAAAATGCAATAAGCATAATGATCAAACCCGGAAAGATATTGAGCTCATCGAAATGCAGTGTGCGGGCGTCAAGTGCTAAGGGTAGCATGGTAATTACTGTAACCACCAATGCTTTATAATAAGCTCTCATTTTTTAGAATTTTATATTTCAAATCTAAGGCTAGATTCTCTCAGATCAACTGTTTATCGTTATCTGAAGGGGTGAGAAAAGTCATCAATTGGTCCTGAAAATGATCATAATTTGGGCTTATATTCTAAAAATGTTGCCAATGAAAAGGGAAGAGCACAAGCCGATACTCATCGTAGGGTTCGGCAATCCATCAATCAGAGAGGAATCTATTGGTATAGAAGTGGTGAAAAAAATCAGACAACACGTATGGCCCAAACACGTGCAGTTTGAAATCAACAATAAAACAAATGATTTACCCCTGGAAGTTTTTTATGACCACGAATTTGTCATCTTTATTATCTCGGCCCATACCAATCACCCCATAGGCAATGTGAGAGGTTTTAAAGAAGTACAAGGCAGGCCTTATTACTGGACAAAGTGTTCTTTTGATATTGCGCTCAAGCGTCTGCTTGAAAAAATCCATGCCAGGAATGAAGAAACAATGATTGATCTTGTTTTGATTTCGATTGGCGGAGAGGATGAAAAAGTCCGACCAGGCAATGAGTTTTGGAAGGCAAATTTGAAGGAAATAGAAGATAGTGTTGCTGACCTGGTATTTGATTATCTGGCTTCGCCTCGGGAAACGAGTGTTGGATAAAGCATTGATGATACCTTCTGATCTTATTTATTAATCAGTTCTCCTGATTTTTAGGAGGTATTCATGTGAATAATTGTTGTTGAAGTATTTTTACGTATTTCGAAAGCCATTGACTTTCAATACAATATTCAATATATTTGGCAAAAAATATATCAAATGCCACCCTCAAAAAACAAACTGGACAAGCAAGTCCTGATCTATGATGAATTCCCAAAGTTGGATGTGCAAGTAGCTTCCCCAACAAAATTGATGAACAATAAGCCCACCCAAGTCGACAGCAAATTGGAGGCCAAATGGGCAAAAGACATGTTTAAAGACGTCGACCTCAAAAAGGTAAAAACTACGTTGACCTTATCAGCGGCTCAAACCACCATTTCCGGCAAGGCCCATCTGGAAGCTGTTGCTTGCAGAAACGTCTTTCCCACCAATCCAACCATCGAATTCCACAACGACCGCTCCGATCACTTTGGGGGCCAATTGTATTTCTGGTTGCATGGCCTGAAAGGTGGTGAGCAGATGCAATTCATCATCCAAATGACAGGATACGCAAGTGGTGGAGCTAAAATCAGAGTCGGTGCTTCTTATCCAACTTTATACTCTCTGGTGCCGATCGAAGTGCAGGGAAGCATGAACCTCACACTTGGAAATGTACTCCAGGTGGCCAGCCAACCGACAGGAGGACTTGGCCTTGTAACTCTTGAAGTCAATTTCAACAATGCCCAATATGGCAGCTGGTTGTTTTGGGATATCAAGTTCAAAAACCTGAATGAGTAAGGTCTTATATTTCTGACTTACTTATTGTATACTTATCGGAAATAGAATTGTCCACTTCCATGCTGCTAAAATGAACCATTTCTTCGTTGCAAATACTCGCTGGAGGTACCACTCCAGCTGCGTTTTGTGCCTCGATCTGATTCATTTTATCACCACATGCAAAATGGACATTCCATATTCCGATAAGTATATTACTGAAGATTCATTTTTTTGAGTTCGGACACAGCAAAGTCTGCGGCCCGGGCTGTAAGCGCCATGTAGGTGATGGATGGATTGACGCATGAGGCTGAAGTCATGGCCGCGCCGTCGGTCACAAAAACATTTTTGCAGGCATGGACCTGGTTGAAGGCATTGAGGACAGAAGTTTTCTCCTCTCTTCCCATTCTGGCGGTGCCCATTTCGTGGATACCCAATCCGAGATGGGTGACACGGTTGTAGGTACTAATGTTTTTAAATCCGGCGGCTTCAAGCATTTCGGCACAAGAGTTTTCGATGTCTTTGCGCATCGCCAATTCGTTTTCACCAAATGCAGCATCAAATACGATGAGCGGCACACCCCACTTGTCTTTTTTATCCGGATCGAGGTACATCCTGTTTTCTGAATTGGACAGCACTTCACCAAAACCTCCAAAACCAAACCTCCACGGCCCCGGTTTGGTAAGGCTTTCCTTGAACGAAGCACCAAAACCATCCTGATTCGTGCCCCTGCTCCAGTCCTCCCGGCTTGCCCCGCCCTGATAACCAAAGCCTCTCAGATAATTTTGTTTGTCCTCACCCCAGTTTCTGAATCTAGGAATGTACAATGCATTGGGTCTTTGTCCAAAGACATAGTCATCTTCAAATCCTTCAACCATAGCTGAGGCACCTACGCCCAACTGATGGTCCATGATGTTGCGTCCCACCTGATCGCTGTCATTGCCGAGACCGTTGGGAAATCTTTCGGATTTTGAATTGAGCAGGAGGGCAGCAGTATTCATGGCTCCGGCATTGAGGAAGATGATTTTGGCAAAATACTCAGTGACCTCCATGGTGTTTTGATCAATCACCCTCACACCGGTCGCTTTTCCTTTTTCGCCATCATAAATGATTTCTGTAGCAATCGAATCGTGGAGGATGCTGAGTTTGTTGGTCCTCATAGCAGCTGGAATCGACCCGGACAGTGAACTGTAATAGGCACCATAAGGGCAACCCCTGCTGCACTTATTCCTGTATTGACAAGATCCCCGGCCCAGGTCTGTATGTACTTGCTGTGATTGGGTAAGGTTTGCAATTCTTCCGATGGTCACTGGACGATTGAATTTGTCCTTCATCATATTTTTGAAATGTATTTCTGGAGCACTCATCGGCATTGGGGGCAGGAAATGTCCATCAGGAAGTACTTCGAGACCTTCTTTTTGTCCGCTGATGCCTACAAATTTCTCCACGTAAGTGTACCAAGGTTCGAGATCATCGTATCTGATTGGCCAGTCAATGCCGATGCCTTCTTTGGCGTTGGCTTCAAAATCCTGACGGTTCCAGCGGTAAGATTGACGGCCCCAGTGCATTGATTTGCCCCCTGTGTGGTATGCTCTGATCCAGTCAAAACCTTGTTTTTCAATGTATGGATTATCGGTGTCATTGGTAAAAAACTTACCGGTCTCTTCATTTACAAGCGTGCCAAAACGTGCATTTGCCCACTTTTCTTCAGCTGAATATGTGGTGACCTTCCCCCGATGCTGGAAGTCCCAGGGCTCAAGCATGGCAGTGTCATAATCTTTGACGTGTTTGACTTCGCGTCCGCGCTCAATCATCAAAACACTCAGGCCTTTTTCAGTCAGCTCTTTGGCTGCCATGCCTCCGGTCATGCCCGATCCTACGACAATGGCATCAAAAGTGTTTTGTTTTTCCGCATTTATATTCAGGTACATGATTTGAATTTCGAATTTTAAAAAATTGTTTCAGTTTTTTTAAAACATCAATAAGCATAAGCTTTTTGGTCTGCTTCTATTTTAATGGGCTCAAATTTGGTGGGTATTTGTACATATTCAAAAGAAGACGTGATGCCGGCTTCAGAAGTGAAATAGCCCAGCAGTGTCAGCTCTTTCATCAATCTCCAGAAAGGCAGACCTTTTGCCTGAGCCTTCATGGTTTCTTCATCGATATTGTCGCCGATTTTGGTCTGTTTGACGTCTCTGGCCTTCATTTCCTCCTTCGCATCTGCTTCCAGTTTTTGCAACCTCGCAGTTTTTTCTTCCGAAGACATGCCCGTAAAATCTTCTGCAGCTAAAGCCTGGACGCCTTCCATGAAACTGGTTTGCTCAGGTTTTTTATAGCAATCCAGAATCATCATCTCTATAAAGGCAGGAACGCCGGCGTCTATGGCTCCGGGAGTATCGGTTTTTGGCAAAATCAGCTCAGCAATTTCGCTCACTATCTTCCGGTGTACATCACTGAGGGCGAATTCATCAGATATAGATGCTTCCCGATTTTTACAGCTTTTTAATGCAAGCAAAGTGGGTGCGGATATAACACCTCCCAGAAGAAGGGCAGCTTTTTTGATCGAATCACGTCTGTTCATGGCTCAGTTTTAGAATACAAAAATTGCATACCAAGCGGAATAAGGTTTTTTCGCAACAAATAAGTGGTCATTTCCTATTCCGTTTGGTATAAATCCGGATTTTGCTTTTGGGCTGTCCTTTCCTTATCACAGACATTTTGTAATAAAATTGCAGCTTACAGGAAATTGAAAAGGCGTTATGCAAGACCCAACGATTTGTACTTTGTAAATGTATTATAAATTATATAAATGTAAAATTCGGCTAACAATATAATGGGTAAAAGAGTGGATTTACTTTGCGCTATTCCGGATACAGGGCCGAAAATCCTCCCTTTTCATACAAAATTCCTACTGAGTTCTCCAAAGGGTCGTAGATTTATATTTTCTATTATTAGACATACATAAATGTTCCAGGAATTGTATACCTACTTCGCTTTGCAACGAATATTTTTCATTCTTTTGATCTTTACATGGTCCATGGAAACTGTTGTTGCACAAAATGGTGGTATATCCATTTCAGGCAAAGTTGCTGAAAGTGAGGGTGGAGAAGGTATTCCTTTTGCCACCATTATTTTAAAGACAAAAGCCGATACAACATTCATCAAAGGAACCATAAGCAACGAAGAAGGTCTGTTTGTTTTAACGGAGTTGAATGCCGGGACTTATTTTTTGGAGCTGAGTTCTTTGGGTTTTCAAACTAAGTATGTTGCAATCCTCATTGGTCAGATGAGCGCTTATCAAAATGCAGGAAATATATTTCTGACCCGCATGACAGAGCAGCTGGATGAAATCGTTGTAAATGCGCAAAGGGACGAAGTAAATGCGGGCTTGAATAAGAAAACCTACAGTATTGAAGACAACCTTAGTCAAAGCGGTGGTTCTGTTCTACAGGCAGTAAGCAACTTACCTGGCGTAACCATATCCCAAGAGGGCAAGATGCAACTGCGGGGAAGTGAACGGATTATGGTTTTAATTGATGGTCAGCAGTCAGCACTGACAGGATATGACGGGCAAAAGGGACTTGATAATATTCCTGCTTCCGCCATCGACAGAATTGAAGTTATCAATAATCCTTCTTCCAGGTATGAGTCCAATGGCAACGCCGGCATCATCAATATCATTTTGAAAAAATCCGGCCGTGAGGGCTTGCATGGTTCTGTGGGCCTGTCACTGGGAGTGGGAGCTCTCTGGGAGAAAAGGGAAAATTTGCCTGCTGTTGGGATGCAGTTTCGTGATACCCCAAAATTTAACCCATCTTTTTCAATGAATTATAAAAAGAATAATACCAATTTATTCCTTCAGGCAGATTATTTATATCAACAAACTTTAAATAAAAACGAATTTTCAACCAGAAATTATGAAGATGGTACGACCATTCTCCAACAGATAAGGAGAAACAGGACAACAGGCTTGCCAACAGCAAAAGTGGGTATAGATCACGGTTTCAGTCCAAATGATCTATTGACCATTTCAGGCTTTTATAGCCAGGAAATTATTGATGATCGGGGCTACAACCCATACTTTCTAAATGACCTCAATAACAGGTTTCGATTGTGGCAGTTTATTGAAGATGAGGTCAAATACACTGCCGCAGCAAATGCCAGCTATACCCATAAATTTCCCCAGGCCGGACATACGATTGGCTTGATCTATAATTATTCTTTTCATCGGGAAGATGAGAAATATTTTTTTACCAATTCCCAGGCCAATTTTTCCGGTACGGATGCCTTTGCCCTGATATCTGATGAGTCCATCCACGATTTTGGTTTGGATTATCAAAAACCAGTCAGACAGGGCCACCTGGAAGCAGGATTAAAAATGAGGTTTAGAACCATTCCGGTAAACATGCAATTTATGCCCGGCTTGAATTCTCAAATTGACGCCAATGCTGGTGGTTGGGCTGATTATTATGAAAATATTCCGGCAGCATACACCAACTATATTTACGAGCAAGCTGACTTTGATGTGGAGGCAGGCCTTCGCGTAGAATATGTTTGGGTCGATTACAAAGTCAATCCCGACCACAACACCTACAAAAGTGACGGTTATCGTTACTTTCAACCTTTTCCCAGTCTGCGATTTACTTATAAAATGGGGCCCAGCAACCGTCTTTCAGTCTTTTACAACAGGCGGGTCGACCGTCCTAATGAAGTAGACATCAGGATTTTTCCAAAGTATGATGAACCTGAACTGATCAAAGTGGGCAATCCCTCTCTTAAACCACAGTTTACCAATACGATCGAAGCTGGCTTCAAACATTTGATGGAAAATGGCAATTTTTATGCCGCAGCATATCACAAAATGATCGATGGCACCATAGTCAGAATTGCCACCAGGGTAGATGATAGCAGGTTGTTGTACAATGTTTTTCAAAATGCAGGCAAGAGTACCAATACAGGGCTAGAAGTGGTTTGGCAATGGGATGCAGTCAAAATATTATCGATCAATAGCAACATAAACGTCTACAGAAATATCATACAGCCATTTTCCGTTATAAACTTATACCCCAGTCCCAGTCCTTTTAACTCCGCAAAACAGAGTTTTACCTCCGGCAATATTAAAGTCAATTTCAAAGCTAAATTCAGTAAAAACTTTGAATCTCAACTCACTGCGATATATTTGGCCAAAGACATTTTACCTCAAGGGAGTATAGGCCCGCGTTTTAGCGTGGATGGTGGATTGAAATGGTCCATCCAGAAAGGTAAAGGGGCTCTTTTATTGAACGCTACAGATCTTTTCAATACGCTGAAGATTCAGACCTACATCAATGGCAATGATTTTACAATGGAGAGCACCAATTACCTGGAAACACAGGTGATAAGGATGGGTTACCAGTTTAAGTTTTAAGAGTGCATTTAATGGCGTGGCACTTTTAATATGAAATGAAAGATAAATGTTGATGCCAGGAATTGTTTAGCGTTAGGGGTTTAGAGTTTATTTGGTTTGTTTTCAACAAATCAAACAGAGATGAACTAATGAAATACAACCGTTTTGATGCTTTGATAACTCTGAGGGTAGCTTGTTTTGCTATTTTATTTTCTGTCAGCTGAGATCTGTTCTTATAAGATTTGAAACTTGACGCTGTTAAAATTTGTTATTCATTTTGCTTAAATTTGTAGATATTTGGTTAAGTATAAATTCTAACTACAAATTTAATTTCACTACAATAATATGTGTCATGACTTACCAGAAGACTTATAATGTTAATCAAGATAAAAAGTTGATCATTGAACTGCCTGAACAATTCAGTTCAAGTAAGAGAGTGCATGTTACAATCGAAGATGTAGATGAAGATCGGGCTGCAAAAATTGAGCTGCTTAAGAAAGCAAAAAACGACAAATTATTTCTTGCCGATATACATGAAATTAATTCAGATTTTGAATCCGCAGACGCCGATATATAGTGAAGATAGAGAAGTGGAGTATTTGGCGTGCGAATCTTGATCCGGTTGTTGGATCTGAGCAGGGTAAAACAAGACCGGTAATAATCATAAGTGAAAACGATGTCAACAGTATTTTAGGTATCGTAAACATTATTCCAGTTACTTCAAGAAAATCAGGTAGAAATATTTATCCAAATGAGGTTTTATTGCCGGAAAATTCCTTTGGATTAATCAGTGAGTCCATAGCGTTGTGCCATCAGATAAGAACGATTGATAAAAGGAGGTTGACTCATAAATATGGCAGTGTTGATCTTGACAAAATACAGGAAGAGATTTTTGATGCTCTATGTTTTCAATTAGGTTTGAACCGTAGGTAAAACAGATTTTATATTTTATTTTTTGATGAGAATGCCATTGCCAATAAAACAGATTAAGTTATGACACAAACCCTCTATCAAAAGGCGATGAAGTTCGCCGGCGAAAAACACAAAGACCAAAAGGTGCCAGGTACTGAAGCCAATTACCTGCTCCATATCTCTAATGTCGCCATGGAGATATTTATGGCGGGCATCCACAACAATAACTTTGACCTGGATTATGCCATCCAGGTAGCGGTGCTCCACGATGTGCTGGAAGATACCGCAACCAGCTTCGATGAATTATCTGATAATTTTGGGGAAAGAGTTGCCGTAGGTGTAAAAGCGTTGACCAAAGATGATACGCTTTCTTCAAAAGAAGCAAAGATTTCTGACAGCTTAAGTCGGATAAATTTGCTTGAAAAAGAAGTGGGTATGGTCAAGCTGGCGGATCGGATCACCAATCTTCAGGAAGGCCAAAGACCTGGAATCAGGAAAAGATCAAAAAATATCTGGAAGAAGCACAAACCATTGCCGCGTCTTTGAAGGGCAAGAATGAATACCTGAATGCCAGGTTGGAGGAGAAGATTAGGGCATATCATCAATTTATTCAGTGATAGAATTTGTTTTGGGTGATAGTGGGTAATATGTTTGTTTAGGGAGTTTGAAAAGTTGTTAAGACCAATTATATTTGGGTAGAAGATTTCTGAAAAATGCGAAAGAGTGATACAAGGATGTAGCGTATTTTAAGAGTTGGGCACAATTATAAAAACAGACAAATCACATAGAAATGGACGAAAATAAATACACAGAAGAGTTTACAGAAGAACTTGACAGGGAAGAAGAAAAGCAATCAGAAACTGATGATTATGCTGAAGTTCCACCTTCTGACATTGTAGCTTTCAATGAACTTAGGTCCTGTGCTGACTTAGTAAGAATGTATAAGACCAAACAATTAGAGATTCAGCCTGATTTTCAAAGAGATGTAGTTTGGTCTAAAGCATCTCAAACGAGATTTATAGACTCGTTGATAAAACAACTACCGATTCCAAGTATGTGTGTAAGTCTTGACTATAAAACAGGTAAAAGGTTAATGATTGATGGCTTACAAAGAATATCAAGTATCATATATTTCCTAACTGACGATAAATGGAAATTATCTGCCTTAGAAGACATCGAAAAAACTATTTCTGGTAAAACCGTTGAGCAGATAAAAAATAAGAACTATGAACTCTACAGTAGATTAGAAAATTTAACCATTCCCATAACTGTACTTAGATGTGACTATTCCAAGAAAAGTCATATGCATTATTTATTTACTATTTTTCATAGATTAAACACAGGTGGTAATAAGCTTAATAATCAAGAAATTAGAAATTGCATTTTCTATGGCGACTTCAATAACTTATTAAAGGGATTAACTCGTTATACAAATTTCCAAAAGTTATTTGATATAGACCCTGAAAAAACGTATCGATTTACCTACGAAGAAATAATCTTAAGATTTCTTGCACTAAATGAAAGCTACGAAACGTATCCGGGAAAATTAGCCAAATATCTAAACGATTATATGGATGATAAAAGGTCAATTACAGAAGCTGAATTGGCAGAGAAAAGACATTTATTCGAGAGAGTTATCGACTTAATCTACTTACGTATTTTAGATAGACAACCAATGCCAAAACTTAGTAAGGCTACAATGGAAGGAATAATGGTGGGAATATCTAGAAACATTAATGCACTTGAAAACAAAACTGATATTGAATTAAGACAAAAGCTTGCAGAACTAAGAGCAGACGAAAACTATTCTGTTGACAATCTTAAAGAAGGGTTATCAGCAAAAGAAAAAGTAGTGAATAGACTTAATAGATCGGTTGAAATTTTCAATTTCTAATGTTTATGGTAGTTAAAAAGTATATTGAAGCACTCTTGGATGATATGGAAAGGAAATATAACTCTGCCCTTTCCTCAACCAATCCATTAGAGCCGACTTATTATTCCAAATTGGCTGTTTTAGAATATTGCGGATGGATTGAAGAAACATTTGACATTATTGTAAGGCGTTCTGTTAAAGGAAAAATCAAAACTACGCCATTTAAACAAATGCTTGAATTTAGTGTGATTGGAAACACCTACGCATTTCAATACAAAGAAGATTTCAGACCAATGCTTAGAAATGCGATTGGTATTTCAAAAATGGAAAAAATTGAACAGTATCTTGAACATTCAACTCAGTTAGACACCCTTATAAGTGAGTTACAGGCTATTAAAAGAGATAGAAATGATGCCGCTCATACTTGGATAGTCGGTGCTACTAAAACATATCCGGCACCGTCTCAAATAAAAGGAAGGTTAAACAAAGTATATCCAATTATGCGGAACATTTATAGAGAAATTATTAAAGAATAGCTGTGCCCAACAGCACCTACCCAAAAGTGGCGGTTCAGTGGTTAAATCAAGCTTTGTGCTTCTGTCAAAGTTTATGCTTGGTTGACAGTGAAGTGCTCCGAAATCGCCACCTTCGGGTAGCTGCAAAACGTTGTGCTTCATGCAGAAAAAATTAATTATTAGTGAAAAAGGACAAATACCTTCAAATATTTAATTACCTCAAAGAGTTCTCGAAACTTAGAAGTAATCCTGTCCGTGATATTGAAGCTCAAGAAACACAATATCCTGAAAAATTTTGGCTGGACGACATTCCCGAAAATGAACTTTTTGAAAACATTATCAGAAGCGACTTCAACGAAGACAACGACTATTGGTTAAAAGTAAGGAAGCCTAAAGAGCCAACGAAACCAGAATTTTCCAAGCTTACGGAAAACTTGGAAAAATGGATTGACAAGCCAACATTATTAAATGAAGAAGATGAACCTAAGTTAAAGGAATCACTTGAAATCAATGGAGAAACTCTTTCAATCGAAAATTTCCCAGAACTTGAAAAAGAATTACAGCAATACATTCACAAAAAATGGATTGATGACTTGATAGAATATAACGAGAAACTCAAAGCATACAGAATTGAACATGAGAAGTATGAGAAATTAAACTCTGTCTACAAACAACTTTTCCGAATATTCAACAAGACCCAGCAATTTGGAGAAGAGTACGAATTAGTGGTTGGTGTCGGACTATTGAACTTCAAGGAAAATGATGAAAGACCGAAGATTTTCAGACATATTTTGACCCAAAGAGTTGACATTAACTTCGAGTACTCTCAAAAGGACTCCCATATTTTCGTTTCACCAAACTTAGAATCTACACCCCAGATTGAAACTGATTCCATCCTTGACTTATTTGACCAGTTTGATTCGCAAAACATCATAGATGCCGAAAAGGCGGTAGAAAACTACATTAAAGAGAAAAATATTGAAACAATTTTTAGCAACACAGGAGATGCCCTACAAATGTTTGCAGAAAGGGTTTCTCCTGATGGCAGCTATAACCACTTAATTGAAAAGCCAAATAGAACTCCTTCAAAACCAAATATCACTTTTTCCCCAGCTCTCTTACTTAGAAAAAGAAATACCCAAAGTTTTACCGCTCTATATGAGAAGATATTGGAGAATATTGAAAATGGTGAAGATAGTCTTGAAATTCCGACAATTAATGACCTTATAGGCATCCACCCCAATATTGAAGATGATAATTCTCTATCAGATAACTCAGTTAATAGTTCACAGATTGAGCCAATATTTTTCCCGAAGGAATACAATGACGAACAATTAGAGATAGTAGAAAAAGCTAAAAGAAACAATAAAGTTCTCGTTCAAGGCCCTCCAGGTACTGGAAAATCACACACTATTGCCAATTTAATTTGCCACTTGCTCGCAAACGGTAAAAAGGTTCTAATTACCGCCTATACAAAAAGGGCATTGGAAGTTCTAAAAGGTAAACTCCCTCCTGAATTTCAAGATTTGGCAGTAAACCTTTTGAGTGGGGACTCATCTTCCATCCAAGACTTGGAATCAAGTGTCAATGCTATAAATGATGAATTATCAAGAGCCAATCTAACTCAATATCAATTACAAATTGATGAGTTTGAAAAGGATTTAAAGAATACGAGAGAATCAATCGCTGAAACCTCAAACAGTCTTGTCAAGATTAAGGAAAAAGCAACAAGAAAACAGGAGGTTAACGAGAAATACAAAGGAACTCTAACTGAAATTGCTGAAAATCTTGAAAGAGATACGCCATTATTCGAATGGTACGAAGACGATTTCAGTAATATTGAAAATAATGAGTTGCTATCTCGTCTAACGGAATTCATTCAACTGTATGAAAACTACAAGCAAATTGAAACAGATGAATTTGATTTTGAAATCCCTGACACAAACAAATTACTTACTGCTAACCAGTTAAGGGAATATTCAACTCTTATTGCCAAGCTTTCTAATGGTTCTTTTCCAAAAGATGCTAACTTAAAAATTTCATGTTCTGATTTTGAGCAACTATTTCAACATCTAAATAATCTTCAAAACTTTTACAAAGAAGTAGATAAGTTCCAGATTGACTTTGCCTCTTCTGTTATAGAATCCTTTTTGAAAGGCAAAAATCAGGAATGGTTGCAAATATTGAATCAGTCAAAGTCAGTGCTCGAAAAATTTGAAAAGTATGATTTACGTCAGATTGACAAGGATATTGAAGTTTCTTATCCTCAGGACAAAAGTTTAAAGCAGCTTAAAAATGATGCTCAAGTACTTCTTACATACTTAAATGAAGGTAATCCGTTATCAGGATTTACTTTTTCAATTAAAAAGGCATTTCTACCAAGAGAAATAAAAGAACGTCTTTATTTTATTGAAGCGGTTCGTGTCAATGGAAGTCCTTGCGATACCATTGAAGAATATGAAACTGTATTGAAGGATATTTCTTTTCACCAAGACTTTATTGAGCTATCAGAAATTTGGGGAAAAGAAGAGCCAAAAGGAAACTTACTGTTCAAGAAGATTTCATTTTTCAAGCAAATTCACTTTGAAGTGCTGCGCTTATCAAAATTAATAGAAGAAGCAAAAGCAGTGAAATTGGCTATTGAATCTATTAGCAATTTGCAGATAAAACTTTTTGATAATGAAGGCCTAAAGACATCTTTTCTCAAAGCCGAGTACAGTAAATTAAAAGAGAGCATTTCGGAGTTTGAAGAGTTAATTAATCAATCTACCGCATATCTGAATAATTTTGTTCCAAAAGGCTACCACCCAATTAAGGAAAACATAATTGAAGCATACAACAACCTTGACTTCCACACTTATGAAGAATTACTGAACCGAATTGAAAAGTTAGCCTATGGAAAAGAGAACTTTCTGAATTTCAGAAATTTACGTTCAGAGCTTTATTTTAAAATCCCATCCACAATAAAATTGGTAGAGGACGATTCCTTTTCAGCTAAGGGTGTAGAAAATTTAAAACAAGCAATATATTTCAGAAATGCTCAACATCAACTTGAAGAGCTGATGGATGTGAATTATGAAAATCAACTCATTCAAAACCTTAGTGAATTAGAACGGAAGGAAAGAAAACTGACTGCAAAGCTCGCTTCAAAGAAAGCATGGTATAAAGTTGTTGAAGGTTTACAACAAAACCGCTCTTTAAGGCAGCATTTAGATGCTTGGGTAATGGCAGTAAAGAAAATTGGTAAGACCGGAAAAGGAAAAAGAGCAATGAAGTTTCGGAAAATTGCTCAACAAGAAATGGAACATTGCAAAGATTCAGTGCCTTGTTGGATTATGCCTTTATACAAGGTTGCGGAAACGATACAACCTGAACAAGAAATGTACGATTATGTAATTATTGATGAGGCAAGTCAACTTGGGCCTGATGCGATATTCTTGCTCTATATTACAAAGAATATTATAATCGTTGGAGATGACAAGCAGACTTCACCTGAATATGTTGGTGTGGACGCAAACACCATGACACCTCACATAAAGCGTCATCTAAATGGAATCCCGTTTTCTGATTATTACGGTACGGAATTTAGCTTTTTCGACCATGCTAAATTTTTCTGTGATGGGGTTACCGTTCTTAGAGAACATTTCAGATGTATGCCTGAAATAATTGAATTTTCAAATCGTCATTTTTATGCCCCTGATGGAAAAGGGCTTTATCCACTTAAACAATATTCAGAAAATCGTCTTAAACCATTGGTTGCACAGTTTTGTTCCAATGGCTACACAGAAGGCAGAGGCGCAGGAATTATAAATGAGCCAGAGGCAAATCAAATTGCTGAAACAATAGGGAAGTTAGTCGAAGACGAAAACTATAGTGGGAAGTCAATTGGAGTGATTACCCTTCAAGGAAATCAACAAGCAAATGTGATTGAAAACCTACTCCTGAAAAGAATTGGAGAAAAGGAATTTCATAAACGTAAAATTGTTTGTGGGAACTCTTCATCCTTTCAGGGTGACGAAAGGGATATTATCTTTTTAAGCTTGGTAACAGCTCACAATCACAATAGGTCAGCATTTGTTAAACCAGAAGACGAAAGACGGTTCAATGTTGCTGTAAGTCGAGCCAAAGAGCAGATTTATTTATTCCATTCGGTGCAATTGGACGATTTGAGTAATACAAATGATTTACGGTACAAACTATTAGACCATTTCAAAAATTACACCTCTTATCAACCGATTTTCAACACCCAAATAGAAAGGCGAATGGGTACACAACCTGAGCCTTTCGACAGTTGGTTTGAAGTTGACGTTTACAACGATATTGTACGGAACCAACTTAGTATTATACCTCAATACGAAGTGGCGAAAGGTCGATATAAGATTGATATGGTTGCTCTATTACCTGATGGAACTAAAATAGCCATAGAATGTGATGGTGATAAATGGCATGGCCCCGAACAGCATCAAAATGACATAATGCGCCAAAAAGTACTTGAAAGATGCGGTTGGCAGTTCTTCAGAGTTCGTGGCTATGAATATTACACCAATAGAGAGAAAGCTTTAGAACCCCTTTGGAACATGATTCCTGTATTTGAAGAAAAAGAGATACAACCCATTTCAGATCATGGCTATCAGGAATCTAATATTCAACAGGAAAAAGAAGTAAGAACGGATGATTTATTAGATGCGCAATGTTCAGATTTGGTCATTGACACAAATGATGAAGAAACTCCGACAGAACATTTTGAGCAAGTTGCTTCAAGTCTAAGAACAGATAAAATACTTCGATACTTCAACCTCTTTAAATCAGGTACATATATTCTGACGGATAAAGAGCCATTGGAAGCTGATTATGTAATTCCAATACAAGAAATTTACCAGACAGGTTTTCTTCTGCAATGCTATAAATCAGGTCATGTGAATAAAGTCCATATTCCAATACTTCTTTCAAGGAGAATTGGGAAAGAATATATGAATGGATTGAATAAAGATGGGGAATTGGTGCATATCGAAGCTGTTGAAACTGAGAAAATCATTGGCATCTACTTCAATGAGAATGGTCGTAGAAAATTCAAAGCACATTTGACCGAAAATATTTCGACACGGGAGCAACTACACCTACAAGGCTACAAAGTAATATACAATGATTTTGATCAAATAGATTACAATGTCTTGCCTTTAGATATCTACAATGACATCAGTCGATTAGTATTCCAAAGCTTTACTGCCAACGGAAAACCAGTTGATAATAATTATTACGAATCTGAATGGTCTATAATAAAACGGCATTCGAAAAAAAACCAAGAACCAGAAGTAGAACGAATAGAATTCATTCCAAACTCGCTCTTTGACAATAGGGTCGAACTTAATAGTACAGTTAAAATCAAATTCCTAGGTAATGAAAAGGAATTGAAAGTGAAATTGGTGGACTATCCTACTAATGGTGCTGAAATTATTGATGGAGTGCAAATTGTAAATATTATGAAGCCTTTAGCTACTTCAATAAAAGGTAGAACAATTGGAGACAGGGTGACAATAGGCGACACAAACAGTGAAGTTGAAATAATTGAAATTTTTTAGATAAATATCATGTCACACTTGAAAAAAAGCACGAAAACAACACAGGCTATGAAGTACATGCCTCCTAACGTCGGCACGTCACATAGCCGAACCGTTGATCTCGTCCGAATGGCAGAAAGTTATAAATAAGAAAATTATTCCTCCCACCCACGGACAATCGTCCAATTACGGACATTAGCCCTTCGGTAAAAATTTCATAAACATTTGATAATCAATACTATGCGGTTTTGGCACGGTGATGGTTCTATTTCTGGCATATTAAGTTATGCAAATAAATCATGGATAGAGCAATACCGAAGAAATTCTGGACCACACAAAAAATCATATACATAGCAGGAGGCGCTTTGCTGGCTTCATTTCTTGTTTATCAAATCTTTTTTGCGGATAAAAGGAGCAAGTTGAATGTCGACTCAGAAAAACTTACCATCTCGGATGTCACCAAGGGCACTTTCGATGAATTCATCATTGTGCAGGGGGTGGTGCAGCCACTAAAAACCATCCAGCTGGATGCCATCGTCGGTGGTTATGTGACCCAAAAGCTGGTAGAAGGCGGCAACATGGTGAAGGCTGGTGAAACCATACTAAAGCTCGAAAACCAGCAGCTGAAGCTCAACTTCCTCCAGTCGGAAACAGAGGCGAGCAGATTGGTCAACGACCTGCAGAACACTAGACAAAGATTGAAGGTCGAGCGCTTCACATTACAGAAAACGCTCAGCGATTTGGATTTCCAGATAGCCCAGGCCAAGGACAACTATGAAAGATTTCAGAAGTTGACAGGCTCAAGCCTCGTATCTGACATGGATTACCAGAAAGCCAAAAGAGATTATGAGCGGCTCGTCAAACAGCGCGAAATTGAAATCGAATCCCAGAAATATCAGGAAGAAAATGCGGGCCTTCAGATCAAACAACTCGAAGGTACGCTGATCCGCACCCAGAAAAACGTCGATCTCTGGAGACAAACCCTCGAAAATCTGGTCGTCAAAGCACCCGTTTCCGGTTTACTCTCGTCTATCAATGTAGAAATAGGCAGCAACATCAACCAGGGACAAAACATTGGCCAGATCGATGACATGAATGGATTCAAAATGCACGCAGACATAGATGAACACTACATCACTAGAATATTCGTAGGTCTCCCAGTAAGATTTGAATTCAACAGCAAAGAATACGCCATGGAGATCAGCAAGATATACCCCGAAGTAACCAATGGCCGGTTTGGTGTGGACATGACTTTCCGCGAAGCTACTCCCGATGGCATTCGCAGGGGTCAGTCTTCACCCATCCGAGTCGAGCTTGGAGAAGCCCAGCAGGCTGTACTTTTGCCCATCGGCGGCTTTTTCTCCGACACCGGGGGCAATTGGGTCTATGTGATGGAGGAGGGCAGAGCTGTGAAGCGCAACATCACTCTGGGCAGAAGAAATCCGCAGTTTTATGAAGTGCTGGAGGGCTTGAATCCGGGGGATAAGGTGATTACGAGTTCGTATGCGAATTTTGGGGATAAGGAGGTACTTGTTTTTTAGCTGTTAGGGCTTAGGTTTTAGGTTTTAGGTTTTAGGACTTAGATTATTGGGCTTATTTAGTTATTTGTAATTCGAAAATTTAATTTCTCAATGAAAGAGTTTATCATTTTTCTTATTTCGATAATCAATAAAGTGAGGTCCTCATATACTTCATCTGAAATGTACATTAAGTCTTTAGCCAACAATATTTGGTATTCAAGTTCAGCTGCTGAACCCATAGCAATTGAAAGAAATCGTTTTAATTCTTTATCACTATTCCTACCACAACCTTCAGAGATATTGGCTGGAATTGAAGATGCTGAACGTCGCATTTGGTTTGTAAGGCCATATTTTTCAAAACTTGGAAATTCAGTGGTTATAGAATAAATATTTAGTGTTAACTGATGGCTTTTTTGCCAGATAAGCAAATTCTTAAAATCAATCATAGGGTACAAAATTTGAATCAAAAATAAATAAAATTAAAGTAAAGTTTTAGGGGTAAGTTTAAAAATATCTAAAACCTAAACCCTAATACCTAAAACCTAAAGTAGAACATGATAGTCGTAAAAAATTTACAAAAAATCTTCACCACCGAAGAAGTAGAAACCACCGCCCTCAATGGCATCGATATGGAAATCAAAGACGGCGAATTTGTGGCCATTATGGGCCCCTCAGGATGTGGAAAATCAACATTGCTGAATATTTTGGGTCTGCTCGACAACCCAAGTGAAGGAAGCTACGTCTTCTATGAAACTGAGGTGGCAAAGATGTCGGAAAGACAAAGGGCGCAGCACCGCAAAGGCAATATTGGATTTGTATTCCAGAGCTTCAATCTCATTGATGAATTGACGGTTTTTGAGAATGTTGAATTGCCGTTGTTGTACCTCAAAATCCCTGCAGCAGAAAGGAAAGTTAAGGTAGAAGCTGCTTTGGAACGCATGAATATGATGCACCGACGCAATCACTTTCCGCAGCAATTATCAGGGGGACAGCAACAAAGGGTGGCTATTGCCAGAGCTGTGGTTGCAAAGCCCAAACTCATCCTCGCTGACGAACCTACGGGTAACCTGGATTCTGCAAATGGCGAAGATGTAATGAAGCTTTTACAAGAGCTCAACAACGAAGGAACGACCATCGCTATGGTGACGCACTCGCCTTATGATGCGGGTTTTGCACACAGGGTGATCAACTTGTTTGATGGTAAAATTGTGACGGAGAATTTTCATGTTTAATTAGGGAGAAAAGGAGATAGGAGGATGGAGATTGGAATTTTTTAAATATGATAAAAATGAAAATTGAGAAGTTTGAAGATTTATTGGTTTGGCAAGAGGGAATTTCCTTGACAATTGAAATTTATCAATTATTAAAAAACTGTAATGATTTCGGATTTCGTGATCAAATACGGAGGGCTGCTTTGTCAATTCCATCAAATATTGCAGAAGGATATGACAGACAAACCAATAAAGAGTTTGTCCAATTTTTATATATAGCTAAGGGTTCTTGTGCTGAAGTCAGAACACAATTGTATGTGGCTGAATTAATAGGCCTTATTTCTAAAGAGCAGGTCGATATTTTATTGATACAAACCAATAAAATATCGGCAATGCTGACGAATTTGATTAAAACCAGGAAAGAAAATTTTTAACCACAGGATTGAAATGGGCAATTTTCTATCTCCCATCTCCTTCCTCCAATTTCCAAAATAGCAATGATAAAAAATTATATAAAAATCGCGTGGAGAAACATCACCAAAAACAAAATGTACAGCGTCATCAATATTGGTGGATTGGCTGTGGGTTTGGCTGTTGCTATGTTGATAGGTTTATGGGTGTGGGATGAACTGAGTTTTAATAAATCATTTGTAAATTATGACAAACTTGGACAGGTACAGATGTACCAGACTTTCAATGGAGAAAGAGGTCCACAGTTGGCTATTCCATTGCCGTTAAAGAAGGAATTGGAGAAATATCCTGATTTTGAAGAAATATCCCTGGCCTCATGGAACAGTGAGCATATCATCGCAAATGGTGATGCAAAATTCTTTAGGAATGGGATGTATGTTGAGCCGGCTTTCACCAAAATGATGAGTCTTGAGATGACACAAGGAATACAAAATGGTCTGGACGATGTGCATGTCATTATGTTGTCGGAAAGCCTTGCCAAGTCTTTGTTTAGGGAAGAAAATCCCATCCATAAAACCATCAAAATTGACAATAAAGACGACCTCAGTGTCACCGGGGTATATAAGGATTTTCCTAAAAATTCTGGCTTTTCTGATGTGGGTCATTTGCTTTCATGGAAATATTATGAGGCCAGATCATCATGGGTAAAAAATTCAATGACAGAATGGAACGATAATTCATGGCAGTGTTATGTTCAGATGGCACAAACGTCCAATCCTGAAAAAGTCCATTCCAAAATCAGGGACATTGTACTAAACAATGTGAACAACGATAGAAAACTTGCGAATCCGGAAGTCTTCATCCATCCTATGTCTGACTGGCATTTGTACAGTGGGGTAGAAAATGGTAAAATGAGTGGGGGACGGATCCAATATGTTTGGCTATTTGGTTTTATTGGCCTTTTTGTGTTGATCCTTGCTTGCATCAATTTTATGAACCTGAGTACTGCACAAAGTGAAAAACGCGCCAAAGAAGTGGGTATCAGAAAGGCCGTGGGATCGGTAAGGTCACAACTCATCAATCAGTTTATGAGTGAATCCATGCTGACTGTTTTCATATCCTTCCTCTTGAGTCTCCTGCTGGTTTTTGCGCTCAAACCATGGTTCAGCGATTTGGCAGGCAAGACACTCAACTTACCATATTTAAATGTCAATTTTTGGATCATAAGCATTGCCTTTTTGGGGATGACCGGTTTGCTGGCCGGCAGTTATCCTGCCTTGTTTCTGTCCTCTTTCAATACCATTCAAACCTTGAAAGGAAAATTGGCCCTTGGTCGTTTTGCTGCCTTGCCCAGAAAGATCATGGTTGTAACCCAGTTTACCGTTTCAGTAACATTGATAATAGGTACGATCATTATTTTAAGGCAAATTCAGTATGCTAAAAACAGGCCCTTGGGTTATGATACCAACAATCTGATATATGTGCACATGAATACTCCTGAGTTGCGTTCAGCAAATTTTGAAACCGTAAAAAGTGAGCTGATGCAAACTGGTGTGGTCGAAAATGTGAGCAAGTCAAGCAGTCCGGTCACCGATGACTGGTCCAATAATTCTGACTTTCAGTGGCAGGGAAAAGACCTGAATTCACATCCTTTGTTCAATACAGTGTCCATCAACCATGAATTTGCATCAACCGTCGGCATGGAATTCATTCAGGGGCGTGATTTTTCAAAGTCATTTGCTTCAGACAGCGCAGGCCTGATCATCAACGAGACAGCAGCCAGAGTCATGGGCTTCGAAGATCCCATTGGGCAATATGTGACCAGAGGCGGTTTTGAAAAGTTGCAAATCATTGGTGTAGTCAAAGACATGATTACAGGATCGCCCTATGAAAATCAAAGACCATCTCTTTATTTTATTGATAAATATTGGTACAGCTTATACACCATCAAACTTAAAGCAAGTGAGTCACCTTCTGTAGCTATTGCAAAGCTAGTTGAAGCTTTCAAAAAACTAAATCCCGGAAGCCCGTTTACCTATTCTTTTGCTGATATGGAGTACAGTAAAAAGTTCTCCTCTGAAGAAAGGATTGGCAAACTGGCAGGCTTTTTCGCCATCCTTGCCATATTCATTTCCTGTTTAGGAATTTTTGGTCTCGCCAGTTTTATTGCCGAACAAAGAACAAAGGAAATAGGGGTAAGAAAAGTATTGGGAGCAAGTGTAAGTCATTTGTGGCAATTGCTGACAAAAGATTTTCTCCAGCTGGTCATGATTTCATGTTTGATCGCCATACCTATTGCTTATTACTATTTGTCTGGCTGGTTGGATGCCTATCAATATCATACTGAAATGAGCTGGTGGATCTTCGTCGCTTCCAGTTTGGGGGCAATGGGAATTACATTATTTACGGTCAGTTTTCAGGCCATTAAAGCTTCTTTGATGAATCCGGTAAATAGCTTGAAAAGTGAGTGATAATTATCTAATTATCTAATTATCTAATTATCTAATTGACGTATTTATTACAGCAATGCAAAACCGATGGCGGTATTTACTGTATCTTTGACAACATTGAGTGCTGCGTTAATTGCCGCCTCAACAGCGAGGATGCCAAGACCTTCAAGA
>JAGQWX010000001.1 GCA_020436935.1 Saprospiraceae bacterium
TAAGTTGGTGTACCTCCGCTTACTGTAAGGTCGATAGATCCATTGTTCGCGCCGTTACAGTCTACATCCACTTTTGTTGTTGTAGCAGTAATTGCTGTAGGTTGGTTGATGGTCGCACTTGCTGTTTTTGTACAGCCATTTGCATCTGTTACAGTAACAGTATATGTTCCTGCACTCAGGTTGCTAAGGTCTTCTGTAGTCGCTCCGTTGCTCCAGGCAAAACTGTAAGTTGGAGTACCTCCGCTTACCATCAAATTTATTGATCCATTATTTTGACCATCACAAGAAATATTGGTCGGTGCCGCCATGGCGATTACTGGTGAAGGTTGGGTAACTGTACCACTTGCCACTTTAGTACATCCATTGGCGTCTGTAATAGTGACAGTATAAGTTCCAGCGCTGAGGTTGCTGATATCTTCTGTTGTTTTCCCATTTGACCACGCAAATGTATAAGGAGTTGTTCCACCACTGACAAAAAGATCCAGGCTTCCAGTACTCTCTCCAAAACAAAGCACATTTGTTGGATCAACAGGAGTGTTGATTGCACTTGGCTGGCTAATTGAAACACTTAGAGATTTAGCACAACTATTGAAGTCCGTAACTGTAACCACATAAGTGCCAGATGTCAAACCAGAAATATCTTCTGTGGTTGCTCCGTTACTCCAAAGATACGTATAAGGTGAGGTTCCACCTGAAACCGTCAAATTGATAGAACCGTTATTGCCGCCGAAACAAGAAACATTTACTCTTGTTCTGCTCAATGTTAAAACAGATGGTTCTGTTATTGATGTGCTTGAAGTCATGGTACATCCTTTTGAGTCTGTAACTGTGACCGTATATGTTCCTGCAGTTAAATTTGAAATATCTTTTGTTGTCGCTCCATTGCTCCATGCATATGAATAAGTGGGTGTGCCTCCGCCTACTGTCAAATTAATAGAACCAGTATTTGCTCCAAAACAAAGTACGTTTGTTGCACTTGGTGTAATTGAAATTTGACTTGGAGCTGCGTTGATTGAAACAGATGTTGATGAAATACAACCATTGCCGTCAGTTACTATTAATGCATAACTTCCTGCTGCAAGTCCTGTCATTGGTGAAGTGACTACATTGCCATTATATCTGACCGTTTTAGTTCCGGTGCCTCCTGTAGTTGTAAAGCTAATGCTTCCAGTTTGTCCAAAACAGTTGGGCTGAGTTCCACTTGCTGATATGCTCACTGCGCTTGCCGGCTGGGTAATTGTAGAACTTGAAGTCAAGGTACAGCCTTTTGAGTCTGTAACTGTAACCGTATATGTTCCTGCTGTTAAATTAGAAATATCTTTTGTTGTCGCTCCATTGCTCCATGCATAAGTGTAAGTAGGGGTTCCACCGTTTACTGTCAAATTGATTGAACCAGTATTTGCTCCAAAACAAAGTACGTTTGTGGCACTTGGAGTAACTAAAATTTGACTTGGAGCTGCATTGATTGTAACTGAGGTAGAGGAGGTACAACCATTGCCGTCAGTGACTATTAATGCATAACTTCCTGCTGCAAGTCCTGTCATTGGCGATGAAACTACATTGCCATTATATCTGACTGTTTTTGTTCCAGTGCCTCCTGTTGTAGTAAAGTTTATGCTTCCTGTCTGACCAAAACAGTTGGGCTGAGTTCCACTCGCAGATATGCTCACTGCACTTGCCGGCTGTGTAATTGTAGAACTCGACGTTTTTGTACAGCCACTGGCATCAGTAACTGTTACAGTGTATGTTCCTGCTAATAGATTTGAAATATCTTTTGTAGTCGCTCCATTACTCCATACATAGGTGTATGTAGGTGTTCCACCGCTTACTGTCAAATTGATAGAACCAGTATTTGCACCATTACATAACACATCCACTTTACTCACAGCAACGTTGATGGCGCTTGGCTGCGTTATCGTTACAGATTTTGTTGAAGAACATGCACTTGCATCAGTAACTGTAAATACATAAGTTCCTGCTGCAAGATTATTTACTGGCGATGTTACAACATTGCCGTTTAAACGAACTGTTTTGGTGCCTGTACCGCCGGCAGTAGTAAATGCGACTGAACCTGTTTGTCCGTTACAATTAGGGTTGGTTGCTACCAAAGCTATTGTTGGAGCATCGTTGCATTTTTTAAGGTCTACGTTCGCTACTTTTATGTATCCTTGACCTGTTGTAACCTCTGCAAATTCAACTCTAATTCTTGCTGTATTCGCCGGAGTTGTAAATTCGTAAGGTCCGTAAGATTGAAGATTTAAACACCATGAATTGGCTGGAAAATCAACATCCTTGTCAATTTCAAGGTTCAATGGAGTAGCTAGCACAGTACCGCTTGCATTGTAGAATCTAACTCTGGCTCTATGAGTACCACTTGGACTGTGAGTTCCTGCCATAAAGCTGTAGATGAACTTAGTATTGGCAGTAACCCCATTGGTAATATCCTGGTATAGTAGTGCTTCAGCTCCATCTCCGTTTGATAGAAAGGCTTTGTTTATACCGTCTGAGCATGACGTGATTCCAGCATCGTTATAACTCGTACCATTCCACCCAGTCCATTGATTGGTAAAACTTCCATTTGTAACCAGGTTGCCACTTAAACAAGAACAATCTGAAGTTTGATTGACCGATATATATATATTCTGGCTGATCGTACAAACACCGTTGGTTACAATAATTGTATAGTTACCCTCGTGTGCCGGTGTGATACTGCTAGATATAAACGCGTCGTTGCCGCTGGCGGTAAATCCATTTGGACCTTCCCATATTTGGGTATATCCTGCCGGAAACGTATTTGGATTTACACTTAAAGCTACGTCTGATCCAACATTGACAACTGCAATACAGTTATTCAATACACTCCACGAGTTGTTGATACGAACCTCACATTGTGTAATTGAAGGTGGTGTGCTGGTAGTGATGGATTTTGTTGCAGTAGCTGTACATCCATTTGAAAAAGTAGCTGTTACTGTATAATTTGTATTTGTGGTTGGCCCAACTCGTATGGTGACTCCTGTTGCTCCATTGCTCCATTGGTACGAAGTTGGAGTGCCTGAAGAGCTGGATGCCGTAAGATAAACTGAATCTCCCACGCAAACATTAGCGTCGCCTGCTATGCTCACATTACATGTAGTAACCTGGGGCACAACACACCAGCCATCTGTTTTAATCCAGTCGCCGTCACCTCCGGCTCTGTATGTGACATAATACTTGTTATCACCAGGAGGGGTGTTTCCATTGTTGGATTGAACCGTTCCTGTCAATGTATATTTGGTCATTGTCGGTAATTGAGAATTTACTTCAACCGACTGATATCCTTTCCAATTCCAGTTGGTGTCAAAATAATCAAACCCGACAGTATGGGTAAATGATGGATTATGAGTTCCGGCATAAACTGATAAATCTATTTTAGCACCTGCCGCAAAAATTCCTGGAACTTGTTGTGCAACCCAGTTCGATGATGCATTTGTGATTCGGAAATGTCCTGCGTAAAAACCATAAACAGCCGCGTATGTGCCGGTGGTTAAATTCCCACCAGAGTAATCCCATCCGGTTATTCCATTTTCAAAGGATGGGTTGACAACAACATTGTTGGGACAAGAAAATTCATCGCAAGATGGGTATACTGATATTGATTGTGGCCATACTGCTGTACACTCAGGGCTCGAAGCCCTTTTTATCGTTATATTAGAGTAAACACCTGGCCCTTGCCCTGCAAGTTCAAAAGCTGATGAAGATGAAAATGATCCAGTTGATGGCTCGGTGTATGTTTGACCTCCGTAGGTATAAGATACCACAAAATTGCCAGTGCTTGCAAAATTTGCATCTACCAAAAGTTTATTACATGTCGCATTTACAGTAACATTGTCCCATTTTGCATCGGATACATTGACTTGTTTCGTGGCTGTTGATGAGCATCCTCCAGTGACAGTTACTGTTAATGTATATGTTGTTGTTGTTGCCGGTGAAACTGTGATAGAAGCAGTTGTTGCTCCAGTGCTCCAGTTGTATGTATATCCTGACCCGCCACTTACCGTAGGTGTTAATGTAGTTGAAGTACCCACACAAATATCTGTAGTACCTCCAATTGAAACGGTCGGATTGGTACATGTGGCACCACATCCTGTTATAGTAGAACTGAATGGATAAATGTGGATTTCACCAGTATTTAAACTTACAGTCTTTGCAACTACCGAACCTTCAATATCTGTTAAACTACTTGCCGATTTTATAAAATTATGATTCGGTGCGTAGACGGTACCAAACAATAATCTTGTTTGGTTCATGGTAATCGTCTTCGTGGTCCCACCATAAAAGTTCCATATTACATAGGGCGCACTTGTCTGCGAAATGCCTGAGAATTGTGGATTATTCCATGTAAAATCAGCAGTAACATTGACATTTATGACCAATATTTTTGTTGATGATGGTAAACCGCTACCGCTAAAGCTCCATTCTGAAATATTGTTCAGTGAAGCCTGCGTAAGGTTTAAGATATTGGTACCTGAAACCAGGTCTGTAATAGACACTTTGGTAGTTGTGGTAAAGTTATAGGGTGTTGAATATGGTGTATTGCCATTGTCTGGGTTTCTTAAAGCGACGTTGTTGGTACAACCCGATAGTTGTGTGGACCGTGTTCTTAATGTTGCAAACAATGAAGCAAAATCAAAAGTGACAGTTTGGAATACGTTTGATGGGCTCATATTTCTTTGCACGCCAATTCGTGGAGTAGCATTATATGCAGCTCCAGTTTTCAGAATTTGTGTGAAACCGCCTCCGCTATTATTTGAAGAGATTGATCCAGTACTACTTCCGATATGTGCATTCGTATTTTGCTGAACTTTCACATCACCCCCGGATGTTGGCCAGGTTATAGCACCTTTGACTAAAAGTCCTGTTGGAATACTTCCATCTCCCGGGAATATATATGTGCTGGATCCGGCATCCATATTGATTTCAGGATTACTGAAATTGTTCGCCAGTATCAAATTTCCACCTACAGCAAGCGGTCCGTGAATATGGGTATTTGAGTTTGAACCAAATGTAAAGTCTCCTTCAGATATCACATGAAATGACCCTACGCCATCCATGGGGTTAAAAGTTTGGGAGAATAAGTTGGCCTGGAAATTTAAAAAACTAATTGTAAATATTACAAAAAGCCTTTTGAGAATACTTTCTGACGAAGTAAAAACGAAACTCATTTGGATACTATTTAGATACTGTTTTTGACTTGTTACTAGCAAATCACTGCAAAGCTAAGTTATTGATTTGGAATATTCTAATTGTATATCGTAGAATTTCTAAGAAAATATCAATTTGCAGAATTTACGCTTCAATTAGTTTTAAAATTTGTCTTATGACGGACAGAATAGCATAAAGTCACTGAAAATGGAAAATTTCTGTTAATTTGGCTATGATTTATTTTCCATGAAAACAAATGACCATTTCCCCCTTTACAGTGCCAGATCCATTAAAATATTCAAGCAAATTTTCAACAGTATCCTTTTTGTGTTCTTCATAAATTTTAGAGATTTCCCTGGAAACACAAGCCATCCGATCAGGTCCAAGAAACTCTTTTGCTTCTTCCAGACTCTTGATAAGACGGTAGGGTGATTCATAAATAACAATGGTGTCTTCCAAATGACTCAGAAACTTCCATCTTGTTTGGCGACCTTTTTTATGCGGAAGAAAGCCTTCAAAATAAAATTTATCACATGGCAGTCCGGAAGAAACCAAAGCAGGCACAAATGCAGTTGGGCCGGGAAGACAAGAGACTTTTATATTTGATTCGTGACACGCCCTTGTAAGCAAAAAGCCAGGGTCTGAAATTCCGGGTGTGCCTGCGTCAGAAATTAAGGCAATTTTCAAGCCACCCGAAAGTTCTTTGATGATTTGGTCCACTATTTTATGTTCATTAAAACTATGGTATGACCGCAATGGTGTAGCAATGTCATAGTGTTTAAGCAGTTTGCCACTGGTGCGGGTATCTTCAGCATATATCAGATCAACTTCCTTTAGGGTGTTTATGGCTCTAAATGTCATATCTTCCAGATTCCCCACAGGTGTTGGTACAATGAATAACATGTAATTCGTTTTTATGATGAAGTATGCCCCAAAATTACTCATCAAATCGGGCATTTACCTTTCTTTGCAAAAGATTAGTTGCTGTGACAAAAAACTTTGCTACATCCGGCCGTTCATTTTTACTGTTCTTCTTCCCGGGAAGAAGCCATAAGAACTATAGATGGATCAGGATGATTTGGGCTGTGGTATTTGTCTTCACACTTACTGTCTTGTCATATTTTTTGTACCTGTGGTGGATTGCTTCACCCTCCTTCTCAGATCTTGAAAACCCTAAATATGATCTTGCTTCTTTCATTTTCGATGATAAGGACGAGGTCATCGGAAAATATTACGTCGAAAACAGAGAACAGGTCGTTTTTGACAGCATCAATCCATGGCTGATCCGCTCGACATTGATGGAGGAGGATGAGCGGTTTTATCAACACGATGGCATTGATTATGCCGCTTTGTGGCGGGTGGGCATCAAAACCATCTTGTTGGGTCAAAAACAATCCGGTGGAGGCAGTACCATCACCCAACAGCTTGCAAAGCTGCTGTATAAACGCCCTCCGATCAGCAATCTGAACTCTTTTTCCTCCAAATCCTTGCTCATTCACAGCAAATTGAAGGAGTGGGTCACTGCTATCAAACTTGAACACAACTATACCAAGGAGGAAATTCTCGCTATTTATCTCAACAAGTTTGAGTTTGTGAATGGAGCCCACGGTATCCAGGCAGCTTCTAAAATCTATTTCAACAAATCACAGAAAGATCTGAGCCCTGAAGAATGTGCACTTCTTGTGGGCATGCTGCAAAATCCCAGCTATTTCAACCCGGCGAGATTTCCGGCCAGAGCCAAAAAAAGAAGGGACGAGGTCTTGAAAAAGATCAATCCATTATTGAAAAAATCAGACATCGCCCTTGACAGTCTCCTGGCAAGTCAGCCAGATCTATCCAGGTTCAGACAAACCTCGCCTGTGGAGGGACCTGCACCATATTTTAGAAATGAGGTTACAAAAATCATTACTGAGCTTTTTGAAGACAACAGCATTGTAAAAGAAGACGGAAGCCCTTATAACATCTTTTTGGATGGCCTGAAAATTTACACCACCATCGACCTTGAATACCAGGCACTTGCAGAAGAAGCCATGAAAGAACACATGATGTGGATCCAGAACAGATTCTGGAAAACCTGGCAGAACAAAGATCCACTCACCTACAAAGCCACAAAGGAGGAGGCTGAAGCAAGAAGAAAAAATTTTGAAAGACATGTGAAGGCCTCAGAAAGATACAAGCAACTCTGGGCATTAAACATGCCTATGCTGGAGTCATTGGATCAATCTGAGTGCGAAAAGGTGTTGAGTGAAAGCCCTTCTTCAATAAGCCCGGAAATGTTACAACTTATTGATTCTACTTCCCTATGGAATGAGGCTTTACTCGCTTATCAACAACATATCACCATCTATGACAGTGTCTTCAATACTCCTGTGGAAGCAGAAGTTTTTGATTACAAAAATGGCACCATATCCAAACGCCTTAGTCCAATAGACAGCGTCATGTACCACCTGAAACATCTCCAGGCAGGCCTGTTGGCTGTTGACCCAAAAACAGGTTATGTCAAGGCATGGGTGGGAGGAATCAACCACGATTTTTTCCAGTATGACCATGTCACCAGCAACAGGCAGGTGGGTTCAACTGTTAAGCCCTTTGTTTACGCAGCAGCCATGCAAGAGAAAGGCATCAAACCGTGTCAGTATTTTACAGATATGCCATATACCATCAAACCAGGTGAGGCAAAATTTGACATTGCTGAGGAATGGAAGCCTGACAATTCCACAGAAAACTTCACCTACAATCCGTATAACCTCTATCATGGCTTGCTGTATTCCAAAAATTCTATCACTGTAAAATTGATGAAGGAACTGGGTGATGCAGAAATACTCAGAAAATTGTTGAAAAGTACCGGAATAGAGGTAGACAGGCCTGTATTTGGAGGCGTTGCTGTTCCCAATGTTCCTGCCATTTGTTTGGGAGCCATGGATGTGTCCCTCTTTGAGATGGTTGGTGCGTATACCACATTCGTCAATAAGGGTGTCTATTCCAAACCCCAAATCATCAAAAGAATTGAAGACAGAAATGGTCGGGTGATTTACAACGGATTCTCCCCAAAGCGTGTGGCCATAGAACCTTTGACCGCCTCAATTGTGGGAGATATGTTGCAAAACAACTGCAAGAGAAATTTTGGTTTTAATTTTAAATCTTTGGCGGGAGGAAAAACCGGAACGACCAATGACTTTGTCGATGGTTGGTTCATTGGTTTTACCCCAAGTCTGGTGGTTGGTGTGTGGACTGGAGGAGATGAGCGATACATTCGGTTCACTACACTTGATGATGGCCAAGGTTATGTAACTGCCAGGCCCATGTTTGAAAAATACATCCAGAAACTGGAAAAAAAATCCAAACAATACGACGTAAATGCAAAATTTCCAAAGCCTGATGAAAGAATGAGACAAGCGGTAGCTTGTAGTCATTACAAGGTCATATACCCCAGTGAAGAAAAAAAATTAAGGAAAATGGCTGAGGAATTCCCGGACAAAAGGGATAGTATCATATCTGTCCTCAGAGTGAACTAACAACATCACATAAAGCAAACACAAACATGCGCGTTTCCCGATTTAGCATCATCAATTCTCTGGTACAAATTGCTATTGGTTTTTACTTTGTGCGCCTGCCTGAATCGACGGTTTATTTGACACTGGTGCCGATTTTACTTGGTCTCATCGTTTTGCCGATGCAACAATCTATACAACATAAAGTGGTCTCAGCTGTCAGGTTTTTGGCGTTCTTATGCCTGTTGTCTGTGGGAATTTATACCTACGGAATATGGGATTTATTGCAGGTAAGTGACTATGCAGAAATAAAATACATGAGCGTCTTATTGGTTGTCAATGTGTTGACCCTGATCGCTGCAAGCTTTACGCTGATGAAAGGCAAAAAAAAGTGAAAGTTTAATTAATCTTTGTTGGCCAACTGTCCGCAGGCTGCGTCAATGTCCTTACCCCTGCTTCGTCTTACAGAAATCATCACCCCTTTGCTCCGCACATATCTTGCGAATGCGTCTACTCTTTCCTGGCTGGCTTTGGTGAGGCTGACCCCTTCAACAGTATTGTATTCGATCACATTCACTTTTACCGGAAATCTTGAGCAGAGTTTTACCAGGTTTCTTGCATCCTCTTCACCCTCGTTGAAGTGATCAAAGGCTATGTACTCGTAAGAAATCCTGTTGCCGGTAGTCTTGTGAAAATAATGAATGGCTTCCATCAGGGCCTCCAGATTGTTTTGCTCATTGATGGGCATGATTTCGTCTCTTTTGACGTCATCGGCAGCGTGAAGAGAAAGCGCCAGATTGACTTTGAGCCCGTCATCGGCCATTTTTCTGATCATTTTAGCAATGCCTGCTGTACTGACGGTGATGCGTTTTGGGGACATACCCAATCCTTCGGGGGAGGTTATTTTATCAATACTCTCCACCACGGTTGCATAAGTGAGCAAAGGTTCGCCCATGCCCATGTATACTATATTGGTGATGCCTCTGCCATAAAAGGCCTCACACTGTTTATTTACTTCTACCACCTGATCAAAGATTTCTCCGGCATCCAGGTTGCGGACCCTTTTCATTTTACCTGTCGCACAAAATGAGCAGGTGAGGCTGCACCCTACCTGACAAGAAATGCACACTGTATACCGGTCATCTTCAGTTACAGGAATCAACACAGATTCTATAAATGCACCATCATGGAGTTTGAATCGTGTTTTAATGGTTCCGTCTTCGCTGACCTGGACCTTGTCAGTCACAATTCCCCTGATGACATAGGCATTCTGGAGTTTTTCCCTCAGGCTTTTGGAAAGATTAGACATATCATCAAAAGACGTAACTCCTTTCTGCCACAACCATTGATAAATCTGTCCGGCCCTGAAAGCAGGTTCTCCCAGATTTTGCATGACAACCTTGAGTTCGTCCTTTGTATACTTTCTTATGTCCAGTTTGTCCTCCAAATGATATTATTTCTTTTTTCTACCGATGAAGTGTTTGAGCAGGATGACTTCTTTTTCATCAAGAGGGCGCCAGAATCCTCTTGGCAGATCTTTTTTGGTAAGTCCTCCGAAATATATTCTGTCCAGCTTTACTACTTCGTAGCCAAGGTGCTCAAAAATCCTTCTTACGATGCGGTTCTTGCCCATGTGTATGGTGATGAGCATTTCACTTTTCGATCCTTCGGCGTAGTTGATATCATCTACTTCGATGGGACCATCATCCAAAGAAAAGCCTTCCCTCACCTTCTCAAGATCTTTGAGTGAAAAATTTTTATCCAGGCTTGCCAGGTAGATCTTTTTCACCTTGCTGGAAGGATGTGCCAATGCGGTAGACAAGTCCCCATCGTTGGTCAGCAACAAAAGTCCGGTGGTATTTCTGTCCAGCCTTCCCACAGGAAAGACCCTTTCTTCCACTTTTCCGGCGATCAAATCCATCACCGTTTTACGGCCTTTTTCGTCTTTAGCCGAGGTGATGGTGTTCTTGGGCTTATTCATAAGGTAGTAAACTTTTTTGTCTTCTACCTTCAGCACCTTTCCGGAATAGGTAATCACATCGCCCTTTTGTACGACGTAGGAGGGATCATCATGTACTTTTCCATTGACAAATATCTCCCCGTTCTTGACCAAATCTGCAGCTGCTCTACGTGAACAAACACCGGACAAAGCGACATATTTGTTCAGTCTCGTGTTCTCTAAAAATACAGCCGGTGCCTCCTTTGGAGCTTTAAAAGACTTATTGTCATTTTTTCTCTCGAACTCTGGCTGTTCAGACTTTGTTTTCCCTCCTTTCTTGTCCTCAAATTTTTCGGCATCTGCCTCAAATTTCTTTATTTTTTTAGGATAAGCTTTCGAAAGTTTATCAAAAAGGGCGTTGTTCTTCTTAGGCTTTTTATCCAGGAAGGCAGAAAAATCTCCGGACTTTTTGGGTTCCGGTGTTTTCTTTTTGGGTGCTTCTTTGTCGCCCTTTTTTTTCATTTATTTATATTAAAGGTGAATTGGCCTGTTATCTGTAGCTGCCAATGCGGCTTCTTTTACTGCCTCTGTAAAGGTGGGGTGAGGATGGCAAATTCTGGCCATGTCTTCTGCTGAAGCTCTGAATTCCATCAAGGCTACTGCTTCCATAATCACATCTGCAACCCTTGGTCCAACCATGTGTACACCAAGAATTTCATCGCTGTCCTTATGGGCCAATACTTTGACCATACCATCGGTATCCATACTGGCTCTCGCCCTACCCAATGCTTTAAAAGGAAACTTCCCTACCTTAAATGGAATGCCTGCTTCTTTGAGTTGCTCTTCGGTCTGACCTACAGCACTCACTTCCGGCCATGTGTACACTACACCAGGAATCAAATTATAGTCAATGTGCGGCTTTTGTCCAGCTAGCGTTTCGGCAACGAATACGCCCTCTTCTTCTGCTTTATGCGCAAGCATTGCTCCCTTGACTACATCGCCAATTGCATAAATGCCCGGTACATTGGTCTGTAAATGGTGGTCCACTTCTATCCTGCCCCTGTCATCCGCGACTACTCCTGCCTTGTCGAGACCAAGGCCATCGGTATACGGACGTCTGCCTATGGCAATGAGGCAATAATCGGCTTTGATTTCCTGACTCTCGCCTCCTTCTTTTGCTTCAAACTTGATGGTTGCTGAAGTCTTATTGCCTTTGACTTCAGTCACCTTATGATTGAAGTGAAAGGTCATGCCCAGCTTTTTCAGCGTTTTGGTGAGCTCTTTTGCACAATCATTGTCCATGCCAGGAAGGATCCTGTCCTGAAATTCTATAACTTCAATTTTTGTACCCATTCTGGCAAATACACTTCCAAGCTCAAGGCCAATAACTCCCGCACCAATGATGACCATGGATTTTGGAAGCTTATCGATTTTTAATGCCTCTGTAGATGTAATAACCCGCTGTTTGTCATAATTCATAGCAGCAGGCGTAATGGGTTTTGACCCGGTTGCAATGATGGTTTTTTTGGCGCCTATTTCTTCGACACTGCCATCAGCTTTTGCGATGCTGATTTTGTTGGAATCGACAAAACTACCATGACCGGTGTAGATGTCAATTTTATTTTTCTTCATCAAAAATTCAACGCCCTTGCAGGTTTGATCAACCACATCGTCTTTTCTTTTGATCATCTGCACCATATTGGGTTTCAGACCGGTCAATTCAATGCCATGCTCTTTGAAATTCTTGTCAGCATTGTGGTAGTGTTCTGAACTATCCAGCAATGCTTTTGAGGGTATACAGCCCACATTGAGGCAAGTTCCGCCCAAGGTATTGTATTTTTCAATGATGGCTGTTTTCATGCCCAGCTGGGCACACCTTATCGCTGCTACATATCCTCCGGGACCGGAACCGATTACTACAACGTCGTAAGTATTCATATGCTTAATTCTCTAGATTTCTAACAACAATGGAGTCAAAAATTACGACTCCTTTGGCGGGCCCTGATTGTTTTTTCCGCCCTTAAATTTTCTGAAATTTTTGTTTCGGTTGCGCTGGTTATTTGGCTTGTTTTGATTGGCCTTATCCGGGCTTCCCCCCTGATTATCGGGCCCTTCTGCCCCGGTTTTTGAGGATTCCGTCGATGGGTTTTGTACCTCTTTAGTCTGATTGTTGGGCTGAGGTCCTTTTTGTGGACGGTTATTTCCTCCATCTCTACCCTGCCTGTTGGGTCTGTCACCTCTTGGTGTTTCCCTGTTATCGTTTCTCGGCTCTCTTGGAGGACCTTGAACGGACTCTTTGGTTCCCTGATTGTTTGGGCCAGAGCTTCTTTCTTCCGGTCTTCTTCCTTTTGGTTTTTTCTTTTTCCTTCTGCTGTTGGGCAATTCTATTTCCCCGGTTACATCTGCAAATCCAATTTCTTTTTCTTTCTCAATTTGTTGAACTGCGTATGAAGAAAGGTCTTCAGGCATTACTCCCTTTGCATTGAGAGCAAGAATTTCTTTGACTCTTTCTTTATCCAGGGGGTGAAAAACACCTTTCATGCTGATGTCTTCATACATATAGAACATCAGACCTTTGAATATGTCAGTCTTCATTAGATTTGCTCTTCCCTTTTTGGTCTGAAGCACATCCGCTCTGTTGGGGAAGTACTGGATCTCATCCATATAAGTGTCGAGCTCGTAATTGAGGCAGCATTTAAGTCTCCCGCATTGCCCAGATAACTTGGTCTGATTGATCGCGATGTTCTGATATCGGGCTGCCGATGTATTGACCGATCTAAAGTCACTCAACCAGGTACTACAGCACAATTCGCGACCGCATGAGCCAATACCCCCGATCCTGGCGCTTTCCTGTCTCGAACCGATCTGCCTCATTTCTATTTTTACCCTGAATTCCTTGGCGTAGATTTTCACCAATTCTCTGAAATCCACCCTGCCATTGGCCGTGTAGAAAAAAGTAGCTTTGCGCAGATCTCCCTGATACTCCACATCTCCGATCTTCATCTCAAGCTCTAACGTTCTGGCAATAGCTCTGGCTTTAACAAGAGCATCTTTTTCTGCAAGCCTGGCTTCATGGAGCTTTTCCATATCCCGGTCATTAGCCCTGCGAATGACTTTGTACAAAACTCTGTCTTCGGTGACGCCCTTCTTTTTCATTTGCAACCTCACCAGTTCGCCCATCAAGGATATCTGACCGACCTCATATCCGGATGCTGCTTCTGCGAGCACATAGTCCCCGGTGGTAAAATGGCCAGGACCACTATCGTTCCTGTATATTTCTTTTCTTGCTCCGTTTTTGTAGCTAACCTCAATAAAATTGTATTCACTTGGATCATCCAATTCCATGGTTGTGATCCAATCATATGTATTCATTTTATTGCACGATCCTGTCGCACAATGGCCTTTATTGCCACATCCCCCCGGACTACAACTTGTACATCCCATCTCCTTCTAGTCTATATTTGATTGGCAAAGTTAAACTTCTCCACGTAGTTATTTGCCTTATTTCTTAAAATATCTCCCACCGTAATGCTTTGCGCCATCCACAATACCTTCTGGTTAGCATTTCGGTTTATTGCATATATTATCTCCTGGACTACAGCCGCAATGGCAGACATTTTCTCTGCGTCAACAATTGCACTGAGCTTTTTGGAAGATTCTATTTCTGTATTGCTCATTTTGGGAGTAATGCCGGTAACCATCCATGAGAAAAACTCTCTGAGGTAGTGAAGCCCATACTCACAAAACTGCTGTTGCCTGTCAACAGACATGGAAGCTATCTCATTAGCCAGCTTTGACATCTCAATGGCGTCACCTTTGTATGAAGTTCTCAGCCATGAAAGCAATAGGTCCGAGAATGAATTGTCATCACTTTTGGTGAGTCGAATGGCTTTAGACATATTGCCCCCTGACAATCTGATGATTTCATCCATCGTGGTCGGTGACAAAGCAGATCTCTTCTCCAGCAATGCCTTGACTGCGTGATCTTCAAAAAATGGAACCTTCACCAGCTGACATCTGGATAAAATGGTTGGAAGAATTTTGTTTTGATCCTCAGATACAAGAATAATGTAAGTATCCGGTGTAGGTTCTTCGATGAGCTTCAACAATCTGTTGCCTTCTTTACCCAAAAATTCGGGCAGCCAGATCAACATAATTTTAGGACCGTCTGTAAAGGATTGAAGTCCAAGTTTTTGTATGATTTCGTTGCACTCCCTGGTGTTAATATTGGGCTTGCTATCACCTCCCATGGCAATGGTCCAGTCAAAAACATTGGCATATGGATTTTCCAATATGAGCTTCCTCCATTCCTGGATGAAAGCATCACTGGTGGTTTCTTCCCTTTTAAGTCCGTCTTTTTTTATGACCGGGAATGCCAGATGTAAGTCCGGATGTATCAGTCTGTGGGTGAGATTACAGGCTTTGCATTTGCCACAGCTATCGGTTGGCGTTTTGTCTTCGCAGTAGATGTACGACACGAAGGCCAATGCCAATGCCAACGCTCCACTTCCTTCCTGCCCTAAAAACAACTGCGCATGTGGAATTCTGGCTTCCTTTACCTGATGTCTGAGGAAATCTTTTTCCGTCTGCTTCGACGGAATATCTTCAAAAAACATAGGGCTAAGACTTAATCCAGTCGATGATCCTATTGTCCAAAGGTGCTACTTTAGATGGATAGCTATGGATCAAATGACCTTCTTCATCAATGAGAAACTTATGGAAATTCCATGCGACTTCGTTGTCGGAACTGGAATTGAGCTCTTTTGTACACAACCAATCATACAATGGGTGACGGTTTTCTTTGATGCCTACCTTTTCTGTCATTGGAAAAGTGACACCAAAAGTCATGGTACAAAAAGCTTGAATTTCTTTTTCAGTTCCCGGCTCCTGCCCACCAAAATCATTGCAGGGTACTCCCAGTATTGTCACTTCATCACCATATTTTTCATACAATTCCTGCAATCCTTCATACTGTGGTGTAAACCCGCATTCTGAGGCAACATTGACGATGATTAGTTTTTTCCCTTTGAACTTTGAGAGATCAAGTGATTTCCCCTCTATATCATGTATGGAAACATCATAGATTGATTTCATATTTTTTTGATTTACATCAACAACTTGTCCTCTCATCAGCAAAAAACTAAGAATTAATAAGAGCAACATTTTGATTCTTTTTAAAAATTATAGATGATGCAAATTTAACAGCCATATCTCATTGAAGTTTATTCTTTTAAAAAATAATAGGCAGAATTGGGTACTTTTTCTCAATTCCTCCAAATCATATCTGAACGAAAATTCCCTGGAAAAAATACATTTTATCTACCGACCTTGCTAAGTTTCAGCAGATTACCTCTTTTTTCTTTCTGAATAAATATTGAATTTTTTACAGGAACACCCTGTGATATTTGACCATCAGGGGCTTAAAGCGTTAATTTTGGGGACAAAATTTAAAAAAAATTATACAACATGAAAAAAGTAAGTATTTTCTTATTGTTTGTTTCTCTTATAGCATGTAAAAATGTAGAACAATATCGCGCAGGTATTGAAGAATTGGGCGCAAAGTGGGATGCTGCTACTGCATCTGTAACTGAGCTTACAGGTATGGCAGAAGCAGAAAATAAAACTTTTGCGACTATGACTGACAGCCTTATGGTTGATTCAATGGCATTTGCAAAGCTTGCTCCTGCTGTTCAGACTCAAATCACTGACGCTAAAGCTACCTTTACCAATGCTGGTGCAGGTTATGCAAGCCTTCTTTCTGATTTGAGCACTTTTTCTACAGAATGGTCTGCTAAAGCAGCTGAAGTAACAGCATTGAAAGACGGACTTGCTGGTGGTAAACTTGATGGCGACGTTGCTGGTAAAATAGCTGAATTGACCAATTATGTTTCTGAAGCAGAATCTAAAATTGCTACTTTGAAAGAAACTTTCAAAAACGTAAAAGAATCTGTAACAAACGGTTATGTAAACTACAAAAACCTTTTGGATCAGTACCTTCCAAAAAAATAATTCGGGACACCACGTTCTGAAAACCGTTAAAAGGGGAGATGAAGCAATTCATTTCCCCTTTTATTTTTGGCTCAATACCGCTTTACTTTTTCAACTCAGATATTCAACGGAGAAAATATCTTATTTTTACACTTCCTTTAGAAATATAGAATATGGCGAGCGAACAAGGAAAAATTTCTTTTTCGGACTTTTTTGCGAAAGGTCACTACGAAGTACTGGAAGAAAGACTTGCGGTTGAAAACAGCAGATCTGCCCTGACCATAGGAATACCCAATGAAATATGCGCCACAGAAAAACGAGTTGCGCTCGTACCCAATTCGATCAGATCTCTTATAGGATATGGTTATGAAATCATTGTAGAATCAGGAGCCGGGAAGCAAGCCAATTTTACAGATCAGGATTACAGTGACGCAGGGGCTAAAATTTCATACTCCAGAAAGGAAGTGTTATCAGCAAACATTGTCATCAAAGTATCGCCCGCCAACAATGAAGACATCACTCAGATGCCCGGAAGTCAGCTGCTGATCGCTCCCCTTCACATCCCTAAAGTGACCCTCGAGTATCTAAAACTACTTTGCAAAAAGAAAATAACGGCGCTGGCCATGGAATATCTCCAGTCTCAAAACGGAAGGTTTCCTATCGTGAGAATTTTGAGCGAAATAGCCGGAATGTTTTCCATCATTAAAGCCGGGGAATTATTATCAGAACCCAATCACGGCCGGGGAATTCTATTGGGAGGAGTCTCAGGTGTGCCCCCTGCAAAAATTGTCATCCTGGGTGCAGGCGTTGTTGGAGAGTATGCTACCAAAACGGCACTTGGTTTCGGAGCTTCGGTAAGGATTTTCGACAACGATGTCAACAAAATCATGAGGCTGCAATCCAGCGTAGGTCGTCAATTACACACCTCATCCATCAACCCGGTATACCTGGCTTATCAATTGATGAGCGCAGATGTGGTCATCGGGGCGATGCATAGTAAATCAGGAAGGACACCCATCATCGTGACTGAAGAGATGGTCAGCAAAATGAAAGAAGGCAGCGTTATCATCGATGTGAGCATAGATCAGGGTGGATGTTTTGAAACTTCTGAAATTACCAGCGTAGATAAGCCCACTTTTGTCAAACATGGCGTCATACATTATTGCGTACCCAATATTGCTGCCCAGGTGAGTAGAACATCTTCTACCGCTGTAAGCAATATTCTCACCCCAATCATAGTCCGCATAGGCGAAACCAACAGCATCGAACAGCTGCTATTTAACAATGCAGGACTTAGAAATGGTTGTTATACTTATAAGGGGCACGTCACCAATGAGTACCTCGCCAAAAGATTTGATTTTAAGTTTACCAACATCGAGCTCATGCTCACCAGTGGTTTATAACATATTCAGACTTGTCTTAAAGGCAGACTCCGTCAATAAATACAGTTTTTTCCTGTTTGGAATTCTTACCCTGGCCTGCATGATGTGTGTTGCAGGTGTATTGACGATCTTATAAAATAGGCTTAGGTAATATTTGTAGGCACAGTAGACACCAAATCTTACTCCTTTTGGTAGTTGGAGTATGCCCTGATATGCAAGGTTGAATTCACTTTGTATGTCCTGCTCAATTTTCATCTTATCTTCTGTAGAAAAGTTTTCAAAGTCTACATCCGGGAAATAAACCCTTCCTCTGTCTTTGTAATCACTTTTCAGGTCTCTGAGAAAATTGACCTTCTGAAAGGCGCTACCCAATGCTCTGGCGGCTGGGACCAATTCTTTATACCTTGTCTTATCATCTTCCAGGAATATGTGCAAACACATAAGGCCTACTACCTCCGCGGAGCCATAAATATATTTCTGATAGGAGGCAAGATCGTGGTTATTGAGATAAATGTCCATTTCCATACTGTCAAGGAAGGCCTCAATGAGGTGATGGTCGATCTCATATTTATTGACTACTTGCTGAAAGGCATGGAGTACTGGATTAAAACTCACTCCGTTTTCGATGGCTTTGAATGTGTCCTCTCTAAACAATTGCAACACTTTGAGCACATCAGCACCCTTGTACGTATCTACAATCTCATCAGCAAACCTCACAAATCCATAAATACCATATATCGGGGCCCGGTATTTTTTATCGAATACCCTGATGCCCATGGAAAATGAAGTACTGTACTCTTTGGTAATGAGTTCACTGCATTTTGCGCACACCTGATCAAACAATTGGTCCATGGTATAATTTTTATTTTATATAACTTAAGGTTTGTGGTTTTGTTTAATAAAATCAAACAATTTCTTAAACATTTTATGAGGTGATCATCTTAGCAACAACTTCCCCTGAGATGATTGATGGAGGCATGCCGGGCCCCGGTGAAGTCAGCTGACCTGTAAAGTACAAATTTTTTACCTTTTTGCTTTTTATTTTTGGTTTGAGGAAGGCGGTTTGTTTTAATGTATTGGCCAGTCCGTAAGCATTTCCTTTATACGCGAAGTAGTCTTTTTCAAAATCATTGATGCAAAATGATTTTTTGAAAACGATGTGGCTTCTGAAATCCAGACCATAGTGGGCACTCAAACGGTCTGAAATCCTTGTGAAATAAGCTTCCCGCAGTTGCTCGTTGTCCTCAATACCTGGAGCTAAAGGCATCAATAGAAAAATATTCTCATGTCCCTCCGGGGCTACCAGGTGGTCAGTAACAGACGGGGCACACATGTAAAACAGTGGGTCAGTTGGCCACTTAGCATCTTCATATATTTCATGAGCATGCAGAGAGAAATCGCGGTCAAAGAACAACGTATGATGTGTGGCATCCTTTAATTGGGTATTGAGTCCAATGTAAAACAACAGACTCGAAGGCGCCATCGTCCTTTTGTCCCAATATGCTTCATCATAAGTACGCCAGGTCTTATCAAGAAGCCTTTGTTCGGTATGATGATAATCTGCCCCAGAAACGATATAATCAAACCCATCTACCAACTGGTCTTTTAGCTGTAAATTTGTGGCAACACCATCATTAACTCCAATGGATATTACTTCCGCATTGCTATAAAACTTTACACCCTGATCTTTGCACACAGCCATCATACCTTCTATGATTTTGTGCATTCCACCAATGGGATACCAGGTGCCAAGTTTTAGATCGGCATAGTTCATCAGCGTGTATAAGGCAGGTGTTTTTTCAGGTGTGGCACCCAGGAAGAGCACCGGAAATTTGAGTATTTTTCTTATCCGGCTGTCCTTAAACATGCGGTCAACAACAGTTGCAACTGAAGTGAGCATGTCGAGTTTGAAAAGACTGGTGAGCACCCTCAAATCAGCAAATTCCATGATAGAGTTGCCTGGCTTCCAGACAAATTCCTGCATACCCACCTTATACTTATATTCGGCTTCCTCCAAAAATTTATCCAATTGTGCACCACTACCCGGCTCCATAGACTCAAACAATTGCTTTAATGCTTCATAATCAGCCGGCATAGCCACCTTGTCATCAGGACCAAAAACCACTTCGTAAGATGGGTCCAATCTCTTAAGTTCATAAAAGTCATTGGGTGACTTTCCAAAGCTTTTGAAAAAGTTTTCAAATACTTCCGGCATCCAATACCAACTCGGACCCATGTCAAATAAGAAGCCATCTGTCTCAAACTTACTGCACCTGCCCCCAAATCTCTCGTTCTTTTCAAAAACATGAACCTCATTCCCCGCTTTCGCCAGGAATGCTGCTGCAGCAAGGCTTGAAAAACCTGAACCGATGACACCAATTTTCTTCATAAAATATAGTTATAACTAGATCTGCGATTTAACATGATTGCAGAAAAAAGGTTTACTTTAAACTTCAAATACTGGGATAAGAATATGAAGTCTATTTCAAGCTTACTCAAATCAGCTCCTCCAACTACTGCGCAGAAGGCGAAATTACTGGCTAACAAAGTACGGGAATTGGAGGAAATTGAAAAGCGCAAATTCATTGCTTTTGTTGATGATGGTCCTGATTCTTTTGATGTTGCCATCACTTTGTCTGCAGATGCAAAGTCTGTAGCAACCCATACCTGTGATTGTGACGATGGCGAAGGTTTTTGCGCTCATCAATACGCAGTAATGTCCAAAATTAAGGATGGTCCTTCAGAAAGTGCCGACTCTATTACCATCAAAAAACTCAGAAAGAAGAAACTGACTGAAGTCGAAATTATCCTCGATGAAGTAAGTGATACTGACCTGAGATCATGGCTTCAGGCAGAATTGGCCGTGAATAAGGAACTGGAATTCAAATTTAAATCTGCATTTATAAAAACTGAGACCCGCCTCACGGCCCGTGAATTTGATGAAAAGTGCGCAGAAATCATCAAAACAACAATGGGCAAAAGGAAGACCATCGACCCATCTTTGCTCCCCCGGATTCTTGATCTGGTCAATATAGTCATTGAAAGTGGTGCTTCCGTTTTTAGTACCCATTTGGTTTCAAACGAATCTTACGAATTGCAGGTCGCAATAGGCAGTTTTCATGCTGAACTCCAATACATGCTCAAAAAGACGACCACCAGAATTGTGACAAACTACAAAAGAATTACCGAAAAGATAGGTGCGCACATCCTATTATTGTCATCATCCGATCAAATCAAATATTTTCATTCCTTTGCAAAATACCTCGATCAGGGAGGAAAAAACATACACTTTGCATTCCAACAATTCATTGATCTGTTATCAAACTTATCAGATGAGGTTTTAGTCGAAACCTTGTCGACATTTTCAACCTACAAATCTGCATTTTCAAAGCTGGAACAAACCACCTTAATCTCCTTGCTCGACGAGGTAGAGAAAAGGGATTTGTTTTCAAAAACCAGCGACTTTTTCGAAACCAAGCGCTACGAAAATGCCTATAATCTGAGGTTGATGTCTTTGCTATTAAAAGCTGGCAAGTATAAAAAAGTCATTTCCTTCTGTGCCAAAGCCGTAAAAGAGAATCACCACGCTATCTACAGCATTCCTTACCTCAAATTAATGATACCTGCTCTGGAAGCAGCTGGTGAGCAAGACGAGGTGATCGATGCCAAATTTAAACTGTTTAAAGCCCAGCCGACCTATGAAAATTATATGAGCACCAAAAACTCTAATCTATCCGCTGATCAGGAAGAGGCCTTAGAAAATGAATTTTATAAATTCCAATTGACTCCCAACACTGCCAATTATCAGAATTTGCTCGACCTCAAATTCAACGTTTGGATGAATAGTGAGCGTGAAACAGATGTGATCAGAAAGATGTCCAGTTCTCTCACTGCTGTGTTCACTGCTCTTCCCTTTTTGCCAAGACTGTATGAAGTCGATAAAACCCAATTGCTCAAAAAAATTATTGAGGCCATCGATAAATCCCAATATTCAGAATATGAAAAAGATGACGTCGATGCATTGGTCGATTTCGTCACATCCAACTATAGCAAGGATGATCTGGCACCATATGTCAGGCACAGTTTTTACTTTGGCATCAAAAACGTATTGTTCCGATCATTTGGGTTGATCAAATAATTTACTGGAAAATTAAGGTTTCGCTCAGGCTTTTACTTATAACCGTGCATCAACTTTTTGAAAAGTGGTGAGGTCAAAAACAATACCACAGCACCTGCAAAAGGTATAAAGGTGAAAATCATGAAGAATGTCGACATGCTATAGGTGGTTGAGATTTTGTCAATCATACCACCCAGACTTCCGGCGAGCTTGTTGCCAATGGCAACAGCAAGATACCAGATACCAAACATGATACCGATCATACGCCCTGGAACCAGTTTGCTCACATAAGAAAGCCCAACCGGGGAAATACACAATTCACCAAGAGTATGGAAAAGATAAGCCAAAATCAACCAAATAATGCTGACGCTTGCAGTCTGAGCACCCTGAGGAATTCCCGAAGCACCATATGCAAGGGCTAAAAATCCGATACCTAACAAAATCAATCCAATGGCATACTTTACAGGTCCGGATGGATTGTATTTGCTTTCCCATATTTTAGAGAATACAGGGCCAAAAGCAATGATGAAAAACGAATTAAGGATACTGAACCATGAGGCTGCAATTTCTGTCTCATCTTTTTGGAACTCCTTGTACAGCATCCAAATTACTATGGCCCAAATCAAGACGAAGCTAAAACCAAGCACCACATTGGCCAGACTGTAATCTTTAAATGTCTTGGAAAAAAGGCTATACAATACATAAGTCAATATGCCTATAGGAACTACAGTAAGTAAGGTGTTTGAAATTTTAAACGCCATCGCACCTGCACCAACCAGACTCCTTTGCGTGTAGTCATCTGCAAAAATGGTCATCGAACCACCGGCCTGTTCAAAACAAAGCCAGAAAAACATATAAAAAATGGCAAAACCAAGTACAGCAATCATCCTGTCCCTGGTCGTGGTAGAATATCTTGTGATTCTGGTAAACATGATGACCAGGAACAACAGGAATGCTCCTATGATTGCATTATTGGCCATACTGTCGCCTCCGAAAATATTGAAATCATAAATCTTAGACATGGGGTCATTGATGATCCAGACAATGGCTATGATTGAAGTCACAGCGATCAGCAATTTATCAATGGTGGTAAAAGGGTTGAGCTTCCCTCCATTTTCTTCTGTTGTAATCTCAGCAATGTCAGCTGCTGAAGCTTCACCACCCGCTGGTTGGTCACCAATCTGTCCAAAAATATTTCTCGATAAATGGAATTGTATCATGCCCAAAAACATAAACACTCCTGCCAGACCAAAGCCCCACGACCAGCCTACTTTTTCTCCCAGATATCCACAAAGCATGATGCCAAGAAAAGCACCGGCGTTTACTCCCATGTAAAATAAGGTGTATGCACCGTCTTTCTTTTCAGGATGTTTGACATACATATGTGATAAAATAGAAGTCATATTGGGTTTAAAAAATCCATTGCCAAATATCAAAAAGGCAAGACCGATATAAAGAAAGGCAGGTGTTTCTACTGCCATACTAGCATGGCCAAGTGTCATCAGAAATGCGCCCAGTACCACTGCCTTTTTATAACCAAGCACTCTGTCAGCGAGCATACCCCCGAGAATTGGAGTAAGATAAACCATAGAAGTATAAGTTCCATAAAGTGCCAAGGCTGTCTCTCTTGGCCAGGCCCATCCTCCTTCCAGTAAAGAACTGGTCAGAAAGAGCACCAAAATTGCACGCATGCCATAGTAAGAAAATCGTTCCCACATCTCTGTAAAAAACAATACAAAGAGTCCTGCCGGGTGGCCTAATACTTTGTTTTTAAAAAACTGTTCTGTGTCAATTGCGTGCATACTCATTTTTGAAACTATTAATTTTATGAACCAATAAACTATTTAATTCCGTGGGACCACTTTTTAAGAATGGGCGAGAGCAAGAGGAGTAGGACTCCAAATATGCCACCCATCACAAATAATATATAAAACAAGTTTTGATAGCTCGGTATTGCCTGGGCTGCGTCTGCTACTTCACCGGCATGGGTATCGACTTTTGCGATGTTTGCCAACAAGGCGGCTATATATTCTGACGATGCTGTGGCAAGGAACCATACACCCATCATAAAACCAACCATTTTGATCGGTGATAATTTTGTCACAGAAGACAAGCCAACCGGCGATACACAGATTTCTCCGGCTGTATGCAATAAATATGCAAGTACCAGGTACCACATGTTTACTTTGCCGGCCACTGCTTCCATGCATCCTAAAACCAATACCCCAAATCCTGCTGCGGCAAGAAGAATTCCCAGAGCAAACTTGAGATATGATCCAGGGTTCGCACTTAGTTTTTCGAGCTTCACCCAAAGCCATGCGAAAACAGGGGCAAACAATATGATGAATAAAGCATTGAGACTAAGGAACCAGGAGGCCGGTATCTCTTTTCCTGAATCAAGTGTTCTGTCAATAGCTCTGTCAGCAAAAAGGTTCAGAGAGGTATAAGCCTGCTCGAATAATGCCCAGAATATGATAGAAAAGAGAATAAGAACGGTCAAAACTTTGAGCCTGTCGCGTTCTACTTTATCCTTACTCAAGAATATAAAATATCCTATTCTTCCAAGACTGATAATACCAGATACAATCAGCAAAATTTCCACAATTGTGTGCTTCTGCACAAAGCCATAGGCGAGAACAACACCTACCAGCCCCAAGATGTAGATCCATATTTCAGTGCTGATTCCATATCTTTTGGTTTTCAAGACTTGTTCCGATGGGGGTTCTGCCTTTCCGATCAGAAATTTCTGACCCCAAATAAAAGTGATCAATCCCAGCAACATTCCTATTCCTGCTGCACCAAATCCATAATTCCAGCCATAGGTTTCTCCCAACCAGCCACAAAGCAATGTAGCCATGAAAGATCCAAGGTTGATGCCCATATAAAAAATGGTAAATCCCGAATCTCTTTTTTCGTCTCCTTCATCGTAAAGATTGCCGACAATGGAAGATATATTGGCTTTAAGAAAGCCAACGCCCACTATGATGAGGGCCATGGAAAAATAAAATATTTGTAAGGCGCCCTGGTCTCTGACCACTGTACCATCTGCATTTAATGTTGCCGGCGTGCCCTCAAAAGCCATCCCCAGGTGACCCAGCACCAACAAAATAGCCCCATATATGACAGCTTTTCTAAAACCAAGGTATTTGTCAGCCAAATATCCGCCAATTACCGGGAAGGCGTAAACAAGGGCAGCGTACGAACCTACAGTGAGGTTTCCTGCTTCATCCGAAAATAAATGGTACTTGGTAAGATAGTAAATAAGCAAGGCTTTCATTCCATAGAAGGAAAATCGCTCCCACATTTCTGTGGCAAAGAGTACGTAAAGACCCGGCTTGTGTCCCAGGATGAGTTTTTGATTATCCTCCATACAACGCCTATCAACATTTGTTTCGGGGTAAAAATAGAGTTTTTATTTTTATTTCGAACCTAAATATAAAAAAGGTGCTTATGCCCCATTCTCCAAATAATTGACTCCATTTATCGGGCCTGCCCATTTTCTTGTATTTATTTATTAAATATCCAAAAAGCAAAAAACAAGAAAAAAAGAAGGGTGACAAACATCAATGTTGTTTCTTTGTACTCCCAATCCAAAAACTTGCGTTTTCTAAACGAATTGATAAATAAAACATGCAGTTTCACAAGCTAACCATAGACAAAAAAGTCATTGAAACACCGGATACCATGACCATTTATTTTAAGGTCCCGGGAGAATTGAAAAACCAGTTTGTTTTTGATGCTGGTCAATACCTCACACTTGCAGAAAACATCGCAGGCCAGGAGATCAGGAGATCATACTCCATCTGTACTCCTCCTCACAGCAATGAACTGGCAACTACCATAAAACGGGTTGCAGGAGGTAAAATGTCGACATTCATCCATTCCAACTGGCATTCTGAAAATGAAGTGTTGGTAGGAACCCCGGAAGGTAAGTTTACCTTAAAGGCAGACCCCATGGCCAAAAGAAACTTACTCTTCATTGCTGCTGGCAGTGGGATCACTCCTGTCATGTCAATGATCAAAGAAGTCCTTGAAAACGAACCTGCAACTGAAATGCACTTGCTTTATGGTTCCCGCAATGAAGACAATATCATTTTTAAGGAAGAACTAGATCGTTTGGTCCGCAAATATCAGGGTCAGCTGTTTGTAACACATTGTCTTTCTCAACCGAAGAAAGAAAAGGCAAAAGGCTTTTCGGGCCTGTTTAAAAAAGCAAAATCTTCATGGAATGGACTTGCAGGGAGAATTGATCGCAAAAAAATCAAAGCCTTTCTAGACGAATGCGGCAAGGTAGATATGGCATTCCTATGCGGCCCGGGTAACCTTATTGAATTGGCAGAAGAGACACTCTCAAACTCCGGACTTAAAGAAAACCTGATCCATAAAGAGTATTTTTCAGCACCAGGTGAAAAGTTGCCTTCTGACCATGTTGAAGGCAGTGCATCCAACGTGACTGTTCACCTCAATGGCAATACTATTACTTTTGAGACGGATGGTAGCAAGCCAATATTGGATGAACTCATTGCAATAAAAGCCAATCCTCCATATTCCTGTACAAGCGGAGCTTGCTCTACTTGTCTTGCTAAGGTGACCAAAGGAAAGGCAAAAATGGAGGTTTGTTATGCACTGGATGATGATGAAATTGCTCAAGGATATATTCTGACCTGCCAGGCAAAAGCGGTTACATCAGAGTTGGAACTCAATTACATCAACTAGCAGGACTTTAAGCGAGCTGGCTTCTGTTTTAATATATCATCAGCAAAAGAAAGCTGTACAATAGGTTTTTTCTATTTTTGTCTGAATATGTACAAAATCTAATACGTATGCTAAACACTGTGAAAGGATTATTTCCTTATATTCTCGGAATTTTATTGGTAGCCTCCATCATATTTTATCCGGAATTGCAGGGCAAAAAGCTTGGTGCAACTGACGCTGTAGCAAGTATTGCCAATGGTGCAGAACTCAATAAATACGGGCCTGACATCAAATGGAATGGCCGGGTATTTAGTGGTATGCCTTACATGGGTCATGGTGGTGGAAAAAACTACCTCGTCGATGCATACAATACAGTATTGTTCTCTCTACCAAACAATATAGCTTTTCTGAGTATTCTGATGCTCTGTGGTTTCTTTTCACTGACCATAATGAATGTTGATAAACGGCTGGCTTTTGTGTTGAGTATAGCTTTAGGATTGAATACATGGATTCTGGATTCCTTATGGGCGTCTCATCCTACAAAAATAATGTCTCTCGCCTATATTCTTCTCACAGCTGCAGGCTTGATAGGTTATCTCCAATACCAGAAAAAGCTGGGACTTTTTTACATCATGTTTGGTCTCACATTTGCTATTGCAAACGGCCATTATCAGATCATCTATTATGGTCTCATCATCTGCGTAATATTGGCTTTGTATTTTTTGGTACAGTATATCAGGCAGAATAAGGTAGTTGATTTTATGAAAAAGAGTGCTTGGCTGGTAGGTGTCATTTTGATCCCTGTGGCCATCCATTTGCCTAAGCTTTATCTGGACAACAGGTACAATTCTGAAACCATGAGGGGTGGCAAAACGGAACTGGTCAAACCTGAGGCCAACTCAACTGCCGCAGATGGAGGTCTGGACATCAATTATGCTTTCAGCTGGAGTTACACAGTTCCTGAATTATTGAATTTTATGGTACCGGATGCTTTGGGTGGCTCAAGCTCAAGAAAAATGGCGACAAAAGATTCAAAGCTGGCAAAAGCCATAAACCCATCCGTAAGAGAACAACAACTGCCCATGCATTGGGGTATCCAGCCATTTACAGGAGCACCCAATTACCTGGGCGTAAGTGTGGTCTTCTTATTTATCTTTTCTATGTTTTATTGGAAAAATAAATTAAAGTATCCACTATTGGGTCTGATCATCCTCTCTGCTATGATGGGACTTGGGAGAAGTTTTCTTGCTTTCAATGAAATTCTTTTCAATACTCTTCCACTTTACAACAAGTTTAGGGCACCAACTATGGCCTTCTCCATTTTGAATATTCTTACCATTTTGGTCATAGGAGGAGGACTTCATCAGGCCATAATGGCAGATTTTGACAAAGAACGCTTTAAGAAGTCCTTATGGAAGGCTGCCGGCACGGCTTTGGGGTTGATGATTATTGGGTATTTCCTGGTAGCATCCGGAGATTTTACCAGCGACAATGACCTTAAAATTTTTGGAGGAAATAACGATGCGCTAAGGTTGGCTATTCAGGACCGCAAAGCATTGCTCAACAGCGATATGATGAGAAGCTTTCTGTTACTGATGCTCGTTTTTGCTGGTCTTTTTGCTTTTCTGGCTGGCAAACTTAAAAACTGGATGCTCATTACAGGACTTGGACTTATTATTTTTCTGGATTTGTTTACCGTTTATAAGCGGTATCTCAACTACGACATTTTCAAAAATGCAAGCAAGGCAGAAAACCTGGTTCCGTCTGCTCCATTTAATGCCCAACTGGAAGGCGATACGACTTACTATAGAATATTCAACACCACCAATCCCAATGTTTTCAATGAAAACAACGACAGCTACAGACACTATTCAGTAGGAGGTTATTCTCCGGCAAAGCTGTACAGATACCAGGACATGATTGATGTACACTTGTCAAGAGGAAGTATGCCTGTCTTCAATATGCTCAACACCAAGTATTTTATCGTCAGCCAAAATGATCAGCCTACAGCGCAGCTCAATCCAAACGCTTGTGGTAATGCCTGGTTTGTGAGTCAGGTTCAGTTTGCAGAAAATGCAAACGCAGAAATCGATGCGTTGTCAACCTTTGATCCAAAAACCACAGCCTGGGTGGATGCCAGATTCAAAGACGAGACTACCTTCACAGGCAATACAGATTCAACAGCCTCAATTACACTGGTCAATTATCATCCGGATCATCTTACTTATAGTGCCAATTCTTCTTCAGGAGGATATGCCGTATTTTCAGAAGTTTGGTACAAGGGCAATGAAGACTGGAAAATATACATAGACGGGCAAGAAACAAAAATGATAAGAACAAATTACATCCTTAGAGGTGCATATATACCGGCGGGACAGCATACTGTGGAGATGAAGTTTGAAATTGAAGGTATTCAACCCATAATTATAGCTAAAAATCTGGCTTCACTATTGTTTTTGCTGATACCCATAGGATTAATCGGCTGGACTTATAAAGAATCGCGCAAAGATGTCGCATGACATAAAACTGCTGACGCTCATTTCATATAAGTTTCTGCCGGCAAAATTGGGTGGACATTTATCTCACGTGTATTTTCACAATGCAGTGTCCACTTACCTGGAAAGCATTATTGCCGGCAGAATTGAGAATGATCCCTCAAGTGAAAAGAACTTAAGATTTGAGCTGATTCCAGTTTTTAGGTCTCAGTTGGGTACTTATTTTCCATTTTCTCATAGCCTTGATTTGGTTTCTATCATCAGGAAAAGAAAAATCAATGCCCTCATGTGTTCTCACCCCTACCTTGGGCCAACCGGCTGGTTGGCTTCAAGAATCACTCATATACCTATGGTCAGTTACAGTCACAACATAGAGTCTGAACGCTTCAGGTCCATGGGCAGGAAATGGTGGAGGTTGATGCACCATTTTGAAAAATGGGTCATGAGAAAATCCGCCATCAACTTTTTTGTAACCGAGGAAGATATGATATGGGCTATTGATCACTATGGACTCAGTCCAAAAGCCTGCTTTGTATCTCCTTTTGGTATCAATCTGGACAAAATTCCAGAAAAAAATACAAATGCAAAAAACAACTGGGTCAAAAAGGGAGTCATTGAGCCACAAGACAAGTTATTGTATTTTGTAGGTTCATACGATTATCAACCCAATGAACAGGCAGTGATTGATATCCTACACGAAGTATTGCCCAGACTATCAAAAACAAACATGGCATACAAAATACTCATCGTTGGCAAAGGGCTGTCAAATGTTCTAAAAAAAGAAATTGAGGAAACGACTGGAAAGGTAGTTTATGTTGGCTTTGTCGAGGACATAAGGGATGTACTCGATGCGGCTGATGTAATGCTCAACCCGATGAGTCTTGGAGGTGGCATCAAAACAAAAGCTGTAGAAGCTCTAGGCAACAATATCAGAGTAGTCAGCACTGAAGATGGTTCTAAAGGATTATTGCAGGAAGTTTGTGGAAAAATGCTTTTGGTGAGCAAAGATGGGGATTGGGATACATTTACCCAAAACATTGTGCTCGCAGCATCAGATAAGGAGAACATTCCGGACTCATTCTATGCTCAGTACTCCTGGAGCGGAGTTACAGAAAAAGCCAGTCAGGAGATAAAAAAGATCATTTTGAAATAATGGCCGTTCCTCCAATATCAGGTATAGGAACAAAACCTAAGCCATTGGCCGAACAGAATTTTATTACTGCGTCTCTGGCACCTACGTATTGTTGATTATTGAAGTCGTGGATGAAGATATAGCCACCAGGTTCAAGCCTGGGATAAAAATATTCGAGGCCGGCAAGAATGGGCTGATACAAGTCGGCATCCAGACTGACAAAGCAAAATTTATCTTCAAGGCCTTCCGCTGTTGCCGGAAAAAAACCTTTCCTTACAATACAATTTTCTCGATTTTTCATGCGTGAAAGAACAAATTCTACACTCGTATCAGAAAAATCCTGATCACCTGTTGAATAGTTGTTCTCTTTTTCAACTACGATATCCTTAACATCAAATCCTTCAAAAGTATCAAACAAATAAAGCTTGCGATCCGGGAATATTTTATTGAGTTTTTCAGAAAAAGACCCTTTGTATACTCCTACCTCAGCCATATTTCCCTGAATTCCTTTCTTTTTTATTTCAGACATACAAAGTTCCAGGGTCCTGTACCTCACATAGTCCATGTTGAGGTCGAGAAAGAGGTCTTTTTTATCAAAATACTCCAGAGATTTAGTGATATAAAGATGCTTTGCAGCAAGAATACTACTTATGAATTTAAATATTTTCTTTAACATCAAATTGTTTGTTTAATGAGTCTTCGCCCTTGGTTTCATTCCGTCTGAGATGTTTGGACCCAACCATTCAAAATCAGGCTGACCATATATGCAAGGAGGTTTCGCCCCCCAACAAAAATCAGACGATATTCTTATGTCTTTCCCTTCCGAAACCCCGGGTATGATATTTCCTGAAGGATATTCTGCCTGGTGCAAAAGATACCATCCTCTTGCGCTATAATTGTTTTTCACCATCGAAAGCGGATTCCCGGAGATGATCAACAAACATATGATCGACATGCCCAAAAGCGATATATCTGTATATCTTGGATGTACAGCTATCCTGGCCCAGCTGGCCAGTTGAAAAAGATTGTATCCAATAAACAAGTATAAAAATCCACTGGCAAACCTTGGGTCCGGGGCATTGGTCAGCCAAAAGAATATTGAAAACAGAAAAAAAACATGCAGCACCAAGTTCTTTACTCTTATGCCTGAAGTAATGTCTTTTAATATTTTGATGGTGTAAATGATAAAAGAAATGCAAAAGGCTAAAAAAATCAATTTATAGGCGCTGTTCACCTTATTGATCGTCATATACCATCTTTCTACCATGTCCCGAAAGCCAAGGCCTGCTATATTTTTAGTGCCAAGCATACTGTCCAGTAAGGCATTTTTCTCAAAGACAGCCACCTCCATAGGGACTTTCCAAACCACGTCAAAAAGATCAATTTTATAGTATGGATAAACGAGATATCCCGACATCAGGTAATTCCTTATCAGAAACGGAGCAATCATTATTATAAAAATCCCTCCCATCCACATGATGGACCATAGCTCTTTGCGCTGAAAATAAAAGTACAACGCATAAAGGTTGAGCAATAACACCGGGAAGTAAGAAATCTTAAATAAAAAAGCGCCGACACTCAGGAGAAAAACAATCATCAGACTTTGTTCTTCATATTTGTCTGATGTCAAAAATGTAATAATTGCAGCACATGCCAGAGTGCTTGCAGGTACATCAGGACTGAAACTGCTTGCAGCGTGACTCATGTTTACAAAAAAGAATAATGTAGTTGCGTACATGAAGATTTCTGCTACATTTTTCTGCCTGCTCTCCATCAGTTTCCTTAAAAGATATAGTCCAATGAGCAAATAAAAATATCCATTGAGTCCATGAAGAGTAGATCCCTTAATGAACGACAATCCATAAATTGCTCCAAGATTGAAGTATTGATAATTGAAGCCAAACCGGCTGTGCACATTGGCAAGGCCTTTAATTACAGGGTAATCCTCTATCCATCTGATCAGTGGAAGGTGGTATGATCCGGTATCAGGATTGGTTATAGGACCGGAACTTTTGTAAATCACATAAAACACGAACAGTAATAAAAATAAAATACTGCTTTTGGTCTGAAGTAACTTGAAATTTGGCACCAATTCCTTACGGTTGTTGACATAGATTATCGCCACAAATGTTATGATCACCAGATGGATGGACAAATGATTGAGCTTCATCCACAGAGATAAAAACCCTGAAATACTCATCAACAAAGTCAAGCCCAACATAGAAAGGATTTCAGGCGTATTGATAGCAGATGCAGTCCATTTTTTCACCTGAAAACCCAAAAGAAAGGAAGTCAGAAAAATGTAAGACCAGCACAATGCAATTTCAACCATTATTCCGGTGTCTGATCTTTAGGCCTCAATTCAAGAATGCGCGAAAGCTCTTGCCCGCTCTTTTCCCAGGAGAAATCTTTGAGCCTTTCTTTTCCATTACTTATCAATTGCTCACGAAGGCCGTTTTCGTTTTTATACATTTTCAACAATGCATCGGCGATGCTGTCTACTGAAAAAGGATCTATATATAGGGCTGCATTGTCACCAATCTCAGGCATGGAAGAAACATTGGAGGTTATTACCGGAGTATTACATTCAAAGCCTTCTAAGATCGGCATACCAAAGCCTTCATAAATCGAAGGAAAACAAAGCGCTACCGCCTGCCTTGTCAATTGCAGCTTATCTGCCTCGCTGACACGACCCAGAATCTTTATCGCTTGGGGATGATTTACACTTTTCATCGTGTCTTGTAAGGCTTCTGCATCCCAGGAAATATTCCCTGCAATTTTTAATTCTACGTCTTCATTTATCCTACTTCTAAATTTATCGAATGCCACGATAAGTCTTGATAGGTTTTTCCTTGGTATCAGACTGCCAATAAAGAAAAAGTAGGGATTTTTATCTTTTTGATCCCCGGACACCACCTCAACTTCCTTAAGTACCGTCGAACAATAGACAATCTCGATCGGTGGTTTTGGCTTGTAAATTTCTTCTATCTCCTTTTTACTGAACTCACTGATGGTAATGATCTTTTTGGCACGGTTCGCGTACTTTTTAATGTAGGTATTGTAAAAAGTTCTGTTCCACCATTTCAGACCTTCAGGGTACCTTACAAAATTCAAATCATAAATAACCGGATATTGTGGTGCCATGACCAGTGGGCTGATAAAACCATCAGGTGCATAAATTTTATCAACTTTAATAAATAGAAAAAATATTGGCAAAAAGAGCTCTGTCCAAATCCAATACAAGACAGCATGCCTCAAAGGTGGAAAGATTTTATAGGAGCTCGCATTGGGAAAATCAAAAAAATCCTCTATGTAGTTGGTGGGTAAAAGCAATAAGAAGTGATGGTCCGGGTGATTCCTGAGCAATTCCTGAGTCGTTTTAATGGAATAATACCCTATTCCGTCGTACTTCTTATTTCTTAATATCCAGAGATTGATGGCAATGCGTGGCATTGGATAATGTCAGTTGTCTAAAAAATATGGGTTTGTACGGAGCATAATAAGCAATCAGGGGGTTCTGAATTTCCCCACAATAGCATATATCCGCTGGATAAGATTCTTTTTGAATAAAAACCAGCGCGGAGGAACAACTCCCTTTTTCTTGAAAAACCCAATCAACTCTTCAATGGATTTTGCTTCAAAAAACGCGAGGCTTTTCCATGCAGCCGGATTTGATCCCCCAGCAAAGTTTTTTGCATTTACATAATTGTCTTCGTCAAGGTCCAGCCAAAACTGGAAATATCCATTCTTGTCTTTCACATCAGCGTTGTGACTCCAGTTCTCGACCTTAAACTTTACTTCTTCCTTTGCTCTTGCCCACGATTGATGGATCATTGAGAATGGAGAAAAAATTGTTTGTTGTTTCAAGTTTCTGGCTGCGATATAATTGGGATAATTGGTGGCAATTCTTGCAAACTCATTGGAGCCCGATATGACCAGGAATCCATTGGGTGTCTGTTTGAACAAATTGATCCAGTTTACAGCAATGCAAATCTGGTTTTTTTCAGGTTCTTTCAGATAGGAATGCTTTGACCTGAGGTATGAGCAAAACTTTTCAAAGCCAAGAAAGTATTCGTCGGTATCTATTTGTACATGCCAGCCTCCTTTCCCCATAAAATCCGCCAAAAGTTGACGTTGTCTGGTATCGTTCTGCATCGCAGTATTCCCGGGAATGCAAAAGTCATCTTCGTAAATGCGAATTTTTTGATCTGAATCATAAGTTTTAATCCAATCAAGAATACCTTCATCAAAAGCAAATGCATTGCCGCTCCATGATCTTCTATTGATGTCCAATGCAAAGCTGATTTGGTCTGCATAGGGATAGATCAGTGGCAACGAATTTTTTACATATGCATAATCGTAGGCCAACAACATGCCAACTTTAATCATTGGCGCGGAGGTTTAGCGCTGTAAGTTCCTCAGCCAAAAGCAAATCAATCACCTCATAGACGGTCATATCGTACTGCCAACCCAGTTCATTTTTTACCAGATCAGGCGATCCATATATATCAGGTATTTCACTTGGTCTGTAAAGATCTTTATCTAACTCCAGTTTGCTTAGGGGAATGTCCAGTTTCAGGAAGATGTATTCAATGATTGACCTCAGAGAAACAGATTTTCCCGAGCAAACTATATAGTTTTTAGGTGTATGGTGCTGGAGCATCAGATACATGGTTTCAATATATGCAGGCGCATACCCAAAATCCCTTTTAATGTCAATATTTCCAACGACGAGTTTGTCCTGTTTTCCCTTTGAAATATTAATGGCTGTTCTTAATATCTTCTTCATAAAGAAGTTTTCTGACCTGAGGTATGATTCGTGGTTGAACAATATTCCGCATGAAATAAACAAGTCATAACTCTCCCGGTAGTTGACACATATCCAGTGCGCTGTTGCTTTGGAAATGGCATAAGGACTTTTAGGGTGGAATATGGAATCCTCAACGATAGGCAGTTGGTTGATGTCTCCAAACATTTCACTACTGCTGGCCTGGTAAAATTTTATTTTTTTATTGACAATTTTGATGGACTCCAGCAAATTGATGACTGATATTGAATTGAAATTGATGGTCTCAATCGGTTGCCTGAAAGAAGCAGAAACTGAACTCTGAGCAGCAAGATTATATATTTCTTCCGGCTGATACTGCATCAATAGCTTGATGATCTGACTTACATCCAACAAATTGCATTCTTCCATAATGACTTTATCGGCTATTCCCAGATAAGTCAATCTTGCCTTATTGGCCAGGGATTGGTAACGTGTAAGTCCAATCACCCTGTAGCCCTTTTCAATGAGCAATTTCGACAAATATGCTCCATCCTGCCCTGTTATTCCGGTGATGAGTGCGGTCTTAGTTGATTCCAAAAGATTTGATTTTCTGGTGATAAAATGGTTGGAAGTTCCCTATCATTAAATAGAATTAATCGCCTTAAAGTAGTTTTTGTAATCCTGATAACACTTGTCCCAAGAAAATAGACTTGCCTGAACAAGACTGTCTTGACTCATTTTTTGCCTGATGGCATCGCTTGACACTATTTCTCCGATACTATGGCTCAAGACATTGAGGTCATTTGGATCAAGGAGATATCCTGCAGTGCCAACCACTTCGGGTATACTGGTCCTGTCGGAAGCAATAACGGGTGTGCCACATTGCATCGCTTCCAGTACCGGCAGGCCAAATCCTTCATAATGCGACATGAACAGAAATGCGATGGCATTGCTATAGACAATAGCAAGGTCTTCATCATCAATATATCTTCCCGGCAAGACAATTTTTGATCTTGTTTTATCTGATATGCCCAATTGGTCCAGTAAGGAGGTGCTGTGAGTGGTGTTACCCGCCAAAACAAGATGGATATCTTCTCCTCCTTCCTGAATGTATTTTTCAAAGCCGAGGACCATGTGTCCTACATTTTTCCTCTTATCGCTGGAAGTTAATGTAAGAATGTAATCCTTGGGAAGACCGTATTTTTCTCTTACTTTCTCAAATCTTACTTTGTCTTTGTCCTGGTAAAAAAGACTGTGAGATGCTGCAAGCGGGGCAACAAAAATGCTTTCAGGATCTAGGCTGGGGTCATAATCCAGGACATCTTCCTTGGTATACTGGGAGATAGATACCGCAAAATTACCCTTAAGGCTCTCAATTATCTCTCTTGTTCTCTTGACATCCTTCCAGTACCCATTGGTTCTGATGGGTAGAATATCTAGAAGTGTCAGGCTTTTTTTTATGCCTGATCGTTGAATATTGGGTTTGAATCCCAGATAAAAAGAATGATAGATATCGTAATCGGACAAGTTATTTACCGGTACCGATAGTCGTCTGATTTTATTTACTCTCTTTAGAATGACTGCAGCCAGGTCGCTATTGATGAGTGCCGGAATCTTTTGAGAAATTATCCTTTCTCTGTCTAGATGAAGTCTTTCTTGCAGATACTTTTCAAGGTTTTTTTCATAAACCCCACTATAAGTCGAATTGCAGAAAAACAGTTCTACTTCTTCATCTTCAAGTATCCTGGTGACAATCTCTTCAGAAATGCGATGCATTCCGAATGAGTTTTTCCCAATCAATATCTTCTCGGAAAAAAGGGCTCCGTCAAATACTATTTTCATTTGGCTATCAATACTTTATTTGAGCTGGCTTGAATGCTCTGATAATCGCTTTGTTCAAATGGCCATTATAGGTCAGGTAACTTTTAGTAAACTCCGTAGTAAAACCTTTCTTGATAAAGAAATCTTTGATAATACCGGCATCGTAATGATTATGATAGGTGCAAACTGTGAAGACCAACTCAGCACCGGAATCAATCAAAATTTGCATTCCTTCCAATGCCTTCATTTCGTAACCCTCAATATCAATTTTAACCAATACCTTATCCCAAGTTTTAGAATCAAGTTTTAGTGTATAATCATCGATTGAAATACAATGCTCTGAAGATGTTGAATCTACAAACTTGTTAATAATTTCAACTTTGCTTTTCCATTTTTCAAAGGTTTTTTCTAATGGGGTCTTCCAATTCTGGTCTGCTTCAAATAAGTGAACCTCCTTTGCAACTTCAATATAATTGAGCGCGAACATGCCCTCAGCGGCACCAATATCAAGTATAACATAATCTTCGGCCGTAAATAAAGGGTTTAAATACTTATGAGGGGAATCTGGATCCTGTTCTATTAACAGAGAATTATACAATTCCAGTGCATTATCTTTTGTCTGATTTTTTTTGAAATAAAGCCTTTCACCCTGATGATTGAAAAAATTAAAATCTTCATCCTGATGAATAACTAACTTCTCTACTTTGTACTTATCAGCATAAGTGCCGGGATAGTGTGTTAATCCATGATGATAGATATAGTTTAAAGCTTCTACCCTTTCATTCTTTATTAAGAATCGATGAAACAATCCAGTAAAAAAGGCCGGAATAAATACATTCCTATTTCTAATGAATATCATGACATCCTTTAGAAATGCAGCATATATTTTATCTCTAGTTTTTTTGCTAACGCTTTTCCTATAAATTTCAACTAAACTATTGGTCATCAACTTAATATATCAATATGGATTTTTTGCTGCGTTTCTCAAGTAGCTCATTAATCGCTCCAAATCGTGGATAATTCAATATCATTGCCTTCACCATTTTTGAAATCCAAAGTGTGGGGCAATTTTACATTATCAGAAACAATCTCTGCTCTGTCTTTACGAATAAAACTGCATTCAATAACATTAGGTATGTCTATGTTTTTATAATTCACAACATGTGCACAATTGTTTGGGTGAAGGTGCACACAATAATGGGTTGTCTGCAGTTTTGTCCAAACTGCATTAAAAATCCGATAAAAGTATAAGTTCCACAATTGACCCACATCATGCAATTCGAGCAAAATAATTCTTGCATGCTTCAAGGCTTTTTCTGACATGGAAAGGATGGTATCGTATTCACTGCTTTCAATATCCATCTGCAATAAGAACTCCTGGTCTTCAAAGCCGTGTGATTGAATCAACTGATCGAAAGTTATGCTCTCAGAGGACTGGTAACCGTTGACAAACTTCTTGACGAAATGAAAATTATCATGTTGTGCAGCAGGGCCATCAACTGATGCATCTGCCATGAGAACTTCCATTCCCATTTTGGCGCATTCGAGTTCGAACGCTGATGTAGGACCAACTCCCGGCGAAATACAAAGTTTAAGGTCATCAAAGTCATCAGGAACAAGATATCCACCGTCCATATTAGGGCCAATTCGCACCAAAGGGACATCTACACGCACCGGCCTGATCTTTTTTATCATGGCTAAAACACTTTCCTCAGACATTCCATCGGTGATAAACATGCCTCTGTCCATCGCCTGCATTTGCAGAAACCTATTTATTTTTTTTCTAATCATCTAATGATCAAACAATGAGTCAATCAAGCTATACGCCAATTTAATGAATATTTTGGTGAGCAATTGCACCGTCCTTTAATTCAAAGATCTTATTGCATCTCTCCAATGTACTCATCCTGTGTGCTATGATCAGAATGGTTTTGCCCATATCAGCAAGATGATTGATGGTAAGTATGATGTTTTTTTCGGTTTGCGGATCCAGGGCTGATGTGATCTCATCGAGTAAGATGATTTTTGCATCTTTGTATAGTGCCCGGGCAATACCAATACGTTGTTTTTGTCCTCCGGAAAGCTTTATTCCATTTTCTCCAAGTTGCATTTCTATACCCATTGGGTGCTCATTTACAAAGTCTGAGAGCATACTGTTCTTTATTGCCCAATCCAATTTTTCTTTGTCTATCTCTGCTTCATCTTCACCAAAAGCTATATTTTGGACCAGACTACCATTGCGGATGTAAACACTTTGCTGAACATAGCCCAGTGCCTTTTGAAATGATCTCTGATTTTCTAATGTAACAGGATTTCCATCTATCAGGATCTGACCTGTGGTCTCTATTAAAAATCTAAGGAAAATATTCATCAGCGTAGTTTTTCCCGACCCCGAAGGACCGATAATACCAATTACATCTCCCTTCCTTATCTCGAGACTGACCTCATTTAAAACCTTCTTACTTTCGTCGCCAAAGGAAAAACTTACTTTCTCCAGCACAATATTTTCATTAAAGTTCATGGCCTTCACTTCATCAAATTCTTTCAACTCCAGACCTTTTAGTGTTTTTAACTCCTCGGGTACATAGTTGAAATTTTTCAGGGTCAAAAATGAGGACATGATGCGGTTAACAGATGGAAGAAAACGGTAGGCTGCAACGCCAAATATTCCTAATAAAGCAAGAATATCCTGACTCCTTTCTCTAAACAATAAGGCAAATCCAAATACGGCAACCAGGCCAAGAATCAATACAATGTCATTGAGTCGTTGGTGTATTTTTGCATAAATGCCATTTTGTTTACTGTCAATTTCTGATACTGTTGTCGCCATTCTGGCAAAATTGCTGTAGAAATGATCCTCTTTGTTGAACAGAATGACGTCATTATAAGCATTATAACTGTCTAAAATGAGAGAGGATACAACTGGAAAAATCTTGTTTCGTTCTAATCCCAATTGTCGGGTTTTGTTTTTTGTGACCATATATACCACTAAAAAAACCGGGACAATAATGACTATCAGCAGCAATACAGCCATGGGCTGATAGTAGAGCAGTGCTCCGAAAATAAACAACATAACCACAATCTCTGTAGAAAGAATCAAGGTTTCCAGAAGGTAAGAACTGCCAAAATAATAGGGCAACCACATGGTATCGTAAATCTTTTTGCCGCTCTCCTTGTCACTCATAAAGGAGTAACCTCTGCTGTAATAATACTGGTACATCTTAAGACTGAGCCTTTTGGACACATTAAAGGCATACTTTGCCTGAATGTAAAGGATGATGATACTGATGAGGTTTTTTATCAAAAAAATGATCAGAATGATGGTTGAGAGGACAAATAAAAAAGAAATGCTGTCATTCATACCTATCCATTCATAAGGCCATTTGAGATACCACTTTTCGGTGATGGTTTCCGGATTGACTGCCGCATCGATCAAAGGGATGATTGAGGCCATTCCGATGATATCAAAAAAGGCATTAATAACCAACAAGCCAAACATGATGACACCCCTTTTCTTCTGATCCGGATCAAGCAAAATGTTGATATTCCGTAGGGCATTGCTGTATGGGTTGTTGCTTAGAATACTCACTGGATGTTTGATGTTTTTAAAAATGTACGTTAGGGATCACTTGAAAAAATGCTTGATCTCTTTAATGATCCGTGATTGATTTTCATTTGACATTTCAGGGTAAATGGGAAGGGATATGACCTCTTCTGCTAATTTTTCTGCAACCGGTAAATGAATGTCTGCTTTCGGAGATTGGTACGCTGTCTGATGGTGGATTGCTCTTGGATAATAAATCATAGCATCAATTTTATGTCCAATCAAATGTTTTTTCAATGCGTCTCTTTTTCCTTCATTGACCTTTAATGTGTATTGATGAAAAACGTGTGAACTATTCTTACTTCTTTTTGGAATCTGAAGACCAGAAATTTGATGAAAGGCTTCGTCATATCTATCTGCTATTCTTATCCTCTGCTCGTTAAACTGATCCAGCATTTTGAGCTTTATTTCTAAAACAGCAGCCTGAATGGTATCGAGCCTGGAATTACATCCCACCACTTCATGGACATATTTCTGTGATTGCCCATGGTTGGCAATCATTTTTAAGGACTTGGCCAGCTGGTTGTCATTGCATATAATTGCACCACCGTCCCCAAAACAACCAAGGTTTTTCGATGGGAAAAACGACGTACAACCTATGTGTCCAATGGTACCAAGCCGGCGAACTCTCCCATCGCTAAATAAATAATTAGCTCCAATCGACTGTGCATTATCTTCTATAACTTTCAGTTGGTGTCTTTCAGCAAAAGCCATGATGCTTTCCATATCACACGCCTGCCCAAACAAATGCACCGGAATTATTGCTTTTGTAGATGGAGTTGTGGCTTTTTCCAGCAATTTTACATCCATATTAAAGGTATCAGGGTCCACATCCACCAATATTGGTTCTAAATCTAAAAGCAAAATGACCTCGACAGCCGCAGGATAGGTGAATGCCGGAACTAAAACCCCGCTGCCTTTTTCAAGCCCCAATGACATGAGTGCTATTTGCAAGGCATCTGTCCCGTTGGCGCAAGTGATGACGCTGTCAGCCTCAAGGTAATTCGCAAGTTGCTTTGAAAATCGCTCAACCTGAGGCCCGTTGATGAATGCAGTACTTTCGAGCACCTCCTGTATGGCAGAATCAATCTCCTTTTTCAGATACTGATATTGGACCTGGAGATCCACCATTTTAACCTCAATTTCTTTAGAAATACTCAACTTAAATGGTATTTAATGACTGCTTGTAATTATTTGATTTCATTGACCATGTGTAATGCATTGTCCTCGAGGATATACCTCACTCCTGATTGAGGACATATGGCGACCTTGTGCTCATCAAAAGTCAATTGGTGACCATATGCGCTGACCCATCCCACTTGTCTACCGGGATTCCCGACCACTAATGCAAAATCTTTAACATCTTTTGTAATTACTGCCCCTGCACCGATTAAGCAATACATCCCCAGTGTATTTCCGCAAATGATGGTAGCGTTCGCACCAACACTTGCGCCTTTTTTAACCAAGGTTTTTCTGTACTCCGACTTTCGCTCTATAAATCCTCTGGGGTTGATGACATTGGTAAAAACACAACTCGGACCAAGAAATACATCATCTTCCACCATCACACCTTCATAGAGAGAAACATTGTTTTGGACTTTGACCCTGTCTCCGATCACTACACCACCTGCGACAAAAACGTTTTGACCTAAGATACAATTTTGGCCAATTATTGCGCCAGGCATCACATGCGAAAAGTGCCAGATTTTACTTCCGTCTCCTATAATGCATCCGTCATCAATACAAGAGGTCTCATGCTGAAAAAACTTATCCAAAAAATACAGTTTGAAGATGTGACAACAACTAAAAAAAAATCCCTGACTTATAATTACTTCCAGTATACACTTGGAAGTCTGAAAAATCTGAGGATTTCGTTTAGACTCCTATAAAATGTGTATTTGATTTTATACTTTTTCTTTTGAACTTCACTTGGCTGATCTAATTCAAAGGAAGGTGTGCCGCTTCTTTCATCATGAGGCTTTACAATGATTCCCTTTTCCAAAACAAGTATGCTGTCATAATAATGGGCAGACTTGATGGCTTTTGTTAAATTATTCACACCAAGGCTTTTTTGCTCTGAGTGGTAGCCATGAATGTAGTCAATAAAATTTTTAGAATATTCTATAAAAGTTCCTTTTCGTTTATGACCTCCACCGTATTCAAGCCAGTAAGATGTATGTAAATCTTCACATAAATAAACTCCGTCCGATTTTACGTGATCAAACAGTTCTTCAAAACTAACAATTTGCTGCTTCATTGAATGACCACCATCGTCAATGAATATATCAAGAGGTGGCAACTCTGATTTGACTTTTCTTAAAAAATCTCTGTCGGACTGTGACCCAATAAAAATTTTAATATTTTCTTCCTCCAGATCTTTGCATTTAGGATTAATATCAATTCCATAAATCTTTGCCTTTGGGCCAAAATAATTTTTCCACATTTGGAGACTACCACCCTGAGAAACACCAATTTCCAAAATATGAACTTCCTTACCGCGATATTTAGAAAAATGAGATTCGTAGATATCAAAGTAATGCATCCATTTCTGAATTAACCTATCATTATTTTGCCGAAAATATTTTTCTAAGTCATTCATATACAATTTTTAATATTATTTACTTATACATTTCCTCATAATACTTCCTATACTCCCCCGATGTCACATGATCCAACCATTCCTGATTGCTCAAATACCAGTCGGCGGTCTCCGAAAGACCCTGCTCAAAAGTATAGTCCGGCGTCCAGCCCAATTCTTTTTCGATCTTACCTGCGTCAATGGCATACCTCAAATCATGTCCTGCCCGATCCGTCACATAGGTAATCAATCCTTTGGAAGTACCCTGTTCTCTACCTAGTTTTTCATCCATCAAATCACACAAAAAGAATACCAGGTCAATGTTTTTCCATTCATTGTGACCACCCACATTGTAAGTTTCTCCAGCCTTACCTTCGTGGAAGACCAGATCTATAGCCCTAGCATGATCCTTTACATGCAACCAATCCCTCACATTTTCGCCTTTGCCATAGACCGGCAGAGGGCGCATATGAATGATGTTATTGATCATTAAAGGGATGAGTTTTTCAGGGAAGTGGTTGGGTCCGTAATTGTTACTGCAATTGGTCAATACCACAGGCATGTGGTAGGTGTGATAGAATGCTTTTACCAGATGGTCTGACCCAGCCTTTGAGGCACTATAGGGGCTTCTTGGATCATAAGCTGTTTCTTCTGTGAAATATCCATAGTCCATCTCCAGAGAACCAAAGACTTCGTCAGTAGAAACGTGGTGGAATTTTTTTCCATCAAAATTTCCCGACCAGTGTTTTCTGGCAATATGTAATAAATTGGCAGTACCAATTAAATTTGTTTTGACAAAAATAAGTGGGTCAGTGATCGATCTGTCTACATGTGACTCTGCAGCCAGGTGTATCACGCCATCCACCTTATATTGGCTGAATATTTCATTCATGCGCTCTTCATCACATATATCGGCATGTTCAAAAACGTAGTTTGGAGCTTGTTCTATGTCTTTAATATTCTCAAGGTTACCAGCGTAAGTCAATTTGTCTACATTGATGATGCGGTAATGCGGATATTTTGTGACAAACCTCCTTACGACATGACTGCCAATAAATCCGGCACCTCCTGTAATGATGATCGATCTACTCATTTTATTCTTATTGCATTTTCAGATTATCTAAATCGTCTAAGTCTCTTGGTCGGTTAGATGCTTGTTTTGCCCTTCTCAATTCATTAATATGAATGGTTTTTACATAGATGTTATTTTCGATTTTGAAGTCAAATGCACTTTTATATACTTCTTCAAAATCTGGGCCTTTAATTTTGGTAATAATTTCAATGCTCACTGGAGGCCTTCCGAATACAAAGACGTCATTTTTTTCTACATCCAGAAAATTTTCAAGATTCATATCTCCCATAAACATACCAAAATAGCCAAAGGCTTTTTGAAGTTTTAAATGGTTATTTACACTTGCTCTTACAAAAATATCCATGACCCCTGTGGTCCGGTTATATCCATGAATAATTACAGAATAACCTCCGATCAATACATATTCAACCTTAAAAAGATTTAAAGCTTCAATAAACTCAATAAAATCTGTGTTGAAGATGTTTCCCAAGTATTATAAATTTTTATGCTTTCTCGACCCGTAAACACTTCTGTCGAGCTTGTGATCTGCGCGATATTCAAGGCCGTAAGCAGAACAAGTAAGGTAGTAAGCAGCGGCCAATCGTTCAAAAGGAGATTTTTTGAGCCAATACGAAGTATCATTTTTTAAGTCTTCCAACTTGCCCGACATATGGAATACACGGTCCATCCTTGGCTCATTGCTGTTTTTTTCTTGTGACATGTTTACCTCCCTATGCTGTAATACTCAAATCCTTCCTCTTTGATGTCTTCTTTTTGATAAACGTTTCTGCCGTCAAATATTACATGACCTGCCATCAACGATCTCATTTTTTCGAAGTCAGGACTGCGGAATACACTCCACTCAGTAATAATGGCCAAAGCATCAGCTCCTTTGATGGAATCGTACTGGTTGGCACAATATTGAATTTTATCTGTGACCATGGTTCTAAAATTTTCCATAGCTTCGGGATCGAAGGCCTGAATCTTTGCTCCTTTGTTGAGCAACCTTGATGAAATTGTAATGGCCGGTGCCTCACGGATATCATCGGTTTCCGGTTTGAAAGCCAGGCCCCAGAATGCTATGGTTTTTCCTTCAAGCTCCCCACCAAAATAATCGTATATTTTATTGAAAAGTACTTCTTTCTGGAGATCATTGACCTTCATAACAGCTTTCAAAATTTTGAAATCATAAGCATTGTCTTCTGCAGACTTTGCCAAAGCCTGTACGTCCTTGGGGAAACAACTGCCTCCATATCCGACACCGGGGAACAAGAATCGTTTTCCTATCCTGGAGTCAGAGCCCATGCCTTTTCTGACCTGGTCGACATCGGCACCTAGCTTCTCGCACAGGTTGGCAATCTCATTCATAAAACTGATCCTTGCAGCCAGATAAGAGTTGGCTGCATATTTTGTCATCTCAGCACTGCGGATATCCATGGTATAGATAGGGTTTCCCTGCCTGACAAAGGGTTCATACAATTTCATCATGATGTCTTTAGCCTTTGTAGATGACGCTCCTATTACTACCCTGTCCGGCTTCAAAAAGTCGTCTACAGCTACACCTTCACGAAGAAATTCCGGATTTGACACTACATCAAAAAGTGACTTGTCCAGCTTTTTTGACATGACTGCCTCCACTTTTTCACCTGTACCTACAGGAACTGTACTTTTATCTACAATGACTTTGTAGTCTGTGATGATCTCAGAAAGATCTTCAGCAACTTTGACAATGTACTTGAGATCTGCTGACCCATCGGCTCCGGGAGGAGTTGGAAGTGCCAAAAAAATAATCTTTGCATCCTTGATTCCTTCAGCCAGGTTTGTAGTAAAGTGGAGCCTGCCCTGTTTTGTATTTCTCTCAAACAAAATATCAAGACCCGGCTCATAGATGGGTAATTCACCATTCAAAAGCTTCTGGATCTTCCTCTCATCAATATCAATGCAGGTCACATTGTTGCCAGTCTCTGCAAAACAGGTTCCGGATACCAATCCCACATAACCTGTTCCAACCACTGCAATATTCATCATACAATTACCAATTTTATTTTTCGCAATAATTTACTCATGGCTTCGCCTCTGATAGGTCGCAATGACTCATCATATACCTTCACATTTTTGTTTGGTTCGATTATCGCCTGACTACCTTCTTTATCAGTTTCTGATCAATTTTGATCTGAAATTGATAGCCCAGGTTTTCAAGGCCGATAACCACCGTATTTTTATTGATCGAGTCCACAAGTTTGCCATGCAAACCGGTAAGACTACCTCCCACAATTTCTATATCATCCCCAACAACGGGCATGAATTCACTTGATTCAACTTCAAGCTCTGCATCCCCCACGATCCTCCTTAATACGTCGATTTCTTCTTCCGGAATTGAAATATATTTTTTACCCGGCTTAATGAAACGCATTACATTTTCTGTCTCTAACACCTTCACCCTTTCCGACTCCGAAATTTTTACAAATACGTAGCAGTTGATCAAGGGCACATAATATCTTTTTATTTTTCTGGTATACCTTTTGACCCGCTCCAGGAGTGGAACATACGCATGTATACCCTTGCTTTGCAAATCTTTTACCACCTGTTTTTCGCACTTATATTTGGTATAAATGGCATACCAAAGTTCCAGGTCCGTTTGAACCAAACTACTATTGTTCATTTTTCCAGATTAATAGAGGTTGAACTTCAAATGCATCCTTGCCCAGTTTTTCATACCCGTTTCTGTCATAAACGATATACCTGATTTTGCGCGAAATCATTTGTTCTGACTTTTCAATAAGATGCAACAAATACTCCTTTTTTACTTCGCCTATGAGTAGCAAATCGATAATGGGACTATCAATACCTTTGGCCAGTGAGCCTGTAACATATACTTCATCTATATCTCCAAGATTTGAAATTACCTGGTCGATGATGGTGTCAAAACCAAGATGTTTTTTGACTATATTATGGATTTCATGGAACAAGGGATGGCCTTCATTGGCTTGAAAGAACTTTTTATTCCCTTGTATTTCAGAACTCAACATACCCGCTTCCTCAAGTCTGTTCAACTCCACCCTGATCGCATTGGAGGATTCCCCAAACTCCGTCTCAAGACTGCGCAGGTAGGCCTTTGTCTTTGTGTTCAAAAAAAACTTAAAGAGCAGCTTTATACGTGTTTTTGAAGAAATGAGGGTCTCAATCATAATTTTGAGTAAAAAAACTACTCAAATGTAAAATAATTGTCATCTATCCACCAAAAATTAGTGTGACAATTGAGTGAAGGTGAAAAATATTTTTGTTGAAATTTCAAATGGTTAACAGAACCTACCTCTTGAAAATCCTGCTTTAAGGACTTGTAAGCAATGTTAAGATTGCGAAAAGTGTAGTTATTGTTTTTTATTTTTGAAATCACCTCTTTTCCAGGCCTCAATGAATTGCTTCCATGCAAACACATCAAATATCCGTTGAGGCTTGTACTGTCCGGTGTATACTGCAGCATTTGCCGTTTCCCTAAATACCAGGCTGCTGGCTTCTCTGCCATCTGTTGGTACAGCATAGCGAAGTTCCCGCATTGCCTCTTCGGCAAGATTTTTACGGGCATTTTCCCTGACTTCATCCGTAACGTCCATGGCCAAAAGATCATACTTGAAATGTTCTCTGCTGGGCCAGGGGTAGATGACCACTTCAGGAAGAAGTACATTATCGACTGACATGATCTGTATCCAACTGTAAAGGTCACTGTTTAAAGTATCCGGGACCACATATTCTACGGTTTTAAAGCCAATTCTAGAGAAGACAACTTTCTCGCCAGGCTGAGCGACAAACGAAAAATATCCATCAAACTCAGAAACAACACCCCTGCTGGTACCTTCGATAGCCACATTGACATATGGAAGGCCAATGACATTGCCATCTGAATCTTCTGTCACTACTTTTCCTGTAAATTGTATGGCCTTTGGAAGCTTCTGCTGAGCATTAACGATCAAATTTCCAAAGATAACCAAGGCCAGTATGAGATATATTTTCTTCAAAACCGATTTTATTTGGAGAAACGAATATATCATTTCTATTTTAAAATAGGTGGCTGTATTTAACAAACTATTAACCCCTAAATCTATTTAATGTTCTTAAATCTTACATTTTCGGAGTTTTAAGCGAACTCGTACTCATTTTTGGCATTACTAATTTCATAATCATTATTTTGCAAGCTTATTACTTAACCATTTTAAAATTGATATGAAATTGCGCCCTTATCTCATTTTGCTTAATGTATTGCTATTTACCATGTTGAATGCCCAGTATTCCCTAGTTGAGAAAGTTGTTAAGAAGACTGATGATCAGATCATTATTCCTTACGAAAAGTATGTTTTTGACAACGGACTCACAGTGGTTGTTCATGAAGACCACAGCGATCCCATTGTCCATGTTGATGTCACATATCATGTAGGTTCTGCTCGGGAAGAAATCGGAAAAAGTGGATTTGCACATTTTTTTGAACACATGATGTTTCAGGGAAGTGATAATGTTGCTGACGAACAACACTTCAAGATCATCACTGAAGCCGGAGGTACGCTCAATGGTTCAACCAACAGGGACAGGACCAATTATTTTGAAACGGTGCCAAGCAACCAGCTTGAAAAAATGCTGTGGCTGGAAGCTGATAGAATGGGTTTTTTACTCGATGCTGTAACTCAGCAGAAATTTGAAATCCAAAGAGCTACCGTTAAAAATGAAAGAGGGCAAAACTATGACAATAGACCTTATGGTTTGATAACAGAAAAAGTAGCCCAGACCTTATACCCATATGGACATCCATACAGCTGGTTGACCATTGGCTATATTGAAGATCTCAATCGGGTAGATGTCAATGACCTGAAAAACTTTTTCCTGAGATGGTATGGTCCAAACAATGCCACACTTACCATTGGCGGAGATGTAGATACCAAGGAAGTCCTCAAAATGGTTCAAAAGTATTTTGGTGGAATTCCAATGGGTCCAAAAGTAGAAAAAGTAAAGTTAGATCCAGTCTCCCTCGACAAAAACAGATATGTAAGCATGGTAGACAACTACGCAAAGTTGCCTATGTTGGTTTGTGCCATGCCTAGTGTTCCCCGCTATGACAAAGATGAAGGAGCTTTGGATTGCCTTGCTCAAATCATTGGTGGTGACAATAATTCAATTCTTTACCAAAAGCTGGTAAAAACGCAAAAAGCATTGAATGTTCGTGTATCCAATGGTACTGATGAACTTGCAGGAAATTTCACTTTCATGGTTACGCCAAAACCAGGTACTCCTCTTGGAGAAATGGAGGAAGCGCTCAAAATGGCTTTGAAAGAATTTGAATCAAAAGGTGCTTCTGAAGAAGATGTACAAAAATTCAAAAACAACTACGAAGCAATGAACATCTACGGTCTTGAAAGTGTGAGTGGAAAAGTCAGACAACTTGCAGCATACCAGACGTTCACCGGAAATCCAAATTTTATTCAGCAAGAGTTGAAGAATTACACCTCAATAACCCCTGCCGATGTTATGAGGGTATATAATAAATACATCAAGGATAAGCCAATGGTGGTACTGAGTGTACTTACCAAAGGCAATGAGCTGATGAAAGTCACGGAAGACAACTTTACCATTGACACCACCAAATACACACCACCAAGTTATGGTTATGATGGTTTGAAATACGTAAAACCAAAAGATAGTTTTGACAGGAGTGTCATGCCTTCTGAAGGTCCTGCACCTGTCGTGAAAGTGCCGGAATATGTACAGTCAAAAAAAGGCAATTATGATATCATTGAAGCAACTTCCGATGAAATTCCTGTGGTAGTAATTTCATTGGAATTGAAAGGAGGTCAACTGGCAGAACAGAACGATCTATCCAAGCTTGGTCTTTCATCAATGTTTGCGAGAATGATGAATGAAGACACCAAAAATTTCACATCTGAAGAAATGAGTGCAAAGCTGGATCTATTGGGCGCCAGCATCAATATAGGCTCCGATCTCGATAATACAAGTATTACCATCAGAACGCTTACAAAGAATCTGAAACCGACGCTCGAACTTCTGGAAGAACGATTGTTGAGGCCAGATTTTAAAGCCGAAACATTTGACAGAATCAAAAATCAAACCATTGAAGGTATCAAAAACTCCAAGTCCAGGGCTGCCACAGTAGCAACTGATGCCTATAACAAAATGCTTTATGGAGATGAAAGTGTGTTTGGTCTTCCATCAAACGGAACGGAGAAAACCGTGGCCAACATAACACTGGCAGACGTTGAGAACTACTATAAGCAGTATTTCAGCAGAAATGGAATGAAGGCTGTTGTAGTTGGCCCAATCAATAAGGAAATTTCTCAGCAAATCAATGATGTGCTTCAGAAACTTCCGGACTACAAAGTAAGCCTTGAAGAGCAAATCAAGGCTGCAAAAACCAAACAGGACAAAACCATATATGTGGTAGATATCCCTAAAGCTGCTCAGACTGAATTCAGAATTGGATATGTCACAGATCTGAAATATGATGCAACAGGAGAATTTTACAAGGCTCAGTTGATGAATTATCTTTTTGGAGGTTCATTCAATGGCAGAATCAATATCAATTTACGTGAAGACAAAGGCTGGACATATGGTGCCCGAACGTCATTGGCAGGTAACAATTATACAGGAAGTCTTACCTTTTCTTCAGGGATTCTCGCCAGTGCAACAGACAGTACTGTTGTTGAATTTTTTAAAGAGCTCAACAATTATGCTGAAAAAGGCATAAGTGATGAAGAACTTACCTTCTTAAAACAAGCCATTTCCCAATCAGAAGCCAGAAGGTATGAAACAGGGTTTCAAAAGGCTGGATTTGTAAGCAATATTCTCAAATACGGCCTGGATAAATCTTATGTCACCGAACAAAACAATGTTTTGAAAAATCTTACCAAACAAGAGGTGAATAAGCTGGCATCCAAGTACATGGATCAAACCAAAATGAAGATTGTTCTTGCCGGTGATAAAGCCAAAATACAGGGACCTCTTGAGGCTCTTGGATATACTGTAGTTTCAATAGATTCAGAAGGAAATGTTATTGACAATCAGGTCAAGCCATAAAATTTAAGGAAAGGCAGCCGGAGTTCCGACTGCCTTTTTCTTTTCTTCACCCACATCACATCAGAATGGAAATATCTGTTCTGACCATAAAGCAACAATAATGCATAGATCTTTTCTTGTTTTCGCTTTTCTATTATTCGCAAGTTTGATTTCGGGGCAATCGTTTACTTCCAACTTGCCAATCATCAAAATAACAACTACAAATGTTATTGAAGACGAGGAAAAAGTGGAGGCAAGAATGCAGATTATGGATCAGGATATCAATTTGAGTTCTGACTCGGTCTTTGCAATTGATGAGTTGATTGGGATTGAATTTCGTGGATCATCTTCCCAAATTTTTCCAAAAAAAGCTTATGGTCTGGAGGTTCGTGACAAGGATGGAGATGACAAAGACGTGAGCATTTTTGGCTGGCCAGAAGAAGCAGATTATGTACTATTTGCTTCTTACAACGAAAAAAGTTTTTTACACAACGTCATCTCAATGGAGATGGCAAGATCGATGGGCATGTATGCTCCAAGAACCCGTTTTGTAGAATTAATGATCAACAATCAGTATCAGGGTTTGTATGTTCTGATGGAAAAAATCAAAAGAGACAAAGGACGAGTAGATATTGCAAAGTTGGACCCCGACGAAAATTCAGGAGATGATCTAACAGGAGGATATCTGTTGAAAATCGACAAATTCACTGGCACAATCAACTATTTCTTCGAATCTCTTTTTAAATCCAGCAAAGAGAAAAAAATCTTTTATCAACTGGACACTCCGAAAGAGCCTTCTGAACAACAAAAAGCATACATACGGAATTATATCAATACCGTGGAATCGAGATTTGCATCAAGTAATTACAAGGATTCGCAGCTTGGTTACAGATCGTTTATAGATGTATCAAGTTTTGTGAAGTTTTTCCTTGTAAGTGAAGTCTCAAGAAATATGGATGCCTATCGGATAAGCAGCTTCCTTCACAAAGACAAAGACAGTAATGATCCACGTTTGAAGATGGGACCGGTCTGGGATTTTGATATTGCCTACGGTAATGCAGATTATTGCGAAGGCAGCAGACACGATTTGTGGGCATACAAATTCAACGAAATATGCCCTTTTGATGACCTCCAGGTTCCTTTTTGGTGGGAAAAATTGATGTCGGATCCTTATTTCTTTGATGAAGTGCGCAAAGAGTATAGCCTTCAAAGAACTGCTGGCTTTCTTCAGGAAAGCAAAATCACATCAACTATTGATTCTCTTGTGGAAGTAATACAATTTGCCCAATCGAGAAACTTTGTCCGATGGCCTATTTTGGGGGAATATGTTTGGCCTCAGCCTCAGCCTATAGCCACAAGCTGGAATGGAGAGGTATCTGAATTGAGGAACTGGTTTAAAAAACGAATTTTCTGGCTGGATGGACAGTTTCTCCTTTCAAACCTGGAGAATGAAAATTCCAATCAAACTTTCATTTCTCCCAATCCAACCAACAGTTTTGGTTTAGCCACTATTAGCCACCTTAGACCAGGCACCTATCAATTGACTTTGAGCAATATGACCGGCCAGGTATTTTACAATCAAAAGGCGAGACTTGATGCAGAAACCAGGTTATCAGATGTGGTTGGAAATTTTTCACATCTCAGTGCAGGACTTTATTTTATCCATCTAAGGTCCGGGACTGAAACTTTGACCCTTAAGCTCATGCTGCATGATTGATAAAAGAGAACTTATTTTTCAAGTGCATTTCTAAGGGCATCAATATAGCCACGACCAAATTCTTCGTCCGGCTCCATATAATTGCCTTCTCCCCACTCATTCCATGATTTTAGGAAAAGTATTTTTTCCTCATGGTCCTTATTAGAAATATTTTCCAATGCTGCACCTACCTGCTTTGAAAAAGATTCGGGGTTAGCGCCGTAAAAATTATGGAATTTTTTACCAGATCGTGGTGAATGATCCCAGTTTGGAATGATGCTGGGAATGATTTGTCTCTGAGCATCAGTTGCATTTGTAAATGTCTTGCTGGCTTGATCATAATGAATAAATCTTCCTCTTTTAAACCATCTTCTAAATAAAGATGTCCACTTTCGTTGGAGGAAAGATTCCTGCTCAAAGTATGCACTCAGCCGATTTACATTCACATAATCATAACCCAGGTCGAGTATTTTCTGATTATCTGCTTCCCGATGGCTGTACCCTATAAATGTAAACCCTTCAAGTCCTTCCTTTTGAGCCAGTTCATTCCACAAATGCTTAAACACTGGGAAATCCTCAAAGCCCATTGAATCAAAAATGACGAAAATGAGTTTACCGTTGATTTTCATATACCTGGGATCCAGAAATGCAGCCCTCATATCGTAAAAATGGTTGGAATAATCATCCGGGCCACCATATTCTTGTTTGATAAGCAACTCATCATCACCCGTATTGTCAAAAGTTTTTTTATACCAGCTGTGATTTGCCCAAGCCAGGCAGAATGGAAAATCAGGTTTCCCTGAACTTAAAACCTCATTAAATGGTCTTTCGAGCAGCCGCTTTCCATTCCCAAAATAATAATGCCAGTAACAAAATCCTTCAATTCCTGCTTCAGCAGCAAGGTGGGCCTGAGCTATACGGGTTTCTGCAAGCCTAAGATCATAGAAGCCGAGATCAGCAGGCATTTTCGGTTGAACATGACCTTTGAACAAAGGCCTGGCTTTTACCACATTGGTCCATTCAGTGAAGCCATTTCCCCACCATGTATTGTTTTCCGGTATCGGGTGGTACTGGGGCAAATAATAAGCAATGACCCTGGCTTTTTTGTTCCTACTCAATGTCGTTTTCATTAAAGTCTTTTCTTAAAAGTGTCATTTGCACCGTCGCAAAGGTAAACATTATGACTTCTAAATTATCCATGTATTGATTGTCAATACTATTTTGCAACATTTTGGACAAAACTCATGGCATTATAACTCGAATTAATCTAACAAGAGGCTTGTAAATATTGATTAAAGGATCAGGAGATTAGAAATTAAATAGTCAATACTCGGATCGTCAAACTCAATTAAAACAACATAAGTACCTTGTTCAACATATCTATTATGGAAATGCAAGTTCCAAATTTTCTCTCCACTTTCTGTTATAAAATCCTCCTTTGCAAATACGATATTTCCATATCGATCAAATATGTTTAGCAATTTGATTTTGGGGGCAGGACAGGAGATGTTATAAAAAAGAGTAAACCAGCGGTTTTGTTCCATTTTAGCACCGCGATCTAATATATTTGGATAAATTATTTTTGAAGTCCCTGAAGAATTCACAACAATGCTTTTGGACTTCTTACATGAGAGTGTAAAGTCAGAGATTTCCAAAAAGTACTCTCCTGGTGAATTAACGATTACTTTAGATTTATCGTCACTTTGTGAAATTATTCCAGAATTTGTTTTCCATAAAAAAGTCACATCTTCATTGTCTGATTTTGCTACTATTTCAATATTCTTGTTTTCGCAAGTTAGATCTCCTGATTTACTTAAATTTATAGCTGCATCCCAAACATCTATTTCAAATGTATCCGAAACATATTTTACTTCTGTAAGATATATTTCGTCGATAGCTCCATCATTTCCATCCCTATCTGTGACTATATCGAAAATACAAATTGTTTCTTGAGTTTTCATTGGCGAAAAGACCAATTCATATTTTTTCCATATGCAAAAAGAGTCACTAAGTGCCAGGGTTTTCGAGTCTTGTACCCCATCAATTGCTACTTTCAATTTTGGAGGTGCTAAATCGTATAAAGAAGTAGCTAAAAATGACAAGCGATATTCAGATTGTAAGTTCTCAAATAGAATATTTTGACACCAAATGTCTACCATATCTTTACTTCCATTATAAACTAAAAATTTTCCGTTTTTTTCAACTGGATCTTCACAATCAAATAGCAACTTATGAATTGAGGATACATCAGAAATTACGTTTATAGTGCTTTCGCAAAATGGATATTCAGGAGTACATCCAATATGAGTATTTAAAAAGTAATCTGTTTCAAAATCTCGAATGCCATCATCAAATTTATGGTTCTTTATAAGATTTTCTCCTTCGTACTTTCTAGTTAGTATGTAAATTCCTTTTTGGGGAGTGGTCAAATTTAAATTTAAATTGAGTGTATCTACCATTTGAGGTCCAGTCCACTTGAATGATATTAAATTATCAGTATTCGTTGGGGGTTGCAAAGTTGTTGACTCGTTGGGGCATAATATGAGCTTTTGATAAGAAGACTGTGAATGAATATATTTAGTAAATAGGGTTAAGATCAGAAACAATATGTAGTCTTTACCTTTTAACATTTATAACGCTTATAGAGTTTTTCAATACACAAATTTATAATGCAATATATTAAAGAATATAAAGTTTACGCATTTAATTTTCTTATCTTTTAAAATTGAGATTTCAATTTCTATTTGGCGATTTTAACTCAGCTTTAATCGATCCAATAAAACTCCAAAAGGAGATTTTGCGTTTATTTTGCATTAGAGAAAGACAAAATCAATTATGAAAGCACATCATTTAATATTTATTTTAGGCCTGTTGGGAATAGGCTATTATTTTGGAGAAAAGTATTTTGCTGCAAAAGCCAACGACACGTTGGTCGCGGTTTCGACCACAGAAACTGCTTTGCCATCTTCAAAATCAGCAGTAGTGCCCAATACCGGAAATGTTGCTCCGGTCACCCAGGTTTTTGATACTGAAAAGGCAACAATAGAACTCTTTGAAAGTGCAGCACCTTCTGTATGCTTCATTACCACCAAGGTACTACAAACCAATTATTGGACCAGAAATGTAGAAGAAATACCTAGAGGTACAGGTTCAGGATTTATCTGGGACAACAAAGGTCACATAGTGACTAATGCCCACGTCATTTCCCAATCCAATAAGGCTTATGTAACACTTGCCGACGGTACCAACTGGGAGGCAGAGGTTATCGGCGTTGAAGAAAGCAAGGACCTCGCAGTGCTCAAAATTGACGCTCCTGCCAGTAAGTTAAGGCCGTTACCGGTTGGTACATCAGGAGATCTTAAAGTTGGTCAGTTTGCCATGGCGATTGGTAACCCTTTTGGGCTGGATCAGACTCTGACCACAGGTGTCGTCAGCGCACTTGGGCGTGAGATAAAATCCCTCACGGGTGCACCCATCAGAGGAGTCATTCAGACCGATGCGGCCATCAATCCGGGGAATTCAGGTGGTCCGTTACTCGATAGCAGCGGAAGACTAATTGGCGTGAACACACAAATTTACAGCCCTTCAGGAGCTTCTGCAGGTATTGGCTTTTCTATTCCTGTTGATGAAGTCAACTGGGTAGTACCGGAATTGATCGCCTATGGCAAGGTCAAAAGGCCTACACTGGGTGTCGCACTGGTATCAGAAAACGATTTGCTCAGACTGGGCATCCAGAATCCTGGGGGTGCATACATTTCTGAAGTCGTCGAACATGGACCGGCAGCAAAGGCAGGTTTGAGGGGATTCATGAGATCAGGAAATGGAAACATGATGCTTGGGGATATCATTGTCGGTGTAGGTGATGAAAAAGTCGCCAATTACGGAGAGTTGGTACTTTCTCTTGAAAAATACAGGGTCGGAGACCGTGTAAAAGTGAGTTATATCAGAGACAATGATAAAAAGGAAACCATTGTTACACTTGGAGAACTCAGGTAGGTTTAGTTTTGTTGATTATTATAGATCTTTAAAAAATTAGACATTTATGAGTTTTCAGGAATTGATATCGTCAGATGTTCCTCTTTTGATCGACTTTTATGCCGATTGGTGTGGCCCTTGCCGCGTACTCAGCCCCATCATTCAGGACATCAAAAATGACTTGGGTGAACAAATCAAAGTGGTTAAAATAGATGTGGATGCCAACCAGTCACTTTCTACCAATCTGGATGTGATGAGTATCCCTACCATTATGATATATAAAAAGGGAGAATTGCTATGGAGAGCAGCTGGCGTACAAACCAAGCAGGCTATTCTGAAACAATTGCAGCCCCATCTAAACTAAATAAATTTTTTTTATGAACGCAGATCTTGCTACACTCCGGGAAAACTATTCAAAAGCATCTCTGGATATTGATGACGTTTCATCAGATCCTTTTGCACAATTTATAATATGGTTTGAAGAAGCGCGGAATGCGGGTATAAAAGAACCCAATGCAATGATCCTCGCTACCTGTGGGAAAGACATGATGCCCCAGGCAAGAACAGTCTTGCTTAAAGGTTTGGATTCGGGCTTTGTTTTTTACACCAATTACCAAAGTGATAAAGGAAAGCAACTGGACGAGAACCCGAATTGTACTTTGCTGTTTGTTTGGCTGGACCTGGAGCGTCAGATCAAAATAAATGGCAGAATAGAAAAAGTTTCCAGGGAAGAGGCTGATGAATATTTTCACTCCAGACCCAGACTCAGTCAAATTGGAGCATGGGCTTCAGACCAAAGCACCGTAATTCCTTCCAGGAGTTTTTTGGAGCAAAGCTTTCAGGAAAAAACTGAAGCATTCGGTGAAAATGAAATTCCACTTCCTGAACATTGGGGAGGTTACAGGGTTATAACTAATGAATTGGAATTCTGGCAAGGACGTCGAAGCAGATTACACGACCGCATCTCTTACAGAAAAGGTTCAGAAGGATGGACTACGTGTAGACTATCACCATAATACCATATCTTTGGTTTTCACCAAATGACGCATGCACCTTTTAAGGTGAGACTTTTTAACTATGATTTTTAGACTGACCGAAGAACAAGTAGCAATCAAAGAAGCAACGCGGGAATTTGCACAACAAGTGCTGCTCCCCGGTGTTATCGACCGCGATAAAAACATGAAATATCCTGTTGACGAGGTAAAACTGATGTCAGAGATGGGATATATGGGAATGCTGATTGGCCAGGAATATGGAGGCATGGGCAGTGACACAGTTTCTTACGCCATTGTATTGGAAGAGCTGGCAAAGGTTGACGCAGCATCTGCCATCATAGTTTCTGTTAATAATTCCTTGTTTGCCTCAGGTATCAATAAGTATGGGACAGAGGAACAAAAAACAAAATACCTTCCAAAAATCGCCAGTGGAGAATGGATGGGTTGTTTTTGTTTATCAGAACCTGAGGCCGGTAGTGATGCTACTCATCAAAGAACGACTGCCATTGATAAGGGTGATTATTATCTGTTAAATGGAACAAAAAACTGGATCACCAACGGCGGAACAGCATCAGCTCAATTGGTAATCGCCCAAACACATCCTGAACTCGGTCATAAAGGCATCAATGCATTCATAGTAGAGTCCAGCCAGACAGGTGTGAGTATTGGTCCCAAGGAGGATAAAATGGGCATTCGTTCTTCAGACACCCACTCCATCATGTACAATGATGTGATTGTTCCAAAAGAAAATAGAATAGGAGAAGATGGTTTTGGCTTCAAGCTTGCCATGAAAATACTGGATGGCGGTCGGATAGGTGTGGCTTCTCAGGCTTTGGGTATTGCACAGGGCGCTTTCGAATTGTCGTGCAGATACGCAAAAGAACGTGAAGCTTTCGGAAAACCTATTGCGCAACACCAGGCCATTGCTTTCAAATTGGCTGATATGGCAACCGATATTGAAGCAACAAGACACCTCATATGGAATGCTGCCCAACTCAAAGATGCAGATATGGACTATTCAAAGGCTGCAGCAATGGCCAAAGTATTTGCGTCTGAGACAGCCATGAAACATACGACAGAAGCCGTGCAAATACACGGTGGATACGGATACGTTAGGGAATATCACGTGGAAAGAATGATGCGTGATGCAAAAATTACCCAAATTTATGAGGGTACATCTGAGATGCAGCGACTGGTAATTTCCAGAGATATCATCAAGGGTAATTTATATGACCCAATCACATTTTAATTGATGAACAGATCTTTTACTTTAGGAACATTTGCAGGAATACCGGTCAAGGTACACTGGTCGTTCAGCTTGTTGATCCTTTTTGTAGCTTACACAGCTTTTACTGAGGGTCTAAACCTTCAGAGATCATTGATTTTTTCTGCATACATCCTTGTGATGTTCTTGTGTGTAGTTTTGCATGAATTCGGTCATGCACTAACTGCTGCCAAGTATGGTGTTAAAACAAGAGACATCATACTTTCCCCGATTGGTGGTATTGCACGATTGGAAAAACTTCCGGAGAGACCACTCCATGAATTCATCATTGCCATTGCAGGACCTGCAGTAAATGTAGTTATCGCAATTACCCTGGGGCTAGGTTTGATATCCCTCACAGATGGGGGCATTTTACCTCAAAACGCCGACATTACGGAAGTGCCCGGCATTGCTGACTTCCTTAGAAATATCGTTGTGCTCAATATAGTACTTTTCATGTTCAACCTGATACCCGCATTTCCGATGGACGGAGGTCGTGTATTGAGGTCATTGCTATCCATGAGATTGGGGAGAAGAAGAGCAACCAATATTGCCAGTGTAATTGGCAGAGTGCTTGCAATAGGCTTCATTGCCTTCGCAATTATGGAAGACCAGATCACACTTGCGCTCATTGGCGTTTTCATATTTACTTCGGCCAGCGCCGAATCAAAATACGCCAATACCTATTCTGTTTTAGAAGAATTTATTGCTTCCGACATCATGAAAACTGATTTTCCAAGATTGCACCTAAGTGATACTTTTGATAAGTGTTTTGAACTTTTCAGAAGAAATATCGCAAGCAACTTTCTTGTGTTTGATTCTCTTGGATATGTCTCAGGAACGATTCCTGAACTATTTCTTATGGAAGCTCAGAAGAGAAACCTTGGGGACCATGCTGTAACATCTTTGATGTCTTCTGTAATTTTGTACGCAGAACCAAACGCCAGTGCCAAAACATTGATGGAAATGATGCAGGAAAAAGGGTGCGCTATAATTGCCATTGGCGAGCCCGGCAATGTATTGGGGGTTGTAGACCGCGAAACCATGAAGAATCTTATAAGATAGGTTATGCCGTTTAAAGACAAATTTATTGTGCTTGGCAATGAAGAAGGAAAAGCTACGCTACTCTATCACGCCAATGCTTACAACCCTGAAATGTACGGACCTTTCGTTCGCAATTTTCCTGACCGCAAATTCATCGCACTGAAACAAAGACCACTTTGGGATTCCAATGTAAAAACCATTAGAGACTGGTCTATTTTCACCGAAGATCTCATTTCATTTTGCGATGAAATGGGAATTAATGCCATTGATGCAATTGGTCATTCTTTGGGAGCCGTCGCCATTTGGAAAGCTTCTGTTAAAAGACCAGACTTATTCAAGAACATTGTTCTGATAGACCCGGTGGTACTTCCTCAAGAAACTGTACGTTGGGTTAACTTTTTACCCTTCAAACTAAAAGCAAGGATAAGACCGATCATCAAAATTGCAAGCTTGAGGAAAAATTGGTGGGCATCAAAAGAAGAGGCTGCAAGTCATCTTGGTTCGAAGTCGGTATTCAAAAGATTTACTCCTGAGGTTTTTGATTTATTTATTCAATACGGCATCCACAAAAATGATGATGGCTCTGCATCACTGGCTTATCCAAGAGAATGGGAAGCTATGATTTATGCTTCCCCGGAAAATATCTGGAAGTTTCTTTCAAAAACAGAAAAAGAAATTTTCCTTATCCGGGCTGAACACTCCAATGTGCTTTCGGGAGAGTCCTGGCTCAAACTCCAAAAACACAATAATCAAAATGAATACTTTGAAATGAAGGGAGTTGGTCACCTCATACCTTTTGAAAAGCCCGTCGAACTTGCACGGATTATTGCGGATTATCTGGCAGAAAAGACATATTAACAAAAAAATATTTAAAAAAACTTACCCTTGACGTTGCCCTATATTGATAATCGTCATATATTTGAACAATCTTACAAAAACAAACGTCCAATTTAGCCTATAAGTAATAATTCTACACTTTTATTTTAAGCACTTTACTGACTTAATTAATAGCTGTTATGAATGTATTACTATTGAACGATCAGCAATTGATCGAATCTTATCTGAAGGGCAATGACAAAGCTTTCGAAGTTTTATTAACAAGACACAAAGACAGAGTCTATACCTCTATTTACATGTTCGTCAAAGATCATGAAATGGCAGAAGACTTGTTTCAGGATGTTTTTATTAAAATTGTTGATACCATCCGTAGAGGAGGTTACAACCACGAAGGTAAATTTATCCAGTGGGCGTTGAGAATTTCTTACAACTTGTGCGTTGACCATTTCAGAAGAAGCAAAAGAAGGACCAAGGTTTCACCTACAGAAACATTCGACATCCTTGACGTGATTGAAACGCCCGAAGACAATATGGAGGATTTCATCATCAAGGATCAGTCTTATTCCAAGCTCAGAGAATTGGTGGAGAACTTACCTGATGAGCAACGAGAAGTGGTCATGCTTCGCCATTATGCTGATATGAGCTTCAAGGAAATCGCCTTGTTGACCAAGGTGAGCATCAACACTGCGCTCGGTCGTATGAGATATGCCTTGATCAATATCAGAAAAATGATGAGCGAACAAGAACACATCATGGCTGAAGTTTTCTAACAGAAATACTCCGGAAAACCGACAATAAGAAATCGCAGCGCGAAAGCATTAGGGAAAATTTTTATGGGTACTTTTCAAAAGTAGTTTAACTTCGCACCACATGCTGGTCTGAAGCAACTAAAATCCTGATTTTATGAAAAATTGTATTTGCGCTTTCTTTTTGTTTCTGACTATTTTAGGTTTTTCACAAGAATATGACACTGAATTTTTGCCATCTATTCAAATGGGTGGTACGTCTTACGTAATTGGTAATGACAAGTATGGGAATGTCTTCTTGAACTTATCTCCAGATAACAGGTTAAATCAAGCCCCATACGATGGACTCATCAGGATATTGAATGATTCTATTCTTACAGTTGATGAAAATTTCAAACCAGATCCAATCGTACAAAATTTTGGACCTGCTGTAATAAAAACGGATTATGAAGGGAGAATCCTATTGGCTGGGAAAGGCATGATCAGGCTGTTAGAGGACGGTTCTCTTGATACAAGCTTTCAGATTTACCAACCAATGGGAATCACCATTTTCAACTTCATTGTACTAAAAACCAATGAAATCATAGGCGTTGCAAGATTAGCAGACAATACTTACACTACATTTAAGCTAAATGAGCATGGAAAGGTTGATGCATCATTCAGTAAAGTTACTCCTGCTGATCTTTCATCGATTTGGATCAATGAAGACACTCAACATATTCTTCTCGGAGGAAGATTTGATCTTTTTGGAATTACCTTGAATTCAATTTCTATTGATCAATCCGGATTTTTGATTTCAAATTTCCAAACTCAAGGCATTCCGGGAATTATTGATGGGGCATTCACCAAAGACAATGAGTTTGTATTCCTCGAAGGTGACGCAAATACCATTTCACTCATCGATTCTACAGGTACCAACATTAGCAAGATTAAACTAAAACCAAATTTTCCTCTAGCTTTTAATGATTACATCTATTCATTCAAGCCGCTGGGCAATGACCGCTTTATGGCAGTCGGAAATAATATATATATCATTAAGACTAAACCTGAATTAAGTGTCGTAATAGAAAAAACTGATGTTCTGGGGAGTTCACTAGCTTACCCTATTTCTACCGATTCGAATTCATTTGTCGTGATTGGAAATTTGAACCCCCAACTGGATAGTATTATTGGGTTTGCTCAATTTCATGTCACAGATAATGAAGTGATTCCGGATTTTAGTCACCATTTACGGATTTCGTCAAGTGGAGAGGTTTTTGCGCTTGAAGTGCAAAAAGATGGAAAGGTTTTAGTTGGCGGCAATTTGGCCTATGTCAATGGAATATCTCACAGGAATATTTTCAGGTTAAATAATGATGGAAGCCTGGACCAACAGTTTTCCAACCTGTCCCGAAAAATTGCTAATCCCTTGATTTTTGGAATCAAGCAGCTCATCAATAGTAATCTTGCGGTCGCTTCAACCTATAATTCAGCAGCTCCAAATGGTTTTCCAAACGGAGCTTCGATATTGACAGATAAAGGGTTGCGAATCATTGCTTTACCTTTTCCTTATGGGAATTTTACCGTGACCAGCGTTACATTTCTGGAGGCAAGCACTGATAACATCTATGCAGGCCAAAGTGTTGCTGTCACTTTAGGCAATAAAACCAGCCAGGAACTTGTCAAATTCGACAGGACAGGTAAATTCATCAGCAACTACAATGATCATTTTACTGCTCTTGAGCGATACAATGGTTTCCTTGTCCAGCCAAATGATGAAATGATTTTATTCGGCATAGGTATTGGTTATGATGGCTCAGAACCTGCGAGTATCATAAAAATTGATCCTAGCGGTAATCTCGATAACAGTTTTAAGACCAATCTACCAACAAAACTGAGGATTCAGGATGTAGTCAAAATCGCAGATGGGTATGTAGTTGCGGGAAATCTTGAAAAATCAGAACCAACCAGGTTCGAACCATATGTGGCAAAAATTTTTGAATCGGGATTGATGGATGAAGACTTTCGGGCCAATATAGAAAACTTCACCAGTGGAAATCTGGCTATGGTTCCTTACGGAGATGATCAATTTTTGATTTTTGGTAACTTTGGCATATACAACGGTGAAATCATCAGGAACAATGGGGTAGTAATCAACAACAGGGGTGATCTTATCAGTGAATCACCGATTGCATTCAAACCCACTGACAGATTGAACACGTATGCCATTGATAAAAGCAATGGAGATCTTTATATAGGAGGAAAATTTACAAACAATAATACGGTAACCAGTCTTGTACGCTTCAAGAACCTTTTGACCAAAACCAAGGATGCAGGCAAAGTAGCCGATACCTGGTTACAACACGAAAATCCGGTACCTTCCGGTAAAGAATTGGAGATCAGAATATCTGAAAGCCTCAAGGACCCTGTCGTGCGACTATATGAATCCGGATCGGGTAAAATGGTATTTGAGAAAAAATTCTCAGGGAGCTTGTCGACATTTGAACTCCCAATCCAGCAAGCCGGTCAATTTACAATTAATGTCAGTTCAGGAAACAAAGTGTTGTCTTCACAAATATTTTGGATGTAGCTTATCTGATGAGCTTGTATTCGTCGAGCTCACCTGAAATGCTTAGACCAAAGAGAGCATAATCAAATTTTGCCGGGTCATTCTTGTCCAGACTTCTGCAGAATGAGGTAATTTCTTCAACGATGCGCCAATCTTTTTGTTTTCTGTCCACTAGCCGGAGGTGTCTGGCCACCCTATCAACGTGGAGGTCATAAGGGATCATCAATGCTGAAGACGGGATATTTTTCCAGATGCCAAAATCGACTCCTCTGTCATCCTTCCTTACCATCCACCTCATGAACATATTGAGGCGCTTACAAGTACTTCCCCTAACCGGGCTGGACACATGTTTTTTTGTTCTTTCGAGACCTTCTGCGAGGGAAAAAAAATAATCGTGAAACCCTGAAAGGGCTGCAAACATGAAACGTTCATCGTCAGCATCCTTCCCAAAGTTTAAGAAGACTTCCTCCATTGTAGTATGCCTGGCATACAACACTTTCAGCGCAGCCATAAAAAAAAGGGTATCCTCGGCCAGAAATGTCCTGTGTTTGAATTTTTCAAACACCTTTAGGTCCGTATCACTTGCATTGCAGATGAAATCGTGGGGTTGGCCATCCATCCAGTCAAACAATTGTTTGGACTTGGCAATGATGGTAGTACGTTGGCCCCATGACAAAACAGCCGTCCAGAAGGCAGCAATTTCTACGTCTTGTTGCTTAGAAAACTGGTGAGGTATAGAAATGGGATCGCTTTCTATGAAAGAGACGTGGTTGTATTGCTCCACCTTTTCCTCCAGCAAAGCTTTGAGATCCTGATGGTTCAATCCGCTAATCTATTAACCAAGTTTTGTTTTGATTTCTACGATTTCGTAAGCCTCGATGTTGTCTCCTTCTTTGATGTCATTGAAGTTCTTGATGGTAATACCGCATTCAAGACCGTTTCTGACCTCCTTGGCATCCTCTTTGAACCTCTTCAATGAACTGATCTCGCCGTGAGCCCCCTCTCTTGTCGGGAATACAACGATACCGTCCCTGATGACTCTGATGTGGTTGTTTCTTGAAATCTTACCTTCAATAACCAAACATCCGGCAATGGTACCAATCTTACTGATCTTGTAAGTTTCCCTGACATCTGCCAAACCGAGAATATTCTCTTGTTTGGTAGGCTCAAGCATACCTTCCATCGCCATCTTGACTTCCTCAATCGCTTCGTAAATGATAGAGTAAGACTTGATTTGTACACCTTCCTTCTCAGCAAGAATTCTTGCGTTGGACGAAGGCCTTACCTGGAATCCTATGATGATGGCATCAGAAGCAGATGCAAGCAATACATCGGATTCAACGATCTGTCCTACAGCTTTATGGATCACATTGACCTGGATCGTTTCAACAGAAAGTTTGATGAGTGAGTCAGACAATGCTTCGATAGAACCATCCACATCACCTTTGACAATGAGGTTGAGCTCCTTGAAGGTACCAAGTGCAAGACGTCTTCCGATTTCATCAAGAGAAATACGTTTGCTTGCCCTGTTGGCCTGCTCTCTTTCTATTTGTGCACGCTTGACAGCTACTTGTCTTGCATCCTGATCTGATTCGTAAACTTTAAATTTCTCACCAGCTTGTGGTGCTCCACTCAAACCGAGCACCAAAACAGGTGTCGCTGGAGTAGCTGCCTTGACCTTTTTGCCTTTTTCGTTGAACATGGCTTTCACCTTACCACTATGTGCACCGGCAACGATTGGGTCACCAATGTGCAGGGTTCCATTTTCAACCAATATTTTGGTGACATAACCTCTACCTTTATCCAAAGATGCTTCAAGTACCGTACCCACAGCATTTCTGTTTGGATTGGCTTTGAGTTCGAGTACGTCGGCTTCCAGAAGGATTTTCTCCAACAACAGATCGATATTCAGACCTGCCTTGGCAGAAATGTCCTGAGATTGAATAGTTCCACCCCATTCTTCAACCAAGAGGTTCATTTCTGACAACTCCTGCTTGATCTTGGTAGGGTTTGCACCTTCCTTGTCAATCTTGTTGATGGCAAATATGATAGGAACACCAGCCGCCTGAGCGTGGCTGATCGCTTCTTTGGTCTGAGGCATCACTCTGTCGTCCGCAGCAACAATGATCACTGCTATATCCGTTACCTTGGCTCCCCTTGCCCTCATCGCCGTAAAGGCTTCGTGACCAGGAGTATCCAGGAAGGTGATCTTTCTGTCATTGACTACCACTTCGTACGCTCCGATGTGCTGGGTGATACCACCTGCTTCTCCGCCGGCAACGTTGGCACTCCTGATGTAGTCAAGCAATGAAGTCTTACCATGATCGACGTGACCCATTACGGTAACAATCGGTGCCCTTGGCTGTAGCATATCAGGTGTATCTTCTACGACCTCTTCATCAATATCTGCCTCTTCAGCATTGATAAATTTGACTTCAAAACCAAATTCATTGGCAACGAGTTCTATTACTTCGGCATCCATCCTTTGGTTGATGGATACAATAACGCCCAAGCTCATACACTTGGTGATAACATCACCGACATTGACGTCCATGAGATTAGCCAACTCGGATACAGACACAAATTCTGTAAGTTCGAGGATTGAATCATCATTCAGGTTGTCAAGTGCATCTTGTTTTTCTCTCTTGAGCTCTCTATTGTCTCTCCTGATTTTCTGGCGTTTATTTTTGCCACCCATATTGAGACGAGCCATGGTAGCCTTCAGTTTCTCATCAATCTCTTTCTGTGAAACTTCTTTGACTTCATCCTTGGTTGTCTTCTGTTGGGTCTTCTTCTTAAACTCTACATTGGCAACGTCAATCGGGCTGCTGACTTTTTTGCGCTTGCGCTTGCGTTTTTTAGCATCTGCAGCATCCTTGTTGGGATCAGCAGGTTTTGGTGCAGTGCCCGCTGCAGCAGGTGCCGGCTTTTTATCACCCTTCTTCTCGTCTTTTTTGTCGTCCTTGGCTTTTTTGCCATAGGTACCAAACTTGTTGGTGTCTATTTTTCCAAGAATCTTAAGACCCTGCAGCTGTGGAGTCTTTGCTCTATATTCATTGTCCTCTTCTTCAACAGGGGCAGGAGTAACGGGAGTTTCTGGTGCTACCTGTGGTGCTTCTTCAACTTTCTCCACAGGTGCCTGTTCCTGTTTTACTTCTGGTGTTTCAACAGGTGCACTTACCTCCTGGGGAACAACTGGCTCAGGTGCTGGCTCTTCCTTTACAACTTTTTTAGGTTCAAGGTCAATTTTGCCAACCACTTTAAGGCCTATCTTATCAGATTTTGCCGCAACTACTTCCTCTTTTTCCTGCTGCACAGGGGCAACTTCCTGAGGTTTTGGAGCTTCCTCCACTACTGGTTTAGGCTCTTCTCTTTTTACAACAGGAGGTACAAAGACAGGGGCCGGCTTTTCGTCAGCTTTTTTGTAATTTACACCTATTTGAATTTGGTCCGCCTTTTCTTTGATAACTGCAGAGCCCTGATACTCTTGCTGCAAAAGATGATACATTGTGTCATCTACTTTTGCATTGGGTTTGTTTTCAATTGAATAACCCTTTGCTGTAAGAAAATCCACAATGGTTGTTGTTGCAACATTGAACTCCTTAGCTACCTTTATTAATAATCCTGCCATGTACCGGTTTTGTACTTACTTTTTTTAACCTCCCCAGAGGTTTGTTGTTATGATTTTAATGTGAATCCTTGGCTACTTCTCATACCAAAGGTATGAAAACTCACTTAGATTCTTATTTAATCTTCAAATTCTTCTTCCAATATCCTCAGTAGTTCATCTACTGTTTCTTCCTCGAGATCGGTCCTTCTCAGCAGCTCATCTTTGCTCAGTTTGAGTACACTTCTGGCAGTGTCACAACCGATAGATTTGAGCTGATCGATTACCCATTCATCGATCTCATCTGCAAATTCTTCAAGATCCACATCATCGATTTCTTCTTCTATCTGATCTCTGTAAACGTCGATTTCATAACCGGTAAGTTTACTTGCGAGTTTGATGTTGTTACCACCTTTTCCGATAGCTAGGGAAACCTGATCCGGTTTGAGATAAACTGCAGCTTTTTTATTTTCTTCATCAAATGAGATGGTAGCAATCTTAGCCGGAGTTAGTGATCTCTGGATGTAAAGCGCATTGTTGGTGGTATAATTGATAACGTCGATGTTTTCGTTTCTCAATTCCCTCACGATACCATGTATCCTGCTTCCTTTCATACCGACACAAGCGCCTACAGGGTCAATTCTGTCGTCGTAGGATTCTACAGCTACTTTTGCTCTTTCACCAGGTATACGAACGATCCTCTTCACAGTGATCAATCCATCTTCAATTTCAGGAACTTCCTGCTCAAGCAATTTCTCCAGGAACAAACTGTCTGTTCTGGAAATGATGATGACCGGAAGATTGTTTTTCATTTCTACTTTCTTCACCACAGCGCGTACCATGTCGCCTTTTCTGTAAAAGTCACCTTTTATCATTTCTGTTCTTGGCAAGGTGAGTTCGTGGCCCGTTGCATCATCCATGATGAGCAAGTCCTTTTTCATGATCTGGCTTACTTCACCAATGACAATCTCGCCAATGCGGTCCATATATCTCTTATAAACCTCGTCTTTCTCAAGATCCATGATTCTTGATATGAGCGTTTGACGGGCAGCCATGATAGATCTCCTTCCGAATTCTTCCAGAGACACTTGTTCATAACACTCATCGCCAACTTCATAGTCAGCATCGATCCTCTTGGCCTCAGTTGCTGATATCTGACTCATCTCATCGGTCACCTCACCATCGGGAACAATCGATCTGATCCTCCACATTTCAAGGTCACCATTTTGAGTATTTACGATCACATCAAAATTCTCATCTGTGATGTATTTTTTCTTGATCAAGGTCCTGAAGACATCTTCCAAAACCCTTACCATCGTCGGCCTGTCAATATTTTTACCGGCCTTGAACTCCGAAAACGAATCTACTAAGTTCATCTCTGCATCATTTAAAACTTATCTTAATTTTTGCGGATTTTATATCAGCATATTTAATCTCTGTTGTTACTAAATTCTTCTTTTTTTTCTTGCCTTCTTTCACAATTTCTTCAAACTGCACTGCGATCATCTGATCATCAGCTTTCAGCAAAAGTCCTTTTATTTTTTGGTCTCCGGCCAGCACCTCAATGTCCCTGCCGGTGTTGTTGATGTATTGCCTTGGAAGTTTGAGTGGACTTCCGACTCCCGGTGAAGAGACTTCGAGTACATAATCGTCACCAAAAATCTTACTCTCATCAAAATCTGCTTCCAGAAAACGACTCACCTTCTTACACACATCAAAAGATATACCCCCGTCGCGGTCAATGAATATTTCTATCTTCTTCCCCTTGACGCTGGCCTCAACAAAAAAGCAATCTTCCAAAGCATTGTCTTTAAAAAATTGCGTTATTTTCTCATCTATACCTTTGATTTCCAAAGCCTTACATACTTGTACCAAATAAAAAAGGGAACCTAAAGTCCCCTTTTCACTCTAAATTCGACGCAAATATATACAATATTCAGATAAAATCCTAATGAAATAACAATTTGACAATCAATTGCCTTTTGTATCCGTCAGGGATTTTAGTCAAACTTTTTATCGCTAATTTTGTCTATTCTAATTTCCATATTTGCAAAGAAATAAGACCTACACATCTTGGACACGCAACTGGTTATACCTAAAATATTCGAAAACATAGCTGGTTTGGTGGCGAGACAAACCACCAGACTTGGAAACTCCCATTCAGGCTTGTACCCTGGTTTTAATTTGGGAGAGAGCGTGGGTGATGACCTTGAACTTGTGAAAGCCAACAAGGACAAGTTGTGTCAGATGCTTGGTTTTGGCCGAGAACAACTCTATAAGTCCAAACAAGTCCACGGCACATCGGTCAAATATGTAACCAGCGGGGGCTATGATGAAGGATATGATGCCCTGATTACAGACCAGCTAAATGTCTTGCTTGCTGTCACTGTTGCAGATTGTGTACCGATTCTACTCTATGATGAAGAACACAAAGCTGTGGCTGCGATCCATAGCGGCTGGAAAGGGACAGAAGGGAACATCATCAATAATACGCTGCAAGCAATGGCTACCTCGTTTGGAACCCATGCCTCGCGCATAAAAGCTTTTATTGGAGCCTGCATATCCGGGAAAAATTATGAGGTTGGTGCAGATGTTGCCAGTCATTTCGATGCTGTATTTTACAGACCTTCTATAAATGCAAATAAATATATGCTTGATCTCAAAATGGTGTGCAAGTCTCAATTACAAGAAGCAGGTGTTACAGATGAGTCTATTGAGGTTTCGCATTACTGTACATTTGATGACAACGATCTGTTCTATTCCCATAGGAAAGAACATGGAAAAACGGGTCGGATGCTTGCCGTCATCGGAATGAAAAATAAATTGTAAAATGAGTCTGAGAAGAAAAAACATTGAAAGCGATTTACCGCAAAATGACATAGATTTTGAACTGGGTTTCGGCAGTAAGTTTACCGGCGGGCTTTCATATATAGTCAACCAGGATGGTTCGTATAATATCGACAAAAGAGGTATTGACCGATCAACTGTATATGAACATATGCTCCAGCTTCCATTTCCGCTTTTTATACTTGAGTTGTTGGGTTTCTTTATCGGCATCAATGCAATTTTTGCTTTCTTATATTTATTACTTGGGCCAGGTCAGCTATACGGATTGTCTGCGGGGAGTTTCACAGATCATTTTTTTGATGCCTTTTTCTTCAGCATTCATACTTTTACTACCATTGGATATGGTAACATATACCCCACTGGCTGGGTTGCACACCTACTGGTCATTCTTGACTCTTTTACAGGCCTGCTTTTGGTTGCCATCGCCACAGGAATTCTTTTCGTTCGATTTTCCAGGGCAAAAGTCAAGTTGAAGTTTAGTGAGAATATGTTGATAGCTCCATTTAAAGATGGTAAATCTCTGCAATTTAGAATGGTCAATTCATCTAAAAACATACTCTTAAATGTTGATGCCAACATCACCGCCACCTGGTTGGAGACACAAAAAGATGGTACAGCCAAAAGAAAGTTTCAGCGATTGCCTCTGGAGATTGAGCATGTGTATATGTTGCCTCTCAACTGGACAGTTGTACACCCCATAGACGACAAAAGCCCTCTCCACCATACCAATAAGATGGAAAGGGAAAAAAATATGATGGAGTTTCTCATAATGGTCAGGGCTTATGATGCACAGTACAACCAGCAAATATTTAAAAGCTACAGCTACACCTGTGAAAAAATTGTCGATGGTGCGAAATTCAAACCTATGTATTATTCCACCCACGAAAAAACAATACTTGATCTCAGAGAATTGGGTACATATGATAAGATATAAACTTTTCGTGCTGTAAAATTCTTGCTGTATTACTCCCATTATCTGTGAATAGGGCTGATCTCCAAAGGTTTAGATCAATTTTTTTTGTTTTAATGGCTGAAATGATTAAACCTTGGGCTCTTGTAGCCGTCTAATCAAAAAGGATGACTATATTAATATTTTCAAATGCAATTGAATAAAGTGACATCTGAGCCCAAACAATACAGTGATGAGGAAATACTTTCTTTGATCAGGGACCCGCATCAAAAAGAGCTGGGCTATAGGTTATTTATGCGCATTCACCAGGAAAGAATTTACTGGGTGATCCGTAAGATTGTCGGATCACATGAAGATACAGATGATGTTATCCAGAATACTTTTCTTAAAGCTTTCAAAGCTTTAAGCACTTTTGAAGGGAGGTCTGCCTTATATACCTGGTTGCATAGAATCGCTGTGAATGAAGCACTTGCAATGAGGAAATCAAAGATGAGTGAAGCCATGATTGTTTCTTTGGATACCACTCAGGCTAAAGAAGAAGGTGGTCATGACGATGTTACCGCTGAGATCATCAGGAACAAATTGGATCATGCCATTGAAGCCCTGCCTGAAAAACAAAAAGAGGTATTTGTCTTAAGATATTTTGAAGAAATGAGTTATCAGGACATGTCCGAAAAACTAAATACATCTGTAGGAGCACTCAAAGCCTCCTACCATTTTGCTGTTAAAAAAATTGAATCCGTCATAAAAAATGAAGAATAGAGAAACAATTACCACGGAAATCATTCAGGAGCTCAATGATATAGCCCCTGAACTTAATGGTCGTTTTACAGGAGATCAGACAATGCCGGAAGCATATTTTGATGAATTGGAAGAAAGAACCATTGCACTGATGCATCTTTCTGAGGCAAGCCACAATGATATTGTGCCTGACAATTATTTCGCCAACCTTGAGGATATCGTTATCGGCCAAATGACAGAAACTAAAAAGTTTTTGTTGTTCCGATCAACTTATTTTAGAGTTGCAGCACTTGTTTTGGTGACATTCTGTGCAGCCTTGCTCATAAAGTCGAGTCTGAATTCTACTGGCAATGAGTCCATCCAGGGCCAGGCCAATCTTACAGAATTTGTCAATGAACTTGACGAAGATGAAATAGCATACTTGTTGGATGACTTTGACGCAAAAGAAGACATTCACCTTCTGGAGCAAGCTAACTTATTAGATATAGATATCATTACCAATGGCTCTACCAGTGATTTTTACAATCTCGACGCATCAGATGCGACGCTGGAAGAATACATGGATCAACACATTGAATTATTTTAAAGATGAACCTTAAAAACATTTATATACTTTCTTTCTTACTATTGGCTTACCTGACTGGTTCTGCTCAGGGAAGACCGGGTGGAGAAAATTTCAGAGAGAAACTCAGGGCTCAAAAGGTTGCCTATCTGACATCAAAAGTTGACCTGACACAGGATGAGGCCATTAAGTTCTGGCCGGTATTCTTTCAATACGAAAAAGAGCTCTACAGTGAAAGAATAGAGTTTCTGGATGACACCAAGCTGAGCAATATATCTGACACCGATGCCGATCAAAAATTAAATTCTTATCTGGATTTCAAAGAAAAACAGCTAAGGCTTGAGCGTAAGTATATTGTAAAATTCAAGGAAATTCTTCCATCTGCCAAGGTGCTCAAAATCATGCATTACGACAATGAATTCCGCAGAGAACTGCTGGAAAGGATCAAAAGGCGCGTAGATCGCAAGGAATAAGAACCTCTTGAACTTTAATTTTGTTGGACCTTATACCCATGAATTGTTTTAAATTTGTGCCATGGACAACAAAATCATTCAACTGCTTAATCATGCTGATCTCAGAATCACGCAAGTCCGCAAAGATGTCTTAACATGTTTTTTGGAAAACAATCACGCGCTCTCGAGCACTGATATAGAGGAGGCCCTGACCACGGCACTCGATAGAATTACTCTATACAGGACTTTGAAGTCTTTTGAAGAAAAGGGGTTGATCCACAGCATCGTAGACCCCAACAATACTACCAAATACGCCATGTGTGAAGCAACCTGCACAGAGCACCACCACCACGATGAGCACATTCACTTTCATTGCACTTCATGTGGAAATACTTTTTGTATTGAAGAAACAATTCCTTCAGTACATCTCCCTACAGGTTATCGCATTTCCAACGCAAGTATGATCGTCAACGGTTTGTGTTCAAACTGTTAACTGACAATTAAAAAAATTCAAGTAAAAAAAGATAAGGAAGGTCAGTAATACTGACTAGTTTTTAAACATTCTTACAATGGTGTAAGCCTTTTCATTGCTCAGGACAATGTTATACATTCCTCCCGGCAAGTGAGAAAAGTCAATGGTCTTTTTGCTGATGCCTTTGTACAAATGCAAGTTGTGTTGATATACAATTCGACCATTTACATCATAAACCAGTGCCTTGATGTTTTGCTCCTGCTCTGAATAAATGTTCAGGCTACCCTCGGCAGCAACAGGGTTTGGATACAATTCTGCCCTCAATTCAATTGGGAGAGGCTTGGGTCCAAATGGTATATTATTGAAAGGCATAGCCTTGAAAACATCATTTTGCATCAGATCTATGTCTGTATTACGCATAAGAATGTCTCTCATGCGGGTATTTACAATGGTCTGGTATTCCGACTCACTTATAGCAGGGTCGTTTTCAAAATAATACCTGTCCCCATCTCTCAAATCCTGAAACTGTTTTTCCAGGATGGTCATCATCAACCTGCCCATGATAGCGTTAGGCATGTGCTTTTCTGCCAGCATACCTACCCATGGGTCTAAATTTTCAACAGAACCATATACAGCTTGTAATGCTGCTGCTTCCTCAGGAACATCTGTAAGTGCTGAGAAAGTTTTGTAAGATGGTAAACCAAAAGCATTGGCTACCCCATTAAAACTTGGTAAGCCCCGCTCTCTTCCTCTGGTAATATTGATGGCAACCAGATCGAGACCTTGTTTTGTATTGGTAGCAAACAGAAAGTTTCTAACATCGTCAATGACTCTGCAATCCAATTCTTGCTGAGTTTGGGTACCCATTCCCTGAAAGAAGGGCTCAATACCACCAGTCAACAAAACTGCCTGAGGATTGAAAAAAGCATCCTTCAGCCTCATGCTCCCGGTAGTCATGTCTCTTCCTTGTCTGTCTAGTCGGAGTAAATTTGAATTGATCAATGTATGTCCAATTCTAAATGCCGCCGCTGAAAATACATTCATGATTTGGGGCGTGATCTCTTGAACATATCCTGAATATTTAGGCAGATAAATGCCTAAAGCCGGCAGCCATTCATTGAATACTATATTTTGAAGAAAAGCGATGTTGAGCTTTCTTGCCTCCTGATATAGTTTTTCATCATCCCAACCTGGATTATTTTTCTTAAGTACTTCACACAATCTGTTGTGTTCTCTAAGGAACAAGGTATGCATGGCAATCAGAAGGGGATTCTCATTGGCCCTCACATCACCAGCAACAAAAAACTTAACCAGGGATCTGGTATCATCGCCCATAAATGGTGCTGAATAATCAACAGGGCTGTTGAAATTCCCGTCTTCAGTGTTCCACGGCAATAAATCACCTTCAGAAGTTTTCAGTTTACCATCAATTCCTGACCTCAACCAGGCAGATCTTTCATCATCAGCGCCATAAATCATGGATCCGTCCAGAAATGCAGTAATCTTATTTTCAAACCTTACCGGATTCAACTCACTGGTTCCTGTTCCTGGTGCAACTTTGCTTCTGAAAATTGTCATAACAGAACCAGGCTCAAAATGTCTGTCATTTCCCGGAATGACAATATTTCTTAAAGGCTTTGAAGGGTCATCCTCAACAAGACTTAGGTCATGGTCAATGAATTGACCAAATACCCATGCAAAATCAGATAATCCTGTTTTATCAAAAATCAATCCTGGTTGATCGAAGAGTGCATTACTAACTTCCCTAGGATTAGGTCTGTTGAATGTTTCGTCTAATTTTGGTTGGTATATTTTGTCCGCATAGTCCAATGGGACGTAGTTGATGATCTTATCGTTTGTAGATCCTAAACTTGGGGACACAGGATTATTGCCAGAGCCATCAATGGATCTGTAGGTTTGCGCCCACATGGGAATGGACAATAACACTAGTATAGCTGTTTTGTAGCTAGTCAATCTGTGCATTTTTCTTTAAATCGGTCGGTTCTGGAATGCAAATATATACGATAACAATAAAAATGCCAATTAAATGAAATCCAATTTCAAAAAATGATCATATATTGATATAAATTAATCTTTAATAACTTGATATATAAAGATATAGATATATTTTTGTAATACTAAATAATAAATGAAGAAAAACACGAATATTTTATTGATTGATAGAAAATTTGGATTGAAATTTCTAGCTCGAATATTCTTTCAAAAAATCTTGTATTCAGACACATTTGTTTGCCCCGACAATTCCGTTATTAATATTTTCTGATTGTTGCTATGCTCAGAGAGCTTCATATTTACATAAAAATATTTTGTTTTTTTGCTTTATTCGTTCTGTCAAGCCAGTTATCTGCACAGGCAATTCAGCGTAAAATACTCACACCTACAGATTCGACTGGTGTTGTTCTCCTTCCATCTGACCATCTAATTCTGATTTCTTCTGTAGATGTTATCAACAATATTGGGGCTGTAGTCACCTTTTCATTTCAACCAGAAATCAATTCCTTACAACTTGGAGACATCAACTATTCTCCTGGAGATACAGTTTTTGTCTCGTATTTGTATTTGGAATCTATAACCAACCTTCAAACCAGTTTTGATACTTCGAAACTTGACCTTGAAGATTATCATGATGATGTGGTGTACAATCTGGATGAAATTCAGAACAAAAAAAACAATGTGATAGATGGCAAAGATTTGGTCTACAACGGAAGTTTCAGTAGGGGGGTCTCAGTGGGCAATAGCCAAAGCCTGGTACTCAACAGCAAATTTGACATGCAGATGAGTGGAGATATCGGTAACGGTATCAAAGTACTGGCTGCTATCTCTGATGACAATATTCCCATCCAGCCAGAAGGAAATACACAGGTCCTCCAGGAGTTTGACAAAGTTTTTATTGAAGTCTCCAAAGATGCCACAAGGGTCCTTGCCGGAGATTTTGAGCTGAGAAAGCCCGATTCCTATTTCATGAACTTTCAAAAAAAGCTGAAAGGTATCAACCTCGGACATACTGAGGTAGTGAAAAATTTCGGTAGTATAAAGTCCGCGGCAAACATAGCCAGCTCCAGAGGAAAATTTGCCAGACAAACCTTGTCTACAAAAGAAGGCAATCAGGGACCATATAAGCTCGAGGGCAACAATAAGGAGAGATTTATTATCGTGCTTTCAAATCAGGAAAAAGTTTATTTCAATGGAGAATTGCTGAGAAGGGGTCAGGAGTATGATTATGTCATTGACTACAATGCTGGTGAAATCACCTTTTCTCCCAACAGGTTGATTGCCAGGGAAACAAGGGTAATCGTAGAATTTGAATACACCGACCTCAATTACTTCCGGTCATTGTATCATCTTCAAAATGACATCAAAGGAAAGTCATTTAGCATTAACTTCAATTTTTACTCCGAACAGGACAGTAAAAATTCAACCTCACAGATTGACCTGGATAGCACAGACATTGCTACACTTATGAACAGTGGGGACAGCAGAAATCTTTCCCTCAGATCAGGCATCAGACCGGTCAATGAAGAGAATGTCAACCTTGTAGCTGTAACTTATGAATTATGGCCCAATCCGGCCTTCCCTGCCGAACCAAACAGTCATTTCCTCAGGTATTCTACCGATAAGGACAAAACATTGTATACCTCTGCATTTTCTGAGGTAGGAGCCGGAAAAGGCAGTTATGAAATTGACAATGGCGTAGGAGTGAATGGCCGGGTGTACAAATATGTTGGCTACGGGAAAGGCAAGTACGATACTGTCGTGGAGTTGGTACCACCTGAACAAAAACAAATGGCTACGCTTGGTGGCTCGATAGATTTGGGCAAAAGCACCCAGATAAGATCAGAGATTGGCATGAGTAATTTCGACATCAATAGATTTTCCGGAATTGATGATCAAAACAATTTCGGTCTCGCAGGATTTATTGAATTTGAAAACCTGGTGGCGGTACGAGACAGTGGTAAGCTCAATCTCACCAACAAAGTCAAGTTTGAAAAGACACAGTACGATTTTAACCCACTCAACCCTTACCGAACCGCTGAATTCACCAGAGACTGGAATGTCGACTCGCTGGCCAGAAAAGGAGAGACCGTTTTGCAAATAGAAACGCGTATCAATGCTAAAAAATATCTCAGTCTGGGGTACCGCTTTTCGAATTATTCCATCCTAAGTACCTACAAAGGTTTCAGACATCAGATCTTATTTAATCTCGACAAAGATGGATGGAAGGCCAGTGGTGATCTGGGATTGACATCGGGGAAAAGCATCCTAAAAAACAGTCAATTCCTACGACCTAACTTTAATATTTCCAAATCTTTCCAGCGTTTTGACAAATTTACAATGGGCGTATCTGTTGAGTCAGAAAACAATGTGTCCTTTTTCGAGAGCAGAGACAGCATATTGGATAAGGGTTATGCTTTCACTTACAGCAAGTATTATGTAGCTTCTAACCCACAACGTCCTTTCAAACTGAGTTTGTCTTACAATAAAAGATATGATGACTTTGCCAACCGTGGCGAATTGACCAAAAGCTTAGACATCAATGAATATGAAGTCAACAGTGCCTGGCAAATCAATGCTGCCAATCAGCTCAGGATCAGTGTAAAAAATCGTGACTATGAGGTATTGAGGACGGATCTGGTGAAGGGCGAAACTTCCAAAAAAACTTTGCTGGCAAGCATCGATCACCTCTTGCAGGATGATGAGGAATTCATACAAATGAACACCAACTACCAATTGTCTTCTGGTCAGGAACCAAAAGTTGAATACATTTTCCAGCGGGTTGAAAACAATCTTGGGGATTATGTGTACATCGGTAATGCAGCCGACACAGTCAAAAAAGTGGTTGATTTCAGATATGATCCGGGTAATCCTTATGCCGGCTATATCCGGGTAAATCTTCCCAATAACGAATTCATCAGAACCAATAATCTCAACTTCAATTATGGTTTGCGTTTGGATCCATCCAGAATTTTTGGCAGCGATTCTTCCGGTTTCAAAAAACTGATATCAAGATTTTACAATACAACAAGCATCCGTGTGCTCAATAAAAGCATGGATGCCAATGAAGAAAGGCAAATCAATCCGTTTGGCCAACAAGACATCACCAGTCTGGTCAGCGCTAGTACTAACTTTTTAAATACCATATATTTTAACAGAGGCAATCCCGACTTCGACATCATTTTGACCAGCAGGAACCAGAGTATGAAAAACAATCAGATCAACGGTTACGAAGCCCGAAAGACCCAGGAAGATGAGTTGAAAGTCAGAAAAAAAATATTCAGAAATACAGACTGGATCCTAAACTCCGCACTTGGCCTGAAAACGTATGACGCAGAATTGTTTGCAGATCGCGGCCACAAGATCCAATATTATAACATTGGTACGGAAATATCCTTCAGACCAAGTACTGCCTTCAGGATTAAAACCAGCTATCAGAACAGTCAAAGAAATCAGCTGATCAATCTGAACGAAGAAGCAAATACCAACAACTTTGCATTAGAATTAAATCAAAGGTCTTCCAACAAGTCGTCGCTTGATATGCGGCTGAGTTATGTGGATATTGCTTATGCGGGCGATCCCAATACTCCGTTGGAATACGACATCCTGGATGGCCTGAAAAATGGTGGAAACGTGCTTTGGAATGCATTATATACGCGAAGGCTCAATGGTGTCCTGGATTTATCCGTCAGCTATGAAGGTCGTAAAACGGGATCTGTGAAAGCTGTACACGTAGGAAGAGCTCAGGTAAAAGCAACTTTTTGATCGAAATTTGAGTTGTTTTATACAAGGATTTATTGGTCTGGTCACCAATTTAAACACATTCAATAACAAAAAATTAATTTTAAAAAATTTAGATGCTGCCCTGCATTCTGACAAAGCTTGTTATTTTTGGTCCCTCCACATCTTTTATTGACTAAATTATTGATATGCAAAGAAAACTCGGATTAACCACCTTAGCTTGTTTTATATTTTTTGTGTCGTGGTCACAAACCAGCCTCAGAAAGATCGACAATCAAAGAAACCTCGATCTGAAAGGCAAAAAGTACCAGGAGCCTCAGGACGCCAGCATTTATTATCTGGACTATGAGTCACTGACCAGCTCTTTGAGCGGCATCAAAAGAGGTGGAGTTACCATCCAGCTCCCTGTGGGACATAATGACTTAAAGACTTTTGAAGTCAGTGAAACTTTCATGATGGAGGAAGGACTGGCCAAAAAATATCCTTCTATAAAGACTTACCGTGGTATCAGTAAAGACGGCAGTTACCTGGCCAACTTTGATATCGGCCCATTTGGACTTCACGCGAGCATAGTAGGACAGGATGGCGATGTTTATATGGAACCGGTCACCAATAGTGATGTACATTACTATTATTTTTATAAAGGAAAGGATCAGACAGGGGATTTGGATCACCTATATTCATGTGGCACCAAACATGAAGGAAGTGAGGTAGAAACTGTAAGCCGTGAACAAATAGCCAACATGAGAAGTGCAAACTTTGAGCTCCTTGAGTACAGGGTAGCCATTGCCTGTACAGGAGAATGGGGTGGTGTACGAGGTACCAAAGAAAAAGCCCTGGCCGATATGGTAACATCTGTCAATAGACTCAATCAAATATTTGAAATTGACCTCGGTATAAAAATCAAGCTCATTGACCGCAACGACGAATTGATCTTTTTGGACGGAACGATGGATCCTTTTTTTGTTCCTAATGTTGGAGGTTCATTGTTGCCTGAAAATACTGGAATTATCAACTCAATAGTGGGCGTGGCTAACTATGACTTTGGACATGTTTATACCAACTCTTGTAGCGATGTTGGAGGTGTGGCCTATCTAAGATCAGCTTGTGCAGGAAACAAAGGCGGAGGTGTCAGCTGTTTTGGGGGTAATCTTTTGGGGTCAACCAACAGAGTAGTGGCACACGAAATGGGACATCAATTTGGCGCCAACCATACCTTCCACAATTGTGGAGAAAATGTTTCTCTTGGGAATGATTTTGAACCCGGTAGTGGGACAACCATCATGTCCTATGCAGGTTCTTGTGGTTCTAATAATGTCGCATCTTCGGCTGACAGCTATTACCACAACGCTTCCCTCGTAGAAATATACAGATACATGAGAACTCCGAATGCCAATGGCCGCAGTTGTGCCAATGTAGTTGAAACACAGAATATTGCTCCTGTAATCACATCTGTAACATCAAGCGGATATACCCTGCCAAAAAGTACCCCATTCATTCTGGAAGGCTCAGCTGAAGATGCCAATGAAAATGATATGCTTACTTATTGTTGGGAACAGAAAGATTCAGGACTCGTCATTACTCCACTCGGAAGTCCAAGTGGAAATGCACCTCTATTCAGATCTTTTATCCCCACTGATAGAAGAGATTATAGAGTTTTTCCAAATCAAAACGACTTGTTGTTGGGTGTAGCCAATATTACAGAGGTTTTACCATCCTATACCAGAAAGATGTCCTTTACATTTACAGTCAGGGACAATAATCCTGAAGCTGGTGCTGCCGCATGGGAATATGTAAAACTCAACGTTACCGACCAGGCAGGACCATTTTTGATCACGAGTCCAAATAACAATACAGCCGTAAAGGGTGGAGATAAAGTTGAGGTAAGCTGGGATGTAGCCAATACCGATCAGGCTCCCGTCAACTGCAAATCGGTGAATATTTACTTGTCTATCGCCGGAGATCTCAATCCGGACAATCTTATCCCTGTTTCTATTGGGACTCCCAATATTGGAAATGCTACCGTAACCATACCAGATACCGTTGCCAATGCAGCGAGATTTGTTGTTAAGGCCAGTGACAATATATTTTTTGATGTGTCCAATGTTTATTTTCCAATAAATAAGGCAACAGAACCCGGATTTACCTTTATCTCAACTTCGAGTGAAAGGTCTTTTTGCCTTCCTGCTACATCAGGCATACACGTTGAAACCTCACCTATTGCAGGTTTTGATGGTAGCATAAGAATAGCTTTTGAAAACGTACCTGAGGGCATCATCATCAGCAGTACCAAAGATTCGATCCAGGCAGGCGAAGAAGCGGATCTGGATGTGGTACTTACCAATCAAACCTTGTCGGGTACCTACCAGATCACATTGCTGGCCATTGCAGATGCACTTGCTGATACAACAAGGACCGTTGTTGATTTTGAAGTTGTGTCCACCAATTTTGTGGGATTGTCTCCACTTTCTCCCATCAATGGCACGCAAAACCTGGAAGGTCTTCCTCAGTTCACATGGTCACCTGCACTCAATGCAACCTCTTACGAATTGGAGGTGAGCAAGTCACCGACTTTTGATGAATTTGAAGTGAATGTGCAGACGCAAGACACTGCTAGAGCATCAACCAAATTACTGGACAAGGCAGATTTGTTTTTCTGGCGCGTGCGCGCTATTAATGAATGCGGAGTAGGAAGTTATACGCCCGTTCAGGTATTTGGAACCGAAACACTTGCATGTAAGGATTATGATGCAAAAGACCTGCCCATCAATATTACCCAGTCGGGCAAACCAATGATCGAATCAAAAATCCTGATTGCAGATAACTTTGATATAGTTGACCTCAACGTGAAAAGCATTGCCATTGATCACGACAACTTCAAAGATCTGAAAGGCACACTTGTCTCGCCCACTGGAAAAACAGCAGTGATGTTCAACAGTCAGTGTCCAAGAAGGATGACCCTCAACATTGGATTTGACAATGATGCACCTTCATTCTTCACCTGCGCCACGGGTTCTGATGTCAAATACAAACCGACAGAAACGCTGGATATATTCAACGGTGAAAATTCTGCAGGCAACTGGACTTTTATGGTGGAGGATGTCAATTCCGGCAATGGCGGACAGTTTAAGGCATTCACACTGCAACTTTGCGGAAATATCGAAGTAACCAGGCCTGTGGTGGCGATCAAGGAAGTGCCTGTTTCCTATAAAAAAACGGCCACCATCAATCAGGCATTTTTAGCAGCAACAAGTACAGGTACTACTCCTGAGAACCTCACATTTACAGTGCTAAGGACCACCTACAACGGAACAGTCAGCAAGTCTGGAGTTGCGCTGAAAGTTGGAGATACTTTCACACAGGCGGATGTCAATTCCGGACTTATCATCTATGAAAACATTGGCCCGGAGCTGGCTGAAGGCGAGAGTGCTCTGGACCAAATGGAGTTGATTGTTGAAAACAATGCCAGCGGCTGGGAGGGCAGTTTTGCGTTGAACTTCGACATTCAAAATATGTCGACACCGGTTGGTGAAGTTTTCATCCAGGATTTGAAGATATTCCCTAATCCTGCAGATGCGAGCCTCAACATCGTTCTTCCTGAAGCAGTTGTCGGCGAGAAACTGATCTATCGCATATTCAGCTATGACGGTAAAATGGTCCAGCAGGGCAATTTCACTCAGGACAACAATACGATAGATGTAACAGGGCACCAAAGTGGGTATTATCTCATCCAGGTCATGTCAGAAAAGAAAAAGTTTGTAGGTCGGTTTGTAAAAATCTAATAGACCTTTCAAGATAAAAAGGGCACTCAGCTATAGTCTGGCTGCCCTTTTATTTTTTAATCCATCCATTTTGGAATTTACCGGAACGTCTTAGATCAGGCTCAGCAATCTTGACATCACCATGGTGGCGGTATATTCTATGTTTTTGCCTCTGTCTTTTGTGGCTTTAAGTAGATGGGCATGGGTGGTTCCATCCGGCAGGGCTATTGCATACCAAATGGTTCCTACGGGCTTTTCTGGAGTCCCGCCGTCAGGTCCTGCTATACCTGAAATACCAATTCCGACGCTTGCATCATTGAGTTTCCTTGCGCCATTGGCCATTTCTATGACCGTTTGTTCACTTACGGCTCCGTGACTTTCGAGGGTCTCTTTTTTCACACCCAGGAGTTTCATTTTGAGTTCATTGCTGTAACTCACTACTCCTCCCTGAAAATAAGAACTGCTCCCCGGAATGCTGGTGAGCTTATGACTCAAGTATCCACCGGTACAACTTTCAGCTGTGGCAAGTGTCCATCCCAGCTTGTCAAAGTGTCTTTTGATGGCTGATTCCAGAGCCTCATTGTCGTAGCCATAGACATATTTTGATACTTCCTTTTCAATGATGCCTGCATAACGAAGCACGTCATCTTTGATGTCGGGCCTGGTCCCCTTTCCTGTGATCCTCAATCTCACAGATCCCAGCGAAGGGAGGTATGCCAGTGACAGGCCTTCAGGAAAACCATCGGAAATGTGTTCTACTTTTTCAGCTATGAAAGATTCGCCGATTCCCGATGTCATGATGGTTTTATGGAACACATAAGATTTGCCTTCATTTCGTGCGTGGAGCACAGGTTTGATCCCATTTTCAAAAATGTATTTCATTTCGAAAGGAACACCTGGCATAGAAAAGAGCAACTTTTCTCCTTTGGTAAACATCATACCCGGGGCTGTGCCCATATCGTTGTTGAGCAGGGTGGCATTGATGGGCATATAACACTGTACCTTGTGCATGTCTGTCATTGTCCTTCCAAAGCGTTCAAACAGTGCTTTTATCTTATCGTAAGTAGCATCGTCAAAATACATTTCAACACCAAAATAATCGGCTATGGTCTTTTTGGTGATGTCGTCTTTTGTTGGCCCCAGACCTCCGGTCATTATGATGACATCGCTGATGCCAAATGCTCTGTCCAATGCGCCCGTTATTGCAGCAGCCTTGTCGCTTACTGAAAGTATTTCGACCACATCAACACCCAATTGATTGAGTTCGCCGCCCAGCCAGGCAGAGTTGGTGTCAATGACCTGACCAATTAAGATTTCATCTCCTACTGTAATGATCGATGCTTTCATAAATGTTTTGTTTGTTTGTCCCACAGACTTTGTCCATAGTAATCATAACTATAATGCTGGGAAATAGAATTGCCCACATCCTTGCCGCCAAAGTGGTCCTTCCATGTTCCGATTAGTATAAACCAAGATGGAGTTATTTGGTTTTTGTCTTTTTTAAATAGTCTTTGTTTCTGGATATGGGGATTCATGCTTGTTGGCTTTGGTAGTTCAATGGTAGCGATGTCAATTGCATGACCAAACGAAATCATCGAAATTGTACATACGCTTATTGAATGCAAAATGCCACCACTCTGTTCTGATGGCTTCAAAGCCGTACTCTTCCATTTTTGCCTTCAGAAAAGCTCTGTTCTCGAGTACCTCCTGCGGAAGATCCAAAAAATCAATATGGGCTTCTTTTCCAAAATAATCATAAGCGGTGCCCATGTCCAGTTCGTTGCCGAGGCTGTCTACCAGTGTCAGGTCTACAGCCATACCCCGCGAATGCATAGACCCTTTGGCCGGAGGGGTAACATATCTTGCATCAGGGACAACATCCCACAAGCGTTGCTGATAAGGCTTAGGTCTGTAACAATCAAATACTTTGATACCGAGATTGTATTTTTCTTTGAGGTGCTTTTGAAGCATGATGAGATAATCGGCCACATCTTTGCGGAGCAGACATTTGGGGCAGTCATATATGATTTTACCCGTAAAATTACTGTCTGTTGCGTATCGAATGTCTACCACAAATCCCAATTCACGATTGAGTTCTGTCCAACCTTCAGGAGGTTGGTATGGAGCCTGATATACCGGAGTGTCAGCTGTTGCTGTAGTTACAATAGTATCCGTAACTTCCAGATTTTCTAAAGCTTCCGCTTTATCCGTTTTGCACGCCAAAAATTGAATGCCGAGGAGAATAGCAAAGAGAGAAAATTGAAAAATGTCTCTTCTTTTCATGACTCTCGATATTTCAACAATGATGTCATATCAATAAGAACCTAGATGCTTCTTCTGTCGATAAGGAATGAATATCTGTGTGAATTTTTGAGTGCCATACCTGTACCGCGAACCACGGCGCGCAAAGGATCGTCAGCAACGTGTACTGCCAACTTCGTTTTTGAGGCTATTCTTTTTGCCAGACCTCTCAACAATGCACCACCACCTGTCAGGTAAATACCTGTACGGTAGATGTCTGACGCCAATTCCGGTGGGGTATCTTCAAGCGCCTTGAGTACCGCCTCCTCGATTTTTGCTATCGACTTATCGATGGCTTCTGCAATTTCTGAGTGGTTGGTGAAGACCTGCTTTGGAATTCCAGTCAGCATATCGCGTCCATTGACCGCGTACTTTGCTGGTGGTTCTTCAAGATCAACGATGGCTGATCCTACGTGTATCTTTATTTGCTCAGCGGTTCTTTCACCGATGAGTATGTTGTGTTTGCGCTTCATGTAGTCGATGATGTCGTTGGTAAATTCATCTCCTGCTACGCGAATGGATTGGTCAGTAACGATTCCCGAAAGAGCGATTACAGCAATTTCAGTAGTACCTCCACCTATATCGATGATCATATTGCCCACAGGTTCTTCAACATCAAGACCTATTCCCAAAGCTGCCGCCATCGGTTCGTGGATGAGGTAAGTTTCTTTGGAATCTACGTGGTCGGCACTGTCAAATACCGCTCTTTTTTCGACCTCAGTAATACCACTTGGGATACAGATGACCATTTTGAGGTGGGTAAAAAACCTTCTCTTTTCTCCAATCATATTGATCAGGCCCTGGATCAGAGCTTCAGCTGCCTGGAAGTCGGCGATTACACCGTCTTTAAGAGGTCTGATGGTTTTGATGTTTTCGTGGGTTTTTTCATGCATCTGCATGGCTCTGTTGCCCACGGCCATAATTTCATTGGTGCTTCGGTTGATGGCTACTATAGAGGGTTCGTCAATGACGACTTTATCGTTCTGAATGATCAGGGTATTGGCTGTGCCTAAGTCTACTGCCAGTTCCTGAGTAAATAAATTAAATAATTTCATATCTTAAATAGGTATCGAATGTTTTGACACGAAGACCTGTTCTTCTATTTTTAATTAAAGCGTCGTGCTTTTACGACATAGAGCTCTAAAACAAGTATAGAACAATCTTTTAGTTTAATTTTCTTTCAAAATGTTTGCAAAAATATACAATGCTATGATTATAAGTCACTTTTGACATGGATTATTTGGTTGCAAGCGCTATTCTTCTTCATCTTTTTTTGCCTCTTGCCTGTTTAAGAAAGCGTTCAATTGTTCGATGGTGTAGTTGGTTTCAATTTCACCCAATTCATTGACTTTCACAGAGAACCCTTCCAGGTCTTTATGCACATCGGCTTTCTCACTCTTTTTAACTTTTTTTGCCATCTATATATTGTTTAAAGCAAAAACAATTCTTTCCCCCGACTCAGTTCCTCCTAGGAAGGTCATGGTGTCGAATAAATCCGGCCCCTGCATGGTCCCCGTGAGGGCAATCCTCAAGATAGGCAATATTTCTCCCATTTTTATCGCGTGGTCGCTGATGTAAGATTTTACCAGCATTTCCAGGTGTTCGCGGGACTGGTCTGCTGACTCGCTAATTTTCGCAGCGATGGCTTCAAAATGAGCTTTATTTTCCGGCTTGTACTTTTTCTCCCAGGTGCCATTGTCATATTCCTTTGGCTTTTCGAAGAGGTAGTAGGCGTCATTGAGGATGTCCTCAATTTTACCCACTCTTTCTTTCATCATATGGGCGCACAGGGCAAGCTTATCGGTATCCGTAGTAAAGCCAAGTGCTGAAGCCTGAGGCAAGATCATCTGTGCGATTTCTGCCGATGGCATAGATATGATGTATTGCTGGTTGAACCATCTGGCCTTATCGATGTCAAATTTCGCTCCCCCCTTGACGATCTTATGGAGGTCAAACAAAGTTATCATTTGGTCCATCGTCATAACTTCGATGTCGTTGCCGGGGCTCCAGCCCAGCAAGGCCAAAAAGTTGAGCAGGGGTTGAGGCATAAAGCCTTCTTCTTTAAATCCGGGGAAAGCCTCTTCTGTATCCTGCCAGTTGAGCGGGAAAACAGGAAAACCAAACTTGGCGCCGTCTCTCTTGCTCAGTTTACCTTGTCCGGTTGGTTTCAGAATCAACGGCAAATGCGAGAATGAAGGTGGCGTCCAGTCAAAAAAGCGATACAAAAGCATGTGGTGTGCGGTGCTGCTCAGCCACTCCTCCCCTCTGATCACGTGGCTGATCTCCATCAGGTGGTCATCCACAATATTGGCGAGGTGATAGGTCGGCATACCGTCTGCCTTCAGAATGATTTTGTCATCCAGTTCGTCGGAAGCAAAAGCAACATGACCCCTGATTTCGTCTTCAAAACTAATGGTCTCACCAGCAGGAATTTTCATTCTGATGGCATAGTCTCCAATGGCCACCAGGGCTTCGGTCTCTTCTTTGGACAAGCTCTCGCTGTTGCGCATCTTCATTCTGGTCTCAACACCGTATTTGAATGAATCATTCTCAGAACCTGCGCGCATCAGCTCCAATTCCTCCGAAGTGTCAAAAGCATAATAAGCCTTGCCTTCTTGCACCAGCTGCATGGCATAGCCGATATATATTTCTTTCCTTTCAGACTGCCTGTAGGGCCCGTAAGCTCCTCCTCTTTTGGGATCTTCATCGGTGGTAAGTCCCAGCCAGTCCAGGGCATCCATGATGTACTGCTCTGCTCCGGGCACATATCTTGTCTGGTCGGTATCTTCTATTCTGAGGAGAAAATCTCCGCCATGTTTTTTTGCGAATAAGTAGTTGTACAATGCAGTCCTCACGCCTCCGATGTGCAGTGGTCCTGTGGGACTTGGGGCAAATCGCACCCTTACTTTGGTCATAAATTTTAAATTTTAGTGCGCAAAGGTAATGATTGGCGGGCAATTTGGCAATTGGCGGGGGGTCTTTGGTCTTTGGGGGTTGGTCTTTGGAAAATTATTGATTGATTTACTTCGGTGGCTGAGCGGAGCCGAAGCCTGGGGTTGGTCTTTGGTGAAATTTGAAATTTGAGAATTGAAAATTGAAAGGAGGAGTCTTTGGTCTTTGGGGGTTGGTCTTTGGGTATTTTGCATTTTGGCGTTTTAGGGAGATGGGAATTGCGGGCAAGGTTCCCTTCAGGGCCAGGGTAGCGGGTGGGAAAAGGGGGTCTTTGGTCTTTGGCGGTTGGACTTTGGAAAATTATTTATTGATATACTTCGGTGGCTGAGCGGAGCCGAAGCCTGGGGGTTGGTCTTTAGAAAAAGGTGTTAGATTTTGAGATTGCTTGTATTTCTTTGAATATTAGCTGATTTCAGCGAAAATCTGCGAAATCATCTGCGGAAATCTGCGGGAGATAAAAGGCGGGCTTGTATTTTACGAGTTGGTCACTTACGAAAGTGATAGCTCATCGCATTCGTTGACATGAAAATGACGAAGGTTCAAGAATCGGATCGGTGTTACTTCTAGCTCGCAATGGCGCAAAGAAGGGGTGAGGTTTGAGGGCGCAAAGAATTCAAAGTTCACCATTAAGGCATTAACTAAACCTTAAACTTCTAAACTCTAAACAATGATTAGTAATACGTAATTGAAGATTCGGAATTTATAAGGTCCAAAAATCATTGGAGCACAGCTTCAAAGAATCCATTTTCATACACAACCGTATTTCCCATAAATGCAACGTGATTTTTCCTGATCGAAGTATCTTGCTCAAAACTGAGCCTGAAAAAGCCTTTGACAGATTGATCCGTCAGCTCGGTTATGTTCACATAATTATCAGTTGATGGTTTGATTTTATAGTTGGCTTCAATCAGGTCATAACCATGTTTATAAGTGATAAGGCCTATGAAGGTTGAATCATCTTTGAAATTAATATAACCTTCTTTAGCTGGAATGTCATCCATTATCAGGCCAACATTTCGATAAGATGGATATCCTTCAGTCCAATATTGATCTATGTTTATCATAATCCTCCCATTCATCCTTTTGGCATAAATGTAGGGCTTAATTAGTTGAGTATTTTGATATACAGAGCAATACCCGGCATAATCTCGTAAAAAAGTATCTTCAAGTGATATTGTGGGATTTTGTTTAACACATGAAGAAAAAACTATAGCGAGTATTAATAAAAAGTTCCCTCTATCTTTCATTTGAATTAGCGCATTTGAATGATTTCTAAAGCTTCACAAGCCAATCCATTGAATCAAGTTGGTCAACGGTGAAGATCATCTGAGTGTCAATTAGGTTTTGATCCCTGATCGTTTCCCTATCGTTCTTTTCATAATTCGCCCTTTTAAAAAAGTTGAGAATCAATTGGCTGTCACAACATTCCATTAATAGCTCTTCCCAGCAACATTGTAATGTATATATATCGGTTGACTTAGCTTTAACTGTTTGTCTTGTGCTATAAAAATTTTCGATTAATTTTAATTGTGGATAGGAATATGAGATGTAATAAAAATAATTAGTATCTCGAATATTTAATAACGTAAGTCGTGTGTCAAATCCAAAAATATTACTTCCCTTGTCTCCACAACCGGAAAATAGGTGTACTCGAGGCATTGGCTGGAGAGGGTGAAGGGTATCGAATACAATAAAAATGTCATTAATTTATTCATCATTAAGATTTATTGATATTTAGAAATATTCCTGTTAATTATGTTCAGTGAATCAGGTTTACCTATGCATGTATGAAAAATAAAAGTATCTCTTCTATCCGGGTTGCCTGTAGGTAAATAATCAACTACATATAATGAACTATCGCTTATCATTTTACCTTCAATACGGATCAATTTGTATTTCTTCTCAGGTCCACGTGGGTCAAGCATTTCAAATTGCAGTTGTTCACCTTCTTTGTTAAAGTATCCCCACCAGTATGGGACTTCTCTTCCTGCATTGTTTATTGGAAAGCAGTTTATGCCTTCTTGCTTACCTCCAGCATAAAAGACAGTCCCATCACGAAAAAAATAAATATAAAGGGGACCGTTTTCATCTATATTTCTATTTAGAATGTAGACCCCGTCTATTGGAAAATTATTATTATGAAAGTATTTCTTAAACAAAGTATATTCAGAAAAAGGTATAGTGCTCTCTATATCGACTTTTATACACCCCAGAGTAAAGAAGGTACAAAATAAACATATTTTTAAAGTATTTATTACCAATGTGTTATCGTCAAAAAATTTCAGTTTATATATTGAGAGTTTTTGAAAAAGCGGCATCAGAATATTAAGAATCTGAGCCATTGCCTTAATAGTTTTTAAAACCAAAATTTTGAAATGTGAGAAGTAGGATGTGCAAGAAATCATTTCTGTGGTTTTATGTTATCAAGTTATATATTAATAACGACTTAGGTAAGGTTGTATACTGTTTATGCTTATGTCAAGTTGTTTCTAGTTATTCTACAATTATTAAGCCTTAAATTAATAGCCCATAGAAATATAGCTTATTAATTGTAATCAATAAGCAATAATTACCTCTTAACTGGTTATTTGAAATATCAAGTATTCATTTTAGCTCTCAACAATAAGCCATGGGCTTATGAAAATTCCTCTCGAAAAATGATATTAATAGCTCAATTTGTTTTCCTCACTTCAATTCCCATTTCACCCTTTGAAAATCAGATCATTAAAAACCTACAGCTTCTGATACTCCTCCCACCGAATGGCATAGGTCTGTGGCCTGGTCACCACAAATGAACTTGCCTTATTGGCCATGACGATGGCGTGGTGCAGGTCTTTTTTGAAGATCCACTCCCTGACCAGCACAGCAATGGCTGTGTCGCCGGCGCCGGAAACGTCGTAAACGTCGACTTTGGAAACAGGGAAATGATGGACGCCCTGGTCTGAACAGAGCGTCATACCCTTTTCTCCACGGGTAATGATGAGGTGGTCGATGGCATATTTTTGTCTGATAAGTTCGCCTGCTTCTCCAATGATGTCGTCCTGGTTGGATAATGTTTGTCCCAGGACATCTTCCATCTCTTTGATGTTGGGTTTGACCACAAATGCACCTGTGTACTTATCCCAGTCCTTACCTTTTGGGTCTATGAAAACCGGAATGTCTGCAGCTTTGCCGGCCACAATGATGTGGTGGCAAAAGTCCGGATTACAAAAACCTTTGCCGTAGTCGCTGATCAAAACGGCACTGTAATCGTCCAGATTTCTGGGATGCGGGACCTGAAAGCTGTTGCCTTCTTCACGGTCTATGCGCAACATTTGCTGACCCCTGGAAATGACGCGGGTCTTGGTGATGGTCGTATTCAGGCTCATGATGAGCTTGTTGCCAATATCCATGTCGTCTACCATTACCGACAATTGCCTGCCGTAGTCATCGTCAGCTATCGCTCCAAACAGGTCATTCTGCATACCGAGGCCCGACAAATTGTGGGAAACATTGGCCGCACCACCCAGGGTACTGTATTCTTCACTGACTTTTACGACGGGTACCGGAGCTTCGGGGCTTATCCTTTCTACATGACCAACGATGTACCGGTCGATCATCACATCTCCTGCTACCAAAATCCTGCTCATCAAAAGTCGTAGTTTTGTGTGGCCATATTGATCCTCAATCCTATACCTGCCAAAAATGTATTGGGCTGGCTGGTCTGCCTGCGGCAGAGCAAGTTGATATCTGCCATCATATTGGGAAAAAACTCGTAGCTGACCTGGCTGCGCCAATGGACCACTTTGTTGGAAATACCTTGTCCTATGTAGTTGCCGAAGTCGTTGTTACGGCTGCGGTAATTGAGGAAGATGTTGCCTCCATTGTTCTCGCCGGGAGCATCGAGACCTTTATTCCATAAAAACAGGGTGGTGTTCACCTTTATTTTGGGGGTGATGGCGTGATCTACGGTCACAATCCATTCTCTGAAATTGGCACCCAGGGGATGGGCCAGCGCCTGATTGTAATGACTGTACGAGGAGATCGATTTGTCACCAATGGTAGTATCTATCGACTGATAGTGGGTGTAGGTGTAAGGCCTTACCGCGTTGTATTCGAGTCCGATATTGGTTTTGGGCACGACATCATACAATTTCACACCGAGCTGAAGTCCGTATTTATTGCCCCACCAGCCGTTTTGATCTTTGATGTTTTGGAGCAAAAATTCGTCGAGTACAAACTGACCGTATAATTTGACTTTCTTGACAGGTACATAGGCCATATTCAAACCCAGGAGTACATTGTCAGGGCTGTTGAGAAATTGCTCTATTGTTCGGTAGAGAATGACGGGGTTGAGGTATTGGGGTTCGAGGTGGTCTTTTCTGCCAAATACCACCGTTTCAAAAAGGCCGACTTCAAAATTTTGGTTGGGCCTGAAGGAGAGGTAGTGATTGGCGGTGTATTTTTTGGGGAGGACAGCGCTGTCCGGGCTGTACCTGTCCTGTGCGCTTACAGCACTCAATTCGCCATAAATGGTCTGATAGTGGAACTTCCAGAACTGTGCATTGAATTTGAGGTAGAGGTAATTGTTGCCAAAGTCTGAAAGCAGGAGGGAGCGCACTCCGTTCCCAATGAAGTTTCTGCCATGGCCAAACTCAATCTGGATGTTTTTTGAAATCGGTACGCCGATAAAAGCCTGGGCATTGAGGTAATCCCAGCCCTTGAGATTGTCGATGACGCTGCTTCTGTAGGTTTTATAAAAGCCGTTTCTGGGTATGGTGAAATTTTCGGTGACGAACCGATTAACATAAGCCGGGAAATTGGCTTGATTTTCAAAAATAGAGGTGTGGACCAATACCTTGTTGTCGATGATGCCCGTAATTTTTACGCCTCTGGTATTTCTGAAGATGAGATTGTTGTCATTTGAGGCATTGCTGTAACCGAGATCAATGACGGGGTCAGCTCTCAGCGAAAAGTTGCCCTTGTCAAGACTCAGGAAGTGGTTTCTGTTGGTATAAAAATATTTCAAAAACGGCTTGGGAGTCTCTTTTTCGGGTGTCTCGATGGTGTAAAATCCGTCTCCTTCCTCCACTTCACGAACCTCAGACTTCACTTCTTCGGGAGCAATGATGTCGTGCTGCTTTTTCAGATAAGCCCATTCTTTCATTTCCATGGCATCAAACATATTGCTCAGACTATCCAAAGTGTCAAATGCATTTTTGAGATTGAAAGGATGAACGGTAGTGTGCGTGCCCAGGTCTATTTTGTATTTCGCCTGGATCTTTTCCACAAATATTTCATATCGGTCCCCGATTTCAGAACGCACATACTGGGCCGAGATTGGAATCACCAGCAAGCTGAATAATACAAAGGACCATGTTCTCATCATGGTGCAAAAGTAGCTTTCTTGGTACAAGAGTGGGAATAAAGTTTCAAAAAGTATTTTGTGGGTCTTTGGTCTTTGGTCTTTAGGGGTTGGTCTTTGGTGAAATTTGAAATTTGAGAATTGAAATTTGAAAGTTTGTGATCCAGGAGTATGGAAAACATAAATTGCGGGCGGGTTCCTTTCAGGGCCCGGGTAGTGGGAGGCAATTGGGGAATGTCTTTGGTCTTTGGGGCTTGCTCTTTGGAAAATTATTACTTGATATACTTCGGTGGCTGAGCGGAGTCGAAGCCTGGGAGTTGGTCTTTGGTGAAATTTGAAATTTGAGAATTGAAATTTGAAAGTTTGTGAACCAGAAGTATGGAAAACATGAATTGCGGGAAGGTTCCCTTTAGGGCCAGGGTAGAGGGCGGAAGGAGGAGGGAGATGGGAGGAGGGAGGAGGGAGATGGGAATTGAGGGAGGGTTCCCTTTAGGGCCAGGGTGGAGGTAGGCAATTGGGGTTTGCCTTTGGTCTTTGGGGGTTTGTCTTTGGAAAATTATTGATTGATATACTTCGGTGGCTGAGCGGAGTCGAAGGCTGGGGTTTGGTCTTTGGTGAAATTTGAAATTTGAGAATTGAAATTTGAAAGTTTGTGATTCAGGAGTATGGAAAACATGAATTGCGGGCGGGTCATTTTGGGATTTTGGCATATTGGCGTGTTGGGGAGGAAGGGAGGACGGAGTTGGGAGATTGGAGGAGGGAGATGGGATTTGCGGGAGGGTTCCTTTTGTGCCAGGGTAGAGGGCGGCAAAATTACGGGAAATGATCAACCCAGGTCTGTGACTTCACCCATGCATTTTGTCATGATTTTTGGACAAAAATCCCGCCAAAATGAAGCTGATGTTGAAACTGTTGGTCTATAATCATTACACCCCGTTCGGGGTTTATGCCTTGTCAATACAATAATCAATTGTGTCCACTTTCAGCGTATTTCTGCGTAAATTTCAGCGCTTTCAGCGGGAAAGGTATCGTCGAGCAAATTCAAACCCTTCATGGTAGAGTCTATCGATTTCAGGCGTCCACACTTTTTGACTTTTAACCGAATTTCAGCGCATATTTCAGCGATTTCAGCAGGAAAAATTGACCTTTTGATATTTTACTAATTTGATTATGATTTGAGCCATTAAGGAATTATAAAAAAGCTAATCGCTAATGGCTAAAAGCTAATGGCCCAAATAATTAAGGTCACATTTACTACACAATGCAACAAGGATCTGTAGAGTTTAAATGGATATTAAATAACCTATTTGATTTATTATAATATTTTTGACCCTTCAATATTGGCATTAGATAAAGTATGGCAAGTAAAATGGAAGAAATGATCATCAATTTTCCCACTCAGCTTCGGGAAGCCCTGGGTATTGGTGAATCTGTCACAATAAAACCCCATCATCAAACCATCACCAGGATTTATGCTATTGGAATGGGAGGCTCAGGCATTGGTAGTGATTTTGTTGCATCATTTATTGCTGATGAGTGCGCCATAGCTTATTGCATTGGAAAGTCCTACCAAATTCCAGCTTGGGTTGACAGCAATACCTTGTGTATAGCGGGTTCGTATTCAGGCAATACAGAAGAAACGCTATCTGCGCTTGCCATGGCAGAAAAAGCCGGTGCTAAAATTGTCGTCATCACCAGTGGCGGCACACTGCAGGCTCTGGCTGAAGAGAAGGGTTTTGACATGGTTTTACTACCCGACACCTGGACATCTCCCCGGGCTTGCGTTGGATATGCCATAGTATGTCAGCTGGAGATCCTCAACAGGCTGGCTTGTATCAGCAGGAAAAAAATCGATCTGATCAAGTCATCGATAGATCTGATCAAATACGATATGGACGAAATCCGAAGCAAGGCTGAAAAAATCGCAAAAATCCTCTTTGGCAAAATGCCTGTGATTTATGTCGAAGACCGAATGGAACCAGTGGCGCTGAGATTCAGACAACAGCTCAATGAAAACAGCAAAGTTTTATCCTGGCACAATGTATTTCCCGAAATGACGCACAACGAACTGGTTGGCTGGACCCAAAAAACCAATGATCTGGCTGTTGTCATATTCAGAAATAAGGACGACCACAAACGCAATATGTCGAGGATAGACATCAGCAGAGATATTCTTGCCAAGTACTCCAATACGGTCATTGAAATCTTTTCCAAGGGCCAATCCCTTGTTGAAAAATCCATATACCTCTTGCATCTTTCGGACTGGATCAGTTATTATCTGGCTGTTCTCCAAAATGTAGATCCTGTCGAAATAAGGGTCATAGATGTACTCAAAAAGAAAATGTCGGAAATTTAGAGCAATCATTTCATCCGGCGGATCCTGCACTTTGAGGATTTTTATGGAATATGTTATAGCACGCAGGAATTACCATGTATCTTAGCCTACAGGAACATTACTATATAAATTTCAGGATGTCAAGCAGTCAGACAACGCCCGTTGGGGGTGAAAAAAATAGCTACAAAATTTTGGCCTATATCATTGGCTTTGTTTGTATCGGGGTCTTTCTGGTATTCAGATTTTTGTTCATATCCGAACCAGCCGGCAATGACGAATCTCTTTACTATTATGCCGGAGCAAAGGTACTGGACTGGGGCAAGCCATACTTTGATTATTATGAAATGAAGCCTCCTATGATGTTTTACTCCTATGCACTCACAGTTTTGATGGCCGGATTTACGGTCAAAGGAATGCATGTTGCAGGAATTATCATATCCTTGCTGACTTCCGTACTTGTTTTTTTGATTTTAAAAAGAAAGTATACCCTACCGATATCGTTTATGAGCTCCGCCATATGGCTCCTTGCATTTTCTTCACCAATGGTGTATGGGACCTATTTGATGTCTGAGCATTTTGTTGTCTTGTACACCAGCATAGCTCTATTTTTCGTGATGTTCCGTGATCTGAGTTTTCGGCAAATCCTTTTGGGCGGAATATTCATGGGGGCTGCCATTCTTGTAAAACAATCTGCAATAGTATTGTTTCCTGCCTTTATATATCTTATCAGCAGAGGACCACTGAAGTGGAAAAATTTAGTGGCTTTCGCTTCAGGTTTGGCCATCATCGTCGGAATCAACTTTTTGACCATACTGCTGGCAGGTACATTATCTGAGGCGCGCTATTGGTTATTTACATTTCCGGGGGAATACGTTTCCACAACAACTTTTGCACAGGGTATGAACAATCTAAAAATGTTTGGATCTGGCATAATGCGCATTGATACTTTCTTTTGGACACTCATCATATTCAGCACAATTGCTTGCATCTATTCTTTCAAAAAAAAGGATTCAATATTTGCGTTGTTGATGTTGAGTGGTGCTTTCGCCGCCATTTTTCCAGGGCTGCGTTTTTACCCTCAATATTGGCTGCTGATCATTTTTGCGGCGGCTTTTTCATTACCTATTTTGTTTGACCTGGTCAAAAATTATAAACTTTCAAGTAGAGTTTTTTTGCTGATCTTAGCAGGTATCTCCGTCCATTTTATGATGAGGCGTGACCTCTATTTTCCGGAGATCGGTAAAAATACAGGAAACAAGTACATGGTTGGGCAATACCTGGAGCGCAGCAAACAGTTCTCGAGGCAATTGAATCAGGTACTGGAAAATGATGATGAATTGCTCGTCCTTGGTTCGATTCCACAATTGTACCTGTACACTGGAAAAAAATCACCAATAAGACATGTTTGGACGTCCATGCTGAGCCTGAAAACGCAAAAAAATAAAAAAATGCAGGAGGAGCTCATTGCTTCCATAACCGCGGACAAACCAGAATATGTAGTTTTTAGCTTTTCGCCCATGCATTGGAATTTGCGAGATTCACAGGGAGATTATCTCTACAATGCAACATATCGATTTGTCAATCGCAATTATTCTAAAATTGGGGTGATGGACCTGGAAACAGGCACTTATATTTCCGGTCCAGATGCGGCGGCAACACCAGATAGAATCAACACTTATGCCTTATATAAAAAGATCTGATTTTTTACCCAGGGAGATTTCATTTCCCCGATATGGTGATCAAGAAGAAGGTTATCTTACAGTAGCCGCTTGTGATCATGCTTTTCCTTTTGATGTGAAAAGGTCTTTTTGGACGAGCGACACACCCACGGAGGTATCCAGAGGCAGACATGCACATCATGACACAGAGATGGTTTTGGTTTGCCTTAAAGGATGGATAAAATTGGAATGTGAAAGCATTACCGGTGAAAAAACTTCGTTCCTCCTTGACCACTCAGGTATTGGCATTTTCATACCAAAACTTACCTGGCATGAGATGTGGTATAGTGAAAACGCAATTCAAATCGTTTTTGCGTCAACGTATTTCAATGAATCCGATTACATTCGATCTTACAATGAATTTCTCAGCATCAAACAAAATTGGGAATAATCATGAACATCCCATATTTGGACTTGTCTTATACCAATGCCCGATTAAAAACAGAAATCATGGGTGCCATCAGCAAAATGCTGGATAGCGGACAAACCATTTTGGGTGAAGAAGTAAGGCAATTTGAGGCATCATGGGCAGCATACATAGGCTGCAAATATGCTGTTGGAGTTGGAAATGGTCTGGATGCGATGGTAATAGGTATGAAAGCCCTTGGCATAGGTGAAGGCGATGAAGTGATTGTTCCTTCTAATACTTATATCGCAACGTGGTTGGCAGTATCCGCGGTTGGTGCCACCATTGTTCCTGTAGAACCCGATCTGAAGTCCTACAATATCGATGTCAACAAGATAGAAGATGCCATCACACCGAAGACAAAACTTATTCTGCCCGTCCATCTTTATGGAAGACCTTGTGATATGGAAGGCATCATGAGTATTGCCCAAAAGCATGATCTATTTGTTATGGAGGATAATGCCCAAGCACAGGGCGCAACTACTGCTTTGGGGAAAACTGCAGGAATAGGTCACATCAACGCGACAAGTTTTTATCCTGGTAAAAATCTCGGAGCGCTTGGAGATGCAGGAATCATTACGACCAATGATGAAGCACTTTACCAGAGTTGCCTGGCTTTGAGAAACTACGGATCGCATCAAAAATATGTCAACCATGTAAAGGGATTCAATTCGAGGCTAGATGAACTTCAGGCAGCAGTGCTCAGTGTAAAATTGAAGTATCTGGATCAATGGAATGATGAAAGAAAAAAAATTGCAAACCTCTATCTATCGAAGATCGATGGAAGCCAGGGCAATTTGACATTACCCACTCCAGCATTGGAAAACACCTGGCACGTCTTCCCAATACTGGTCAATGATCGGGATGTTGTACAGGAGAAGTTAAAAAAAGATGGGATAGGAAGTTTGATTCACTATCCTATCCCACCCCATCTACAGAAAGCCTATCAGGAACTCCCATTTAAAAAAGGAGATTTTCCGCTGGCTGAGCATATAGCTCAGAATGAACTGAGCTTACCCATTTATCCAGGACTTTCCGAACATCAAGTCACATATATTGCAGAGCGTTTATCCAACGCCTGCCACATCAACAAATATTAAGCTAACTTTTCTCTAACTGTGTGTAAGTCACCATAATGTCTCAGGATTTTGTCCTTGAGCTCTTTTCTGGCAAAAAATATTCTGGACTTTACGGTACCCAGTGGCAAATCCAAATGGTCTGCTATGTCCTGGTATTTGTGCCCAACATAATGCATAACAAATGGTACTTTGATGGACTCATCCAGACCGTCTATCATTCCTTCCAGTTCTTTCATTACTATATTGGTATTGGCGTCGTTTTCAAGGGAAACACTTCCAGAGTTTAAAAAATACAGATTGTCAGTAGTATCGATCATTGTTCCCGACTTTACTTTTTTTCTGTAGTTGTTGATAAAAATGTTTTTCATAATAGTGAAAGTCCAGGCCTTAAAGTTGGTACCAGGATTGAACTTATCTCTATTGGTGATGGCCCTGTAAGCAGTTTCCTGAAACAAATCCCTTGCCTCTTCATAATTCTTGGTAAGATTATAAGCGAAGGCATTCAATGAAGATGTAAGCTTATCAAAACTTGTATAAAACTCTATAGCTGTCATTGTTATCAATTTTATTCAAAGATATACATTTGTTGAACATTTTGCAAGTCTTTGTTAAACAAAATGTCGCCCAAATAACAATGTGACACATTTAAAATTATATATACAATTGATTTTCAGGTTTATACATAATATTTACCAAATAAAACAATTTCATTTTTTTTTGAAATTATTTTGAAAGAGTGAAAATTTTTGTTGTTGAAACAAATAATTTCCTAAAAATATTCCAGTGTCTCTCAAAACAATACAGCTTTTTAATCATTAATGAATTTATAGCATCTAACCAATAAGCGTATGAACATTGAAATAGGGAAGCCTGTGCCTGCATTTGAAGTAAATGACCAATCAGGCAAACTGGTGACATCAAAATCTTTACTTGGTAAAAAATACATCTTGTTCTTTTATCCCAAAGACGATTCACCTTCCTGCACAAAAGAAGCTTGTAGCATCAGAGACAAGTACAAGGACCTGAAGAAAAAAGGATACCTGATTTTTGGAGTATCTCCGGATAGTGAGAAAAAACATCAGAAATACATTCAAAAATATGAGTTTCAATTTCCATTACTGGCCGATCCGGACCTGAAAATGACCAAGGACTTTGGCTTGTATGGTCCAAAAATATTTATGGGAAAAGAGATCATTGGAGTGTACAGAACAACCGTTCTGGTGGACGAACAAGGTCTGGTCACCCATATTATAGATAAGGTAAAGACAGCTGAACACGCTGACCAAATACTTGAATTGATCTGAGAATGTTTGTTTAGCTCTTCATTAGGTCGCGCAAAATGCTTGAAGCCTGTTCCCGACGAACATCTAAGTCTGGTTGTGGACTATCGACAGGTGATACCCCGTTTCGCAAGAGTGACCGGATAAGTTCAGAAAGTGAAGCAACCGAGTTGTATTTATAACTGATCAAGTCAAGCGGCTTGTCTACCCCAATGTAATCAGGAATGATGACAGGAATAAAGTATTTCTGAGCATCAGCTATTGTGCCTGAAGTATTGGTTTTGGAGGAAAGTGCATATGTAATGCCTTCACGGACTTTTTCATGTAAAGGCAATACCAATACATCTGCCTTAAGCAGTTCTTGCTCATATTGTATTGCATCAATGGTCTCATTAAAATGTTTCACCCCAACACCGGCATCTTCAAAATATGAAGGTACTTTTCTGCTTTGTTCTTTCATTTTTCCGAGTAGAATCAACTCAATACTTTGCTTTTCGATTGGAGATAACATATTTAATGCCTGAGCCACCAAACGATAATTTCTGACGTTTTCATTTACTGTACCATTGATGACCACTCGCTTTCTTGCATCGTCAACAAGATGTCTTTTAAGATTTTTGACATAATACATTGGCAAAACATAAAGAGGCTTTCCAGCGAGACCAAACTTAGCTACAAAATCAAAATATGTTTGAGAGGTCACAATGTATGCGTAATATCTTGTAAGGTATTTTCTTGCATTGGACCTAAAAATATGTCTACTGAATCTGGCAATATTCCGCGGCAAATCCGCAAAATTCCAGGGGTACATGTGCCTTTCGGGTGAAAAAGTATAATAAAAACTATGGACTACCAACAAAGGCTTTATCAAAAGTGCCGGATTGATGATTTCACCAAACTGTGATTCTTGCGTAATGACCAGACTGGCATCAGTAGCTGAAATGAAATCTTCATTAAGTGCAATAAAGTCGTTGTAACGTTCAGAAGAACTTGCTAGAAGGAGTGCGTTTTTTCCAATAAGTTGTTGGGTGCCGGGATGGACATGGTCCCAGGTTTCTCTTAAAGTCATAACCCTGAGATGACAAATTCCCGAAAATATTTCTATATAAGTCTGGAGTACTTCGTGGTGAAAAGCAGGCTCTATAATCAGTAACCTGGTCATAATAGGATCATGCGAAAGGATCCCTTTCTCTTTTCATGACTGCTGCAATAATCAAGGCCGGAACCGCAGCCATTAGATATTTTAAAGCTAAGGAAATAAGCAAACTTGGAATGTCCATTGAAGATTCATTTTCCAGGTTCTCCATGGCAGCTTCATAGCCATCTTCTCCCATAAAACCTTTCATTTTTTCTAAGCTTTCAGCTGAAATCGCCTTTATCTCATCCAATAAATCAGGTGCAATGAAATTGTAAAGAAGGTAGGCAAATACAGTGGTAATAAGTCCCGTAAATAAATACGTCAACCATGAAGCAGTAAATCCCTCTTTGAAACTTAACATGCCTTCGTTTGCTTCCTTATATTCTTTGGTTGCCAACACCATTGAGACAATGATAACAGCTAAAGCGATCCAACTTGAGGCAAATATCATTGCCTTGGGACTAATCAAGTATAAAATGAGATCAGTAACAATAAGTGCAACTCCTGCGTAAACACCATATTTGATGGAAGGATTAGCAAACATAGCTTGTGGTTTTGGCCACAAGATAATAATATCCTCAAAATATCACCAAGATGTACTTATAGTTTGGATATAGGCACGACCTTGTTTTTTTCAGAATGCTCCAGTACAATATAATATTGCCCTGAAGGCAACTCGCTTATATTTAGACTGATTTCTTTGCTTAGCGAAAGTCGCGGAAAGCTCTTGACCATGGCTCCAACTTCATTGAACACCGAAACATTTCCTGTGAGATTTGACAAATCACTTATCTTGAGACTGGTACTTTCTGTGGCAGGGTTTGGCATTGCAATGATGTCTTCGGAGGAAAAGTTGCACTGGTTAAACAAGACTTTTGAATACGTTTCCAAGCCGTCATTTTCCACTACTCTTAACCTGTAATAAGTAAACTTCTTTGAAGCTTTGAGTTGATAATTTTTGGACTTGGAGGCTTTGGTCTGGTCTATGTCTGCCCATTCTATGAGGTCATCACTTCCTTGTAAAACATATTTGTCTATGTTTTCTTCAGATTTCGCTTCCCATTTGAAATTAGAATTGCGACAATCGAGCCTTGGATCAATGATGGTCACTGCAAGTGCAGAATTGTTGATATCAAATCTTACTTCACTGAGGCCATAACAAGATCCTCCAAAATTTGAGATCCCGGTAATGAGCACTTCCTTTACGGATTTGTTCATAAAATCAGCGACCTCCTGGCCTTCATAGAAAGAAGATCCTGGAGCCATATTCAAATTAAAGCTCCCCAGGTTGAACCACTGGTCATTTTCATTTTTGTAATCTATGTAAAATGATTGGAAGCCCATATTCAACGAATCAGGTTGGTTGAAATTCCACAAGGTCACTTTGCGTAAAGCATAAATATTACCAAGATTAAAATTGACCCAATGGGAATTTCCGGCTCGTGCCGGATTTGGGTTGGCGGAAGTTGTACACGAAACCCATGCTTCACTCCCCAATGTGCTGTGCCTCATAGGCATTTCCTGCCCCATCATTATGCCGGTAAAAAGCATGAAAAAAATGGTATATAATATTTTCATAGTTATGGCTTAAGTTAGTGATTTAAGATATCCGATGGGTTTCCCGCCATTTGCGATGTTGTAAAAATTGCCAATGTTAGGGAAAAGTACGGGCAACTCTGTCGGACTGACTCCATACCAAAGTGCCATTTCTGCGAAGTAAGCATCCGTGCTGGTGGTAGGTATGAATACACCCTGTCCAGGCCACAAATCCAATGAACTTCCCAAAACAATATCAGGATATTGACCAAATGTTTTTCCTCCGTCTACATTTCCACCCATGACCATCACGTTTCCTCCCCAGGCATGGTCTGTACCATTACCATTGGAGGTGAGTGATCTTCCAAATTCTGAAATAGAGAAAGTCAAGACGTTGTTGGGCATATTGATCTGGGTAGAAATGGCAGTATTGAATGCATCAAGGGCGTCATCAACTTCCTGGAACATAGCCAGCTGTGACGCCAGAATATCATCATGATGGTCCCATCCCCCATAATCGATGAAAAATATTTGCCGCTTATGCCCCAAACCCTGAGACTTAGCAATCAGTTCTGCCACCAGTTTCAATGAATTGCCCAGATCCGTATCAGGAAAATTGAGGGTGTAAGGCAATGGAATATCCAGCTGCTCCTGCAAAATCCTGTTGCCTTCGCGGCTATTCGCTATGACACCTGCGTATGATTTTTTAAAAATATCCTGATAGGTATTGCCAAACATGCTATCAAGGCTCCGGGTGATGATCTCATCGAGCAACCAGCCCTGAGATCCATTATCACCGCTGATGCCAATATCGCGTGAATAAGGATCTACTGCGAATTCAACCGTGGTATTTCCAGTTTGCAAAATATTGGTGCCAGACATCGAAATATTCATTGAAATATTTTGATTGGGATTGATGCTTTGTATCAGATCGGCCATTCTTCCGGCCCAGCCCACAGCACTCCTATCCAGTGGCATACATGTCTGCCACTGGAGTTGTTGGTCAGAGTGAGAAAGAAGCCCCAAAGGTGTCTGGACCTGATTGTTGTCAATCTGGCTCCTGCTGGTAATGGGTTCAACCAGTGTACCAATGTTGGAAATAAAAGCAACATTCCTTGAGTTATTGTACAGATTGGCCATCTTTGGCAGTGATGGGTGCAAGCCCAAAGGTACTGCTCCATTGAGGTGACTGAGGCCATGCAGGCTATTGAAATTCAATGCCAGGTTGGATCTTGTATTCCTATAGTTTTTATAAAGACTGGTACCTGAGGTAGGGTTACTATCTTTCGGGACCAACATGTTGAATGAGTCGTTGCCTCCTGAAAACAATATGCACACCAATGCTTTATAATCTTCCATCATATTCGCACTGTTGTTAAAACTTGCTGCATTGAGCGCCTTCAGGTTGAGTAGTGTCGACATCAAGGTGGTGGATCCTATAGCAGCACAGCTGGATTGCCTGATGAATGATCTTCTGGTAATTTTTGTCATAGTGGCAATTATTTAAGGATGTTATAGTCTGGTGAGATCATGGTCAGGTATATGAGTAAACCGGCTCTGTAGTGTTTCCACTCGTAGTTGTTGTTCCAGTTCCAATACATGTCCTTGAGTGCCTGCCTGATGATGGCTTTGGTCTGATCCGTCATCTGGCCATGTGTATATAATATATCAGCTTCCCTCAGCATTTTTTCAACATCATCAGCAATGCTGATATAATGTGCATAATTGACCGTTGGATTTGGAATGTAATCTCCATCCCAGCTCCAAAAGGCAGTACCCCAAAAGCTGGTGCCGAATATGCTATTCAAATATCTAATTGACTTGGAAGAATTGTGCAGTTTAAATTCAGGAGCCACAAGTCCATTGTCTGAAATCTCTCCAATGGGTGCGAAGTCCGGCGGATAAAAATTAAAAACTGTTGGAGAAGCCATAACGTGCTGGCCCACATCTTCTATGATCGAATATCCGTTATGCAAATACCTGTTTTGAGGTTGCTCCAAATCCAGGGTTCGCATCAGATGCAACATCCTCAAAAAGGGGGGTCGCAATATTCCGGCATCGGGCCTTTCCATGCCTGCTCTCGTCCGGGCTTCAGGATCCAACAAAATGGCTTTTATCAATGCTTTCATATCTCCTCTTGGGTTTCCTGCCCCACCGTTGAAGACTGTAGCAACCCGATCTACATAGGCAGGTGAAGGGTTGGATTTGACCAGTCTTTGTATAAGTTTTTTGGAAATGAAAGGGCCAGTATTTGGATGGTTAAACAAAAAATCAACTGCCTGATCCACATCCTGCATTCCACTTTGACCTGATGGAATGGTAAGCTGCTTGAGTATTATTTTTTCTCCCGGTTCATGCCAATTGTTATACATTTTCATGGGGATGTCCTTTTTGGCAGCATAAAAGTCTATGTAAAATGTATCATTGATCTGCCAGTCTACCCATGGCTCAACTCCTGATGCGCCAAAACCTGTAAAAATTTTGGCCATTTGGCGAATGTCTTCATTGTCATAGGTTGGAATCTGGTTGCCCTGGTTATCGGTTTTGGGAGTTCCGTCATTGTTGAGTTCTACTAAACCTATGGTGAACAGCTGCATGATTTCACGTGCATAGTTTTCGTCAGGTCTTGTATTTTCAGCTACATTGGTCTTTCGGTTTTGGAAGTGACTCAGATAATAACCCATGGCGGGGTGTTTGGTAACAGCCATAAGTAAATCTTTATAATTGCCAAATGAGTTTTGCAACAACATATCGTAATATGAACTTAAAGCAATGGCACTGCCTTCCAAATCAGAATTGTAGGAAATGACCAGAATTTCTGACAATGCTTCTGCAACTCTGTGGCGCAAAAGATCAGCATTTTTAAGATTGTTGTCCCAGTAAGCATAATTGAAATGGACGGCAGCAGGACCGTAAATGTCTTCTTCAGGAATGCCATTGCTGATATAAATATTATACAACATGTTCCAAATCGTGTCGAGTTTTGGCCTGATGAGACTGGCTGGTTTTGTAAACTGATCATTGATCCACGGCTCAAACCCCATATTTTTCACCTGTGTAATGTAATCGATCTTTGCACCAAAACTCGCCTGTGCCAAAAATCGGGATGCATCAAAGAGACTATCATCCAGGCCTTTGCCGTTGACTAAACTTTGAAGCCCTTGTGGTCCGGTCTTGCTACTGCTCGCTGTAACTGTAATACCTGCAGAATGACCTGAGCCCAGGTAGTCGGTATAGTTTTGGGCGCTGAGTGAAATCACGGGCAAAAGGAAAAGGTAGAGGTATAATTTCATTTTCAATTGATTTCCCTTAATTATTAAAAAAACAAAGTTACTGGAAAGAAATGCTTTGGCTTATAGGTGTTTCCACCGATAAACTCACAATTTATAAAGCAAAAACCTTACCATTCAAACTTTCTGAGGGTTGGAAGTTTAAACCACGTGTAAATGCTTATCAGCAGGGTAATGCTTCCTCCCATGATTACTGCAGGAACCGTGCCCATCAAAGAAGCTGTCAAACCGCTTTCAAATTGACCCAATTCATTGCTGCTGTTGACAAAAATGCTGTTGACACTTGATACCCGTCCCCGCATTTCATCAGGAACAAAAAGTTGGAAAATAGTAGCTCTGATAATGACACTTACTCCGTCGAATATTCCACTCAAGAGCAAAACGGAAAAACTTAAAATAAAATTACGGGATAGGGCAAAAACCAATATGCAGAGTCCGAATCCGCCCACTGAATAGATCAGGAGCTTTCCCTGTGCTTTCAATAATGGCTTAAATGTGAGATAGGCGATGGCAATAAAATTACCCATGTATGTGGCGGACATCAGAAGTCCGAATCCTTGTGGCCCAACGGCAAGAATGTCTTTTGCAAAAACCGGTAGCAAGGCCACAGCTCCTCCAAATAAAACTGCAAACATATCGAGGCTGATGGCCCCCAGCAAAGCCTTTTGTGAGAAAACGAAATCAAGTCCTTCTTTGACTCCATCCCAGGTACGCGCTTTACCCTTGTTCCAGCTGATGGGCTTTTCTTTGATGTTTCTGAAGATCAGCAAGGCAGCAGCCATCAAGGTGCATACGACAACAAAAGACCAGGTAGCACTTGTAAACCCTATCAGAAATCCGGCCAACATGGGTCCAACGACAGAAGCAAATAACCATGTCATGGTGTTGATGGAAGCGGCCCTCACCAATTCTGCCTGGGTGACCAGCTGTGCAAGAAAGGCATTCAGGGCCGGAGAACTGTACGCCCTGATGATTCCTGTGAGAAATACTCCAAAACATATCAGAAAGGCTGCAATAGCATTTCCCATCGAATGAGTGATAGGCTTATAAGTGATGATGCCCAAGTATATCATGACCAAAAAGTATAGGACATAACACCACATGATGAGGTTGCGTTTGTTGCTTCTGTCTACCCTCACGCCTGCAGGAAGGGCCAATAATATGGCCGGAATGACCTCACTCAAGCCCAGTATCCCCAAGGCAAGCTTACTTCCTGTGAGCTCATACAACTGCCAGCCAAGGATGACCGGTGTCATTTTTAATCCGGCAATAAAAAACACCCTTGCAGTGATGAACAAGGTAAATTCCCTGTTGATGATCGTTGGTAATGCCTTCAAAAATGATGCGCTGTATTTGTGAAAGAGAAATTGATCGTAAAATTAATCGCTGTCTCCTTGTATTGGCCCTTTTATTTAGACTTAATTTCTACGGTGCCTTGTTTCCAAAACCTTGATGACATCCTCCAGGCTGTGCTCCTTGGCTTGAAGCAATACCAGGTAATGAAAAAGAAGGTCTGCCGCTTCACCCAGGAAGAGTTCTTCGTTGTTGTCTTTTGCCTCAATAACAATTTCTACGGCTTCCTCTCCTACTTTCTGGGCAATTTTGTTGATGCCTTTTCTGAATAGGCTACTGGTATAAGATTGATCTGAAATGTTGGATTTTCTATCTGCAATCACCTCTTCCAGTCTTGCGAGAAAAGCATGACTTCCTTTGTTGGATTCCTGCCAGCAGGTATCATCTCCTGTGTGACAGGTTGGGCCCTGAGGATCCGCCTTGATCAAAAGGGCGTCGTTATCACAATCGATGGAAATTTCTTTAAGCATCAAAAAATGATTGCTGCTCTCTCCTTTGGTCCACAGTCGCTGTTTTGACCTGCTGTAAAATGTTACTTTTCCACTATCCAGCGTTTGTTGAACTGCTTCGGCATTCATATATCCCAGCATGAGTACTTTGGAGGTAAATACATCCTGTATGATAGCTGGTACCAGTCCTTTGTCGTCATAAACGATCGATGCTACATCAAGTTTTCTCATCCTTTATTTTTATATTCTAACAGAAATTCCGTTTTCTTTTAAATACGTTTTCAGCTCAGGGATTTTGATCTCCTGATAATGAAATACGCTTGCTGCGAGGGCAGCCTGGGCAATATCATTGTCCAAAACCTCCAAAAAGTCTTCCCTTTTACCTGCGCCTCCTGAAGCAATGACAGGAATGCTCAACATGTCATTCATCTGTTTCAAGGCCTCAATAGCGTATCCTTCTTTGGTGCCATCGTGGTCCATGGAGGTAAATAATATTTCTCCTGCACCTAAAGATTCCGCCTGGCGGGCCCATTCGAACAAGTCCAGGCCTACATTCTTCCTTCCTCCGTGGGTATGGACTTTCCATGAGCCCTCAACAAACTTGGCATCAATGGCGCAAATGACACATTGGACTCCATATGCATAAGCTATTTCTTCTATCAAAGCAGGTCGTGCAATGGCCGATGAATTCACGCTGACCTTGTCGGCACCATTTTGCAAAATGTCATATACGATGTCCTTGCTGTTGATGCCCCCTCCGACGCTAAAGGGAATATTAATGACTTCTCCTACTTTCCTCACGAGATCGATGAGCGTAGTTCTACCTTCATGGGTTGCAGATATGTCCAAAAATACAAGCTCATCTGCTCCTTCTTCTGCGTATCTGGCAGCAAGCTCAACCGGATCTCCTGCATCCCTCAGCGCTACAAAATTGGTGCCCTTTACTGTGCGGCCATCTTTGATGTCAAGACATGGTATAATTCTTTTGGTCAGCATCAGTTGTCAAATAATTCGTTGAGAGAAATTTTTCCTTCGTAGATGGCTTTGCCGACTACTACACCAAACATGTCCAGGGCTTTCACGGCATGGATGTCTTCCATACCGGCCACTCCTCCGCTGGCAATCAGGCAAATGCCATCGTGGCTGTCTTGAAGCCTCTTGTATAAATCAAGCGCTACACCTCCAAGCATGCCATCTCTGGAGATATCCGTACACAAGAATAAACGAGCACCGGCAGCCATATAAGACTTTATAAAATCATCGATGTGCCGGTCTGAAGTATGATACCATCCTTCTGTGGCAATGTACTCGCCATTTACGTCTGTGCCGACCACAATTTTTTCCGACCCATAAGTCCTGATCCATTCAAATACCATCTCAGGATTTTTCACAGCCAAACTACCAATGATGGCACGGTCAACACCTTGATCCAACACTTTTTTCAAAGACTCCTCGGTCCTGATGCCACCGCCCATCTCAACTTTGAGTGCGGTCTCGTGGCAGATGGCATATATACTTTTGAGGTTGTCTCCCTGTCCTTTAGCAGCATCCAGGTCTACCAGGTGTATGTGGGTGGCGCCTGCATCTTCAAATTGTTTGGCCATGTCCAATGGATTGGAATGATACACTTTTTCAGTATCATAGTCGCCTTTGGTAAGCCGTACGCAGCGACCATTGATCATGTCTATGGCTGGTAGAATCTCCATTATTTATTTTCTTTCAAAAAATTCATGAGCAATTGCTCGCCTATGGTCGCGCTCTTCTCCGGGTGAAACTGTACACCGTTGAAATTGTCTTTTTTTATTCCTGCGCTGAATGGCAAAATGTAGTCCGTTGTAGCTGTGGTAAATTCACTTTTAGGGACAAAATAACTGTGTACAAAATAAAAATATCCTCCGGCGTTTATTCCTTTCCACATTGCCTCATCAGTATGTGTGACCGTATTCCATCCCATGTGGGGAATTTTTTCGGACTTGCTTTCAAACTTAAGAACACTTCCCGGCAACAATCCCAGACAAGGAGTGTCGCCTTCTTCTGAGTGTTCGAGCATGATCTGCATTCCCAGACAAACGCCCAGAAATGGTTTTTGTACTTTTCTTACCACTTCAATCAGATTTCGTTTATCCAATTCTTCCATGGCTGACGAAGCATGTCCTACTCCCGGTAATATCACCTTATCTGCCTGTAGGATTTGTTCGGGCTCAGCAGTCAGCACAGGATGAAAGCCCAATCGCTCAATAGCGTTGATGACTGATCTGGTATTGCCTGCGTTATAATCTATGATTGCTATCATTGTATTTTTTTAGAGTACCCCTTTGGTACTTGGTATGGCCATATTCACATCTCTTGTTTTCGCCATTTTGATGGCTTTGGCAAAAGCCTTAAAAATGCTTTCAATGATGTGGTGCTCATTGTCCCCGCTTGCGGTAATGCTGAGGTTGCTCTTGGAATGATCAGAAAATGATTTGAAAAAATGGAAAAACATTTCTGTTGGCACATCGCCTATCTTCTCCCGCTGAAAACTTGCGTTCCACTGTATCCATGGCCTTCCTCCAAAATCAATGAGTACTTCTGCCTTTGCCTCATCCATGGGAAGGGCAAAACCATAGCGCTGGATGCCTGCTTTTTTGCCCAGGGCTTTTTCAAATAGCATACCCAGCACTATAGCGGTATCTTCAACCGTATGGTGCTCGTCGATGTGGAGGTCTCCCTTTGTCTCCAGGAATAAGTCTACTTCTGCATGTTTTGCAATTTGCTCGAGCATGTGGTCAAAAAATCCCAAGCCGGTATGGATCTGACTGATGCCACTGCCGTCGAGATTGAGACTGCCCGAAATTTTGGTTTCTGAGGTATTTCTGATGGCTTTGGCCTTTCTGTCCAGGGTAAACAAAAACTTCCTGATCTGCGCCCAGTTTTGAGCATCGAGCACTACAGTACTCTGAAGGTTTTCGGGTATATCGCCTCGACCGTTGATCCGGATAGATTTGCAACCCAGGTTCTTCGCCAGTTGTGCATCAGTGAGTCTGTCTCCAATGACTATGGAGTTTTCGAGGTCATATTCTCCTTCCATATATTTGGTGAGCATTCCGGTTCCAGGTTTCCTGTTGGGAGAGTTCTCATGATCAAAAGACCTGTCGATATGGATGGCTTCAAACTTTATACCTTCACCTTTCAGCGTATCCACCAGAAGATTCTGCACCGGCCAGAATGTATTTTCCGGAAAAGAATCTGTACCAAGGCCATCCTGATTGGTTACCATGACAAATTCATAATCCAGTTTGGTATAGATGTCGCTGAGGTTGGTAAATACTCCAGGGACAAACTTCAGCTTCTCCAATGCATCGATCTGCGGATCATCAGCGGGTTCGTGAATGAGCACACCGTCTCTATCCAAAAACAAAATCTTTCTCATGGTAATATTCGTTTAGTTTGATGAATAGGATGTCATTTTCTGTAGGTGTTCCTACTGTAAGTCTCAGACAATTGTCACAGTGCAACTGGCCATGTCTGTTTCTGACAATGATGCCCTGAGAAGTCAGCCAATGGTACAACTTATTGGCATCGTCCACGCGCACAAGGAGGAAATTGGCTTCTGATGGAAAAATCTCCTTTACGCCTTTGTATCTGGTCAATTCCAGGGCCATGCGTTTTCTTTCTGAGATGACCGTTGCTGCCTGTTGTCTGACCTGATCTTCATGCTCCAGGATCTCTAAGGCCGCTTCCTGCGCTGGTTTGCTGATGTTATACGGAGGTTTAATTTTATTGAGGATCTGAATGATTTCTGCCGAGGCGAAGGCCATTCCCATTCTAACGGAGGCTGCACCCCAGGCCTTGGATAAGGTCTGGAGGATGACCAGATTGGGGTAAATATTGACATATTCTTTCATGGAAGGCTGGTCGCAGAAGTCAATATAGGCTTCGTCCACTACGACTATGCCTTGAAAAGTTGATACAAAATTCTTGATGTCTTCTATCGGAATACAGTTGCCCGAAGGGTTATTGGGTGAGCACAAAAAGATGACTTTGGTGTGTGCATCTGCTGCTGCACGGATATCGTCGAAGTTGAGGTGGAACTCAGGAGTCAATGGCACTTGTATCAGTTGTACATCATTGATGTCTGCAGATACTTTGTACATGCCGTAGCTGGGGTTGGGTGCAATGACATTGTCAATTCCCGGATTGCAGAATGCACGGATGATCAAATCTATGGGCTCATCGGAGCCATTTCCCAAAAATATATTATTGAAGGGAACGCCCTTGATTTGACTTATTTTTTTCTTGACCACTTTTTGCAATGGGTCGGGGTATCGGTTGTAGGCGGCGTTGTATGGATTTTCGTTGGCGTCTATGTAAATGTCTGCCTGGCCGGAAAATTCATCCCTCGCAGAACTATAAGGCTTGAGCCTTCTGATGTTTTCTCTTAATAGTTGCTGAATGTCCATTTCCGGTTATTTTATGTGTTCCAAACGAATCTTTACTGCATTGGCGTGTGCCTGGAGCTGTTCTGCCTTAGCCATTGGGACCACCAGACCTGCCAGGTTGACCAATCCTTCCCGCGTCACGGTCTGAAAGGTAATCTTGCGCATAAAAGTATCGACATTGACCCCGTTGTATGACTTGGCCCAGCCATAGGTGGGTAAGGTATGATTGGTTCCTGATGCATAATCACCCACTGATTCCGGACACCAATTGCCCAGGAAAACAGAGCCGGCATTAACCACTCTTTCTGCGAGTACACCAGCATGGTCGCTGGCTATGATTAGGTGTTCGGGGGCATATGCATTGATGTAGGCAAAGGCTTTGTCAAGGTCCTTTTCTACAATGATGAATGAATTGGCCAGTGCTGCAACAGCCATGTCTTTTCTGGGAAGCTCTGCCACGAGTAGGTCAACCTCTTCTAAAATGGCTTTTGCAATGGCCACATCGGGAGCGACACAAACGACCTGACTGTCTGCCCCATGTTCTGCCTGAGACAAAAGGTCAATGGCGACAAATTTTGGAACGCAATCTTCACCAGCGTACACCAGCACTTCAGAAGGACCGGCGGGCATATCGATGGCCACGCCAAACTGTTGGGCTTTTTCTTTTGCTGCGGTCACATATTGGTTGCCCGGACCACATATTTTTGAAACTTTACCAATGGTTTCTGTACCCAGAGCCATGGCAGCAATGGCCTGTGATCCGCCCACCTGCATCACCTCGTCGATGTCGCAGATGTAGGCCGCGGCCAGAATTGCTGGATGTATTTTTCCATTGTAAGTGGGAGGGCTACAAAGCACTACTTGAGAACAACCTGCGATTTTTGCCGGAATGGCCAGCATTAATATGGTTGAAAACAATGGCGCGGTTCCTCCGGGGATGTATATGCCAACCCGCTCAATAGGCACGGCTTTTTGCACACACTCTACTCCCTGCATGGTGGTCACTTTGACCTGCTGTGGGAGTTGCGCTGTATGGAATTTTTCGATGTTCGTTTTGGCACCAAGAATGGCGTCACGCAATATCGGATCAAGACTTTCATATGCCTTTTGAAGGTCTGATCGGTCCAGCTTTATGGATGAAATATCTGTCTTATCAAATTTTTTGGTCAATTCCTTCAGTCCCTGATCACCTTTTTCAGCGATCAAACGGAAGACTTCTCCTATGACCTCGTCCATGTCGGCTTTGGGCATCTGGGGTCTTTGGACCAGAGACTTATAGTCAGCTTCGCCGGGTTGTATAATGATGTTCATTGCCATGATTATACCACCATTTTTTCGATCGGAATAACGAGTATACCCTGAGCACCGCATGCCTTGAGTTTGCTCATGATGTTCCAGAAATCATCATCACTGATCACAGAATGTAGAGAGCTCCATCCCTCCTCGACCAATGGCAGGACTGTCGGGCTTTTGAGTACCGGCAGAATTTTGCTAGCTTCCTCTATTTTATCGTTTGGTATGTTGAAAAGAATGTACTTGTTTTTTCTTGCTTTCAGTACAGACCTGATTCTGAATGCCAGCTCTTCAATCAGTTCACCCTTTTCCTTCAGTGACTTATAGTTGGCTGCCAATACAGCTTCTGATTTCAAAAGGATTTCCTTTTCCTCGAGCCCATTTTTGAATAAGGTATTTCCGCTGGATACCAAATCGCAAATGGCATCTGCCAGACCTATGTTTGGAGCTATCTCTACTGAACCAGATATGAGGTGAATGCTGGCATTGACCCCATTTTTGTCCAGATATTGTTGAAGGCTGTGCGGGTACGATGTGGCAATTTTTTTACCTTCGAGTGATGCTGCACCATTGAATTCCGCACCTTTGGGCAGGGCAACGGATAGTCTGCATTTGGAGAATCCCAGTTTTTCAACAACAGCAACATCCACATTTTTTTCGATGAGCACATTCTCCCCCAGAATGGCAATGTCGGCTACACCGTCCTCCAAATATTTGGGAATGTCAGAGTTGCGCAAAAACAATACCTCAGCGTCAAAGTTCCTCACTTCAGCTTTGAGTGTATCCAGGCCATCTTCGACATACAATCCACAATCTTTCAATAACCTGAGGCTGTCCTCATACAATCTTCCGGATTTTTGTACCGCAATTTTTATCATATTTATTTTGTTTTTGGCCCACTTTGAGAGGCGGAAGCTATGGTCTAAAAAAGCAACTGCCCACTCTTTTGAAGCGGGCAGTTGTAAAAAATATTGTTCTTATATTCAATTCATACTAATGACGACCCACCGCTTCTGCAGCAAAGTGATGATGATGAGTATGATGTACTTTATTCAAAATATTCTGTGTTTTTCTTAAAAGAAGAGCAAAAATAGAGAATGCAGTGATTATATAAAAGGTATAGCCAAAAATAATTTGGAAATAACACGTTTGACCCTGTTTGTTAAAATTATTCATTTTATTCCGACGAATCATTGTAGGTGCTCAGCAAGGCAATGCCTTGGAGATAAATGGCTTCGTGCTGAAGATTTTTTCCCTTTAATGCAGTGTATTGGGTCAAAAATAACCTTAGCTGATAACCACCCGAAGATAGAACGACCAATGGCAGTGTCTCCATCATCTCATCATCGGGCAAAAATGTGGCCTTCTTTTCCCCTTCTATGTACAGTTCTATCGCTGAAGATTTGATGACAACTTTATTGCTCAGTGTATCGTGTTGGGAAAACTCTGTGACAATGGGAATGATCCGCTCTCCAAATGCCGGTGTAATCTCCGGAAGAAATTCTCTGTAATAATTGACATTTCCCCTTACATCTCTGACCTTTTCTTCATTCACACTGACACGCGAGAGGATTTTGTAAGCCGATGGTTCTTCATTAGCGAACATCTGGCCATCCTGATCATATGATTTAAGGAAACCCAGCAACTTGCGATGCTCCAGTTCATAAATCTGATCGGCGAGCGCATCACTGATTTGGGGTTGCTCTGTTTTCAAAACAAATTTTCCATCCTCTATCATTCCGGATTCCATGAGTCCGTTGATAACATGCTCTTTTATATTATTTTTTGAAAGTGTCCAGGCTCTCCAGGGACCGCCGGTGGCAGCGAATAAGAGCAAAAAGATGGCAGCAGCCGGAATCCAATAAAATTTCTTCCTCAGCAGAATGATGATAGTACTTGTCCATCCAAACACCACAAACAATGCCCTGAAATAGTTTTCAAGACTGATTCCTGTCGACTTCAGTCTGGAATAGGTGGCATAACTCAGGGCCAGCAAGACCGGCACAGCCAGATAAGGCCAGATCTTTCTGTATAGGGAGATAATTTTTGTATCTCTGTTCAGACTTGGTTGTGCAAGGAGGTAAGTAAGGCCTGACAAAACAATAAACCATATGCTCAGATCCTGCAGCCAAATCGCAGTACCCGATTGGGTCAATATGTTTTTTATGAAAAATGAAATCAGGATCAGTGCATAGACCAGGCTTGATGGAATCAGAACATAGGTCAAAAGCATCAGATTGACGCCTTCGTATTTAAACTCATTGGCGAAAAAATCTTCCTTTTTATGTCTGGATAAAAACAAGAATGCAAAAAGAACCGTCATGAGCCACACAAAGAGATGGGCATAAATTTTTCCCTGGCCTCCCCGAATTTCAAAAAGTTCATTGAAGGCCAGAATACTCAGGCTGAGCAAGCCCCAAAGTAAAAATGTAACCAAAAAGCTTTCCAGGAACCGGTAAAAGTAGTTTCCATTGAACTTAAAGAAGATTTCTTCATCATCATGCTCAGGCAGCACTGCTGGTAAAAGTATCAAGCCCAGTCCTATTAACCAAGCTGAGTAAAATATGTCCGACCTGTGGCTATTGTCTTCCTGTGGTAAAAGAAAAAACAAGCCAATAGTAACTGTAGCCATCAAAACCAAAAGACCATTTTTCAGGAGTCCTTTCCATGCTAATCTTTCTGATGAAAAATATATGTTTGTACTTAGTAAATTGAACAAAACCGCACATAATAATGCGTTTTGGTAGGTGGGTTCGGATGTTGATCTTTCAATCAGAAAGGAAAAGACAATAGCAGTGACAATAAGGCCAAGGTAGTTAAACGGGTATTGTATAAAGCTGGCGAGCCAGCCGGCAGCATTGCTCTGAATCCATTTAGAAATTTTTGCAGCCATTTGATTTATCGATTATACCGCAAAATAATGATTCCATTTTCCGTGTTATCTATCTTTGCCCGTAAATCTTAATGATGATGTCATCAAAATGTTTTTTTGCATTCTTTTTGCTTGGAATGCTTTCGGTCTTAATTTCTTGTAAAGAAGAGAAGAGCGTACCTGATGTGTCCGGTATCAGTACCGATGGAAAGTTTGACCATGGTTTTTTATACATTTTTGATCCAAATGGACAAGAGAAAATTCAGGCAACACTTACAGGTGCCAACAAGACATTTCTCGATCTTTATCTCCACCAGGTCATTTTTCCGCGTGATACTTCTGTTACTGATGAAAATGCTGCTGCCAAATTAGCTGCTATTGCTTCCGATCCCATTATGAAAGGGCTTAGCGATACACTCCACCTTGCGTTTGACGATCAACTCACAGACCTCAATACTGCTTTTCAAAATAGTTTTAAATACCTCAAACACTATTTTCCTGATTATCCAACGCCCAATATTTACCTATGTAATACCCTGTTCAATTATCAAAAATTCATTTTTCAGGATGTCGACGGTAAGGATGGCATCGCTTTGGGAGGCGAAATGTTTTTGAATGATTACATCGATTATAAGGGCTTAGATCCGACCAATCCGGCTTACTCGGATTACCTCACAAGAACTTTCAACCGGGAACATCTGGTAAAAAAGGCAATGGACCTTGTCGTGGATGAGCTAGCTGGTCCGCCATCGGGAGGAAGATTACTCGACTATATGATTCAAAACGGTAAAAAGCTATATGTGCTTCAACATTTACTGCCCTATGCTCCTGACAGTATTATTTTTGAATATACCCCTGAGCAGGTAGCCTGGTGTAAGGAAAACGAATTGGAAATGTGGGGATTTTTCCTTGAAGAAAAACTCTTTTTTGAAAGTAGTCCTTTGAAGATCGCCAAATTTATCAGCGACAGCCCCAATTCGCCGGGCATGCCTGTGGAAGCTCCCGGCAAAACGGCCAATTACCTTGGTCTTCAAATCATCAAAAAATATGTAGAAAATACGCCAGGAATGGACATCCGTCAGCTCTTGAAACAAAATAACAGCCAGGAGATTCTCGATAAGTCAAGATACAAGCCCAAAGCAAAACAATAGTTATATTCGTAGTTTCTAGTGTATGTTCTGAATGGAAGAACGGGGTGTGGATTCCTTTGCATTTTTCCATTTAGCCGAGCTCGCTGATAAATTTTCAAATTGCCACATGAATGAAATAGACCATCGCTCCATGACCGTGCACCAATGGCTCATTGTTGCGCTCTGTTTTATCCTTAATTTTAATGATGGCATTGATGTACTCCTTGTTTCTTTTTCCAGCAGTGACATCATCACAGAATTTGGGCTTTCTAAAACAGAGATGGGATATGTTTTCAGTTTGGGTCTGGCGGGCATGACACTGGGTGCTTTTTTGATTGCACCCCAGGCTGATGTGTACGGTAGGCGGAATATTTTTCTTTTTGCAGTAGGTTTGATAGTTCTTGGTATGTTTGGTGTCGGACTGGTGCATTCTTATGCCTCTCTGTTGTTATTTAGAGGAATAACAGGCCTGGGGATTGGGGGCATATTACCCACAATGGCCGCAACGGCTTCAGAGTTTTCTAACCAAAAATTCAAAGATTTCAACGTTGGCCTTGTTCAGGCAGGTTGGCCGATAGGAGCAATTTTGACCGGAATATTGAGTGCAAAATACATTCCTGTTTTTGGCTGGCATTCGGCTTTCATTCTAGGAGGATTTGTTGCCCTGGGGATGTGGATACTTGTATATTTTTTGATGGCAGACTCACAGGAGTTCCTTTTGAATTATCGTGGGCATGATACATTGGTCAAAATCAATAGGCTGAGAAGAAAAATGAAACTCGATGCTCTCGATGAACTGCCTCCGATAAAAAATCGGGAAACGACTCCGGGAATTCGCTCCTTGTTCAATCCTTATTATAAGGCCAATACAATAAAAATATGGCTGGCAGCTTTTTTTGGTTTCCTGACTTTATATACCCTTATGAGCTGGGTGCCAAATATTGCAAAAGATGCCGGAATGGCTTTTGAGCAAGCTACCTATGTAGGCATAACACTCAATATTGGAGCAGCCATCGGATCAGCGTCCATTGGAGCTCTGGGAAGTAAAATAGGTATGCGCCAGATCATGGTTTTGTTCCTTGTATTGGCGTTTTCTTTTATGCAGTATTATGCATTCGCTGAACTGACTTTTCAGATGATCTTTATTCTGGTCTTCCTGATTGGTGTTTTTGTACAGGGTGGCTTTAACGGCATATGGCCTACGCTATCCAGGTTATATGCTTCCGGCGTCCGCGCGACAGGTGTTGGGTATACGGTCGGAATAGGTAGGTTGGGTGCCATTATTGGTCCTCTTTTATTTGGAATATTTTCAGATGCAGGTATGAGCATACAGCTTTTGTTTGTACTTTTTTCTTTGCCGCTTATTGGCATGGCCGTTTGCATTTGGGTTTTAAAATCTGATAGACTGTAGTTGATGATGAAGGCAGGGTTTTTCGAAAAAGCGCACCATATAGAAATAAAAAATGTCGCCATTCCTGAGCCGGGCCCGGGAGAGGTAAGGATTGCGCTAAAAAAAGTTGGCGTCTGTGGATCTGACCTTTCCATTTATGCCGGCAAGAGAAAAATGAATCAAGCCACCATCATTGGACATGAGGGATTTGGCCTGATTGACAGCCTGGGATCAGGTGTCACCAACAGGCACCTCGGGGAAAGAGTAGCCGTCGAACCAAACATCCCATGCGGAACTTGCAGATTTTGCAACGAAGGCAGAGGTAACATTTGTCCTGACAAAAGAGTCATTGGCGTTCTTGAGGATGGTTGTTTTGCAGAATACATTTGTCTTCCTGAGGCGTTTTGCTGGTCAATTCCGGACGAGATTACAGATCTGCAAGCTACCGTTATCGAACCTTTGGCCGTTGGTTTTCATGCTTTGAAAAAATCTTCAATCGCCCCGGGTCAGACCATTGCAGTCATAGGTTTGGGTGCTATCGGGATGCTTTTGACCCATCTGGCTCTCCAACTGGGATATAAGGTGATTGTAACAGAACCAAATGCCGGTAAAACTGAAGTTGCTGTGGCCATGGGTGCACGCTCAACATCGGGAAGTGCAGAAGAATTGAATTTTATATGGGAAAAAGAAGAAGTTGTCGGCGTTTTTGAATGCGCCGGATCTGAAAATTCTGCAACACTGGCCTGTCATGCAGCACCAAGAGGCTCAGTAATCGTCCTGCTTGGTATATCAGAAATTCCGGCCAATTTCATTCCCCTTAAGATAACAAGAGAGGGCATTACCATCATTCCTTCTATCATCTATGATCATCCACATGATTTTGAGCAAGTCATCGATTTGCTTGTAAATGGGGTCATTGATCCAACACCTTTCATTACCAGCATTTACACTTTAGATGATTTACAAACGGCACTCGACCAGGGCCTAAAGGGCAATGACATCAAAATTGTGGTTGAAATTACCTAAGCATACTGCAAAAAATCAACCGTTTTTTCTTCGTACTACTCCACCCGAAGTTTCATTGATGCTGCTGGTGTATATGAATGCCTGCGGGTCGATCATCCTTATGGCCTGCTCAAGATTTTTGATTTCAAGCCTGGTGAGTATGGTGACTATGATTTCACATTCAGATTTTTTCCATTCCTTGCCCGGAAGGTAACCTCTCTCTCCTTTATATACTGTTATGGCTTTGCCAAACTCTTTGACTATCAATTCTTTCACTGCTTCGTGATTGGTACTGACAATGTTCATTGCTGTAAATTCCTCAATGCCATCTACAATATAGTCGGTTGCCTTATTGGCCGTGAAGTAAGTGATAAAGGTGTACATGGCTGTTTCGATACCAAAGTAAAATGCAGCCATCAAAAAGATAATAGAGTTGAAGAGCAGAATGATTTCACTGTTGGAAAAACTGGTTTTCTTTTCTGTGTATGCAGCCACAACCTCGAGGCCGTCGACGACGCCACCACTCCTGATGACCAGACCAACACCCGAACCAATAAGAATTCCTCCAAAAATAGCGGTGAGCAACCTATCGGTAGTGATGGGTTCAAGTTGGACAAAATACAATCCCAAAGACAATAATATAACCGCGAAAGTTGTCTGTACAGCAAAGGTTTTACCAATGCGTTTGTAACCCATGTAAATGAAAATGGCATTCAATACCACTACCAAAATACTGATGTTGATCCCCAGTATTTCCTGCAACAATATCGAGATTCCTGTGATTCCTCCGTCCATAAAGCGATTGGGTACCATAAATCCTTTCATCGCCAGTATCACCAATGCAGTGCCGATCACCACCAGCAAAAGGTTTTTAAGATTGAATATTTCTTTCCAATCTATTTTGTCCTTTACTCTCAATGTCTGTGTCATGGGAAGATGATTTATGGTAGTGAATGTACCAAAAATATTCCACTGCAATATTTTCACAATGATGAAGGGGCAGAGATTTTACTAAATTCTCATCCTACATTGAAATAAATGGGCCTGAAATGGGCTTTGAGGGACGAATATTCAGGGTTTCAGCCCTCATTCAATCTTCAAAGGCTTTATTTCTTCAAAAAATATGTCCTGGTTTGGCACTTCAAATGTCATTCCCTTCACCTTGAGGTTTCCGTCCAGGTTAAACTGGACTGTGCCAAAAGAGTACCAGGCGCTCATGACGTCCCAGTTTATTTTCCAGACATCATAGTGCCAATGTTCCAGTGTTGCTGCGTATTCCGGAGTATGTTCAAAATTCAGGCGCAACTTGCCATTCTCCTCTTTAACCGTAATCTTACCATAAGTATCTGCAAAATAGGAACCAGCGTACTTATCAGGAGTATGTGTTGGTTTGGTATTGAGCACTCTACTTTTTTTGATCTGGGTGATGCGGTTGTCTTCCACATCTGCATCGTTTTGTGCCAGCATTTTTTCCGACCAATCTACCGCCTCTTTGCCAAGTGCCATATCCATGGCGTATTGAGCTGCAGCCATGAACGGTGTTTTTAATCCGTTGGTCAGTACAACGACACCAATGTTTTCATCAGGAAGGAGGTTAACTGTTGTAATAAATCCATCATAACCACCTGTGTGGTATACGCGCATACTACCTTTATAATCACCAAGCACCCAACCAAGGCCGTATCCACGGAAATGGGTATCAGCAGCATCTCTGTTGACATGATTCACCATAAATGGATTGTGGATTTTCCAGACCATATTTCTGCTGGCAGTTGTCAGCAAGGTATCTTTGCCATTGATCCCATGATTCAAATTGAAGATCATCCATTTTGCCACATCATTGACCGACGATATGATGCCTCCTGTAGCGGCGACATTTTCCCAATCCACCCATTCAATAGGCACATTTTTCCCTTCCTTTCTGGCATGAGGGGTGGCAAAATTTCCTTTTTTCTTTACCTCTGACAGGCTGGTGACTGTTCGGTTCATGCCCAAAGGCTTCAAAATTCTTTCTTCAACATTCTCCCCCCACGATTTACCTGTCACTTTTTTGATGACTTCACCAGCTGTGATGTACATCAGATTTGAGTAACCATATCCGTCTCTGAAATCATATTCCTGCGGCACATGTGCAAAAAGTTGGATCAACTCTTCTGCCGGCAACTTGGATTTATACCATATCGCATCACCGCTGAATGTTCCCAAGCCGACCCTGTGGCTAAGCAGGTCTTTGATGCTGACTTCTCTGCTGATCCATGGATCTCCGTACAATCCAAAATAAGGAAGGATGTCCTTGACTTTATCGTCCCACTTGAGTTTTCCTTCCTGAACCAACATGGCTATGATGGCACTCGTGAAAGCTTTGGAGTTGGAAGCTATGGCATACAGGGTGTTCTCATCAGGTTTTTGAGCTTTTCCAACTTCTTTTGTCCCATAGTTTCCGGTAAAAACCAACTTTCCATCTTTAATAATTCCAACAGACATACCTGGCACATCCCAGTCTTTGACTATTTTTTCATAATAGGTATGGAGTCGGTTTGCATCAATGACCGGGTCTTTTTGCGCCACGGCTATTGATACGAACAATACCAATAGAGCCGAAAAGAATTGTTTTTTCATCTTGTGTAATTAATTTTTGATGATCATCAACGGTTTGGTGACGGAGTCACTCCCTTTTTCGATCTTCACCTGGTACAGGCCTTGCACCAGTTGGCGCAACATGACTACTCCTGTGGGCACTGCAGCAGAATAGACCAATTTACCACTGAGATCAAAAAGCGATATTCTATCAGGCACTAAACCTCCAAAAAACAACATTCCTGTATTAGGATTCGGAAAAAGATTGACATCCAGCAAGCTCTTTTCACTCACTTTGGTCAGAGAAGCCAATTCCAAAGCCCGCTCAGCATTGATTCGTCCAAAGCCAAAAGTGTTATTGGGCACCTCATTGACCCCAACTTGAAAGCATTCCTTTTCTGCCGTGGTTTCAATGGCTGATTTTTCTATAATGTCTTCAATCATTTCCACTTCTCCGGCTAGTTCAGGTTTCGCTGATATAAGCAGTGCGACAAGTCCTGCAGCGTGGGGACCAGCCATACTTGTGCCTGAGAGGTAGGCATAACTTCCGTTGTGGAGTACCGACAAGACGTTGACTCCCGGTGCTGCAACGTTGGGTTTGATGCGGAAGCTACTGTCTATGGACACGCTGCCTCTGCTGCTGAAACCAGCGATCTGATTGTTGATGTTATAAGCACCTACAGTAAACGACCCCTCGAACATGGCAGCCGGGTTTCTGATGGTTCCACAAGCAGAGCCATCGTTTCCGGCGGAGACTATTACCACTGTTCCTGCAGCTTTCAAATGTTGCACCGCCAATTCCATAATGGGCCAATTCTCAGGGTTACATCCTTCTTCAGGGGGACATCCCCATGAATTGTTGATGACGTGTGGTGCTTTTGAAGGGTCAGCATTATCACCATTGAGATCCGTCGGCGCCAAAAACCAATTGAAACATTCCAGGTAGGTGGAAGGTGCTCCCCATCCGCGTTCCATATTCCTACAGCCTATCCACTTTGCGAGTGGTGCCAATCCAAAAGCATTGGTAGAGTCTTCCCCGGTCATTGTACCCATGGTGTGGGTACCGTGTCCGTGATCGTCGCAAGGTATATCGAGATCATAACCACAAGGATTGATGGTATCACTGTTCAAAGGGCTGGCTTGATGGATGGCATCATGCCAGCTGTAATTGTGGTCAATATCGCCATTGGCATTTAGGCCACGGTATTTGTCTTTGATCTGGTCGACGTCCCATTTATAACCAGTGTCTTGTCCACCAATAACGACACCCTGACCCCTGAAGCCTTTCTCCCACAATTTATCTACCGACATATTGGTTACGCCCCAGGTAGGCTGTGCACTCCTGGTTTTGATTTCGCGGACATCCTGCCTTTCGACACTCAAATCGAGCATGGGCTGTGCCTGATCAAAAATGATGGCGCCAATTTCAGAACGGTTGGCCAGCAACTCAAGTAGGCTCCGATCTATGTCCAAAGCAATGGCATTGACCAAATCAAAACTGCGAAAGGCAATACCTTTTTCGCGAAGTACGCTTTGAAGATTTTTCTGACTCTTTTGAGCAAATTCATGCAAGGTATGGTAAACGAAATGAGCTTTGGCTTCCTTGCCTTTGATCCTGGCAGCAGCGTCAAGATTGGCTTGCTCCTGCATCAAAACAATCACGGGTACATGGTCTGATTTATCCAGCTCCTCGTAAACATGCTGATCGATATTTTGACCATTCAATAAGCCATGAAAAAGGATCAGTAAGCATATGAAAACAAAATTTTGACTTGGTTTCATCCTTTGGATTTCATGAAATAATAAAGGTCGAAATTAGTTAAAAAATACAAGAGCATACGAGCATTTTACATACTCGAACACAATCGACATATTATTGCAATAGTTGAACAATAGTCGGAATTTAATGCCGTCCAATTATTCATTTGCAGTATAGCTGATTATACATTAAAACTTAAATGCATATGTATGGCCAATATTTTTATAGCCTTATCATAAAATATGCATAATTAAAATAGGCTCTAAGAAGTTTAACCCTTAGAGCCTATTTTTACTTGGTATAAAAAATTATATTTTAACCCAACGCTGCTGCGCCACCAACAATTTCGGAAAGTTCCTTAGTGATAGCTTCTTGTCTTGCTTTGTTGTAATTGATTTTAAGATCTTTGATGAGCTCTTCAGCGTTCTCACTGGCCTTATCCATGGCTGTCATTCTGGCTCCGTGCTCAGATGCATGGGTATCCAAAACGAATTTCTGGAAGGTCGTCTGAAGAATGCTTGGAACCAATTCTTCCAACAATTCCAACTTACCTGGTTCGAAGATGTAATCTACTTTTTGCTTTGACATTTCACTTTCGTGAGCAATTTCAGGTTTTTCTACAGGCAGGTATTGAGCTGCAATCGGGAACTGCATCGCTGCATTTTTGAACTGACTGTAGCAAACATCCACTCTGTCAAACTTACCATTCTGGAAGCTATCCATAAGGTATTGAGATACAGCTGCAATATTTTCAAAACTAAGATCAGCATACAAATGAAGGAATTCTGTATTAACAGCTTCCTTTTTGTATCTCTTCTTCAAAATATCAAAACCCTTTTTACCAATGCAGATCACTTCAACTTTTCCTGCTTCCAACTGTGCTTTATAATCACCTTCTATCCTGGCAATGGCTGTTTTGATGATGTTGGTGTTGAAAGCTCCACAGAGACCTCTGCTTGAAGTGATGACTACAACAGCCACCGACTTGATTTCTCTGTGAATCCCAAATGAAGTGTTTGCATCGCTATCGAGATTGGCCAGTATGTTTTTCAACATCTTATCCAACCTGTCAGCGTAGGGGCGCATCTCAGTGATGGCGGTTTGAGCCTTTCTGAGTTTAGCAGCAGAAACCATTTTCATGGCCTTGGTGATCTGCTGGGTTGAAACCACAGATTTGATCCGTTCCCTTACTTCTTTAAGCTTACCACTCATGGTGAGTTACTTTTTTTATTTTTAAAGAATGGAGCAGCGCACTACTCAAAACCTTTTCGCTGCTCCATCAAATGTTGTATTTCTAAATTAGTTCTTGAACTGAGCACTCAATTCGGCTGCAAGAGTTTTCAGTGTCTGAAGATCTGCATCTTCCAACTTACCAGCTCTGAAGTTATTGAGGGCTTCAGGGAATCTTTGCTCCAAAGTTGTAAGGAACAAGTTTTCAAACTGATTTACCTTCTTTACAGGAATGTCTCTCAACAAACCCTGAGTTCCAAGATAGATGATGGCCACCTGCTTCTCAACTGGTACCGGAGAGTACTGAGGTTGTTTCAAAACTTCCACGTTTCTCTTACCCTTCTCAAGAACTGCCTGAGTTGCAGCATCAAGGTCAGAACCAAACTTTGCGAAAGCTTCCAATTCCCTGTACTGAGCCTGATCGAGCTTCAAGGTACCGGATACTTTCTTCATAGACTTGATCTGAGCATTACCCCCTACCCTTGATACAGAGATACCTACGTTGATCGCTGGTCTGATACCCGCGTTGAACAAGTTGGATTCCAGGAATATCTGTCCATCAGTGATCGAGATCACGTTGGTAGGAATGTATGCAGAAACGTCTGCTGCCTGAGTTTCAATGATTGGAAGAGCTGTCAATGAACCTCCACCTTTTACAATACCTGCTGCCTTGAGGCTTTCAGGAAGGTCGTTCATGTTTTGTGCAATGCTATCATCTGCAATAACTTTTGCCGCACGCTCCAACAATCTTGAGTGAAGGTAGAAAACGTCACCAGGGTATGCTTCCCTTCCCGGAGGTCTTCTCAAAAGAAGAGATACCTCACGATAAGCTACAGCCTGCTTTGACAAATCATCATAGATGATCAATGCAGGTCTTCCCGTATCCCTGAAAAATTCTCCGATGGCAGCACCCGCAAATGGAGCGTAAAACTGCATAGGAGCAGGATCAGAAGCTGTAGCTGATACAACCACAGTATATTTCATTGCACCTGCATCTTCAAGTGTTTTCACAACTTGAGCAACAGTAGATGCTTTTTGACCTGAAGCAACATATATACAATATACAGGGTTGCCTCTTTCAAAAAACTCTTTCTGGTTGATGATGGTGTCGATGGCGATAGCTGTCTTACCAGTCTGTCTGTCACCGATGATCAATTCCCTTTGACCTCTACCGATCGGAATCATAGAGTCAATCGCCTTGATACCTGTCTGAAGTGGTTCGTTAACCGGCTGTCTGAAGATAACCCCGGGAGCTTTTCTCTCCAAAGGCATCTCATAACGGGTACCACCGATAGGTCCCTTACCGTCGATGGCCTGACCAAGTGGGTTTACCACTCTACCGATCATACCCTCACCAACTTCAATAGAAGCAATTCTGTTGGTTCTTCTTACAGTAGCACCTTCTTTGATACCATCGCTGGCTCCCAAAAGTACCACACCCACATTGTCTTCTTCAAGGTTCAATACGATAGCTTGAACACCTGTTTCAAATTCTACCAATTCACCAGCTTGTGCTTTGGTAAGTCCATAAACACGAGCGATACCGTCCCCTACCTGGAGTACCGTACCAACCTCTTCCAACTCTGCCTCAGTTTTGAAACCTGAAAGCTGCTGTTTGAGGATTGCTGAAATTTCGTCTGGCTTAACATCTACCATTGCCGTAATTTTTTTATGATGTTATTATAATTAGCTAATTAGTTCTTTACAAATTGTTTGGAGAGCTTGCTGAGTTTGTAAGCAATACTATTGTCGAACAACTTATCACCCACCTCAATGATATAACCTCCCAATATTTCCGGATTGACCTTTTGCTCAATTTGCAATTCGTTTGCAGTGATTTTGCTGTCAAGGAGTTTTTTCTTAATGCTGTCCAGGGTTGCTGCATCCAAGGGAGTTGCCGATGTCACAGTAACATTGGTGATGCCTTTGAAAGTCTTGTATTGACTGATGAATTCGTCGGCTATCTCAGGAAGCAAATCTTCTCTCCTCTTTACGAGAATGAGGTTGACAAATGCCTTGCTCACTTCGCCAAGATTTTTATCAAAAAGTGCAGCAAATACCTGCTTCTTTTTGCCAATATTTACGATAGGGCTTTTCAGCAAAAGCAGAAGGTCTCTGTTTTTGCACATTGCCTGTAAGGTCCTCATGTCCTCCATGGTGGCTTCGAGACTGTTGTTCTCAATGGCCAGGTCAAGCAATGATTTGGCATACCTGCCCGCAATTCTTGTTATAGACATCCGTCGGTATTTCTTAGTTAAGATTCATTTCGTCCACCAGGCCTTTCACATATGCATCGTGATCTGCATTGCTCTTGAGCTCTCTGCGGATCAGCTTTTCTGCAATTTCAACAGACATAGCTCCAAGTTTGCTTTTGGCATCGGCTACAGCAGCTTTGGTCTGGTTGTCTATTTCCTGCTTTGCATTGTTGATGATCTTAGTGGCTTCTTCTTTCGCTTTTTCTTTTGCCTCATTTACGATTTGATTCTTCAAATCTTTGGCTTCCTGAAGGATCTTTGATCTTTCTTCTCTTGCCTGAGCCAATAATTTTTCATTTTCAGCCTTCATGTCGCTCACTTCTTCTCTCGCGAGTTTGGCCGAATCAAGTGCGTGCTGAATATCGTTTTGTCTTTTCTCCAAAGCTTTTGCAATTGGTTTGAAAGCAAACCTTCCTGCTATTGTCCAGAACAAAACAAAGATCAATAAAGACCACACCGCAAGTCCCGGTGAAGGTTGGAATACTGAAAACAATGAAATCATCATATTCTATAAAATTTTCCTTTTGTCAATTAATTTTTAATCATTCAAAAAAAAGAAGCAATGGACTCCTCCGCCAACCGCATTGTAAGTCCATTTACTCTTTTCAGAAGTTTCTGATCTTTCTATCTACTAGAAGAAGATTGAAAGAAGAATAGCGATCAACGCAGCACCTTCAACGAAAGCTGCCATAAGGATCATACTTGATCTGATGTCGCCAGAAGCTTCTGGTTGTCTTGCGATAGCTTCTACAGCTTTAGCTCCAACCATTCCGATACCGATTCCGGCACCGATTACAGCCAAACCTGCTCCTATTGCTCCTAATGTTCCAGTCATTTTACTGATATTTTAGAATGATATAATTACTTTAAAAAAAACTCTTTTTAGTGATGCGCTTCTTCGTGGTGGTGCTCCTCAGTTGCAGCACCGATGTATGATGCAGTAAGGATGGTAAACACAAATGCCTGAATAAACGCAACAATCAATTCCAGTGCCATCATAAACATGGTCAATGGAACTGAAATCAATGAACCCACTCCTGAGCCCACCATACTTTCTCCACTTTTTCCGAAGATGAAAATCAGACCTATAAATGACAAAATTGCAATGTGACCTGCAGAAATGTTACCCGCAAGTCGGAGCATCAATGTCAATGGTTTGATGAACAAAGACATAACTTCTATAATCGCCAGAAGGATTCTCACCGGTACAGGTACACCAGGCATCCAGAAGATGTGGCTCCAGTAATGTTTGTTCCCATTGAGATTGACCAACAAAAACACGATGACTGCCAACACCATGGTCAGGCTCAGGTTACCTGTAGCGTTGACACTTCCCAAAAATGGAATTTGACCAAATAAGTTCAAACCAAGGATAAAGAAGAAAACAGACAATAGGAAAGGAAAATACTTCATGTATTTTTTCTTTCCAATGAATGGTATTGCTGCCTCGTCTCTGATGAATTCGATCAAAGGCTCAAGGAAGTTTTGGATTCCTTTTGGTGCTTTGCCCTCGTTGGTCTGGTAAGCTTTTGCTGCCTTTCTGAATGCCCAGAACAAAAACAAGGAAACCAAAATCATAGCCAGCACATTTTTGGTGATCGAAAGGTCATAAAAAGATGTTGTACCACCTCCAAGTGCACCTCCGTCCCAAAGTGTTTTATTTTCCAACTTGAATTCCTGTCCTTCGTATTTTACGTATTTGACATCTCTTTCTTTACCGTTGATCATTTCCTTCTTGGAAGTGAATCCATCAACTTCTACACCTCCCTCAGCCGGAAATGATGCGTCTAATACTCTGTAGACACTTCCTCCTTCGAGCACATATCCATTGTAAGACATGTGACCATTTTCGTGGTGGTGAGGGTCAGCATGAAATTTTGCAGAAGAAAAAATATCCAGACCTTTGTCTTTTGAATAGAGGATGGTTGGCAATGGAATAGAAATCGCTTCCATTATGGTATAAACATTCGCATCTGAAATGTGATGCTTTGCAACTGCAGCAGGGTCGAATTTTGCATGATCGCCATGCGCTTCACCACCGGCATTTGCGTGTTCGCCACCTTCAACATGCTCAGCGTGATCACCACTTGACTCAGTGGAATGGACACCTCCTTCCTGCATGTAACCAAGCGTCGCCCAAAACAAAAGAAAAACAGCCAGATAAAACCTTTTCAAACCAGTTAGATTTAAGCTTTTCGAAAATTTGTGCAAAAGTAATAAAAGATATTGCTTTTTAGAAGATTGATTCTCTTTATTTTATCTAAAAAAAGTAGTTTTTTCAGCAAATATGTTCAGCATAAAAGACCAAAAAAACCATTTCATATAAAATAAAATTCTGGGAGACCATGATCATCTCCTAAAAAACAATGCAAAATTTCTGCGCCTTCAAAATTATACCCTTCAGGCTCAGGCAAGTGCAATAAGTTTGGGTAGCTGAAAGCCGGTGCTTTTCTGACGCCGGATCGTGCTAAAGAAAGACTTCAAGATACCTATTTTATGAATCTTTGAGCATTCTTCTGAGGATCTTGCCTACATTGGTTTTTGGCAATTCTGTCTTGAATTCCACTTCTTTAGGAACTTTATAACCCGTGAGACTTTCTCGTGCGAAGGCTATAACTTCCTCTTTGGTAAGACTTTGATCTTTTTTCACCACAAAGACTTTTACGACCTCACCAGAGTGTTCGTTGGGAATACCAACAGCTGCAACTTCCAGGATTTTTGGATGCTTCGCCAGTTCGTCTTCCACTTCATTTGGGTATACATTAAACCCGGATACCAATATCATGTCTTTCTTGCGGTCCACAATTTTGAAGTATCCGTCTGGTTCCATAATGGCAATATCGCCTGTGTAAAACCAGTCATCTTTCAGTGCTTTTGCTGTTTCATCAGGCTTGTTGTAATAGCCTTTCATGACCTGCGGACCCTTGACACACAATTCTCCGCGTTCGCCCTGGGGTACACTTTGACCATCTTCATCAACAATTTTTACATCCGTACTGGAGACCGGCATACCAATGCTGCCGTACCTTACCCTTCCATCCAATGGGTTGATGGATACTACTGGCGAAGTTTCAGTGAGTCCGTACCCTTCAAATATTTTTTTGCCGGTCACTTTTTCCCACTTTTCTGCAATGGCCACCTGGACAGCCATTCCTCCTCCTACAGTTACTTTCAGTGGGCTGAAGTCAATCTTATCGAAATCAGGATGGTTGAGCAATGCATTAAACAGAGTATTCAGACCTGTGAAAATATTGATTTTGTTTTTGTGAAACTCTTTGATGACCGACTTCAGATCGCGGGCATTGGTCACCAATACAGTTTTCGCCCCCAACCTGATCATGGCCAGGCAATTGACCGTAAAGGCAAAAATGTGGTACATGGGCAATGGTGACAAGCACACTTCTTTACCCTCAACAAGTAAGACCCTCATCGCTGCATCTGCCTGCATCATATTGGCGATGAGATTGCGGTTGGTCAACATGGCTCCTTTCGAAACTCCGGTCGTTCCTCCTGTGTACTGAAGCAAAATCACGTCGTCCGGGCAATTTGAGAACTCCTTGATGGTGAACTTTTTACCCGTGTTGAGGCACTCTCTAAAATTGACTTTGTTGGCTATCTCATACTTGGGCACCATTTTTTTGACATACCTGACCACAAGATTTACGATAATACCTTTGAGGCCTCCCAGCAATTCACCCAGTGATGTTACAATGGGAACTTTGATGTCTGTTTCACCAATGATTTTTTCGAGATTGCAGGCAAAGTTTTCGAGAATACATATGCCCTTTACACCGCTGTCCTTGAACTGATGAAGCATCTCTCTGTGCGTATAAAGTGGATTGGTGTTTACCACAACCAGGCCTGCCCTTAATGCACCAAATAAGGCAATGGGGTATTGCAGGCAGTTGGGCATCATGATGGCAAACTTATCGCCCGGTTCCAGGCCCCGGGACTGCAGATATGCACCAAACTGCCTGGAGTATTTGTCTAAATCTTTGAATGTGAGGCCAACACCCATGCATTCGAAGGCTACCTTATCGGCAAACTTCACAAACATTTCGTCAATAAAATCAACGATGTTTTCATACGCATCTGCATTTATATTGGCTGGCATACCTGTTGGGTAATTGGCTACCCAGGGTCTGTTTTCGTACATGGCTTTAAAATTTACTTTTTATCTAAGTTCGAATTTATAAAAACTTTGGTATTTAATCTATTCTCCAAAGTTTTTGTGGCTTTTATACCATTTGGAATACAGATTTGACCATTAACTTTCAACTTAGGCAATTTTCTTAATCTAACAGAAATGAATACTGAAAATCATTTGAGTATCACATTTCATGTTTTTATGCGCTCATTGAAGAATATTGCCCTGCTTTTTAGCCTTCCTTGTAAGAATTTTATAAAATTACCGCCTCAAAATACTTTCCCATTGAAAGCTAAAAAGTCATACGGCCAACACTTCCTCACCAATGAGGCCACTTCACAGAAAATTGCCTATTCCCTATTAAAAAACCCGGGAGGCAAAAATGTTCTTGAAATCGGGCCGGGAAAGGGAATGCTCACCAAATATTTGCTGGAGCAGGACATCCACCTCAAGGTCATAGAGGCCGATCGGGATATGGTGGATTACCTCAACGAGCACTTCCCAAAACTGGCCGACGACATCATTTTTCTTGATTTTCTCAAGACCAATATGTACAAGGTTTTTGATGGGGAGCCCTTCTACGTCATTGGAAATTTCCCTTACAACATCTCCTCCCAAATTGTCTTTAAAATCATCAATGCCAAGGAGATAGTACCTGAAATGGTGGGCATGTTCCAAAAAGAGATGGCTGAACGCATCATTGCTCCCCCGGGCAGCAAAACTTATGGGGTCATCAGTGTGCTTACACAGGCTTATTACACTGGGACTATGCTGATGAAAATTCCTCCGGGAGCTTTCAATCCCCCGCCAAAAGTGGATTCGGCAGTGATCAGGTTGACAAGGAAAGAAAATTTTGAACTTAATTGCAATGAAAAACTGTTTAGAACAGTTGTTAAAATGGCTTTCAACAGCAGGAGAAAAATGATGCGAAATACACTCAAACCGCTCGTCAACGATCCCGAACTTTTGAAAGACGAAATTTTTGAAATGAGGCCCGAACAACTTTCGGTCCAGCAATTTGAAGCATTGACCGCTAAAATTGATAAACAAACTAACTATGAGTCTGGAGACTAAAATTATGGAGAGCCTTAAAGAGGCGATGAAGGCCAAAGATCAGGCCGCATTGAGGGGTATCAGAGCCATCAAATCTGCCATTCTATTGTTCAAAACAGATGGCAGTGGCAACGTATTGGATGAAGCAGCAGAAATAAAGCTGGTGCAGAAGCTTGTCAAACAAAGACAAGACTCTCTTGCCATTTATAAAGAACAAAACCGCGAGGATCTGGCCAAGGTCGAAGAGGAAGAGATCGAAGTATTGATGAAGTTTTTGCCTGAGCAGCTCTCTGAGGCTGACATCGAAAAAATCGTAGGTGATATCATTGCTGAAAGTGGTGCCACTTCTATCAAAGACATGGGCAAGGTCATGGGCCTGGCGAATGCCAAACTTGCCGGAAAGGCTGATGGCAAAACCATCTCTATGATTGTAAAAAAATTGCTCGCATAAGATTCTGCAAGGAAATATACTGATCGGAAATTGGAATGGTTGTCACTTACATGCTGGTAGCCAAAAGGCGCTTAAACCGCAGAAAAAAGCTGTAAAATTGACTGAGCATGTAATTTGTTCTGTGCCGAATGAAACAAAACAAAGGTTAAGCATCCTATTTTTGACCTGGTTAAGAAGGCCCGTTTCTAAATCCGATCAGTATATCATTGAGAAGTTTTCTTTCTTTTTCCCTATATCAAGACCAGTCGCATTCAGAAACTTTCCGGGTTTTTGGATGTTTGGTCTGCTTTTTTGGATCATTTTGCCATGTGTTGCCCACACACAGCTTTACACCCTTATTTATAATCCACAGGAACTCAGCGATGTCCGCACCTTAAATCTCAGTCTCAAACCAGGGTATCTATACGATACGGTCTACATCAAAAAGCAAATTCCTGAGATGAGAAAAAGGTTGATGGACGAAGGTTATTTGTATCAGCAGTTCAAGGGTTTGAGGATTTATGGAGACACCTGCGAGCTGAGTTGGAACACAGGGCCACAGCTCCATCTCTCTTTCCAGACCGATTCATTTGGGCAGTCCGTCCTCGAACAGTCAGGCCTGACAAGTAAACTGTGGAATTTATCTGTAGATTCTGCTGCCAGAACCGTGATGTCGCGATCGGTTGGGCAGTATTTGTCCAACAATGGATTTCCGTTGTCAAAAGTTTATTTTACCAGAAGCTTTACCGGTGGGGACAGTCTGGTGACCAGATTGCACGTCATACCCGGACCATTTATAGTCTTCAACGATTTGGAGCTTCCAGAAAAAGCCGGCATCAGTAAAACATATCTAAGGAATATGCTGGGCTTTCAGAGAGAGGCTCCATACAATGCCTCGCTGGTGTTGGATATAGAACGAAAAGTAAACAACCTCACCTTTCTAAAATTGACCTCTCCTCCCAAAATCAGCTTTCTCGCTGAAAAGGCCACAGTATTTTTGCCCATAGCGGATCAGAAGGCCTCCCGTTTCGATTTTCTCATTGGAGTGCTGCCAACTGTAGAAGATGGCATCAGAAAGTGGAATGTGAATGGTGAATTTCTGGCTGACTTTGTCAATAAGTTGGGTTTGGGAGAACGCCTTGGCTTACAGTTCAAAAGGCTTACGCTGGAAGACCAGTTTTTGAAGTTCAATTCTTCAGTGCCCTTTATTTTGTCTTCTCCATTTGGCATCAACGGGGATTTTGAGATCAGAAGAAACAGAAATATATCCATCGACCTTACGGGTAATGTGGGCGGCAGTTACTTCATCAATACGCAGAACCAGCTCAAGATATTCTGGACTTACAAATCAAGCGATCTGTTTAATCCTGACATTGAAAAAATTAGAGCCTCGGGTGCGCTTCCCAAAAATCTGGACCTCAGATTTCAGGGCGGAAGCATAGAGTATAGCTTCAGCAAGCTCGATTACATCTTCAACCCCAAGCAAGGCATCAATCTCAGGATACTTACTTCGCTGGGCAACAGGTCCATCGTCCGCAATCAACAAATTCTGCAAATCGAAGGCATTGATTTTGAAGCAAAGTACGATAGTCTTGGGCGCAGGAACATTCAAGTGGTCGGAGAAGTAGAAGTAGATCATTACACACCGGCTTTTGGTATTGGTACCTTTAGAAACAGGTTGCTCTTTTCATACAAGTACAACAACGGATCTGTCCTCCAGAATGAACTCTACAGAATTGGCGGAAACAAGCTTTTGCGCGGTTTTGACGAACTGAGTTTCCTCACCGATCTGTATATGATGTACAGTGGTGAGTTCAGACTTATACTGGACAGAAATTCCTACCTCAATCTGCCCTTTATTGACCTGGCCATGATGCGCAATCGCAACAATGCGGGAACAGGACAGCTCGTGCCTGCCTACGGCATTGGCATGGGCATGAACTTTGCCACCAAAGCAGGCATCTTCAACATATCATTCGCTGCAGGCAATTACGACAACAGGGGATTCGACTTCGCCAATACCAAAATACATTTCGGATATCTCAATCTATTCTGACAAAAACCATAGTTTTGCAGCTTAATTCAACGTATGACAACGCAAAATTTTGGAGACATCCTGGAAAAAGCTTTGCCCATCTGCAGGGAAGCTGCTGCATTTATCAAAAACCACGTGGGCGGAGTGAGCAAAGAGCAAGTCGTAGAAAAAGACAAAAACTCCCTCGTGTCTTTTGTTGATGAAGGCGCTGAAAAAATATTGGTCAAAGGTCTGTCCGCCATCCTTCCCGAGGCAGGATTTATCACAGAAGAAAACACGGTCTCTCAGGAAAAAAAATCAAGCATGTGGATCATTGACCCACTCGATGGCACCTCCAACTTTTTGTTTGGCATACCATTCTTTTGCGTGAGTGTGGCCTTGTATGCTACCGGAGACTTAAAAGTGGGCATCATCATTTCTGTCATGAATGATGAAGAATTTACGGCTGTAAAAGGTCAGGGAGCATATCTCAATGGCCAGCCCATGCGCGTAACCGATGCAGATGATCTGTCGAAAGTGCTCACCGCTACAGGTTTCCCTTACAACAACAGAGAATACCTCGACCGCACTAACTTTCCGGCCATGCATTACTTCCTCATGCGCACCAAGGGACTCAACAGGTTGGGATCAGCTGCTCTGGACCTCGCCTATGTAGCCTGCGGCAGGTTTGGTTTGTACTTCGAGGGCTGGATCAATCCCTGGGACGTTGCAGCCGGCATTTTGCTGGTAAGAGAAGCGGGCGGCCATGTGGAATCATACGATGGCGACGATGTCTTATTTGCCGGCACTATTGTTGCTACAACGCCAAAACTGATTGAAGAGGTAAGAATAGGCCTTTCTAAGAATAGTATGAGGCATCCGAGGAAGAATGCGTTGTAGGGGATGGATTCATTTTACTCTCCTTTGCACATTTTAAATATCGGATGATACGTCTAGTTTAAACATTCCCTGCGATTATTTATATCAAAAATAATTTTCAACATTGTATATAGGACTAATAATTAATACCAATTATTTGGCCTATTTAGCTTATAACCTGTTTTACTAATAACAATTTCTGGAAACTGTGCGTCAACAAGCTTTTTTCTACCAATTGATAAAGATCCTTTGGCTATAATTGACATAGAGCTATTATGGCGCTTTGGTGGAAAAGCAATAAATACACGTTTGTTTTTGAATAATCCATGTACCGCTTTTATCGGAGGTGTGAGATCGCTATCGCCAGATACTAACATAGCCATATCGTAACTGTCATTAAAAGCATCTACGATTATATTTGTAGCTATATTAACATCTGTCATTTTCTCTTTGGCTGATCTCCATATGTTACCGCATCTTTTACATTCCTCTGTATTATCTTGATAGTTACCATAGAAGACCTTCACTCCTGTACCTTCAATAGCATCAATGTAGGTTGATTGTCTTTTTTGCTTATCAGGGTTGTTACTAACTCTACTTGTAAAATATTTCACATCTAGTAATTCTTGTTGTGGCTGCAGTAGACTTTGTATCAATTTTTTAATATCCAACCATCTGCAATGGTCAAATGACGCTTCTCGCATTCCAAAATATAAATTAAAACCATCTATATAGGCAATAACTCTTTCTTTTTTGTTTGATTGAACTTGCATTTATTTGAATTTAATAATACCTTTGTACTCTAGAACATCACCAAGGATAGTATCCTTGGTCAGACGCCTTCCAAAAGAAGGCGTTTCACTTTCAATAATTTCCTTACTCTAATTTGACAATGAGTTGTCTTCCCACACTTGGATGGACTAAACCCTTATGGTGTAATCTTCCAATTATAATTCCTGGATGGGTGTGAAATTTCTTTGCATACCCAATTATCATATCTTCTGTAATTGTAAAGTTTGATAAAATCTCATCTTCTTGCTCTTGCGAGAGCAAAAATTCGGAAGCAAAATTATTGGCCTCTATTTCCTTTTGCATATCAAACTCGCTATATTCAATGTCTTCTAAAAAAATATCTTTCTTACCATGTAATAGAATATGTCCTGCTTCATGGTAAAAAGTAAACCAAAAACTATCGTTTCTCTTAAATCTACCTGATATCTGAATCAAAGGTGTATCATTCAACCAACGAGTGCATCCACTGATTGGTGCTTTTGGCAGTGTCGGAGTATTAACCAACTTAACTCCTGCTTCTAAACACAATGACTGAAGCTTCAAAAAGAAATCATCTGGATGCGTAACCAAAATATCTTTTATCTTGTGGAGTATTTCTTTGAATTTAATTTCAGAGTATGCATTTGCTTTTAATTCTGAAGCTTGTAATTCCCCTTTTCTTAGCCAAGCAGAAATTGCATAGGGCTCTTTTGTACTTGCTAAGGAAATTCTAAAAGCTACTTTAAGTTGTTGATTGAAATAATAACTTTCCCATGCAGTGTGTTTAGAGAACCCAAAAAACTCTAATAATTCATCTGATTTTTCTTGTATGGTCACTACCGTGGGCAACCAGCCCTTTTTTATCATGTCTGCAATCGGAAATTTTTTTGCCCAAGGAACAGCTTCGTCAATTATTGCTTTATGTTTTATCCTGGCCTGGTACTCATCATAACTCCTTTGGTGATTTATCCAAAAGTGAGCGGGTATTTGAGTGACGCTCTCAAACTGCACAGCCATTTCTGGGGTTATTGCACTTTCTCCCTTTAGAATTGCAATAATTGTTTTTTCAGGCTTACCTGTTCTGAGGGCAAATTCCTTAGGGCCCATACTCATTTCCTCCAGCTTCTCTGACAAAGTTTCACCAGGATGTGGTCTAGATTGGGGGAAATATCTGTTTTGCTTTTCCATCTTTAGCCTTCTTTGTGGTAATTAATAATTTCTATTACCTCGACTCCTTTAATTTCTATCCAGATATATTGACCATCTGCATTGGTTGGTATAGGATCTTCATGTGGTGTGAAAATTAGTCTATAGGGTTGATCAAGATCGCAAGCCCATTGACCTTTCCTTTCATTTTTAAGTTCATGATAATTTCCTGGCAAAAATTTTACATCTTCTAAAGATTCTGCATCTAACAACTGAGTCAATCTCAACCTTAATTTTTGGGCCCTGATCTTTCCAAACTCTTTTAACATCTTCCGTTCATCATTGACCAGATTTTCAAGTTTTTTATGAGTAAAAGTAATTTTCAAGGCAAAAGTATGTTTATTTTGACTAACACTTAGTGTAAGTTGTAATGTTTAACAAAGTAATAATTCGAAAGAATTGATTTTTAAAATTATACTTGGAAAGCATTGTACTCACTTTCTGCCATTTCAAAATTTGGGTCTATAATCAAGACGTCCTCGTAATCTAAATCATACAATTTGTAAATCACTAAATCTATTTGACTCTCAATTTCTTCAGTATTAAGTCCGGAGTTTGTTTGTCTAATTGCTTCTTTAACCAAGTTCTCAAGAGTAATATCAACTTTTGACAAAAGAGATATATTTTCAAAATACTTAGCAATTAATTGGACTCCGTTTTGTATTTGAGTGCAATAATTTGAAATTTGAAACCACCCCAATTTGGAATTCAATATACCTAATGTTGTCAAGTTACAATCAGGTAATATATACATTGAATTATTACAATAAAACCCTCGGTCGTCATATAGAAAAACAGGTTTTACTTGAAATATCTGGTACATAACTTTAGGATTATTGAACTCTTCATAATAATCTACAGCGTCTTGAATTTCATACCATTTATAAGTACCAGACTTCCTTCCTGTCCAATTTGTACCTCCCCAATCCTTTGGCATTGGTTCTAGTTTTTCTCTGTATTGGCTTAAATGCTTATTTATTGAAGGGTATAGATTTATATCAATTCCTCTTCTGGCAAAAATTAAATATTTATTGGCATTTGGACTTTCATATCTCTTGATGTCCCTTCCGGCCAAAAATGGTTTTATAATTTCCTCCGACCGAGGATCTTCTTCAATCAATCTGTCACGGGTTTTTTGGTCAATTACAAATGCCTCATTATAACCTGTCTTTATCCCATAAAATATCTTACCTTTTACATATTCTCCTAATGGAAGCCCTTTTCTTTTGAGTTTTTCGAGGAGCTGTTGTACCTTATTGGATGATAGTGTCCATCCTTCTTTGACAAGGCCACTGGTTTGCACTTCAAAACGATGGTCTGCCAGATAATTTTCAAGACCGCTATCAAATTGGAGTGTATCAATATTCGCAGATACAAATGAAGACTGTGGGTCATTGTTTTTCATCATAAGGATGCATGGATATGTTGTGGCCTCTTCAAAAACAGGCAGGTCACCAAAATCATAAATGGCCAGTAAGCGTTTGTTCAGGACAAAATCCCTAAGCTCAAAACCATAACCGGCACGCATCCATTTATTGGGGATAATGTAGACAAAATGACCTGAGTCCGATAGAAGGGACATACCCAATTCTACAAAGTACACGTACAAGTCGGCAGTACCCTTGTATGTAATGAATTTACTACTGAGGTAGGGCTTAAGGCTTGAAAATTCCTCCTGTCTGATATATGGAGGATTGCCTATGATAACATCAAATCCCAAGAACTTTCCCTCATCATCCAAAACTTCTGGAAACTCAAACCTCCACTCAAAGGCAGCCTCATAAATCTTATTGCTCTTTATTTCTTCTATTTCCGCCTTTTTTGCTTCAATTTTATTTAGGAGTTCATTTTTTTGTCTCTCTTTTTCCTTTGCCTGAGATTTTGAAAGTTCAACATCTATCAATGTTACACTTCCAAATCTGTTGTAAAACAGCCCTTCCAATTTCTGTAAATCACGTAGCTCTTTACCTCCAACCTCAGATCTAAAATCACCTTTGATGGTATTGATCAAATGTTTGAACTCCTGTTTATTCTCTTTATTGGTCACTTCCTTGTATCCACTTACAGCCAGTTTATATCCTTCTATGGAGAATTTACTTTTTTTCAGCGCCGGTCCAAGATCGCTATCCAGATCAAAGCGTCTTATGAGGCTGTTGCCACATTTGATATTGATATCAATGTTAGGAAGCGTTTCTAAATCATTGAGTTGGCTTTCCTCTGTATAATAAGCGTGTTTTAGAAGTTCTATCCACAACCTCAGTGTACAAATTTTGACTGAATTGGGATTGATATCAACGCCAAATAAACAGTTTTCTATGATATGTTGCTTTTGTTCAAATAAAGCTTTTTGAATTGTCCTACTCTCTTTTGAAAGCAAATCATATTCAAAAGACTTATGGTTTTCGGATTCTATGATCAACTCATCATTGTCTACACTTGCTAGAATAGGAAGGCGATTGAAATCTTGATCACACAAAAGGTTTAGTTCTGATTTTATAGCAATTATTTCATTAAGCGCAGAAACTAAAAAATGCCCGGAACCTACCGCAGGGTCACAAATCTTAAGACTATCTATTATGGTATTGTATTTTTTAAGTTCCTCCTTTTTATAAGGTTTACCAATATAGTTTTTCAATTCATCCCAATTCTGACTTTCAAATTCGGTGTGATCATTGAATTTCTGGATTACAGCCTTTCGGATGATTTCCTTACACATATACATAGTGACAAAACCTGGCGTAAAATAGGAGCCATCTTTATACCCATTGATTTTCTCGAAAATCAAACCAAGCACTGAAGCGTTTATGAGGCTTTTATTTTCTTCCTGAATTTTTTCAATTCCCTCAGAACTAAAATTATAGGCATCAAGAAACTCAAATAAATATTGCAACGTATTTATTTCTCGTTCTTTGCTCTTTCCTTTTTCATCTTTAAGTACCGTCCTGAAATAGAGTGGTATGAGGAGATTGTCCTCCAAATTTGAAATTTTGAGAGTTCTTGTCTCTAATTCATTTACTTCAAACAATGAACTATTTAAGTATGGTATTTTGTCATACACATCCTTAACATGTGAGCTTCTGTCAGCTGGTCTTATAGCTAAGACTTGAAAAAACAACTTATTTAGCGTATCATAATCTACTATTTTCTCGTAATTTAAGAATTGATAATGTCTGTTTCCCTTATGATATTTTATAAGTTGGGACTCTAATAGTTTTAGAAAAAGAATCCTATTGATCCAAGTGATACAAAGTTCTAGTGCTATTTCATAATGAGTTGAAGAGGGTACATTGGTTTCAAATTTCAGGATATTGATTGTGTTTTCAATTAAAGAAGCGGGATTCCTGTTATCTATTTCCCTTCTTTGAATTACTTTTTTTCCATTTTCTTTAACCTCTTCTAATCCAATAATATGAAGTAATTCATTGTAGAAATCTTTGTTTAAGGTGTTACTGTCATTCACGAATGGTTTTTTCAACAAATGAACAGGTGATAACAATTTATACAACTCTATCAGATTTGAGTCATCTTCATCATTGTCATTAACAATAAAATTTTTGTATTGTGAAATATTGAAATAAGTAAAAGGTAACTCATGTTTAATTGTCTCAATAAAAGGTTTAGCAATGTCAGTATAGAAATGTCTGGTATCCTTTCCCGAAAGTTTAAAATCCTTGTACTGTCTTAAGAACTTTGTGTTTCTATAAATTAACTTTTCAAAATCATTTTCGTCAAACACATACCATTCTTCGGTATTGGTGATGATGAGATGTTTAATATTGATATTTTTAAAATCTTCTCTTTCAACTAAATAGTACAAAATTATTTCCTGAAGTGCTTTCTTGTTGAGGTCGGTTTGACTGACCATTTCAGAAACATTCTTGATAGATTTAGCTTCAATGATGACACCAACGCTGTATGTACTTTTAGCCCCGTGATGTATGACAAGGTCTTTGTTCTCTTTTATGTTGATCTCAAATTGGTCTTTGTAATATGCGTCCAATAAAAAATCCCGTATAAGATTCTTTAGGTGATCTTCCCTTTGGTTAGGGTCCAATTTACTTTCAAGAGAAATGAATGCTCGTTTGAATCGATCAATCTCAGGTCTCAAAACCGGAGACCGGAAATAAGACTTACTGATACTTTGTAAAGGCGTTTTGAAAATCATATTCAAAACTAAAATTTTTCAGTATTTACTCAAAATAAAGCTTAGATCATTCAAAGTTAAAAAATTGAGTAGAAGAGTGTTAGCAGCCTTTTACCCCCTACCCCAACAAATCCCCCAAAGCCACATCGATTTCGCCAAATTGATATTTATATCCGTGTTCAAGTGATATTCGGCTTTCGGCAATTCTATTGGAATTGAGGATGACGTCGGCCATTTCTCCCATTGCGAGTCGGATCGGGAAGGATGGGGCGGGAACGGTGATTTGACTTCCGGGCAGAGCATCACATATGGCAGATGCGAGGGCTTTATTGGTCAAAGCGACGGGTGCCACTCCGTTGAAGATGCCATTCACTTCCGGGTGCTCTATCATATGCATAAACATTCCGCATAAGTCATCGATATGTATCCAGGAAAAATACTGGCTTCCGTCTCCAAAGTATGGCACCATGCCAATGGATTTGGTCATTAGGAGCTTGGGCAATGCTCCCCCTTCTTTGGCTAGTACCAGGCCTATTCTGATCATGCCAAACTGTTTGGCAAAAGGCTTGAGTGCTGAGGAAGACTCTTCCCATATGGCGCAGCATTCTGCCAGAAAGCCTTTGCCTTCAGGACTGTCTTCATTGAGCAGTCGATCGCCACTGTCACCGTAATATCCCATTGCTGAGGCACAAAATATACCCTTGGGTCTTTGATCTGTTTTGGCCAGCATCAGAGCAATGGTGCGGTTGGCCTCGACCCTGCTGTCAATAAGAACTTTTTTGCGCTGTGTGGTCCACCTCTTGTCTGCTATACCGGCGCCGTTGAGATTGATGATGTAATCGCAAACAAAGGCCTTTCGATCTGCTTCCTTTTTATAAATGTCCCAATGGAAATATTTGACGTTTTCCTCATCTTGCTCCGGTGACCTGGTCAGTATATGAATTTTATACTTGTCCTTTAGTAATTCCACAAGTCTGGTGCCAATCAATCCTGAGCCTCCGGCGAGTAATATAGTTTCCATTTAATGTTTGCTTTTATTAGTATACTTTTCGGAATATAGATTGACCATTTTTATTGAGGTGTGTAATAATTTGGTTAAATCTATTTCCGAATAGTATAAATGGATTCAAGGCCAACTTGTTCTAATCTTGATTATAAAACCCATAAAAAAAGCCACAACACTGATGCATTGTGGCTTCTATAAAAAGTTAATATACCTGTCTTCTATTCAGCTTTTGGTACCTGGACCAAAATAGAAACTTCGCTTCTAAGTACTTCAACGAAACCTTTGAGGATGTTGATTTCAACACGTGCTCCCGATTTGTCCAGTACTCTGACTACACCTTTTCCAAGAGAAGAAACAATAGGGGCGTGACCTTTGAGGATTTCGAATTGTCCTCTTGTGCCAGGTACCTTTACTGAGGTAATTTCTCCTTTGTACAACTCCTTTTCAGGTGTAAGAATTATTAATTGCATGTTTGTTGTGTTAAATGCTTTTCAATACAAAATTATGCTCCTGCTTCCTGAAGCATTTTCTCACCGGCTGCAATCACATCCTCGATAGAACCTTTAAGGTTGAAGGCTGCTTCAGGATATTTATCACACTCACCATTCAAGATCATGTTGAAGCCTTTAATGGTGTCCTCAATTGGAACCAATGCACCTGGCAAACCAGTAAACTGCTCTGCAACGTGGAATGGCTGTGACAAGAATCTTTGTACTCTTCTCGCTCTTGATACGACCAACTTGTCTTCTTCAGACAATTCTTCCATACCAAGGATGGCGATGATATCGAGCAATTCGTTGTATCTCTGAAGGATGTTTTTTACAGCTTGTGCAGTATTGTAGTGCTCTTCACCCAAAATCTGCGGGTCAAGAATTCTTGAAGTTGAATCCAAAGGATCCACAGCCGGGTAGATACCCAAAGCCGCAATCTTTCTACTCAATACCGTTGTAGCGTCAAGGTGGGCAAACGTTGTTGCAGGAGCAGGGTCAGTCAAGTCATCCGCAGGTACATAAACCGCCTGAACTGAGGTAATTGAACCCCTCTTTGTAGAGGTGATCCTTTCCTGCATCAGACCCATTTCTGTAGCCAATGTAGGCTGATAACCCACCGCTGAAGGCATACGACCCAAAAGTGCCGATACTTCAGAACCTGCCTGAGTAAATCGGAAGATGTTGTCGATAAAGAATAGGATGTCCCTTCCTCCATTAGGATCAGAAAGATCTCCATCTCTGTAATATTCTGCCATGGTCAATCCTGAAAGAGCAACCCTTGCACGGGCACCAGGAGGTTCATTCATCTGACCAAATACGAAAGTAGCTTTTGATTTTTTCAGATCTTCAGCACTCACAGCAGACAAATCCCATCCACCGGCATGAAGTGATTTCAAAAAGTCTTTTCCGTAATCAATGATACCTGCTTCAAGCATTTCACGAAGAAGGTCATTTCCTTCTCTGGTACGCTCACCTACTCCGGCGAAAACCGAAATACCGTCATATCCTTTGGCAATGTTGTTGATCAATTCCTGAATCAATACGGTCTTACCAACACCTGCACCACCAAACAAACCAATCTTACCACCTTTTGCATATGGTTCGATAAGGTCGATTACTTTGATACCAGTGTACAAAACTTCAGTTTCTGTAGAAAGGTCTTCGTACCTGGGTGGCTTGGCGTGGATAGGTCTTGCGTTTACTGTAGAAACATCACCGATACCGTCGATGGCCTTACCTACTACGTTGAATAGTCTTCCCTTGATTTGTTCGCCAGTAGGCATTGAGATGGGAGTCTCGAGGTCAGTTACCTCCATTCCTCTTACCAATCCGTCAGTTGAATCCATCGCAACAGCCCTTACACTGTTTTGACCGAGGTGTTGCTGCACCTCAAGAATCAATTCTTCACCATTTTCACGCTTGATAGACAGCGCATTGTAGATTTCCGGAAGTTTTGAACCCTGTTGATCAAAACTCACATCCACAACCGGACCAATGACCGTTTTTACAAGACCTGTATTTGCCATTATTTTTCTTTGTATTTATTGAAAAAAGTTGCTCTTCTGAAATTTTGGCGCAAAGATAATCTTAAATGTTTTATTATGAGCATTTTAAGAGACTTTTTCAGGAAAAAGTAAGCACACTTTTTCTCATTTACACAAAATCTGTGAAAGATTTGGGCAGGGTACTCAAAATATTATTTCAACCACCGCGATATCAATGGCGAAAAAATGGCTGAAGTTTTGAAAATTAAAAATTAATGGAGGAAAGGATTTAGCCTGGCAACATCAATTATTGCTCAGTTTGGGACATGGAATATCTCCAAAATACCGCATCAGACTCAGTCCTATAAACACATAGGTGTCGTTGTCTCTGCTGTTGCCTCTTTGTGTGCCCGGACTGCCCACCCTGTCGTCAAGGGATTTGTCTGCCAGTCGCACTGCAATGTCTCCTCTACGGGCTCTGAGTGTATTCGGATCAGTATACACGGTGCTGACGTCATCCAGATAATCTGTAAATATCTTGCGCAGTGAAAATTCTGCGTTTAGACTCCAGTCTCTGTTGAGGTCCCATTTGATCCCGCCGGTTAGCGTAAGTCCGCCATTGATCAGGAGGTATTCCTCACCAAGTGGCTGACCTTCTGTCCCAAAATCTCTCAGGTGATATCTTTCATCTCCAAGTTTACTCGTTGGATCAAACCTGAATACAGAAAAGCCCAGACCAAGGTATGGCGTCCAGTTTTCAATTTTTGAACCGTGTTTGTAGTCAAAAAAATTGAACTCTCCGACGCCTGTAAAGTCAAATACATTGGATGTAAAGTCAAGATTTCTCCTTCGTTCAAAATTGTTGGTGCTCAGATCGTCATTGCCACCTATTCTTCCATAATTGAGGCTGCCTTTTACTCCAAGTCTATTGTTGAAATTGTACCTGGCGTTGAGACCCAAAGCAGGTCCTACCTTTTTGAGGTTGATACTGGTATTCAGATCACCATAATATTGGGCCAGGCCAAGCCATCCTCCGAGTTCATACCCTTTCTGGGCCATAACTGTACCCTGTAAGGATTGAAATATCAATACTATAAAAATTGCTTTTTTGATGTTCATGGAGGACTGTTCTGCTTTTATTTTCCTCGGCCTATAACGCACACTCTTTTGGGCTTGTTGCGCTGGCTTTAAAATTCAATCGTTTTAAATTGGAAACCTGCATGCTGCCAATGGTCAAGTATTTCCGGCAAAACTTGTTTGAGTATGCGGTCTGACTTATGGCTGTCGTGAAATACGACGATGGAACCTGCTTCCGTTTTTTGTTTTAGTTTTTTAAGGCATTTTTTATACTCCATCGATTTATCAAAATCACCACTGAGCACATCCCAATAAATCAATTTGTGTGTCTTTGAAATCTCTCTGATTTGTGCTTTGGTCATCTTCCCGTAAGGAGGTCTGAACAAATTGGTTTCGATGTACTGGCCCGCCAGTGCTACATCTTCGAGGTATTTAACCTTCGGCGTTTTCCACCCTGATATGTGTTTAAAGGTGTGATTGCCAATGGCATGACCGCGCCTTTTTATTTCTTCGTAAATTTCAGGGTATTTTTTTACGTTTTCACCCACACAGAAAAATGTCGCCTTGGCATGGTACTCATCCAGAATGTCAAGCACCCATGGAGTGATCACAGGTATCGGGCCGTCATCAAAAGTGAGGTAGATTCCATTGCCTTCTTCAGGCATTTTCCAGACGACTTCCGGATAAAACCACTTGAGCAAAGCTGGTGTTTTGATAAAGTACATGGAATAGAGCTACATTTTATCTTTCGGGCGGCAAATGTAGAGAATTATGCAGCGATTCGCTACGTGGATCAAGTCTTTTATTGAATATTTTTGAACCATCATCAATGTGACATTGGTACCATTATCCACATTTCTACAATAAAACGTGTTAGCTGAATAAAGGTGAGGCTTTGTGGAATTGATCTTTATGATAAAATCAAGCTTGCGAAAATCAAGTCAACTTTATTGCAAAACTGCGTCAAAAAATCCATTCTCATATACTGCATTTCCTCCGAGAAAAGCCTGGATATCTTTTCTCATGCTGGTGTCACGCAAAAAAGAAACCTGGAAAAAACCTTTAACTGAATGCTCTGTTACCTCCGTCAAGTGGATAAAATTTTCACTACCGAGATTCAAATTATAACGAACTTCCATTAAATCACTTGCCGTTATATAACTGTTAAGTGAAGTATGGATATCATCGTCATTCAAATTATACTTTCCTTCAACGGCTGAAACCCTTGAAAAAACCAATCCTACTTTTCTATAAAGACCTATTTCAGGATAATACTGATCAATGGTAATATTAATTTTGTTGTCTTTTGTTTTTCGAACAATGATATAGGGTTTGATCAATGTTGAATTTTGATAAACAGAACAATATCCCGCATAATCATACAACAATTCATTTTCAAGATTGACTTCAATAGGTGGAGTGCAAGCTGAAATTATCAAGCTCAAAATCGTGTATATAAATACCTTGTTTCTTTTCATACGGACATCCTTGTTGCTCAAAAATACTTATAATTTTTCAAAATACCAAAAAGTGCTATGTATAATTTTGTTTGATTCAAAAACAATTGGCCTTTGTTTATGCTAAAGAAAGAGCTTGCAGGACCCCTATAACCAACACTTTTTCTTAACTTTGCACCCCACAACCAAGGAATTTTTCAACCTAAACCTAGCCAAATTATGTCCAGCAACTATCTTACTGGCCTTCCAGAACTTAAAAATGAAAAAGTAGTCGATTATGCTCCAGGTACTGCTGAAAGAAAAGGTCTTGAAGCCGCACTCAAATCCATGAAATCTCAGCAAGTCGATTATGGCTTCTGGATTGATGGAAAAGAAATCAAAACCGGAGACGTCCATACCATGAGACCTCCACATGAATTGTCTCATACCCTAGGTCAATACCATAAAGGTGATGCCAGCCACGTGCAAATGGCAGTAGATGCAGCACTGAAAGCAAAAAAATCATGGGCGGCCATGTCCTTCGCTGATAGGGCAGCCATCTTTCTAAAAGCTGCCGATATCATTTCAGGGCCTTATCGATATCAGATGAATGCCGGATCGATGCTTTGCCAGTCCAAAAATGCATACCAGTCAGAAATCGATGCAGTTGCAGAATTTGCTGACTTCCTCAGGTTCAACGTACATTTTCTCAACGATATTTACCAGCAGCAGCCTTTGTCTCCTGCTTTTACCTGGAACAAACTCGAATACCGTCCCCTGGAAGGTTTTGTGGTTGCCATCACACCATTCAACTTTACCTCTATTGCAGGTAACCTGCCCATGGCGCCTGCACTTTGCGGAAATACCGTTGTGTGGAAAGCTGCCGACAGCCAGATATTCTCCGCCATGAATGTGATGGAAGTTTTCAGAGCTGCAGGCCTGCCTGATGGGGTGATCAATTTGGTTCATGTTGACGGACCTGAAATGGGAAATGTCGTTTTTAAACATAAAGAATTTGCAGGCTTACACTTCACAGGAAGTACCGGAGTCTTCCGCAACCTGTGGAAAACCATCAGCAGCAATCTCGACGGTTACCGCTCATATCCACGCATCGTTGGAGAGACAGGTGGCAAAGACTTTGTATTGGCACACCCATCGGCTGATGCAAGGCAAGTGGCTGTGGCACTGGTCAGAGGTGCTTTTGAATTCCAGGGACAGAAATGTTCTGCTGCTTCCAGGGCTTATCTGCCGAAGAGCCTTTGGCCGGTCATCAAAGATCACATGGCTCAGATGCTCTCAGAAATCAAAATGGGAAGTGTGGAAGATTTTGGCAACTTTGTTAATGCTGTCATCGACGAACGTGCCTTTGACAAAATCACCTCCTATATCGATCGCGCCAAAGCAGATGCCGTCTCAAAGGTTATTTTTGGGGGGAATTACAGCAAAGAAGAAGGATATTTCATTGAGCCGACCGTTGTGCTGACCGAAGATCCAAAATCACTGACCATGGTGGAGGAGATATTTGGCCCCGTACTTACCATCTATGTTTATGAAGACAGTAAATATGAGGAAGTGCTAAACCTGGTGGACACCACTTCTGAGTATGCACTTACCGGTGCCATTTTTGCCCACGAGCGATCAGTCATTGCCTCTACCACGGCGGCCCTGCAAAATGCAGCGGGTAACTTTTACATCAACGATAAGCCTACAGGTGCAGTTGTTGGCCAACAGCCATTTGGCGGTGCAAGAGGCTCTGGCACCAACGACAAAGCCGGCTCGGCCCTTAACCTGTACCGCTGGATTTCACCAAGAACAATTAAGGAGAATTTTGTGCCGCCTACGGATTACAGGTATCCGTTTATGGGGTAAGTGTGCATAGGTGGCATAGAGGCATAGGTGGCATAGATGATGACTATTTAGCTGGCTCCCTTTGGGGGGCGGGGTAATCCATCGGCATAGTGGCATGGGTGGCATAGAGGCATTAGTTGGCATAGATGATGACTATTTAGCTGGCTCCCTTTAGGGGCGGGTTATTCCAGCGGCAAAGAAGCATAGGTGGCATAGAGGCATGGGTGGCATAGTTTACGACTATTCAGCTGACTCCCTTTAGTGTTCGGGGTATTCCAGCGGCATAGGTGGCATAGAGGCATGGGTGGCATAGTTAGGCATAGTTTATGACTATTCAGCTGTCTCCCTTTAGTGGCGGGGTATTCCAGCGGCATAATATCATGAACCTATTTACTAAAAACCTCAATCAAAACATTCTTGCCATCTGGTACATCAATGATATAATCATTTTTATCGCCTGGCCGTTGTTTTGCAAATAATCTGGAGTTGTCGATGCTTGGGCTCAGGTCTCGCTTTCTGAGGAATTCGCCCCACTTTTTACGGTCTTCATCGGTGAGGGTCTGCTGTCGATACTTGGCCATCATTTCTATCATGAAAGGGTCGCGGCTGTTGCTGGTCCAGCGGGTAGCTTCCTGGCGAACTTCTACCTTATATTTTCCTTTTACAGGGCCCTGATTTTCCGGCATCTCGAATCTGCCAAGCTCGCCTGTTCCTGTATTGGTCATATAGATGATGACGGGAGGATCATTAGCATCTTCTACCGGTGTCAGTACGATCAATCCACGGACCAATGGGCTTCCATCCAATATCACCACACCTGAAATTGGTATTCTTGGCTTTCCGGAAAGAAAGCCATTGGTGTGCATCCAATTCCAAAGCATTTGGGTCCACTGCCCTAGCACCGGATCACCCACTGCAAAGCCAGTGCCGTGTACACCATTTTGAAAAAAGTGGGATTCGACCGAGACCTTGTGTCTTACCAAATCAGAAAATAAGGACGACATGCCATAAATGCTGCCTGCATCCTCTGTGGTACTGTACATGAAGGTGGGCGGAATGGTTTTGATTCGGTCGGCAGGGAGGTCCGAAGGGAAAGCCATTGAACCATATGCAAGGACATTAAAACTTGGTATTGCAGACTGCTGGTCCAAAGGATCTGACGCATCTGATTTACCCGGACTTCCATTGAAACCCAGATCGGCAGCGAGGTTGGCCCCTGCAGAAAATCCGACTGCGCCAATGCGATCAACATCCAATTGATATTTTGAAGCATTGGCCCTGATGTATTGCATGGCATGCTGACCATCCAGCAACCAATCTTTGCGCTCATAAAGTGGTCTCAGGCGATAACGCAATAAAAATGCCGTAATGCCTCTTTCTTTCAACCACTGGCATACGAGAACACCCTCGTGATCTACAGCCCTGATGGTAAACCCGCCACCAGGAATGACCAGCATGGCAGTTCCATTTTGTTTTGATGCCTCGGGTATGAATGGTATGATGGCCGGTTTGTCTTCATCAGAATTTCCAGTAGCACCCGGAGCTCCATCAGGCCACAAAAGAATGGGCTCTGAAAGCGTGGATTGCCCGAACAAACCAATAGAAAATATAAAAAGTGTAGCTGATAACCAATGCTTCATCAAATAAAATTAAAATGGGTAACAATTCGAATCCAATTCGTCGGGTCAGGTTTTATGAATAACCATAAATATCTTTTACAAACTTTTGGATACACAAATCCTAAATTTGGATACTTCTGCCCATCTGCTTCTCCTGACCTTTGCATCATAAAAATATAAAAAATATGACAGAGCAAACCAAAATTGCATTGGTTACCGGAGGAAGCAGGGGATTGGGCAGAGATATGGCTATAAATCTGGCCAAAAAAGGCTGCCATGTGATCATTACTTATTTGTCGAATGCGGAGGCGGCGAAAAATGTAGTGGATGAAATTACCCAAATCGGACAGCAAGCATTGGCCTTGCATTTGGACACGGGAGATATCAAAAGTTTCGACAGCTTTTTACTGACGCTTGCGGACAAAATTGCAAATGAATTTGGTAGCGAACGGATCGATTATTTGATCAATAATGCCGGAAATGGAATGTATGGATCGGTGACAGAAACGTCAGAATCGATGATGGACAACTTGTATCACATTCACTTCAAGGGGGTTTATTTTTTGACCCAAAAGCTCCTTCCGATGATGAATGACGGTGGCGGTATTGTCAATGTTTCTTCGGGCCTTACCCGGGTAAGTTTTCCCAACGTTTCTGTCTATGCTGCCATGAAAGGTGCGATAGAAGTCTACACCAAATGTCTGGCAAAAGAATTGGGCGGAAAAAAAATCAGAGCCAATGTCGTAGCTCCCGGTGCCATTGCAACCGACTTTGGTGGTGGGTCCAACAAAACGGATGAGGTCAAGAGAAAAGCAATTGCGGGAATGACAGCTCTGGGCAGAATAGGCGAAGCAGAAGACATAGGACCTACCATTGCCTTTTTGTGTTCACCGGAATCTACGTGGATCAATGGTCAGCGCATAGAACTTTCAGGAGGAATGAGTTTATAAATTCGATTAGATTTGTATAGTTATGACAAAAGTCAGAAGGTTAAAATCAATTGCAGAATACCACAAAATGAAGGGGCTTCCTGCACCGGATCACCCACTCATAAGCGTATTCGATTATGATTCGGTCGATTGTTTTGGCGAATCAGGAGCCGACCATCTGGTTTTTGACTTTTATCACATTTCTATCAAACGGGTAGAAGGAGCCAGGTTTAAATACGGTCAGAAAGACTATGATTTTAGCAATGGGGTCATGTTTTTTATTGCCCCAAATCAAGTTTTTGGCATTGAGAAAATAGCAGAGATAGCACAACCCAGATCGGGATGGTTGCTCATGATCCATCCCGATTTTTTATGGAAAACCTCGCTGGCCAGGACCATCCGCAAGTACGATTTTTTCAATTATGATGTGAATGAAGCACTTTTCCTCTCCGAAAAAGAGGAAGCCACTTTGCTAACCATTGTCAAAAACATCGAACAGGAGTACCGCAACAACATCGACAGATTTAGTCAAAACATCATCATTTCACAAATAGAAACTTTGCTCAATTATTCTGAGCGCTTTTACCAAAGGCAATTTATCACCAGGAGCAAAAACACCCACCAGGTTCTTGATGAAGTAGAAAAAGCCCTGGAGCAATACTTTTCTGAAAATGAGGAAAATTCTGGATTGCCCGGCGTCCAATACCTGGCTGATAAAGTCAATTTGTCGCCCGTCTATTTGAGCGCTCTGCTAAAGTCTTTGACCGGACAGACGGCGCAGCAACACATCCATGAAAAGCTTATTGAAAAGGCGAAAGAAAAGCTGAGCACGACTGAACTCAGCATCAGTGAAATCGCCTATGCCCTCGGTTTTGAGTACAGCCAATCCTTCAGCAAACTTTTTAAAAATAAGGTGGGTTTAAGCCCTCAGGAATTTAGAGCAGGTTTTCAATAGCTATGCCTAATGGATCCTCTTGAATTCAATGCCTATTGCTAAATTTTGGTCATTCGTATTATAAAATTTCAAGCTTTAGTTATACAGCTTTTGAGATTTTTTATAGGATCGTTTAATGGCAAATTCCAGCACAAAGGGCAAATATCTATTGAGAAAATAAAATGCTTTGCCAACGATCCCAATCACCGTTTTCTTTTTCCGATTGCGGATATTGTTTCCTATGGCTACGGCTACCTGCTCTGTACTTGCGACATAAAAACCACTTCTGGGATCTAATGGAATCAACTCTCCATCCGCGCCGACTGTGTTTTTTCCTTGTTCAACTTCTGTAATGCCTACGTATACAATGCCTATGTGGATGTGATCGCTTTGGTGTTCTACGCGGAGCGCATCTGCGAGACTGGTGAGCGCCATTTTAGCTGAAGAATAAATTGAAATAAGGGGCAATCCGCGCAATCCGGCAAGACTGGAAATAAAGATGATATGGCCTTTGCTCTCTTTTACAAAGGGCATAGCATATCTGGAAAGAACCAAAGGCGATATGGTATTCACTTCATAAATGTCTCTAACCACGTCGGGATTTACCGTTTCGATTCTGCCACGCATTGAAGTTCCTGCGTTATTGACAAGTACGTCGATACGTCCGAAGCTATTGATGGCAAATTGGATCAGATTTTTGGCAACTTCGTCGTTGGTGACGTCCCCTGCAAAAGCAACTACCTCCATGCCCCTGGCTGCCAATTCATCTTTAGTCGAGGTGAGCTTTTCTTCATTACGGGCATTGAGGACCACCCTGGCATTGTGGCTGCATAAATGTATGGCAAGAGCTTTTCCGATTCCCATAGACGAACCCGTAATGATCACCACCTTTCCAGAAAAATATTGACTCATACAAACTTCATTTCGGGGTTATATTTTATTGAAAAGTAATCACTCGAGATAGACATGATCCAATGCGTAAAAAAAGCGACCGCAAGACTGCCTGTTGAATATGTCACATAACACAACAATAAACCATAAGGAAAGGCACCAACCGTCTCATTGAGGCCTTTGGGTATGTGGGTAGCTGCGTACAATGCCAGGTTGATGGCTACAGCCGGCCAAAACCCAAAAGAATCGAGTGTAATCATAAACAAAACTCCCCGAAAGAGGAATTCATAGGCGAATAAGTACAATCCCCATCCCATTGCATTGATGAAAAATCTTTTCATCGTCCAGTTTTGGACCCTCATCTGGGGGTATGTGGCGAGACTTTCCGGCTTTTTTGCAGCAAAGGAATTTATCAATACGATCAAAACTCCCATAGGCAGAATGTAATACAATGATTCCTTCCAGTCCCCCAATTTTAGCCCAAGGTCAGATAAGCTATAGGAAGTCCAAATGAAAACCAAAGCCAGCGGAAACAAGCCCATGAATACGACTCCCGTCATTTTTTGGATAAATACATATCGGATCCAGGCTTCTTCACTGTCACCGTGCTTGAAAAAATAAGCTTTAAATTTTTCGCTACCTGAAAGAAACCAAAATATAGAGAAACCAATGGCTGTCGAAAGTATGGCCAGGACCGGTGCTATATCTTCGGGATTCATTACGAGAGAATCTTTCATATAGTTGATTTGTTTTTAGATCAGGAATAATGCCTACAATAAGGGCTATTTTTAAATGAAAAATATCTAATAAAAGCCCGATTTGAAACTTGCCAAATATAAAAAATTCAAAGGAATTGGCGCCTGCAAAACAATCGTTAATTGATTTAAAATCAATACATTTTGTAATTAATGTTTTTGGTTAAAGTTGGAATTTGGTCTATATTACCTTCCATGAATCCTGCAATTCATCGTAAGAAAGTTTTAGTTACCGGTGCCAACGGCATGCTTGGATCTGCCATTTGTCATCAACTTATCCGGGAAGGATATGAAGTTTGTGCGCTTTGTTTTCCCGGATCTTCGGTTAAAACCATTGAAAATCTTTCTCTTGAAATACAATACGGCAATATCCTGGACGTGGCTTTTATTAAAAACGCAATGAGCGCTTGTCAATTCGTTATCCATGTAGCTGCATTGACCGACATGTGGCCAAAAAGAAACAATCGGGTGATGGAAGTGAATCTGACGGGTACCAAAAATATTGCTGCCATTGCTGAAGAAATTGCAATTGAAAGGATGATCTATATCGGGTCAGCCAGTTCGTTTCAGCCCGGAAGTCGGGATAGACCAGGAACAGAACTCAATCGATTTAATGGGTGGCACCAGGGTCTGGATTATATTGACAGTAAGTATATGGCGCAGGAAATGCTCATAGAGAAACACCAACTCAGTGGCTTTCCTTGTGTGGTCATCAACCCAACATTCATGATCGGACCCTTTGACAGTTTACCAAGCTCCGGAAAGGTCCTGCTTGGTTTATATCACGATCGATTGCCCGGGTATACCACCGGAGGAAAAAACTTTGTCTATTCTTTCGATGTGGCAACGGCAGCGGTCAATGCGCTCCAAATGGGTAGAACGGGTGAATGTTATATCGCAGGTGCACACAATCTTACGTACAGGGAGTTTTTGACCAAAGCTTGTCAGGTGATGAATAAGGATTTCAAGCTTTGGCCCATACCGGACTGGGCGGTAAAATCACTTGGCAAAATGACTTCAATTTCAGCTGTTATTACAGGTAAACCACCCCTGTTGACCTATGAACTTGCAAAAATCAGTACAAAATTTCATGGTTTTGATTCAGGAAAAGCGGTCAGGGAATTGAATATGCCCCAGACATCTATTGAAGAAGCCATTGCCGCCAGTTTCAATTGGTTTAAAGAAAATGGGTATACCGAAGGAAAATCTAATCATCGGAGATAACTTAATATGATCCATCAATGGTTTCCCTAAACTTCAGATCATTGGTGTCGCTCAGCCCAGATTTTAGCAAAGTAGGAGATGATTACATCTGTTCCCGCCCTTCTCAATGACATGAATGTCTCATCGATGGCTTTGTGATAATCCAGCCAACCTCTCTCTGCTGCTGCAATAAGGAGGGCACACTCTCCGGAAACGTGGTATGCTGCTATTGGGAGTGAAGAATTTTGTTTGAGCAAATGGATGATGTCTAAGTAATGGATGGCTGGTTTGACCATCAGGAAATCTGCTCCTTCCATCTCATCTAGTTCGGCCTCTATCAGGGCTTCAGACTTGTTGGCAGGGTCCATTTGATAGGTCTTTTTATCTCCGGATTTTGGGGCAGATTCCAGCGCATCGCGGAAAGGACCATAAAACGCACTTGCATATTTGGCAGTATAAGACATGATGGAAGTATTGTAATACCCGGCATCGTCCAGCACATCGCGGATATATCCTACCCTTCCGTCCATCATATCAGAAGGGCCAAGAATGTCAAAGCCTGCCTTGGCCTGTGCCAATGCCATTTTGCCAAGTATTGGCAGCGTTATATCATTGATGATTTCTCCATTTTCTACATATCCATCGTGACCATCACTGCTGTACGGATCCATAGCTACATCACTGATCAGGCATACATCACTGCCATATTTCTCCTTGATCGTGCGGGCAGCCTGGAGATAAAAATTGTTTTCATCATAGCTATAACTGGCTACCTTGTCCTTGAGATTTTCTGAAACCGCAGGAAACATGATGTACTTATTGATGCCCAGCGCCAGACAGCTATCAATTTCAATCAACACCTGATCAATACTCTTACGGTATGCCACCGGCAATGATTTTACCTGTTCATTGATGCCTGTACCATCTACCAAAAAAATGGGCATGACCAGGTTGGCACTGGTCAGCTGTGATTCTCTAACTGCTGATCTTATTGCTTCAGACTTTCTATTTCTCCTCGGTCTCCTCTCCATGTTTGTGTATTGATGTATCTGCTTCAGGCTTTGTTATAGTAAAATGTTTGCTGGCTTTTTGTCTTTTCTCGTTCACCGGAACAGGATCATAACCATGCCCTCCCCATGGATGACAACGTCCAATTCTTTTGGCCCCAAGATAAATGCCCTTTATAGGTCCCCATTCTTCAATTGCCCCGATCATATAATGACTGCATGTAGGCTGGAACCGACAGTTCCGCCCCAAAAAAGGACTCAGGATCCATTGGTACAGTCTGACCGGGAAAATAAAAATCTGGTTGATGAATTTTTGAATTGCTGCCATCGCCGGCAAAGATAGTGTGTTCTGACAATAGGGGTATAATATACCTGTTCGAAATAGGGATTTGTCCATTAAACTGCTGTCAAAAATGTATCTTGTCTTCATAACCAGATGCATTTTTGTTCTTACATTTTATAAGTACAATCCATTTTCCGACGAGTATAATTGAAAGGAATAGCTTTTGATTTTGATTTAAAAGTAAAAGAGTCGGTTCCATAATGAACTTCATTTACAATTTGTACGTAATATTGTACAAATTGAATTGAGATGAAATCCGTTACTGTTTCAAATTTTAGATCAAATTTAAAAAAGCATCTTGATGAAGTCGTAGATAACGATGAAATCATCATTATCCCAAGAAACAATAAAGAAAATGAAGGAATTGTTGTCATGTCAATAAGTGAATACAATTCCTTTTTAGAGACAGAATACCTGAGCTCTTCGGAAAATAATCGACAAAGACTTCAAAAATCACTGGAAGAAGCAGACCAAGGGCGGACAATAGGATTCGACTTAGCTAAATTCTCTAAATGAATATTGAATTCACAGAAACCGGTTGGGAAGATTTCAATTATTGGCTCAGTGCTGACCAAGCAACATTACGTAGGATATTGGAATTACTAAAATCTATCACCAGAACTCCGACCCAAGGTATTGGAAAACCTGAACCTCTTAAAAACCAATTCAAAGGGTGTTGGTCGAGACGTATAAATCATGAACATCGTCTTGTTTATAAAATTTATGGCAACGTAAATGAAGGACAAAAATGTATCGTTCTTCAATGTCGTTATCATTATGATAAGCACAATTGATATTTTGTGCCTTAAATTTGACAAACCAGTTAAATTATTTTTTACCGGAATTTAGGGTAGAGTATACATATCATTAATGGATAATTATTCTCATCTTAGTGGTACCGGAAATCTTCACCCACCTTAAGTAAACTCTGAAGCTTTTTGTAAATTGCCTTGAACTCAGAAGTGCATTTATTTCTATATTTCAAAAAATTATTCATCCATTCAAATGAAAAAGTTACTGTTTGCCACCCTGACCCTTGGAATGTTTTTCTCATGTGCTGATAAAAAGGAAGTGGCTGAAGAAGCTACTGAAAACATACTCCCGGATCCTGGAAATGGCGGCATCCACTTGCCGGAAAATTTTGCGGCAACGGTGGTAGTAGACACTTTGAGCAATGGCAGACATCTGGTCGTTGGCGAAGATGGTATCATTTACGCACGCCTTTCTTCCCCATATGAAGGAAGCGGACTTGTTGCTCTAAAGGACACCAACGGAGATGGACGAGCTGACATCATTAAAGGTGTGGCAGAATTGACCGGTACCGGAATAGAATTGCACAAAGGTTTTCTTTATTATTCTTCTAATGATCGGATATACCGCTCCCCACTTAGCGAAGATCATATGGGAATTACAGGATCAATAGATACGATAGCCCTTTTGGTAGGAACCGACGGTCATAGTGCCAAACCATTTACATTTGATGGTGCCGGAAATATGTATGTCAATATCGGTTCACTGTCCAATGCATGCGAACAGCCGCTGCGAACCGGCAATTCTCCTGGAGAAAATCCATGTACAGAATTGGAAATGAGGGCGGGTATATGGCAGTTTAAGGACGACCAGATGATGCAGGATCAGAAAAATGCAAAACGTTATGCAACCGGTATTCGCAATGCAATGGGGATAACGTGGGACGGTGCATCAAATTCGCTATATGCAACACAACACGGCAGGGATGACTTACACAGGTATTGGCCGGAACTTTTCACAGAAGCAGAAAATGTGGAACTCCCAGCTGAAGAATTTCTGCAAATCAATGACGGTGACGATTTTGGATGGCCTTATTGCTACTGGAATCATTTCGACGGCAAAAAGTATCTGAATCCGGAATATGGCGGTGATGGCAAGAAGCAGGAAAGATGTGAAGGAATCAAACCTCCCGTTGCTGCATTTCCTGGTCACTGGGGACCAAACGACTTGCTCTTTTATAAAGGAAATCAATTCCCTGAAAAATATAAAAACGGAGCTTTCATTGCATTTCACGGTTCATGGAACAGGCTCAATCATGCCCAGGATGGGTATCGCGTAGTATTTGTTCCTATGAAAGACGGAAAAGCAACCGGACCTTATGAAGATTTTGCAACGGGATTCATCGGCAATAAAGAAATCATGAGCCCGGGCGAAGCCAAATATCGACCATGCGGTCTTGCGGAAGGTCCCGATGGTTCTCTTTATATCATAGATTCTATGAAGGGAAGAATCTGGAGGGTAAAATACTATAAAGACGGTGTACCTGATGTTGGAGAAGCACCGGCAGAAGAAAAGCCGCTTGCTGCAGCACAGATCATACCCGACTCTCCGGGCAAAAGGGTTTATGATGCCAATTGTCGCGCTTGCCACCAGGCCAATGGCGATGGGGCTCCTGGAATGATTCCACCTGTAGCAGGAACCGACTGGGTAACCGGTGATAAAACAAGATTGATCAATGTCCTACTCAAAGGCCTCAGCGATCCTGTAGAAATCAATGGCAAAACCTATCAGGTGGCTATGCCTGCACAGACCCATTTGGGTGATCAGGAAATAGCAGATGTACTTACCTTTATTCGAAGCAATTTTGGTAATAATGCCGACGCTGTCACCATTGATGAAGTGAAGAAACTGCGGATGTAATTTGGATTAAGACTTTCCCGGAATCATTACAAGTCGAGAAGGATCCTCAGATTATTTTGCAATATTTGCTGACCAGGTTTAGGAAGAAAGCCGATTTTCCTGATCAACCTGCGATTGTCTATTGCCCTGATCTGATCAAGCATGATATCGCTGCTTTCAGTTATGCCAGCAATGCCTTTATTGACATGAATTCTCAAAATCTCAGCACCTGGCTTAACATTGGTAGTGAAGGGGCATATAATGGTAGAGGGGTGTCCTGCTTCGTTTAGCATATCAGTTTGAACCACAACCACTGGTCGGGTTTTACCTGGCTTGGTTCCTATTTTAGGGTTTAAATCAGCTAGCCAAACTTCAAATTTATACATTTATATCTCCCAAATTTTCAAATTCCTGAAGTACGATCATAGAATCGTCTTTTACCATTGTCGATTCTTTCTTTAATTGTTGGGACAATATTTTTCTTCTTTCCTGTGCATTAAATGACTCAATCGCCATGTTGATGTAGCGATTTCTTGAAATCTTTTGCTTACTTAAAATTTTTTCAGCCTCCTGAAAAATGTCATCTTCTATCTTTAATGAAATTGTTTTCATTCACATTTTTATATCACAAAAGTATATCAAAAATATATATGAATCAAGTCCAGGATTTTTTAATAAATCTGCATCAAATGAAGATACTTTCCATTTTTCTTGGTTATCACCATCCGGTTGGCATCAAGCATTTATGCTATTCCTCCATAAAATTTGATACCCACATCCATTCTAGTAGCTTAGACTATGCCAATCCCTGCAATATTTAAAGCTTCCAGGCCAGAGGTCAAGCCTCTATTTTTAAAACTTTTCGTAACTCAAATAAAATTTAATCGTCTAATATTGTGTTCTAATTTGACAAGATCATCTTTGATGCGATACATAATCATTTTCATATCATTCATACTTGCCGGAACCCTGTCAGCACAGACCGATGTCATCAAAAAAAAGCCGGGGAGCGACGACATTCCCAAAACCCGTGTCAACATTGACGGCAACCTGTATACCGCCATCGTCACTGAAGATGGCGATACGCTGATATTGGCAGATCTCGACGATATCAGCATATCCTCACCGAGGCATTTTGCAAGTGACGAGGATTATCAGAAGTATATGAAATTCAGAAGATATGCTGCAATTGTTTATCCCTATGCACGCGAGTCGATAAGAATTTACCGCGAATACAAGTACGCTCAGGAAAACCTTTCGGCCAGAAAAGCCAAAAAACGGTTGAAAGAATTGCAGGATGAGTTGACACTCCAGTTTGAAGAACCGCTTAAAAAGCTGACAAAGCTGCAAGGCAAAATCCTTTTCAAAATGATCGAGAAGGAATTGGACATGCCCATGTATGATGTGTTGAGAGATGTCAAAGGTCCATTTACGGCATTCTACTGGCACAATTTTTCCAAACTCTACAGCTACGATCTAAAAGAAGGTTACAACGAAGGGCAGTATCCCATCCTGGATCTTGTGCTTGAAGATTTTGATCTTTCCTACAGGATACAAAATGCGACAAGCCTCAAATACATCTCCATAGACAAAGTCCGCAAAAAAGGAAAATAATTCCCATACTGCTGGCAGAGTCTTCCTACCTTGCACGACAATAAACTCAAATTATGCTTAGCAAAAGCAGTGCAAGAACTCAGTTGCACCTGTCAGTGATCTTGTTTGGATTTACCGCAATATTGGGTAAAGTCATCATTTTATCGGCTTTGGTGCTTGTCTGGTGGAGGGTCTTTCTGGCATGCATTTCTATGGTCTTCGAAATCAGGAGAAGAAAACTAAGTTTTAATATCGATCAAAGGTCCAGGAACATTTTCTGGGGCATCGGCATCATCATCGCTTTGCACTGGATTTGCTTTTATGGTGCGGTGAAGTTGAGCAACTCCTCCATCACCTTACTTTGCATGGCCACCACTTCTTTTTTTACATCACTTATAGAACCTGCCATTTTCAGAAAAAGAATAGAACCTGTCGACATCATTATAGGTTTGATCATTATACCAGTAATGGCATTTATTGCCAAAGACATATCGGGTGAATATTACCTGGGCGCCATTGTTGGATTATTGTCAGCGCTGCTTGCCTCCATTTTCAGCGTATTGAATAAAAAGAACATTGACCGCACTTCTCCAATGGTGATGAGTTTATGGCAACTGACAGGAGTTTTGGGATTCATAACAGTGATACTGCCATTTTACTTTTACCAAAACCCGGACGCTCTGTTTTTCCCGCCTGATGTCTGGAATTGGCTCTATATGATTATCCTCGCCATTTTGTGTACTACGATTGCATGGGTTCTGGCACTTCAGGCCCTCAAGCACGTATCGGCTTTTGAGTCAACCTTGGTCATCAATCTCGAGCCCGTTTATGGCATTGTTCTGGCTGCAGTTTTGCTTCAGGAATACAAACAAGTAGGCCCTGGATTTTACATTGGCAGCACAATCATCATGATTTTGGTAATTTTATACCCACAATTGAAGAGAAAATGGAGCAAATCATCACCAATCCCGCAATAGAACAATACATAGACCAACAAAAAAGTCCGGCAGATGCTTTGTTGCTCAGTGTAGAAAGAGCTACTCATCTGAAGGCTATGTCGCCACAAATGCTCTCCGGCCAAACACAGGGCAATTTCCTGAGCATTATTGCCCTCATGATGCGCCCAAGACGTGTCCTGGAAATCGGAACCTATACAGGATTCTCTGCCCTTTGCATGGCAGAAGGTCTTGCATCGGATGGTTTGATTTATACCTTAGAAGCCAATCCTGAAATAGCGCCGATGGCTCAGGAGCATTTTTCTATGTCCCGCTATTCGGATAAAATTGTTTTTAAAATAGGTGATGCGCGGGAAATCATACCCAGCCTCGATGAAACATGGGACCTTGTTTTTATAGACGCCGATAAAACTTCATACTGTGATTACTATGATATGGTCATTGATCGATTGAGACCCGGTGGAATTATTTTGGCAGATAACGTGCTTTGGTATGGGAAAGTGCTTGAAAACAAGATGGATAAAAAGACAAAAGTGTTGCACGAGTTCAACAAAAAACTTGCAAACGATGCCAGGGTAAAATGTGTGATCCTTCCCTTGCGTGATGGCATCAACATGGCTATAAAACTTTAGAATGTGGTCTATTGCAGCTCGTAAACCCGCTGCTTCAGACGTTCTTTTACTTCTTTGTAGGCAAGTTTGGGAGTCTTGCGGTGCCATTCAACATCATTGAATTGAGGACCGTAATTGATGTAATGCTGCAAACGGTATCGGTTCATTTCGTGACTGACGTGATCAAAAGTATTGACAAATACCACCCAGCCATCTTCATCTTTGATATCGTCCCACCATTCCTCATAATAACAATCGTCAGAACCATGAAAGTTGAGCACATTATCGCAATACAAAACAAAGCGGTTGATGCCGTGCTTCATCATCTTATTGATGACTTCTGTTTTTAGATACATGACATCGTTATACAAAGTATCATTCCATTCTCCAATCAATTCCATCAGTGCATAACCTTTATCATAGTCTACGTACAAGACCTTGATGTACAGCGTTGATGACCCAAACGAATCCCATTGTGGGTGGATGTAGTAATTATAAACGGTGTGGGTATAATACATTTCGCTGTGATCCTGGCCATAGAATGGAGACTTCGGATCAGCTTCAGCGGTGTATTCATCACGCCATCTGAAATATGGTTCTATGTCGTGCATACTAAAGTTTTGTCAACCGTCAATATACTGCTCGGAATATGGAATGTCCATTTTGCATGTAATGATAAAATGGATCAGATCGAAGCACAAAACACAGCTGGAGTGGTACCTCCAGCGAGTATTTGTAACGATGATATGGTTCATTTTAGCAGCATGGAAGTGGACAATTCTATTTCTGAGCTTATTCAATAATGTCCCTTTCAGGATTCTGACAAATATTTGTAAAAAACGTACAAATTCTCAATAGGTTCAGCAAAATAATCACCCAAAAATTTCACCAAACAAATCCTCAAGTCTGGCAAGGGTTTTGATGGTGATGCCTTTCACTTTGATGCTTGGGCTGTACTTTGAGATGTAGATGGTATCAAATCCAAGGCGGGCTGCTTCCTGGGTCCGCTGCTCTATTCTTGGAACTCCCCTGATTTCTCCGGTAAGCCCTATTTCAGCTGCAAAGCATATGTTTTTACCGATAGCTATATCCTGCAGAGAAGAAATGAGCGCTACCACCACGGCGAGGTCAATGGCCGGGTCTGATATTTTGATACCTCCGACGAGGTTGAGGAATACATCTCTTGTACCAAATGGCAAGCCGCATCTTTTTTCCAGAACAGCCAGAATCATAGACAATCGCCGGGAGTCATACCCGGTAGCAGATCTTTGGGGCGTGCCATATACTGTTGGCGTCACCAGGGCCTGAGTTTCCAGCAACAGAGGTCTCATGCCTTCTACACTGCAAGCCACAGCTGTTCCGGACAACTCCTCGGTACTTTGTGAAATCAGCATTTCCGATGGATTGAGAATTTCTCGCAATCCCCCGCTTTCCATAGCATAGATGGCCAGCTCATCCGTTGATCCAAATCTGTTTTTCAACGTCCTCAGTACGCGGTACAAATTGTTTTGATCTCCTTCAAACTGGAGGACAACATCCACAATATGCTCCAATAATTTTGGCCCTGCCAGGCCTCCTTCTTTGGTAATGTGTCCAATGAGGATGACCGGAATATTGGTCTCCTTCGCAAATCTCTGGAACTGCGCCGCACACTCTCTTACCTGGGTAATCGAGCCGGGCGCGCTTTCTATCTGATCATTGCTCACTGTCTGTATAGAGTCGATGATCATCAACCCAGGTTTAAGTTTTACAGCTTCAGACAGAATACTGGCCAGGTTGGTTTCCGTATAAATATAGGTATTGCTGCCATCTCCGGTGATCCTTGAAGCCCGCATCTGAATTTGCTCTTCGCTTTCTTCCCCCGAAACGTACAATACCGTTCTGGAGTAACGCATGGCGGTCTGAAGCAACAATGTAGATTTACCTATACCCGGTTGCCCCCCAATCAGCACCACGGATCCGGCGACTAGACCACCACCCAGTACACGATTGAGCTCTCCGTCAAATGTATCAAATCGGGCATTATCCCCTGGTTTTATTTCTGAAATAGGTACCGGCGAAGACTTGGCTCTTTTGTCATAGGATTGCAAAGCCTGCAATACTGCACTGCTTTTGCCTGACTCCTTTTGGACGAGCTCTTCAGTCATGGAATTCCATTCTCCGCAGGAAGGGCACTTGCCCATCCATTTTGGTGACTCATATCCACATGATGTGCAAAAGAATGAAACTTTTGTTTTTGCCAAAACCTATTTTATGTTAACCCGAAGGTGCGCTTGATGATGTTGAGTTGTTGTTCGTCGTGGACTTTTTTGAAGCCTGTTGCAGGTGATGCACTCGCCTTTCTTGAAATCAACTCTATGTTGTCTTTCCTGAAATATTGCATCAGATACAACCATGGACCATAATTGGCAGACTCTTCCTGAACCCAGAATACTTCAGCGTTTTTGTGTTCGCTGATGATCTTTCTGATTTGTTCCTCATCCAAAGGATACAATTGCTCCAGTCTGTAGATGGCTGTATTAGTAATTTTATTTTCAGTTCTGAATTCTTCCAGGTCATAATAAATTTTACCTGAGCAGAATACCAGCCTTGTTGCGTCTTTTGCTTTGACTTTGGTGTCGGCAATGATCGGTTGGAAAGTAGTTCCTTCTTCCATTTCTGAAATTTTGCTCACACAAAGCGGATGCCTCAACAAAGATTTTGGCGACATGACTACAAGTGGTTTTCTGAAAGGCATGGACAATTGTCTCCTCAACAAGTGGAAATAATTGGCAGGTGATGTGACATTCGCCACAATCATATTGAAGTTGGCACACAATTGCAAATATCTCTCCAATCTTGCACTAGAGTGTTCAGGTCCTTGTCCTTCCATTCCGTGAGGTAGCAACATGGTAAGACCGCTCATCCTCTGCCACTTGCTTTCTGCAGCCGAAATAAACTGGTCAATGATCGTCTGAGCTCCGTTGCTGAAGTCTCCGAACTGTGCCTCCCAAATTACCAAAGCGTCTGGTGAAGACAAGGAATATCCATATTCAAATCCCAAAACAGCAAATTCCGAAAGCAGGGAGTTGTAGATCATGAAGCGTCCGTTCCCAACACCGTTGAGGCGATTGTACTGCTCGTAAGTTTTTTCGTCAGTATAGACTGCATGTCTGTGTGAAAAAGTACCCCTTTTCACATCCTGGCCACTCATCCTGATGTTGTGACCTTCTTTCAGAAGTGTTCCATAAGCAATGAGCTCTGCCCATCCCCAGTCTACCTGCCCTTGCTCTATGAGCTGAGATTTCCCCTTTTCTAATCTCTTTATTTTTGACATTGGAGTAAAGCTTTTGGGCAAAGTCTGCAAGTGTCTGATGACTTCATCCAAAGTTTTCTTTTCAACACCGGTTTTGAATTTTTGCTGGAATATGGCATTGGGGTCGTAGTTTCTTTCCAACTTTCTCCACGCCTGTTCTGGTTCCTGGTACTTGTATGGCAGAGATTGTTGTTTCACTTCGTCCAATCTTTCCTGCAGTACATTCCAGAATGATTTTTCGAGATCTTCAGCAAGTTTTGCATCAGCCTCACCTCTCTCTGTCAACTTCTTTGCATAAACTTCTCTTGGATCCGGATGCTCAGCTATGATTTCATACATCTTTGGTTGTGTGAATTTGGGATCATCGCCCTCATTGTGACCATGTCTTCTGTAACAAACCATGTCGATGAATACATCATTGTTGAAAAGCTGACGGTACTCTGTTGCCAATTCTGAAGCAAAAACCACAGCCTCCGGATTATCGCCATTGACGTGAAATACCGGAGCTTGTACCAAAGACGCTGCTGCTGTACAATATGTCGAAGACCTTGCGTCGTCATAATCGGTTGTAAATCCTATCTGGTTGTTGGTAACAAAGTGGATGGTACCACCCGTATAATAACCTGCCAGCTGGCTCATTTGTACCGTTTCATATACTACACCCTGACCTGCTATTGCAGCATCACCGTGCAGAATGATGGGTAAAATTTTGTCATAATCACTTTCATACAAGATGTCTGCCTTGGCCCTTGAAAAACCTTCAACAACAGGATTTACCGCTTCAAGGTGAGATGGGTTAGGCACCATTTTGAGGTGGACGGTCTTTCCGGAAGGCGTAGTAACCATGGAAGAAAACCCAAGGTGGTATTTGACATCCCCGTCTCCAAAACTCTGATCTGTAAGTGTATTGCCTTCAAATTCGTTGAAGATCATATCATAGGTCTTGCCCAGGATATTGGCCAGCACATTGAGTCTGCCTCTGTGCGCCATACCAAAAATGACTTCTTCGACTTTATCTGAGGCTCCTGCATTGATGATGGCATCCAATGCAGCAATTGTTGTCTCACCTCCCTCCAGTGAAAATCTCTTCTGTCCTACAAACTTGGTATGGAGAAATTTCTCAAATACAACTGCTCCATTCAGTTTCTCAAGAATGCGTTTCTTTTTTTCTATACTTAAACCATAATCCTCGGCCAGGTTTCTGCCTTCTATCTTATCTCTTAGCCACATCCTTTTCTCGCGGTTTTCGATGTGTGCATATTCAACGCCAAGATCTCCGGCATAGATCAACTTTAGCCGGTCGATGATTTGCTGGAGGGTAGCATCCTGTAGACCGATCTCCTCTCCTGCTTTAAAAACTTTCAAAAGATCTGACTGGTCCAGGCCATAATCATTGAGGTCAAGGTGGGGCATTCTGTTTTTTCGCTGTCGGATAGGGTTGGTTGTAGACAACAGGTGCCCTCTTGATCTGAAACCGTGAATGATAGACAATACACCAAATTCTTTTGTTGGAATACTGCCATCTTCATCACCGATCATAGGCTTGGCTTCACCGGGAGCAGCATGACCGTTGCCCTGAAGTGCAAAATCAAATCCTTCAAAAAACAACCTCCATTCCTGATCTACCTCGGATGGGTTTTTCACATAATTCTGGTAAATAGATTCTATGTAACTGGGGTGCGCATTGAATACATGCGAGAAATCTTTCATCAAAATGATTTTTTATCCTCCGGTTTTATTGGCCGGAATCTTTGTTTTGTAATTTTAAAATGCTCTGACTTTTGTTTCGAGACGTTTGGTAAAAACGAATCGGACTGCAAATATCGTACTCTAAACAATAAAACCATACCTTTTGATCTAAATAAACATAGTTTTATATATATTAAAAATAAAAAATATATATTCACTCTTTAAGCTGTAAATCAGCTGTTTGTAAAACAATTTTGATCTTTAAAACTATATTGCTTAAGGATTTAACACAATCTTAGAATTGCGAAAATTTTTATTTACATATCTTTGTTGAGATCGGAAAAAATAAAAGGCTTATATGGTGAAAACTTTTACACGACTTTTAATATTGTGCTTGTGTTCTTTTGCGTCTTTGGCGGAAAGCCAGGTAAGTATTGAGCCTTCCAGCCTTGATGCCGTGGTCAATGAAAATACCATGTATACCTATAACCTGGTTTTGACCAATAAAGGCAGTGCTGATGTTGATATTTACTGGGCCATTGAAAAAGGCAATGACTTCCCGAATCTATGGAAAACCACCATGTGTGACAGTAAGTTGTGCTACAATGAAAATATTGATGTCATTGACACCAGACGCCCCAATAAGTTGTTCAAGGATTCAACAATGATTTTTCAGATTTATTTTCATCCTTCCGGTCAAAAAGCAACTTCTACACTCCAGCTTAAACTTTATAGCGATAAGGAACTCAAAAACCTGGTGGCTGAAACCAAAGCCAATGCCAATGTTACTGCCGACGCAACAGTATCCTTTAATAGTGTTAAACTAGCTGAAGATTTATTGCTCTATCCAAATCCTGCAGATCAGTTTTTCTTCATTAAGAATGACAACAACATCAACAGGGTAGTAATTTATAATGTACTTGGCAAAGAAATTAGAACAGAATATCATTCCAAAGGAGGATCACACGATATTTCTGATCTCAACAAAGGCTTATACTTTTTGAAGTTATTGGATTCGAAGAACAAACTTATCAAAACGTTGAGGCTCAATAAGCGTTAATACCCGGCAGAGGAATCTGCCTACATACATCTGAAAACCCCTATATGAAAAATTTATCCACAAATGTCCAAAAGGGCAAATATTCCGAGCACGTAGCTTTTTGTTTTTTGGAAAAAGCAGGTTATGATATTCTGGAAACGAACTGGAGATTCGGCAGGTTGGAAATAGACATCATTTGCCGCAAAGGGAGATTTTTGGTGTTTGTGGAAGTCAAATCAAGAATGGACAACAAATTGGGCAGTCCATCAGCTGCAGTTTCGTCTTCAAAAAAAAAGTTCCTCGTAAGAGCAGCTCACAAGTACATGGAAAAGAACAAATACGACGGAAATTTTCGATTTGATATAATTACTACTACAGGATACAACAATGCTACATTGGAAATTGAGCATTATCAGGATTGCTTTTTCCCGGGATTATAATTCTTCTTTTTCTATGAGTCTGAATCCATTCCCATGGATGTTCATGATTTCGAGATTGCTGTCTTTACTGAGGTATTTCCTAAGCTTGGTCACAAATACGTCCATACTTCTGGCTGTAAAATAATTGTCTTCACCCCAGATTTTAGTCAATGCTTCAGACCTTTCAAGAACGTCGTTCTTTTTCAGGCAAAAGAGCCTTAAAAGGTGTGCTTCTTTAGGTGATAATTTTTCTTCTCCTCCATCGGGTGTATATGTAAGGATTCTCAATGGATAATTGAAGTGGTAATCGCCAATTTTAAATTCTTTGGTGTGGTCTTCACTTTCGCTTTCTTTACGGCTTCTCTTAAGTACCGCCATTACCCTGTATAATAACTCTTCGCTGTTGAAGGGTTTTGAAATATAGTCGTCGGCACCTACTTTAAAACCTTCCAAAACATCTTCTTTTAGGGATCTTGCTGTAAGAAAAATGATTGGAATGTCTTTATCCTTTTCTCTGATTTCCTTGCCAAGAGTGAAACCATCCTTCTTCGGCATCATTACATCAAAAATACAAAGGTCGTATTCACCACTTTTAAATAGGCTGCTTCCTTGCTCACCATCGGTGGCCAAAGTCACATCATAGTCATTCATTTCGAGGTATGACTTTAAAACATCCCCAAAGTTTCTGTCATCCTCGACGAGTAATATTCTGTTGTTCATCTTGGTTTTGTTGCGAATTAATTTCTGGAGCTGGTTATTATAAAATACCCATAAAGATAAGAACAGTTTAAGTAATTCACGTATTTTATTCGACAGAACTTATAGATTCCATCTATGGCTTTTCGCTTAAATTGCTTTGTCGGAATTGAATTATGACTTAAATGGAAGAAAAACCGTAAAAATACTTCCTTTACCCAGTTCACTTTTCACATAGACTCTCCCGCCATGTGCATCCACAATTGCCTTGACATAACTTAGTCCCAAACCAAATCCTTTTACATCATGAACATTACCAGTCGGCACCCTGTAAAATTTCTCAAAAATATGTTTCAAAGCTTCTTTTGACATACCTATACCATTGTCCCTGACAGAGATTTTTATCCCGTCTTTGTCATCAGATGTTTCAACTTCTATGTGAGGAATCTCTTTGGTATATTTTTCTGCGTTATCTATCAAATTGGCAATGATATTACTGATGTGGGTCTGGTCTGCCTCAATAACGGGGAATTTTGCGTTCAGCCTGATGTCCAATACGCCATCCCTGGACTGTACCTTCAAAGCAGAGTTCTCGGCAACTGTCTTTACAAGGTCATTGATATCTATCTTCACGGGCTTTAATGTAATTTCCTGCTTGTCGATCTGAGCCATCTGTAGCACCTTTTCTACTTGATTGAGCATGCGCTTGTTTTCTGCTTTGATAATCCCCAAAAATCTCCTGACCTTGTCTTCATTGGAAATAATAGAAGCATTACCTATCGAATCTGTAGCTAAGCTTATAGTTGCTATTGGCGTTTTGAATTCATGCGTCATGTTGTTGATGAAATCGTTTTTGATTTCAGACAGCTTTTTCTGCTTGAATATGATGTAAACTGTATATGCAAAACAAAACAGAATCATCAAAGTAAACAATATAGAGGAGATAAGAATAGGTAGTAAGTTTTGCCACAAGTACCTTGTCCTTTTTGGAAAATAAAGTTTAAGATACCCCGGCTCAACCACACTGAGGTCTTCAAATATAGGAAGAGAATAAGGAGTGGATTCCAGACCATCCTCTTCTTTGATCGTAGAAGTAGATCCGCTATTCCCGAATTCAACAACAAAGTGTCCGTCCCTGATGAGAAAACTATTGGTCTTATTGGAATAAATCCCATACTCATATTCCAGGTCTATGCCTTGATTGTCTCTCAACTCCTTCTTCATGAAATTGTCAAGCGCTTCAACGTGGTCTGAGTTGATGTTTTCGAGCGAATTGGTGTCAGAAAGAACTTCGTCTTTTCTGATTTCATATTCCAGTTGTTTTCTTATGATTGGGTCTTTGGTGCTGAGCTTTTTTTCCAGACCTTTTATCTTGATGTCACTTTGTAGTTCTGACAAAAGTTTTTCTTTTGCCATATTGAGTGTGATGAAGATGCGGTCATCAAAAGTCTTTTCTTTCAATGCCAAAGATTTCCTGACCCAGAAAAGCTGAATGGCACTCGATCCTATGACAGCTGCAGACATAAGGATGATGATTGCTATAATTGCTTTTCTTGACATATGATTAAAACGTCATCTGTGGTTGCGGCAATATTACAACAGTTTCAAAAATTAATGGTCTTCCTTCCCTATGCTTTTGGTAGAATTAAAGCATATTATGCCCAATTCAGTCCTTGTCATTGGAATTATAGACTTTGTTAGTTGAAGGTAAACCTCAATGTTGTACCTGCCTGGAATCTGGTGATGGGGAATTGGTTCAATACGTACGGAGTAGTCTTTTGGTAGTCTGCAAACAATCGTATGGACAGATTTTTGTACATCTGGTATTCAAGATTCGGTTTGAATGCAATGGCTCTCTGCCCCCTGTTTGACTGAGGATCAGAGTTGTTTTCCAATCTGTAAATATCTGACCTGTCATCCCTCATTGAAAAATCAACATTGAAGGTGAGGGTTCTATTTTTCGCTACCGTAAATGGTGAAAACTTAGTACCTGTCTTATTGGCATCCTCTGCTTTCTGATCTTCTTCGCTCTTTTTTCTACTTGGTCGCTGTTTTTTCTGTTTGGTAAAGCCTTTGAAATTCTGCACCACATATCCAAGACCGAATACCATTTCACTGCCCTTGATTTCACTCAATTCATTCGCATTCAACCTTAAGTCCAACTGCCTGCTCTTTTTATATTCAAAGTTCAGGTTCATATTGTTTTTGGTTTTCATCTGCACACCGATCAATGGATTGAATTGTTCATTGATGGTCATGGCAGGAATCTCCAGGCGCGAATAGTAGTTGTTGTTGGAGATATTGGTCTGGAATGGATTGCTTTCTATAAAATCCGGGGCTGTGTTGAATTTTGATACGTTGATTTTAGAAGTATAACCATGTCTCAACGTAAAGCTCGTCAGGAAATTCTTGAAAAATGCCACTTTAGACAAACCATCATATCTCAAACTCCAGTTGGGTTTTGGCAGGAAACCAAGATTAGGCACATCATCCTGTATATTTAAAGGTACCTGGTCAATTCCAACACCTGTATAGGCGGCCAAAAATGCAGGAACATTTACAGCATATGATGTGGGACCATATCCTTCTGCGTAATTTGGATCGTCGGGGTGAGCACCTGCTCCTGGCTTGTTGGGCAATATATCATTTGATACTTGCTCTTTATAACTCTTAAATCTTGCGTAAACTGCTCCACTGCTTTCAAATAAAGTGTTCATTGAGAAATAGGAATATTCAAATGAACCAATGTCATAGCGTGCCAGTTGCATAAAGTCTGTGCCTTTCGCCTTAAATACCTCTGTATGATCCTTGCGATAATTCTTTAAAAAGTCAACATCAACCACAAAGGATTTAAATGGCTCAAGCGTGACTCTAGCTGTTATATTTTGCCGCTGAGACTGTGCAATTTGCTCATTAAAATTCGGGCTGGAGTTAAACCAGTCCTGGTTTCTCATGAGGTAATTGTTGTTGTCTCCTTTTGTCAAATCAGGTTGTATACCGGCTGCAAATTGCCAGCCCGGTGAAGCAAGACCTTCGCTCAGACCCAAAATTGAAGCCTGGGGCTTGAAGCCGGGAATCAAGGTACCGAAATCCTCCTTGTAAGAAAATCTTGCCGTCCTGAATGTCATCAAAGGTCTGACAAGGATTTTCTCAATTGTGGACGGCGTTCTTGGACCGTCTTTGCTTCTGTCCGCTTTCTGATCAGTCTGCCCCGCTGCATCTTGTCCTGCTGCTCCGTCTCTTGTTCTGGATCTTGCGGGTTGTCTTGATGGTGAATTACTTCCTTCGATGGATTTCAAATATTTGGATTTAGCATACAGCCTGTCAAAATTGAAGGTTGCATTGGCAGAACGGCTCTGATTGTTCTGGATGATATTGCCAGGAGTATTACCCAGCTCATCAATGAAAATGAGCGCACCTGCGGTCCAGCTATAGTCTGATTTGTAGTCTGCTGATGCATTGATCCATTCCATAAATGGAATCAAGGAAAATGGAAGTGTATAAGTCAGATTGAGATTATGTCTATAGTTTTTCGTCCTGCCAAGATCCTTGATATTATTGACTCTATAGTCTTTTACTACATCAGCATTATCACGAACTCTCGTTGTATAATCTTCTCCATATTCATTGACCCAGTTTCTGTCAGCCGCAGTATTCGCAATGCCTGTCTGTCTCAGCTCATCAACCAATGCAAATACGTTGGCATTGAAAGACATCCTGAGTGCCTTTGTCAGGTTCCAGTCAAGGGTATAATTTCTGTCCCATCTGAATCGCTGGTCATCAAAAACAAATACGGGAGTATCAGGGAATCTATATGTTCTGCTGTTGGTAAAGCGATTCATATTGGTATTTACGCCAAACTTATTGGGCAGTAGATTTACGTTGAATTCAGAAAACAATTTAAGATAAGGAGACTTGATAAACTTTAAAGGTTGTATTGGTAGTCCCTTACTACCATAGTTGTACTCCAGGGTCATGGTTTTTTCCTGGGCTTTATCTTCCTGAATGATAGGGTCCGTTTTCGTTATTTCATTGAAAGAGTAACTGGCATTTAAGTTTTGCGGGCTCCACGGCTTGTTTTTATTCTCCCCATCAATTCTTACATTGGTAAAGTTGACCGACTTAATGGTAGAGGTCTCTCTTGCTCTTTCAAATACATCTTGCTTTTCGCTGTCCGGACTCAAAGCTGCCACTTCGTCTACTGTCAAATCCAATTGGTAAGGATCATATAGAGGTGTTGTGATAGACTTCGAGTATTGGGCGAACATTGGCAAATTCAGAGGAATTTGTTTTGGAAACAACTTGCCAAGGTTAAGATTGGCAGCCATATTGTATTGTACTACTTCTTCCTGAGCTCTGTTCTGAAGTTTTTGATCTATTCCTCCGTAACCAATCGTACTGATGTTTCCGGCAAAATTGAGTTCACCAAAGTCAGCCATTTTGGCTTGAAGTCGTGCCTGGGCAGCTATACCTCCATCTTCTGATAAACCTACAGCCCTTAATTCGTTGATCCATACTTCTCCGCAATGGGCTTCTACACTGTCCAAACTGCGGACTCCTATTTCTATGACTTTTACAAATCCCAATGAAGGAACCCCTTTGATCCTGATTTTTGCTTCTGGTTTATCCGGGTCATTGACCTCAAGTATACCATTCTGCAGCTTTGACTTTTTTACTTCTCTGAATTTGTCCAACTCAATGTCTATAAAGTTGTCCACCAGCCATATACTGTCCTGACTGCTGCCATACAATGGATTGGAAAACCTCAAAGGCAAAAAGTATTCATAGTAGTTGTTGTCCATGTCTTTTCCCAACTTGATGAAAAGACCAACTTTTCCGTCTTCAATGGCTTTTCCTTCTTTGGACTCAGCGTGGACAAACAACTGGATTTTTTTGTATTGATTCAGGTTGAGGGTTTGTAATTTATTGATACCTACCTGACAATTTTTATACAAATCACAGAAATTGAGCGAGATGGATTTCTCATCCTGCAGCAGGTTTGAAAAGTTACCAAAAATACGCTCCTGCTTGATCCCTCTTGGAGTAAGATAATTGAAAGGTTGTTTGTTGCTGTTTTCTTCCACCCCGACTTCGTCGATAGAGAAGATAACGTTTTCTGCAGAAACATCCGTTCCGGGACATCTTGTGGTAGATCTCCTCCAAGAAGATCTTACCAATTGGAAATCTGCAAATCTGAAAGTTTTAGCGCTGCTGAATTTCGTAAAATACATTCTCATGAACTGGATAGACCTGAAACTTGAGATGTTGTTGGCAATTCCTGAATTAAGAGGAATCTGGAATCTGTACCACAATTCAGGTTCTGCAGCACCGGTATTGATGACTTTTACCTGCTTGAAATATGGACCAGCAGCAGAAGTGTCAATTCTCCCGTTTTGATTTCTTACCTTCAATCGGTATTCAAAGAATGCCTCAGCCTGATCCAGAGATCTGTTGTTGTTCATGTCTTCTGTCTCTGGATATCTGTTACCCCTTACAAAAGATTGTATTTCTTCATTATTGGTCAACGGCGCGTTGCCTTCAGGGTTATTGAACTTCTTGAGCCTTATGAGCAAATCGTCTTCTCCCTGTAATTCCGGAGCATTGAAGAATATGAAATCATCGGCAGCAGGGTCTTCTGTCAAAGATTGTACTGGACGGCCGGCTTCCTGATTCAATGTTGCGACATAGTCAGCAAACTTCACCCTTTCTTCCTCTGAGCTCAATCCGTCAAATCCTATGTCCTGCTTTTTACCACTTTCTCTGTCAAACCCATTGGAAACTGGTACATTGATGGCCACTTTTCCAAGATTGGTTTCCTTTACCGGAAACTGATTGGCTGTAGTTGCGTCTGTAGGAAGTCCATTTTCGTAAAACTGAAGGTTGTCCTTCATGACATCTTCAGATACGTTTCCGAGGTTAAACACAATTTCGCCTTCTTCTCCATTGACATGTTGCTCACCATCCCGTCTGTTCATAAATGGATTGAGCACCCAGAAATCTATGAATTCATAATTGGCAGCCTCAAAGTCTGCATTCTGGAAATATCTCATGATTCCACCCCACCTTGATTCCGGTCTGATCAGGCGGAAATCATTGAGGGTTTCATCAAACCTAATACCTTCTGTATATCCGGAGTAACCACCTGGAATATCAAAATTATAGGGGCCTCTTTCTGATGGATAGTAACTTACATCAAAAGTGAATAATTCTGTTTGTCCCAACTCTACTTCTCGCTGGAACAATTCTGTTTGATCCACCAACCTGGTGTATGGATCATTTCTGTCTCCCTGGCTAGTCCTGGCACTTCTGTCTATCTGATACCAATTGAGTCTTGCTCTGTTGGCATTGGCCCTTAGGTCATTGGTCAAAGAGTATTCCGGAAATTCAGGCGGTGTTGAGGCCATCATCCATACATTGGTATTGAATCCTCCAAGGGTAAGACCATTGATAGCACCTTCAAAGTCATCCAAACTAACTACAGGATCTTTTTCTTCACCAGGCAGATTGATTCCTGAAGCATATCCGGGTTGAAGAACAGCAGCTTCTGCTGAAAAAGTAATCGATGAAGGTACACTGGTAGAGTAAAAAGGTAGTTTATCTACCAGATTGGTCAACCATGGCGTTTCATTGGAATAGTTGACGTCCATTCCATAAACTCTGTTGTTGATTGGTGCGTCACCTATGTTGACCTTTTGAGTAAATGGCCTTTCCCACAGCTGCATAAAAGTACCTCCAACGCTGAAATGTTTGTTGATATCATAATCAAGCCGCAAACCTATCATGTTTTTCTGTGCCAGCGAAAAGAGCGTATTGTCTTCAAATGATATGTTGATGGGCGTGGCTTGTGACAGGTATTGTGGGTTGATGATCCTCAACCTACCCAAGCCATAGTCAATCTCATAATCTATTCCTTCTACCAACTGAGCCCCACCTGCAGTAACCCTTACTGAACCCTTAGGAATAAACAAGCCACCGAGGTTGTATTCGCCTGTATTGGCAGATTTCACCCTGGACTTCATGACAAATTTATTGAGTTCAAGGCTTTGTCTTGCTATGGTAATGGTGGTATCGTAAAGGGCCTGATAAACATATTTTTTTTCTAGCTCAGGGTTGTTGATCTGTTCTTTCAGTGATTTGCCAAAGGGTTCCAGAACCGGAAATACAACGGTACCTGTTCTTTCAACAACGGTGACACCAGGCACGTAATCAAAAATACCATCTGCTTGTGGGTCGCCAAATCTGTTGAGTCGGTCGAGACCAAACAATTGAAGCAAGGGAATGGTGTTGAGTCCATCTTCAGGGATATATTTTTTAAGAGATCCATCATCGAAGTCGTCTTCATAAAATATATCAAATTCAAAGCCTTCTCTGTTGAGTTGTGAAGTACCGAGGTTGTAAACGTTTTTCATCATCAGATCCCATGTCGGAACATTGGTTCGCTGATTGGATGGTTTCAACAATTTGGTGAAGATGACCTTAGGCGGCGTTACTTCTCTTTGCCCGGTTCCATTGTCAGAAATGCTGCTCTCCAAACCTTCAGAAGCTATCTGTCCCACTGTATAGACGGTATCACATCTTGCAACATAATAGTATTTGTACGCAACTGCAAGTACCTGGTTGGGTCTCAGCCTGATGTTTAGAGAAAGAAAACCCAGCTCTGGGTGGAAGGTATACTCACTTTGATTGAGCAAACGGCCTCTGAAGACTTCAAAGTCTTTGCCTTGCGTGAGTCTGTATTGCGGTCCAGCAAGTATGGAAGCCGTTTTATCCAGCTCATTGGCCTGGGGATTGTTTACCAGGGATTCAAAAAGCGGATTGGCTCTGTTGTCTGGAAGAGAATTTCCTTTTAGATCTGTAAGATAGGTTGGAAGTGGTTGCTGGGGTGGAAAAGATGTAAAGTTGGGGTCGTGAAATTTTGTGATATCCCCCTCTGCCAAATCTGCAAGGGCAGCAATCATGGTAGAACCCTGCTGATAATCAGATCTGTCATCTGAAATCCACACTTCTACCTGTGCCAACCTAAACGAAGTATTGATCTGTGGCAGATTGGCCAAAGTTGCCTCGTAGTTTTCTCTGTTGAAATGAGACATGAAAAAGTGTCTGTTCTCATCGTACGCATCAGGCCTGATTTCGATGTCTTGTTCAGCAGTACCATTTTGTATCTGGAAATTGTTTTGTTTGGACCTTTGTTGTGCTGCTATAGCTGTAATTTTCAATTTGCCAAACTGGAGATCCGTCCTGATACCAAATAGACTCTGCGGGCCTGGAATGAGATTGCTCCTCAAAGGCAGAGATACATCCCCTGCCTGAATTTTTTTGAGGATGTCGTCTTCTGAAAACTTATTGGCATCGTATTCGAGCTTGATTCTTCTGTCGAAGTTGAAGCTTGCCTGATTGTTATAATCAAAATTCAATTTTAGTTTGTCTCCAATGCCACCATCTACGCTAAGATTGGGACGCATGTTGAAGTCACCCGGTATAAAAAGCTGACGTTGTTGTCTCCTGGGCAAAGCCGGATCATCTCTGCGTTGATAATCGACAAATCCTAGAGTGAGGTCTACACTACCGCGTGGTTTTATGTTCACCTCAGCTCCTCCAAATAGTCGGTTAAAGAGACTACCGCCCAGATCAACCTTAGCCATAGGGTCCAAAGGATCAAATACACCACTGAAATCTCTTTTGACCTGAGTGTCTACTCCTGCCAATTTATCAAAGTAAGCCCTCTCCTGTTGTTTGGCCTTCCAGTCCAGATATTCTGCAAAGGTCATGTAAGTGGGTGTACGGTAATACTCATCTCCAATTTTCTCAAGAATGATGTAATTTCCGGTAGCAGGATCGTATTCTACCTTCTGATTGATGAGTCCTGTATTGAGATCGATGGGGTTCCTCGTTTTATCATTGATGAAGTCTCCGACCCTTTCCTGCAAAGGAATAGTATCCGACCTCAGGCAGTTTGACACACCGTAATCTTCAAATGGTGAATCCACTCCAATGGCATATACGTCTGGTATGACCACAACGACACAAGCGAGCAGTATAACTAAAATTGGATAGACGTTTGCTTTGATCAAGTATTCCTTTTTCTTATTCAATCTCCCTCTACATTTTTAAAATTGGATCTCGTTTTCCGGTTCTATTAACGTCGAAATAATTTTAAGATTATTTCAAAACCTTAATAATTCAAAAATCTTAGTTCATATGTTTTAAAACCAATTTTATGAGATCCTCAACCTGTGCAATTTCAGGGTTCTTTTGCATCACCTGGTTGATTGTTTTTTCAATTGTAGCCTTTGGAAATCCAAGGGCTATCATTGCAGATAACGCATCAGACCTGAGGTTATTGTCTTGATTTACTACTGTTTGTGTGGATTCAGGGGTACCGGATTTGATGACTTTTTCTTTGAGATCAATGATGATTTTCTGTGCTGTTTTAGCACCTATACCTTTCACCTTACTCAAGCTCACAGCATCCCCATTGACTATAGCTCTTTTGGCATCCTCAACTGTCATATAAGAAAGTATGATTCTGGCGGTGTTGGCTCCAACACCTGAAACAGATATCAATTGGGTAAACAGCAGCCTTTCTTCTTCATCATAAAAGCCATAAAGACTCATATCGTCTTCTCGCACCTGGAGCGAAGTAAACAGTTTCACATCTGTTTTACCTTCCAGCTTACTGAAAGTATTAAGACTGATATTGACGTGATAGCCAACACCCATGCACTCGACGTACACATATGTAGGGCTCTTATAAGCCAATTTACCACTCAGATATCCTATCACCGTTTTTCTGCCTGTTTAAAAGGGTCAAAAATAAAACTTATAATTAAATATTATAATTTATTTTAATGTGATTAATGCATGGTATAATGTACGAGGGATGAAAACTGACCAACACGCTGGTCGATTTCTTCTTTCGTCAATTGCTTTAATTTCGAAATCCCAAACTCTTCTACACAAAATGATGCCATGGCTGATCCATAAATAATGGCTCTTTTCATATTGTCAAAAGATGTATCCCTGGTCTTTGCCAGATAACCCAGCATTCCTCCGGCAAATGTATCTCCAGCTCCTGTCGGATCAAATACTTCTGCAAGTGGTAATGCAGGTGCAAAGAAAATCTGATCCTTGTAGAAAAGTAATGCCCCATGTTCGCCCTTTTTGATCACCAAATATTTTGGACCCATTTCAAATATTTTTGAAGCTGCCTTAACCAATGAATATTCTCCGGACAGCTGCCTTGCCTCTTCATCATTGATGGTCAAAACGTCTACTCTGGCTATAACATCTTTTAAAGTATCCATGGCTATGTCCATCCAAAAGTTCATGGTATCCATTGCAATCAATTCCTGACTACCGTCCAATTGATCAAGTACCCGTTTTTGGATATCAGGGGTAAGGTTACCCAGCATAACGTACTTGCTTGATTTGTATGATTCCGGTAAAACGGGATTGAAGTCCTCGAGTACATTCAGGTCTGTAGTGATGGTATCCCTGCTGTTCATATTCATATGGTATTTGCCTTCCCAAAAGAAGGTCAAACCATCCTCTTTTATCTCCAGCCCTTCAAGGTTTACGCCTCTTTTACGCAGTGATGCAATTTCATCTTCGGGAAAGTCCTTCCCAACTATTGCTGACAAATTGATTTCGTTGGTAAAATATGATGCCGCATAGCTGATATAAGTACATGCTCCACCTATGATTTTTTCTGCTCTTCCAAAAGGTGTTTCTACAGTGTCAAATGCTACTGTTCCTATGGTTAGTAAACTCATAAATATTATTGTCTTTTGTGTTCAGAATTCAATAAACCAATGATCTAAATCTTCATATCATTGACCTTACTCTTCTAAAAAAGCTGCAAATGTAGACTTTTATAAAGAATATCAAGAGCTTATAGAATAAGATGTCTATAAAAATAGGTCAGAAATACTTTTGAAATAGGATGCTTCATCAAATTGGTCTTCGGGTGTCGTACATCCCAATCTTACAATTACGAGCCTTGATGATGGAATAATCAATACAAATTGCCCTTCATATCCATCCATTAAAAAACTGTCCTCAGGAAGGCCGTCCTTTCTTGGATAGGTCCAGAAATGAGCTGCGTATTCACCATCTGAATCTTGAGTGACTTTACTGCTGTAGGAAACCCAGTCCGGTGGAAGAATTTGTTCACCATTCCAAATGCCGTCCATAACGTAAAGCTGACCAAACTTTGCCCAATCACGCGCGGTAGCAAACATAAAAGAAGATCCTACGAAAGTACCACTTGCATCTGTTTCCATAAGGGCAGATGTCATACCAAGCTTTGAGAACAGTCGTCTGTACGGAAATTCCAGATAATACTTTTGTTCTGTAAAGGTGTTCCTGATGAGTTCTTGCAAAATATTTGACGTTCCACTGGAATAATAGAATTCTTTTCCCGGAGTGAATTTCAGTGGTGATTTCAGCGCATACTTCCCGGCACTATTTTCCAAAAAAAGCATCTTTGTTGCATCGGATACCTTTGAATAATCCTCTTCAAAATCAAGTCCACTGCTCATCCTCAATAAATCATCTATGGTGATGTCTCTCCTTCCGTCTTTTTTCCATTCTTCAAAAAGACCATTGTTTTCAATGTTCAAAATACCGTCTCTTACCAATATACCAATCATCGCATTGGTAATGCTTTTGGTCATGGACCAGCCAATCAGTGGAGTGCTTTTGTCATAGCCATCAGCATATTGTTCGCCGACAATTTTACCATCTTTTAATACCAGCAATGCTCTGGAACCTGTTCCAGGAACAATATTTCTGGCAAGTATCTGGTTTAGTTTTTCTTTTTGGATGGCCGGCAATATGCTGTCTTGCAACTCTGATGCCGGAAAAGAAACTTTAATTGAAGGGATATCGGCAATCGATTTTTCATCATCCCCAATCAAAATACAACCAACATCCGGCCGGTACATGGCACTTCTACTGACGAGCCCAAATACTTTTGAAGTAACAATTTTATTTGCTTCATCTACTGACTGCCTGGATAGCGGCACAGCATATAAATCATTTTTTGATATGTCATCAATGGTTCTCCCTGAAATAAAATGACATGAACAAGCCAGTTTTGCATTGTATCCTGCACCTATTTTGGCATAGGTGATCAGGTAATTGATGCCAAAAGCTGCTGCTGCAAACAACAATGCAAGTGCGATATATTTGATGACTTTGCCCATGTGCTCAAAGTTACACCGACCAAAAGACTTTAAAAATGTTATTGTTTTATTAATTTATTTGTTGCAACAAATATTGTTTAAACAAACCACCTATTTTCGTGTTACCAATAAAAAAATAAAATCATGGCAAAGCAAACATGGCTGATTGATCCCAGCCACTCAGAGATCCAATTTAAAGTAAAACACCTTATGATTACTACTGTGACAGGTAGCTTTTCTGATTTCACAAGCAGTGTTGAGTCTGAAGGTGATGATTTTGAAGGAGCGTCCATTTCTTTTAGTGCAGGTATCAACAGCATCAGCACAGGAAATGAGCAAAGAGATGAGCACTTAAAATCTGCTGACTTTTTTGATGCAGCAAACTTCGAAAGACTTACATTCGAATCAACTTCATTCGTGAAGTCAGGAGATGAGTTTCAGTTGGAAGGCAATCTTACCATCAGAGGCAATACTCATCCGGTGAAGTTAGATGTTGAGTATGGTGGAACAGTAGTAGATCCATACGGTCAAACCAAAGCAGGTTTCGAACTTCAGGGTAAAATCAGCAGAAAAGCATTTGGACTTACATGGAGCGCACTGACCGAAGCAGGTGGTGCAGTTGTTTCAGATGAAGTAAAAATCATCTGTGCTGTCCAGTATGTAAAACAATAATTAAAAAGGGGGTCACTGACCCCTTTTTTTATACCAAATTTCCAGTAATATTCTTTCTATCGTCTTTTTGACTACGGGAATTCGTCACACTTCCATTCATGGATATGGTTATTCCATCTTGAGCAAAGTCAAGAGTAATCAGATCAGAGTGTATGCCCTCCACAAACTTGGCATGCAATAAGAGTTTTTGGGGCTCAATCCATGTGGCTGACCCTGCAAATGGAATACCTTGCTGGTTGGACCCTTCCGGTAGAAGCGGATAAACGATTCCTTTATTTTTTGACCATCCGTTATAATCAAAACGCATTTTTTTCCCGTCAAGACTTAGTGTACTACCTTTTGAGTCAAAGTTGATCATAGCCTTCTGAATGTTGTAATCATTGTCCATGAGCTTGTACACCATCTTTTTACCACTCATCTTAGCCAGGGTGGAGCTGTCAGAAGGTTTTGTTGCAAGCGCAAGACCAGCAATTGTGTCCTTTAGTTTTTTGTGTGACGATTTATCTTCAGGCAAAGCATTGTCTTCAAATGCCGGAAGTAAAGTATCCCAGGCAATTTGCATGGATTTGCCCATATCCCAGCTTTCGCTGTTGATGGCAAGTACAGCGTCAAATTGTGGCATGACTATACAATATTGGCCATAGGCTCCGTCACCCCTGTAAAACCCGGGTTTGCACCTCCAAAACTGGTAGCCATATCCCTGGCCCCAATCGCTGTCATTGTCCTGAGATGAGGATTGGAACTTTGTAGCTTCATCAATCCATGCTTTTGACAATATGCGCTTACCCTCCCAGGTACCTTCATTGAGGTACAACTGGCCAAACCTGGCAATCGACTCCGTACTGACCCGCAAGCCGTAACCTCCGGTATTGATGCCCTGAGGAGACTCCTCCCAATCATAATCGGTAATGCCCAATGGATCAAACAATCTTGGTTTCAGAAAATCAATCAACTTTTTGCCAGATACCTTTTGGACAATGGCGCTTTGCATATAGGTTGATCCTGTATTGTACAAAAAATGACTCCCCGGAGCATGAATGACCGGATGGGCCAGAAAACTCTGTACCCATGTTTTATCTTCGTTAGCCCTCAACACAGGCATGGTATCAGAATCGTGGCCAGTGTTCATACACAGTAGGTGGTGGATTGTCATGGCTTTGAGGTTGTCAGAAATCACCTCTGGCAAAGATTCCGGAAAAAAGTCGATGACCTTATCCGTGACTTTGAGTAATCCATCATCTACGAGCATGCCTATAGCGCTGCTGGTAAAGCTTTTTGACAAAGAATAAAGGGTGTGTTTACCACCTTTCTCAAATGGATTCCAATAAGCTTCTGCGATTTTTTTACCGTGCCTCAGCAGAATAAAACTATGCCACTCATATGCACACTTATTTGCTTCCTCAATGAATTTTGTGATGGCTGATGATGATATTCCCTGGGATTCAGGGCTTACCAGTGGAAATACCTCTTTGAAAGCTTTTGCAGAATCCGCGCCTGATGCCGAACGGAGCGCATGGATAAAAAGCTCAGGCATACCTAATGCCGCCGTACCGAAAGCAGCAGAATGAAGAAAATTGCGTCTTGTGGTCATAATCAATTTGAATTTTCAAGTCTTGAAGGCTCTAATTTACAAATCCATCATTCACTTGGGTTTAATTCCTTGTTAAAGTGTTTTTACGATTTTAAGGCGCCAATGGATTGTCTTTTATTTATGTTATCAAAACCTTAAATCAAGGGTCAATGGCAGTGAAAAAAGTATTTGTGTCCTGGGATATTCCTGAAATTGGGATTAAAATGATGGAAGATGCGGGCTTGCTTGTGGAAGTATGGAAGGGAAACAAGCCTTTGACTCAGGAAGAACTGATCGCCAAGCTCAGAGGATTTAATGTATGTCTCAGTTTGAGCATTGATAAACTGGATGGTACATTTTTTCAGCAATGTGCTCATTTGGACGTTGTAAGTCAATTTTCCGTAGGGTATGATAATATTGATTTGTCTGCAGCATCCAAGGCCGGAATTCCATTGGGCAATGCTCCGGGCGCAATGACAGAAGCAACTGCAGATATTGCCTTTGGCTTGATGATTGCTGCTTCCCGAAAATTCTTTTTCATGCATCAGCAGATTATCAACGGAGCATGGAAGGTCAATCCACCTCAGGCTTTTTTGGGTCAGGAATTGCGAGGCAAAACCATCGGTATCTTTGGTATGGGTAAAATCGGCACTGAAATGGCAAGATTGTGCCATCAGGCTTATGGTATGGAAGTCATTTATCACAATAGACATCCCTTAGACCACCCATTGTCCTTTGATGCAAAGTATGTCAGCTTTGATGATCTTATGGCAGAAAGTGATGTACTTTCTGTGCATGCTGCTTTATCTCACTCTACACAAGGCATTTTTGACATCAAAGCATTTTCAAAAATGAAATCAACTTCAATATTCATCAATACATCCAGAGGAGGATTAGTTGTTGAGGAGGACCTGGTCTCCGCTTTGAAAGATAAAATGATTTGGGGGGCAGGGCTTGATGTCACAAACCCGGAACCTATGAGAGCGGATCACCCACTTTTGATGATGGAAAATGTTTGCGTCTTACCACACATCGGTTCTGCGACGGTAGAAGCCAGAGCGGAAATGAGCAGGCTCGCGGCACTGAATATCATTGAGTTTTACAAATCTGGCAAAGTTGTTCATCCAATTGGCCAATGAAGATTTACAGATTATTAATATGGCTTTGTTTACAGATGGCGTAAATTAGCTGCTATATCCTTATTTAATCATATGAGACTTTACTTTATCGCTTCTATTGCTATTTCTTCTTTTCTATTTACTTTTCTTTCATGTAAGAATGACTCTTCTGTACCTGCAGCACCTGATACCAGAATTGTCATTCGTCTTGCCGACAATCCAGAAAGGATCAACCCTATTTTGTTTCCTTCAGGCCCTGCAAGAGAAGTTTATCAATATATTTTTCTTCCAATGGCAGAACTTGATGGAGAAAGTCTTGAGTTTATACCTGTCATGATAAAAAACATCCCGGTTCTAAAGGAAGACAACGGGAAAATTTCTCTTAGCGTTGAAATTCTGGAAGAAGCCAGCTGGTCAGATGGTAAGCCAGTGACGGCTGATGATTATATTTTTACTTTAAAGACTATTTTTCACCCGGAGTGTAACACTTTTGCTTATAAATATTTGGTTGATCAGGTGGACAGTGTTTCAGTTGATTCAGAGAATAAAAAGAAGTTTACCATTTATTTCAGTGATTATGCCATGCAGTTGATCGAAAGTGCGCTCAGTTTTGAAATTTTGCCTGCCCATCTTTATGATCCGGACAACAATGGTGAAGGGTTTTCATTGGCTGATCTAAAGAACGAAGAAAAAACTGCTGCTTTGGACAGCACAGAAAGTTATCATCGTTTTGCTGAAAGTTTCAACAGTCAGAAATACAGTGCAGAAATCATCGAAGGGAGCGGACCATATGCTTTCATAGAGTGGAAGCCCAATGAGTCCATTGTCATCAAAAGGAAAGAAAACTATTGGGGATCTGGCAAAGGGCAAAGTCTTGATAACAGGCCATCAGAAATTGTATTTGCTATCATTCCAGACGAAGTATCTGCATTAACACAATTGTCAGAAGGTAAAATAGACGTAATCAGCAATGTAAGCCAAAACAGTCTTTCTCTATTTGAGGATTCTTTGAAAATGGCTAAAAACTTTGAAGTTTTAAAAGTCCAGCAGCCGCGATATTTTGTTTTGCTGCTCAATCATAAACATCCTGCTTTGAGTGAGCCTGCTGTCAGAAAGGCATTGGATATGTTGCACAATGACCCTGAATACATTGAAGTATTTGAAAATGGGGAAGGCATAGACATGTATTCTTTTGTTCCAGAATTTTTACCGGGTCACAGCAAGGAAATACCACCCACAGTTTTTAATCCGGAACAGGCAAAAGCAGAATTGCAGGCTGCAGGGTGGAACGACACCAATAGTGATGGAACGCTTGACAAGGTCATTGGAGGGAAAAAACAGGAATTAAAACTTAGATATCTGGCATCAGGCGGACAGGGCATCAATATTGGTCTCTTGTTTAAAGACGCTTGCGCAAAAGCAGGAATTGCCATAGAAGTGGTTCAAAAAGACTTTGCACTCATCAGAAAAGAAAACATTGCGACAGATGACTTTGAGGTGGTAGCTTCAGTGATGTCCGTAGACTTATTTTTGGAAAATCCGTTTGATACATACCACTCTTCCAACATTGAGACAAGCAATCCAAACAATTACCAGAGCAGCACTAGCGATAGTTTGATCACCGTCATTACAGAAACCCGAGATCAAAAAGTGCGCCTGGCTGCTCATGCCCAGCTACAAAAACAGATCAAGCAAGATGCAGTCATGTTATTTCTATATTCACCCATATCAAGGATAGCCATTAGCAATAAATGGGACGCCAAAGTATACTTCACAAGACCCGGTTATAAAGCAAATACTTTTGTACCGGCAGTTGTCAATTGATGAATCAACTCATTGTCTCATATGGAAGTCGTTGGCTGCTTCAGGTTTTTATCTTGATCCTGGTCATATTTGCCATCCAAAAATTTATACCCCAGGATGCAGCGGCCCTTCTTTTGGCACGGCAGGGAATCGAAACCTCCGGCTCAGAAAGGTATGAAAAGCTCTACCAGGAAGCGAGAACCAACCTTGGCCTTGATGGTCCGGTCTTTTACTTCTCTGTTCAATCCAAAGAAGCAGGTCAATTCCACCTGCCCGCCTTTGCCTGGAACGGCAGTCAAAATCAGTTTCACAGATGGTTCGCAAGGTTATTCAGTGGGAAAGCTGCGGTATCCAATATTACGGGCCAAAAAATATTTCCCCTCATTGGGAATGCACTTCTGTGGACAGTACCGATTTCGGCCATTGCCTTATTCATAGTTTACTTTGTGTCCAAATATCTGGCGCGTTACCTCAAAAGTCATGACAATAAATGGTTGGAAGGGCTCTTATTTTTTTTCTACAGCATTCCTCTCATATGGTTTGCGCTTCTGATTTTATTGTTTTTTACCAATGACTATTTCGGTATCAAAGTTTTTGATGTTGGTGTCCAATATGGCTCTTCAGGATTCGGTCATTACATCAATAGAATACTTCCTGTCATCATCTGTCTGTCATTCACAGACATTGCCTATCTGACCAGTGTCTATGGATCAAGCATAGATATTGAAAATAAAAAACCATACTTCATGACGGCCCTTTCCAAAGGTCTTTCTGCTGAGGATGCTACAAAATGGCATACAGCACCCAATGCCTTGCTTTCCATGATTACCCTGTTTGTTGGTGCGATCCCCGGCAGCATTGCCGGATCTGTGGTACTTGAAACCATTTTCAACATTCCAGGCATTGGCCGTCTCCTCTACACCAGTCTGAAGCAAGGTGATTACCAAGTACTGATGTACATAGTACTACTGATAGGAATTCTCACATCCCTATTTTATGCAATAGGCGACTATTACATCACAAGAATCAACCCTTCAGCAAAAAAATAATCAGCTATCAGGAAAGAAACGGCAATTTGACGATGGTCGCTTCGAGTAGTTTTTTGCCAAATGAAATCATGACTTTATTGCCTGTTTTGGCAAAGGCAGTTTGAATGTAAGCCATGGCAATCGGATGGTCGAGGTTGGGACTTTGTGTTCCTGATGTGATTATACCTATTTGCTCTGATCCGGAAGCATCAAAAACTTCGTATCCATGTCTGGGCACCCGTCGCTCTGTCATGGTAAGTCCAACGAGTTTCCTAGAAACACCATTCTTTTTTTGCTCGATAAATAGATCTTTTGATGGGAAGGATGCTTCTTTATTTAATTTGGTTATCCAGGACAATCCTGCTTCAATTGGGGAGGTAGTATCATCAATGTCATTGCCATATAGCGCATATCCTTTCTCAAGACGCAAAGTATCTCTTGCTCCAAGACCGCATGGCTGAATGCCAAATTCTTTGCCTGCCTCCATAAGAGCATTCCAGATGGCAACTGCATCTTTGTTTTCAACATATAGTTCATAACCACCACTTCCGGTGTACCCGGTTGCAGATATCAATACATTGTCAACTCCTGCAACTGTACCTTTCGAAAAAGAATAGTAGGGAATAGCCTCAACATCCACCTCAGTAAGCTTCTTCAGGACCTTGTGACTAAGAGGGCCCTGCAACGCCAGCAAGCTCGTATCATTGGAAATATTGATCAATCGGGTATCAAATTGATTATGAGCTTTGATCCATTCAAAATCCTTTTCTTCATTGGATGCATTTACAACCAACATAAAAGCCTGCTCACCTTCACTGCATTTGTCTTCGTCAAGCCGGTACACCAACAGATCGTCCACAATTCCTCCTGTCTCATTTGGCAGACAGGAATATTGAGCCTCTCCTATCTCAAGCACAGCAGCATCATTGGAAGTGACTGCCTGCACCAGTTTCAATGCTTCTTTACCTTTCACGATAAATTCGCCCATATGAGACACATCAAATAAGCCAACCTTTTCCCGGACAGCCTTGTGTTCGTCAATGATAGAAACATAAGATATGGGCATATTGTAGCCTGCGAATTCTGCCATTTTAGCGCCCAATTCAATGTGAATTGGTGTCAGCGGTGTTTGCTTCATTTGGTTTGAATTATGTTGTTATTTGGTTAGGATCGCATCAATGATTTTATCTCCAACTTCTATTTTATGCACAGTATCCATTCCTGCGATGACTTTGCCAAAAATGGTATACCTGCCATCAAGATGGGGAGTTGGAGAATGGGTGATAAAGAACTGAGAACCTTCTGTGTGCAGTCCGGCAGATGCCATGCCCACAAAACCCTCATCGTCATATTTCATGTCGTCGACTTCGGAAGGTATGGTAAAATCAACCCCTCCATAACCATCACCTCTTGGACATCCGGTCTGTATAACAAAATTGGGAACGACTCTGTGGAAAATTTTATCATCATAGAAATCGCTTTTACACAAGTCCAGGAAGCTGGAAACTGTGGCAGGTGCGTGTTTGGGGAACAATAAAATCGTAATGTTACCTTTTGTAGTTTTGATGATCACCGTAGCACTATCCCGAAGTGTTGTAAGTCTGGAAAAATCGATTTGCTTCAATTTTCTTTCACCAATTGGATAAGTCTTTTCAAACAGGTAGGAAGAAAGTTCATTCAATGCCTGCATGGTTTCCAAATCTCTTGGATGACTGAGTTTACTCCACGACTCCTCAATAAAAGTGGAGTCGCGCAGAAGAAGTTTGGTCTGGTTTTTTTCGTTGGCTAATATAACGGCACCTTCCGCAGCCACACCGGGATCGCCTTCTCTTACTTTTGATGCTATGTAATACAATATCTCCCTTTTGACCTTACTTGCATTTGCTTTGTATGCAGATACAAAATCCGGGTGATTGATGATTTGGTTGAGCGCTGACAATTTTGCCAATTCCTCCACTTTGGTTCTCACCGGAAGAGCGATAATGTTTTGATATTGGTACGGATCATAACCCAGTACTTTGATGTACTCGGCTTTTACGAAGGGCTCTGTGCTGGCATTCATTCTTTGGACTGCCATATTTTTGATATAGTCCTTGGTAATGGTGAGATAGAGTCCGTGGTTGTTCATAATGGCCTGGAGCAGTTTTGCCTTCACCATCGGTCGGGTTGCAATACTATCAGCACGCCAAAGACTCACCAGATTATTGAGGTTTTTAATTTTAAGACCAGCTGCCGCAGCTTCGTTGGCAATGTGTACATTAGCATCGTTGGTCAGCAATAAGATGGTATCAGCAATCCCGGCTTCTGAAGCAAAATTGGATAATGCTTTGACTGCATTTACTCTAAGTCTGTAATCTTCGTTGGATGTGGCGATTTTTTTAAGGGCTTCTTTTGATGGCTGATCGTTGTTTTTCCCGGCGGCAAGAATCAATGGCATTTTGACAAAAAGGTCGCTTTCTTTATTCAGAATATCAGTCAAACGGCTATTGCCTCTAAGATCGATATTTTTACTTCTGCCCAAAATATGAGCTGCCATCAACCTGACTTTGGGCGAATAAACTCCGCTATCAAGATATTTAAGGCACAGATCTGCAAGTCCCTCGGGACTGATATCGCGTAAAATAAACCTGTACAGCCCATACATTTGACCTTCCAACAATAAAGTATCGGTATCCCGGTAAGTCTCAACATTCGCCATTTGATTGGCCTGCTCAATTCCTCCAACTTTTCCTATAGCCTCCAGAATTGATGCGTTAAACTGGTTATTCACATCAATGCTATCCTTGCCTTTAAAGGCTAGTGTCAATGCAGAAACATTGGCAGTATCCTTCAATTGTCCAAGTGCGTATGCAGCTTCCGTTCTGATTTCAATGAATGGGTCTTCCAATAGCCCGACCAAAGAATCTCCAAAGGAAACATCTTGAATAGACGCCATTGATTTTGCAGCCAATAATCGAAGGATGGGATTTGAAGAGGAAAAATAAGCAGAAATGCTGTCTGTATTCTGCACAATTTCAAGCAGCATTATTTTTTGAATCTGCGGGTCATTTAAGTTCACAGAAGTTGAACCCTGACTTTGTTTTGCCGGTGGTACGCAGCCTTCAATCAAAACATACAAAAAAGTGATAAACCCGCCTATTCTTAAAAAGTGCATATTAATCTGATAAGAAACGCAAAAATACACTTCCACGGGTAAGAATGCCGCATTATGCCTCCAAAGAAATCAGAATTTGATTTATTGCCGGGTTGTCTCCATGGTAGCAGATGGTATCAATGGCCAATTGAACGCGACCTTTATCAATGGTATCAACAAAACCGGACCTGAGGTCATCAAATTGTTCCTTTATTTGAGAAAGGTCTTGAATTACCGCGCCTGGAACAGCTCTAGGCAACAATTTTGTGCTGTTCTGATATCTCCTGTCTCCAAATCCTTCTCTTAAAAATGCTATGCCTCTGCTCAGGCATATTTCTTCCATCAAAGTTCCGGGCATCAGAAATATTTTTGCATTTGGAAATATTTTGAGCGATGCATCCAGAAAAACCTGAGCGACATGTGGATCACTCATTATATGATTGTAAAGAGCTCCATGCGCTTTGACATGAAATACTTCTGCATTCAGTTCCTGGGCAATACCCGAAAAACCAGCAAGCTGATGGATCAGTTGATAATATAATTCTGAAGGTGAGGCAGCAGTATTTACCCTACCAAAATTTACTTTATCCTGGTAGGAAGGATGGGCGCCAATTTTAATACCATGTCGAAGACACGCCACAATAGATTTTCTGATAGACAGCGCATCTCCGGCATGGTATCCACAAGAAATATTACAGTAAGCTGCGTTTCTTAAGACCAAATCTTCATCCAAAAAATCTATCTCTTCACCATAATCAATGTTGATCAAATGCACGTAGATGATTTTTTTGATAATGAATGCAAGTTTTTAAAAAAACTTTAAGAATTTAATCGTTTTGGCACTATTTATGCTCAAGAATAAGAAGTCAATCCAATAGTATGAGTCAGAGTCATTATCACAAGGATAAGAGAGTCATTATCATTTTGGCGCTCGTTATTCTTTTAGGAATATTAGTTGCCATTGACTAATTTCTTATTTCATCCAAGACTTAACCTTCTCAAAATCGCTCATCAGTGCATGGTACTTGTTAATACCGGCATTTGATAAACTGTAAACTTTTCTCTTTTGATTTCCTGAAGTGCTTTGCCAGCTGCTGTTCAGAAGACCTTGCTTTTTCATTTTGTCAAGGAGTGGGTAAAGGTAACCTTCTTCCACTTTCAATAGACCCCCGGAATCTTTTTCCATGTCTTTAATGAGTCTATAACCATAACTAGGGCTTTCTTTAAGGTATTTAAATACCAAACCTACGATTGCATAAGTCTGCAATTCTTTAGAAAGCTTTTCCATTCATTAAAAATTTTTAGTTAAATACTATTTATCAGCGAGTCCGAAATTAGTACTTTTTGAGATAATGCAAATGATATGCTAGTTTTATTTTTCACAAAATGATAATTTGCAAAACAAAATAAACTAAAGGTGCAATTTTCGACCCCTCTGTAAAATAAAAGCTAATAACTGACAATTGCTGTCTTGACTTTTAAGGTATTGCCATTTTGATGGGTCCATATTGGCCTTACCTGACCTGGTACGACAGACAGATCGTTGTAATCTCCAAAGAATAGTGTGGGTTCAGGGGTGAAACTTTTTTCGCTGATCATTACGTTTTCAAAATCACTTCCTCCATTGACGGAATAAGCCAGGAAAACATCGGTCGCATTTGTCCCCGGTTTGCTGCGTCTGTCATAAAACATAACAAACAGCTGACCACTCTTCTCATCAATATCCATGGCATGGAAAAATTGATGTGCCCGACCCTCGTCGTTGTTCACCATTACCGGTTTTGACCATGTTTCACCTTCGTTGTCGGAGTAAATCAACCAAATATCTGTATTGTCTTTTCCATTGCGCTGGTCGGCAAAACTTACATAAATCCTTCCGTTGAATTTACCCGTGGATTTGTCAACCTTGATGACCGGGAAGCCATTGCTTCTGTCAATTCCGGGAATGTCCATGGACCAACCTTCTACTTGTTGGGCAATCACCTGTTCATCGGACCAGCTCTCCCCCTGGTCTGTTGATTTTGTAAAATAGATCTTACTGTCTCTGCACCAGACAACGATGTAGTTGCCTTTCGCAGAAACTTCCGGCACTGCACCCTCTGTGGTTTTGTCATCGTCCAGACAATCGCCAGGACTCTGGTTGAGCACTTTTGCTTCACTCCAGGTAATGCCCTTATCCATTGACTTTGAAAATAAAATATTGGATTGGTCATCGGGCGATTTTGACCCATAAACATCAAATTGTGTCCAGGTCATCAGCATAACACCCGAATTTTTGTCAATGGCCAACCAATGTTTGTCGTGGTCCTTTTTTCGGTCACATGGAGGGAAGCTACCGTCATTCCAGCTGCCATTGAACTGCTTTTTTTGTACAACTATACGGTCTAAAAATTCTTCACTGGAGTATGCTCTGTCCTTTGGATTGGACAAATGCGCAAAAAATACATTATTGCTGTAATCATATCTGATGACAGGGTCACCATACACTCCATAAGGTGAAGTCACTCTTTCCTTCGTCCAACTCAGCCCACCATCATTCGATTGATAATAATTATTGAGCACAGAAGCAGCGCTTACCTGATTGGGATTGGATGGATTAATGGCAATTGAAGGTTCACAAGGTGCTGAAGGACTTCGCCCTTCATCTATAACAACATTTTTGAACGTGTGGTCTTTAAAGACCAATGATGTTTTTCTTGAGCACGACAAAAACAAACCAATACAGGCAAATAAATAGATGGCCGCTTGGAGGCCACGCTTATTTACCTGAATATTTCTCAATGGCTTCTTTTATTTTTTGGCGTCTATTTTCAGGAGAAGGGTGTGTCGACTGGAATTCCGGAACTTTATTACCCCCTGATGATTGTTCCAAAATGTCCATCACCCCTATAAGTTGCTCTGGATTGTATCCTGCCTCCATCATGATGCGCACACCGAAGTCATCACTTTCCAGCTCCTGGTCCCTTCCGTATTGTAATATCTTCATTTGGCCGACCATGTTAGCCACTTGTGCAACAGATGTGCTGCCTCCTGATCCAATCATTACACTTTGGATCAATCCCTGGATGAATCCGGCTGACGCCATTCGCTCAGCTCCGTGTCTGTGAATGACATGACCTACCTCATGCCCCATCACACCTGCCAATTGATCTTCGTTCTGCAATCTTGAATATAGTGCGGCAGTAATAAAACATTGACCACCCGGAAGGGCAAACGCATTTACTACCTGATCGTCTGCCAATAAGTGGAAATCCCACGGATAGGCAGACTTTGATGCGATAGTATTGGTAACGAGTCTCTTTCCTACCTGGTCTACGTGGGCTTGGGCCCTCTGATCGGGATGCAAGCCTCCGTACTGCTGTGCCATTTGGGGAGCAGATTGCAGTCCAAGGGCTATTTCTTCCTCAGGCGTCCACTGGATCCTCTGTACTTCTCCGGTAATAGGATTGGTCTGCGTATTGGTATAATATTTAAATGCCTGGTATCCTGCCATGGCAAGACCGAGGATGAGAAATAACTTAAACCTGCCTGTTCCTACCCCTCTTCCCTGTCTGCTGTAAGGATCACCTGTTCCTCCATAGTATCTTCTGTTAGTTGCCATAATTTTTCAATTATTCCATTAAAAAATAATCTCTGAAATGATTCCAATTATAGTTACAACAAAAGCAAGCCTAATGGAATAATCTATATCAGGTATCATCTTAACTATATAACAATATACCAAAACAGGAATTGAAGCAAGCGCAACTAAAACCAAAACCGAAAGTAAACCATATCCTATGGCTTGAAAATAACCTGCAGTTGAAACTCCATCTCCGGCGCCCTGCAAAATGAAATAAACCATTGTTGCCAACATGGCCACCAACATGGCCCAACTGCTTTTGTCCATCCTCCAATCCATAGAATTGCCTTTATATATTTTACTAATGAGCTGGTTCTGCTAGGAGTATCTTTTTCCTCATAGCAAAAAGAATTCCAAATATAACAATCAGAATAGCCGGTAGTATAGCTATATTATCTAACGTTGCTTGCCCTGCTGCAAGTTCAATATTGCTCATTTGATCGGCTGGTATTACATTCAGTGCTTCATTAAGTGCACTTCCAGAGAGACCTTCCGGTATATTGAAACCAGCTGCATTGGCGTTTTCAATCTTGGATGATTCCAGCCAACCCCCAATGATCGGTTGGAAAATCGATGTAGCCAACATGCCAACACCTCCTATCAAAGACATACCAAAAGCACCGGTTTTAGGTAAATGTACCGCTACAAATGATATCATATTTGGCCAGAAATAACAAACACCAATAGCAAATAATACAGCTGCAACATATACCATTGCCCCTTCTGCCTGACTCATCAAAACAAGCGCAATGGTGGCAACTATCGCTGAACCCAATAATACTCCGGTAATGTTGAGCCTGTGGACTATTTCACCACCCCAGAACCTTCCAACTGCCATGATACCTGTAACTAGTGCCAGCACCAAGAGTGGATTAGCTCCGGCATTACCCAATATTCTCTCTACCCAGCTTTGGGTACCCAACTCTGTAGTTGCAGTCAATGCCATACAAATGAGCATTACCCAATATAAAGGAGATGTAAATATACTTTTGAAGTTTTCCGCATTGGAAGTACTGATGTTCTGTGCATTTTCAGGAAACTTCTGTCCCCAAAATAAATAACCATATATAGCGATAGGAATAAACATCAATGACATTTTTGCTTGCCATCCTAAATCCAAATTGTTGAACATTAATGCAAGTAAAGAGCCAATAACTATTCCTCCTGGAAACCAAACATGAAACCTGTTCAGCATTTTTGTTGTCTTTTCTCCACTATACATTTGAGCAATCATAGGATTGAAAGCAGCTTCCACAGTACCATTTCCAAAACTAATTAGTCCCATTGAAAGCAATAATGAAATATAATTAGGAGAAAAGATAAACAATATAAGCCCTAATAAATGGCTTCCAAAGGCTATCCAGCCTAATTTTTTTGGCCCTAATGTATTATAAAGTGGACCAACTCCTAATGTTGCAATTGGAAATCCGAAAATACCCGTAAAATTAATCCAACCAAGTTGAGAATCCGAAAGATTGAAATCATCAGATAGGTTATTCATGATACCCGCTCTAATAGCAAATGCCATAGCCGTGGTTATCAAAGCGAAACAACTGCCCAAGAAAAGACGAGACTTGTTTATGTCTGACATACAAGAAAATTTTTAAAATGTGACCATAAATTCGATAGGAGTCAAATATAGAATCAAATTCCAGAATTGGACAGCGATAAGAAATCTTTTTTGTTGAATTTTGGACAAAAAAAAAGACCGCTCTCCAAATCCTTGATTCGGGGCGGTCCTCGCTTGCTGATCTATTTACATCTTTTAATTACCTTAGCAGGCAATCTTTATATTTTTATTTCAGGGTTTCTATTTTCGCTTTCGATATTAGTAATACGGTTCAAAGCGCCCTAATGTTGCGTCATTTTTTTCTGTTAACAGTAATTTAACTATGTCCAATCTTTCATCCTCAAAGCTCTTCGCTGACTATCAAATGGCCTATGCTTCTCTCAACGCCAGGCAAAAACAGGCAGTGGATAAAATATATGGTCCGGTCATGGTTGTTGCTGGACCAGGCACAGGAAAAACACAACTCCTCGCCGTCAGAGTATGCAGGATTTTAGAGCTGACAGATGTCAATCCGGATAATATTTTATGCCTGACCTATACCGATGCCGGATGTACTGCCATGAGAAAAAGGTTGGTAAAATTTATGGGATCTACAGCCTACCAGGTCAATATTTTTACCTTCCACTCTTTTTGCAATACCATCATCAGAGAGAATCCCGATAAGTTCACATCGTATCGCGAACTCACCAATGCCTCAGATCTGGAAATTCTCGAAATCATTACAGAAATCATTGATGAGCTGCCTCTGGACCACCCCAATAAAAAATTAGCAGGTGAGATTTACTACCACCGACCCAAGTGGCGCAACCTCTTCAATGTATTGAAACTGGAAGGATGGTCACCGGAATTTGTAAAAACAAAAATTGAAGACTATAGAAAAGAGGCTGAGGAAGATCCTGCAAATCTTTCTTCCAGGGGAAAAACCAAGGGAATGCTCAAAGCTGATGTCATAAAAGAATTGGCATCCTATGATTTTGCCTACTATGGCGCCCCTCTGCTTTCTGAATACGACAGGAAGTTGAAAGAAAGAGGCTTGATCGATTTCAACGATTCCATCAATTGGGTTTTGAATGTCCTGAAGGAAGATGAAAATCTTTTGCTGATGTATCAGGAGAAATATCAGTTCATTCTTGCAGACGAATACCAGGACACAAACGGGTCTCAAAACGACCTTCTGTTCACACTGGCCCAAAATGAATACATAGAAGAGCCCAATCTTTTTGTAGTGGGTGACGATGACCAATCCATCTTCAGGTTTCAGGGGGCGAGCACAGACAATATCCTCAAGTACTACGAAACTTTCAAACCCGAGATCATTGTCCTCGAAGACAATTACCGAAGTGCACAATCCATACTTGACATCGCCGGAAAAGTCATCACTGAAAACAAAGAGCGGCTTCTTTCTACTCTGCCACAGCTCACCAAAAACCTTACAGAGCAAAGAAAAACTTCAGGTAAAAATTTCGGTCCTGAAGTCATCAGATACAAAAACGTCATGCACCAGGCATGTGGTGTCGTACAAAAAATTGAGCAGTTGCACCGTGAAGGTGTTCCATACCACGAGATAGCCATCATATACCGCAGCCACAAGGAAAGCATTGACCTGCTCAAATATTTCACTTTTGCAGGAGTTCCCATTTCCATCAAAAAAAGGGTGAACATCCTGAGTCTTCCTGAGATCAACAGATTGCTCACCCTGCTCAAATATCTGGAAGGAGAATACCAGGAGCTCAACAGCCAGAATGACAAGCTTTTCCAAATTCTACACTACAATTTTTGGGGGCTTGACGCAAGGGACATAGGGAAGCTTGCGCTGATAGCTTCAAGAAATACAGATGAGGGCAAGGACGATCTACTATGGCGGGACCTGTTTGGGAGTATAGAAAACATGAAGCAATATGGGGTTTCAGACTCAGCAGGCATCAAAAGGGTCATGGACATTCTGGAGTCTTTGATCAATGACTACCCCAATGTGACCCCACAAGTCTTTTTTGAGAAAGTTATCACCGAAACAGGTTTGCTCAATCACATCCTTGGGAATGCCGATCAACTGATGCGTTTACAATCCATCAATACACTCTTTGATTTTGTAAAAGAAGAAACACACAAAACGGAGAACATCACCATCCGTGAAATACTGGCCACCATCCAGAAAATGGAAGAAATGGGCATCGATCTATCCATCAACTTTTTGCAGACCAATGATCAGGGAATCAACTTTATGACCGCCCATGGTGCAAAAGGGCTGGAATTTGAGCATGTTTTCATGATCAACGTCAACAAAAATTCATGGGGAAAAGGAAAAGGCCCAAATAACGATGTAAAGTTTCCACCCAATATGTTTTTCAGTGCCGGTGAAGCAAGCATTGAGGATGAAAGGAGGTTGTTTTACGTTGGACTTACCAGAGCAAAAGATCATCTGTACATCTCCTACAGTGAGATGAATGAAGATGGATCCAAGGAAGTAGAGCCTGCTCAATTTATCACAGAACTTGGGATCAGTGAAGAAGAAATAAAAGAAGTAAAGTTTGAGGACGAGGTGATCGCCAATTTCACTTCCATCATCCTGCGCTATCAGCAAGGCAAGCTACAGATGATCGATCACGACCTCATCGACAGGATATTGCTGACGATGCACATGAATGCAACCGGTATTTCAAAATATCTGGAATGCCCAAGGAAGTTCTACTTTGAAAACATTTTGCGCATACCAAAGGCAAGAAATGCCAATCTGGGATTTGGTAATGTCATTCACTTTGCTTTGGAGACCTACTATACAAAGGTGTATGCCCAAAATGAGCCTTCCTGGCTTCCATATGAAGAGCTTGAAAGCGCATTAAACAGAGGTTTCAAAAAATTTCATTCCCATTTCAGTGCCGAGGAGTATAAGAATCTGGAATACTATGGTAAAAACATCATGAAAAAACACTACCAGGAAGTGATTGTAAACCAGGTAATTGCAGAAGATTCCAGGGTGGAGTATAAAATCAAAACCCACATCGATGAGATACCGGTGTCAGGCATTTTGGACCGCATAGATTTTTACAAAGATCACATCAGGCTGTACGATTATAAAACTGGAAACCGGGACGGCGGCAATGAAAAATTCAAGCCGGGCATTGACCTGCAAACAGGGGGTGATTATTGGCGCCAGGGCGTATTCTATAAGCTCCTGCTCGACCACGAAGGCAAAAACAGCCTGCCATTAAGAAAAATCACTTTTGAATTTTTAGAACGGGAAAGTAAAAGCCAGGTCGAAGTGGAGGCCAGTCTGCAGGAAATAGAATTGGTCAAAGGCCAGCTGGATTATGTCTATACCAAAATCAAAAATCACGAGTTTGAAGAGGGATGTAACGATGTAAAATGCATTTGGTGCAGTTTTGTCAACAACAATATGCAGTTGTCTTCTTCCGTAGATTATCTGGAAGAACTATCGGCAGATATTGATGATTAGAGGAATACCATTATTTTATAACCCACTTCCAAAGACCTATCTTTGCAACATGATTAAACTAAGCTTTTTCACTTTACTATTTGCTTGCTCATTGTTTTTGCTCAATGCTCAGGATGTCGTTTTTTCCGATTTCAATAAAATCGAAATTTCAGGAAAGATGATGGTCACTTTTGAGCACGGCAATATGCCTGGATTCTCTATTGAAGAAACCAACTCCAAAGAAGACTATTTAGTTTCAGAGTCAGAAAATACGCTGAAAATAGGATTGAGTCCCAAGGGACGTGGCAATAATGATCTAAAACACATCAAAATCTACTATGCAGATCTTTCTGATATCATTTTGATGAATGAGGCTTCAGGAAGCTTTAATGATTCATTGCAGACCCTCAACTTACACGTCAGGCTGCAAAGAAACAGCACGTTGAAACTGAAAGCAATGGTGAAGGAAACCATGACTGCTGAAGTTTTGGACAAGAGTTCTCTCAATGTCATGGGCAGGGGAAATAAATTGGTCCTGGATGTAAAAAACCAATCAAGGGCAGGCCTTCAGGATTTTAAGACAGATGAGGCAATTGTAAATACAGAAAATAATGGTAGGGCCGAAGTTTTTGCAACTGATAAAATTAAAGCGACAACTTCCAATGGCGGGACCATCAGTTATCTGGGAAGTCCTGCTGAAGCCATCGAAAATAAGACCATCAGCGGAGGAAATATCGTCAAGCTTTAAGTTTGAACCTACTCCAAAAGTATTGCAGCCTAAAAATCGTCTTTTGAATTAGCTCTAGTTTGAATTAAAAGGTAAAACTAATTCCTGTTTCCAGGCGTCTGGCCAGAATATCATATTCACTGACGCTATCTGTGCCCGCGTATTGATAGTAAAGGTTCTGGAATTTTAGCCCTACGAAAATTTCTGTGTATAAATATCTGCTTCCGAACCTCAATCCGACAGACGGGTTGAGCTGGAGACCTCCAATAGCCACCGCCTGTCCGGAAGATTCGTCAGAAAAAACAAATCCATACCCCATTTTCATTTCAGCATATGGAGAGGCAATGTTGTTTTTCCCATATTTTCTGATAAATCCGCACAGTGGAAATACATTAAAGCCGGCATCTACATAATAGTTTTCAACGCCCAGCGATGCTCCGGCTATAAGGGTCTTATTCAATCTGTAAGCCGCCATTTGTGTAAGGCCCAATCCCGTTGCTGTGCTCCCGGGCAGAAGAGAAAGTCGTGTGGTATAAATCAGTTTTTTTTCTCCAAAATCAGACGAGCCTTCCGCTTTTTCAAACTTTATTTTTCTGATGGCATCTTCAGGGATAACAATGAGATGTTTTTCAGGACCGTATGCCAATTTTAAGGAATCTCCATATTGATAAGATAAAAACTTACCCTTTACAACACTTCCTTTATGAAGATAGACGGTCACTTCTTCCTGTGCATGAAGAAAACATGCGCTGAAAAGAATAATGAATCCTGACATCAACCACCTAAGTGTGTGCAATTGCTTCATCATTTTTCGACATTTATTTTGCTGATCACCTTGATGTTGCCTGTATTGCTGACATCCAGAATATTGAACCCTTCATCGCCTACCACCATGACAAAATTCTCACTCAATGCGATTACATCAGTAGATTTGATGTCCTTGGCAAATACTTTTTCTTTGATTTTATCGCGATCCGACGCATCCAATATTTTGAATCCATACGAACCCTCACAAATAAATAACTTGTCATTGAGAATGGCCAGCCCGTGCGGGTTTTTCATTGGATAGGTTTTCAGCAGCTTTGGATTTGTAGCGTTGGAAATGTCAATGACATCCAGTTGGTTTTCATTACCTGTGCAGGCATTACCGCTGCGCAAAGTGACATAGGCAGTATTGCCCTGGACCACGACAGGGTCACAAGCTGTGGCATGACTCAGTTCAGAAAGTTTTCTTGGAGATAATGGATTATCCAAACTAAAGATGGACATGCCTGAGGTCGAGCCAACAAACAACAAATCATTCTGGGCAAACAAGGTCTCAATACCCCAACCCATATCGATCTTCTGGATGGCATCGAGTGATGATGTATTCCAGGTCCAGAGTTGATAATCATTTAAGGTGTACAACATGTCTTTGGCCAACATAAATTTTGTCGTAGATCCCGCAACACCCACATTCCCTGTTCCGGAATTCACTTCGTTGAATGAAAATACAGAAGCATCAAATGAAGCTGAGCTCAGACTGAACCACCATCCTCCATTCCAATTGGTAAATGTTTCATTGGGTCCGGTTTCGGAACAATCTATGACTCTGGTTCTGTTTGTTTTTTCATAATAAGCCACAAACTGCTGCCCTGCAGCTTCGCTGACATTTTTGTAATTCTTGCTCCTTATTTTTAATTCCGGATGCTGGATGTCTTTGATGTCTATTGAAATCAGGTCAATCACATTGTCTACAATGAGCTGATCATTTTTGATGGCAATATCAAAATTACCGGGAATATTGTAGAAGATCTCATGGCGGGGGTTGGACAAATCTTCGAGGTTGTAGAAATGGATGCCTTTACCGCGCTCGTTGACCAAAAGATAGTTTTTATAAAAGTAAATTTTCCCGGGGTTTTTCAATTCCTGAGTACTGGTCGTGGTGATGGTGTTGGTTCTGAAATCTTCCGCCTTCATCATTACAGGGTTCAATTCCACATATTTGAGGGCATTGGTGCATTCGTCCTTCAAACATGAATTCATAATTAACAAGAGCGTAAATAGTGCAGACCATTTAGATAAAGATTTCATCACCATAGATTTTTGATTATACCTTCTTAGAGTGCGCTAAAAGCCTTGTGCGTTGGGTCAAATCATAAAAACTTTGACCGCTTAAATTATCATGCAATAATTTGAGTTGAAATAAATAATAATGTTTACCTTTGCGGCCACAATTTGAAAAAGTCAAATTTGTTTGTAAAAATGGCGTGGTAGCTCAGCTGGTCAGAGCGTGCGATTCATAATCGCAAGGTCGGGAGTTCAAGCCTCCCCCACGCTACAAAGCCTTTGTCTTTCGGCAGAGGCTTTTTTATTTGCCTGAAGTTGCAAGAATGAAAAAACCATTTAAAACCGGAGGCTTGGGAATGGCAATAGCTTTACATTTTGATAAACCAAATACATGCCCCCGCCCCCTGCTCCGCAAAGCTTGAAGTAATAATCATCAGTCTTAAGTCCATTTTTCCACCAAAACTTAGTTTTTTCATCAATGATGTCATCAAATACGTCCAACTGAAGTTGTGAAAGTTTTTTGATGAGAACAGTATCAAAATCTGATGTTTGGTGGGTCATAAAGCCATGGATCAGTTCCTGGTTGAGGTCCATCAGTTGTTCGAGGCTTAAAGTATTGTGAGGTTTTATTTGCTTTTTGAAATAAGCAACCAGAGGACTTGTTGACCGCGAAATCCCAGAATCAAATAATGACCAGTTTTCGGTCGCCCTGGAAGGTATATTGACAGTTTCTACCCTTTCCACTCCTGTCAAAACCGGCTCGTTGAGATAGATGACAAGTGGATCAATGCCGGAAGAGCTACCATGAAAAAAGGATTCTATTTGTGCCAGTTCCTGTTTGAGCAGTTTTAAATCATGCTGCAAATGTCTTGCATAACGCCGGTAAATTCCTGCGACAAGTGCACCACTACTTCCCAGTCCGTAACCGATAGGGATGTTGGAATGGTAATCAAGTCCGCCTTTCAAATCCTCATAAAACAGTTCAGCGTCGATGAATGGCAGACTTTGCAAGTGAGTTGCGAAATTTCCCCATTTTTCTTCACTCCGCTCAGATGTCTCAAAAATCCATCCTCCTGAGAAAACTCCGGAGGGTATAGCCAGGGAGGGAGCCCCATCTATGACAAGATATTCACCTGTGAGGAGGACTTTACACCCAAAGTCTCCGTTATTTGACGGTATTTGCATTTCTTGTCTCAAATACTCAAAAATAGTTTTTATTTTCGCGCCAAATTAAAATAAGAATCCATGACTTCATCAAATACAGATTTAAAAAAGTACTGGCTATATTTTTTCGTCTCCGTATTGGCAACGATTGCATTTTTGATCTTCAAGCCTGAGTGGTTTTGGGTGATGCTGCCATTTGTATTCACCTACTTCGTTCAGGCGAAAAACTGGTTGTAGTCAGATCCCATCAAACAAATTCCCATCAAACCGCCTTTTCTGTAAACAAATCATCTGCCAGTGCCCAAAAATGAAGGTAACAATGCTCAAAAAATATTTGAGAACGAGTTCTTCCCACACATGGAGGCCCTCAAAACTTTTGCCTTCCACCTTACCTATAATGATGCCGAAGCAGAAGATTTAGTACAGGAAACATATCTGAAAGCACACAAATTTATTGATCGGTACGTTTCGGGAACTAATGCCAAGGCATGGTTGTTTAAAATCTTGAAAAATGCGTATATCAATGAGTATCGCAAAAAGTCGAAGGCTCCTAAAAAGATAGACTTCGAAGATATAGTTTCCTGGCAAGACAGCGACGATCCCAAAAAACAAGGGTTTGCAGATCTCAGACAGGAATTATTTAAAGACAGAATGGGCGATGAAGTGACGGTGGCATTGAATATGCTTCCTATTGACTTCAGGACGGTCATTTTGTTGTGCGATATTGAAGGCTTTACCTATGAAGAAATTTCAAAAATAATCGATGTGCCCATAGGTACGGTAAGGTCGCGGTTGTTCAGGGCGAGAAATATCCTGAAAGAATTGCTAAAATCTTACGCGGAGAAACTTGGGTTCAAAGATTACAGAGGATTGAAACACAAAAATGAAATTTTTTCCGAGGAGGAAGAGTAATTGATTTTTAACGTAAAATAGAGGATAAATGAAACGTTCTGAAACGTCTGGAGAAATCAAAAGAAAGATACACATGCTTTTTGACAATGCCCTGGACCACCACGAAGCCAACAACATTCTGGAAAAAGTCGATTCAGATCCAAAATATTCTTCCGTTTACCGCAAAGAAAAAGACTTCAGGGAATTTGTAAGGACCAATATAGCCCGTCCGGGAGTTTCCAACAACCTCATTGAAAACATCAAAAATTCATTAGGAAAGTAATTGATGAAGTGGACCCTCCACATATTATTGTTTTCATTAGTCCTCCAGCTTGTTCATTTGGACTTTGGCGGCTCAGGCTCCAATGCTACATGTCCATCCATGAAGCAGACCGTTGATTTAGTAAGCACCAAAAAACACGACCATTCCACTAAACCTGCTTGCCACAAGCACATGGAAAAGTCAAAAGACAAAACACCTAAAAAAGAATGCAAAGACGATTGTTCCTGCAAGTGTTGCAAACACTTCAACTCAGGCAACAATATTTTTATAGCACCTCACCTGGCTTCTCATCTCGTAGATCTGGCCATCAGGAATAATGTTTTCCTGTACAATAATCCGCTAGATATGGATTTCAACTTTTCTACTTTTCATCCTCCGCGGCAAAATTACCTTTCATAAGATTGGTTAAAGAAGTGTTTTGTTATAAAGTATCAAGCTGAACAAAACTCTTTCTATTGTATTTAAATCTGCTTTATGAAACATGTTTCGTAAAGCAAAAACTTAACGTTGAATGAAAAGTTACTCTATAATATTAATGTTTGCATTAACACTATTCTCAGGGAGCCTATTGGCACAAAACCTCGAGATCACTGTGTATGGCAACTGTGAGATGTGTATGGACCGCATAAAAGAAGCGGCACTCTCTTCCCCTGGTGTGACTGCAGCGAGCTGGAGTTCTAAAACCAAATTATTAAATATAACCGTGGACTCTGCAGCTTATCAGGAAGCTCTTCTCCATAAAAATATTGCAGCCGTCGGCCATGATACCGATAAAGAAAAAGCTGACAATGCAGTGTATCAGGCCTTACCCCAATGTTGCCTCTACAGAGATCATGACCATGATGGCAATTATTTTATCTATGGTATGATCACGGAAAACAATGCCTCAAAAAAATCTTCTGAACCTCTGATTGGTGCCACCGTGTATTGGATGGAAGATAACGAAGGAACAACCACCGGTATGGATGGTGATTTCAGGCTGATGAAAAAGGACAACAATAAAAAACTCATCATCAGTTATATTGGTTATGGCAACGATACCGTGACCATAGAAAAGCCGGGACATCTGGAAATACAACTGGAAGCCGGGGTAATTCTGGATGAGGTCACCGTCTCCAGAAGACGATCGTCTACTACAGTTTCATATGTGCAGACGATAAAAACCAAACAAATTTCCAGCAAAGAGCTGACAAAAGCTGCTTGTTGTAATCTTTCAGAAAGCTTTGAAACCAACCCATCGGTGGATGTGTCATTCACAGATGCAGTCACAGGTACAAGAACCATCGAAATGCTCGGCCTGGCGGGTCCAAATATCCAGGTCACCCGTGAGGTCATGCCCGACATCAGAGGACTTGCTGCAATCACCGGTTTTATGCTCATCCCCGGACCATGGGTGAGTGGTATGCAGCTCAATCTGGGCACAGGTTCTGTGCTCAACGGTTATGAAAGCATCAGTGGTCAGATCAACATAGAATTGAAAAAACCATGGGATACAGAAAGGCTTCACGTCAATGGTTATGTCAACAACTCAGGTAGATACGAGGGCAATGTTGTAGCCAATACCCGTGTGAGTCCAAAATGGCAGACCAATGTCCTTGGACATTACAGTTACAATACATCAGGCCACGACCGTAACAAAGATGGTTTTGTTGATATGCCTTCAGGACAAATCATGAGTCTTGGCAACATCTGGAAGTATGAAAAAGGTGACGGCAATGAAGGCATGATCGGCATGAAATTGACAAAGGTCGATCAGGAGAGTGGTCAGGACCACCACACATTTGATCACAATTCGGGTCCTATATGGCTGGCCCAAAACAACATCAATCGAAGCGAACTGTGGCTGAAACGAGGAAAGGTCTTCAAAGATCAGCCTTATAAAAGCATTGGTATGCAGTTGAGTGGTGTTATTCATGATCAGAAGAGCACTTTTGGCAACACAGTTTATACAGGAGTGCAAAAGTCGATCTACGCCAACTTTTTATATCAAACCATTTTTGGAGATACCGATCACAAGATTGTCTTTGGTTCGTCTTTTCTGATGGATCACTATGATGAAAATGTCTTTGGTAGAGACTACCAAAGAAGGGAATATGTACCGGGAGTTTTCGGAGAATATACCCAACACATCTCTGAGAAGATCGACATGATTGCAGGTCTGAGGCTTGACCACCACAACAATTTCGGTTTATTTGTTACGCCAAGATTGCACCTCAGATATGCACTTTCTCCAACTGATGTATTCAGATTTTCAGGAGGCTCAGGACAGCGTACCGCCAATATTTTTGCAGAAAATCTGGGTGTGATGGCATCCTCGAGACAGTGGGTCATCAAAGGCAGCGAAAACTCCTCATCTCCTTATGGTCTTCAGCCTGAGAGAGCATGGAACTTTGGAGCAAGTTACAGCAAAAACATAGAATTTGGTAACAATACCCTTGATCTGGGACTTGACTATTACTACACAGATTTCACCAATCAGATTGTGGCAGACTTTGATCAAAGCCCTCAGGTTTTTGCATTGTACAATCTTGATGGTAAATCCTATTCCCATTCTGTCCAAACACAGGCAGATCTCGTATTTGGCTTTGGTCTGGATGTAAGGCTTGCCTACAGATATGTGGATGTAAAAACCACCTACAATGGCACATTGATGGAAAAACCACTGGTTTCTCCAAATAGAGCCTTCGTCAACCTGGCCTATCACGTGGACGGATGGTCTCTGGATTATACGCTCAACTGGCAGGACACCAAAAGACTGCCTGATACCAGAAGCAATCCACAGACATACCAGTTGGGAGACAGATCCCCTGCCTTCTTTATTTCAAATGCTCAGGTCTCTAAGTCCTGGAACAAAAAATTTGAATTGTACCTCGGTGGAGAAAACTTGTTTGACTTCAGACAAGACAAGCCAATACTTGGTTCAAACGATCCATTTGGCAACTACTTTGACAGTTCCATGATTTGGGGCCCTGTATTTGGAAGGATGATTTATGCAGGATTTAGGTATATGATCAACGAGGAAGCACAATAATAATATACCAGATATATAAGGTCATTGATTTTCACAATTCGTTAGAATCAATGACCTTTACTCTAATCCCATTTGCATTTTTGAGTTGGTGGGCAATTATTTCCGGATGATACATTTATCTTATGATATCATCAGAAGGCAATCTTCTGATGTTTTTTGGTCCTCCCTCATGAATAGATGTGTAGTTGTAAATGAAGATCAAGGTGAAATATCTTCCCCTGGAGTATTGATCATATCTTCCTGTAAATTGTGCATTGTTGATCACCTCATTTTTGACTTGATATTGATTAAAAAAATTTTCTGCTTCTAAACGAATGACGCCTCGCCCTTTCAATATGCCTGGAAATAGAATGCTCAGACGGTACAGGGCGGGCAATTGGAATGTTCCTTGTGCTGATGGACTGTTTTGATAGTATATCCCAAATAAATTGATTTTCATGCTTTGTATAATATTGAGATCTAAGCTTGTTCTGAACTGGACGTTGCTTCCTGAGCTCCTGTATTTTTCTACGCTATTTAAATAAAGATTGGAATATATATCCGCGCCCATATTGAGTCTTATCTTGGACATGATGTTGTAGTTGAACGTAAATCCAAAATAATTTTGGAAATTCTTACCTATATACGTTTGTTTTTTCTTCCATTTTTGAATGGATTCATCATAAATATTATAAAAATTCAGATAGTCAGGAAAGTACGTGAAGATGTAATTGATGTCCCACCAAAATATGTTTTTTTTGTTGTAATGGTCAAATCTGGTATCTATGACCCAATTGGTTCTTTGGTAAGCGTAAGTATTCCCCTCTTGGATAAACAAAGGATCATTTGAAAATGAAAATGGAGTCATTTGCCTTGGGTCGATACGTGAAACATTTCTTTTCATTTGAATCCCAAAGTTTGTTCTTTCTGCAATCTGAGACTGGAACTTGATTTTGGGCAGGAGCAATAGAATAGTCGTATCATTATCAAGGTCATAATTCTGCCGATAATGAGCATATTCCACAATCGGTGATAAGATGAGACTCCACTTGCGATTATTAAAAGTAAAGTTGTCGTAAATATTATAGACATCGACTTTTGTTTGTCCGGACTTGACGAATTGTAGTGGATTTTGTTGATCTATTTGACTCTCATGGTTGAAGGTATTGTCATAAGTCCTATTGAATGATTTTAATCCAAATTCATTTCTCCACCTATCTTTTTGCCAGTTGCCAATGTAATATCCATTAAAACCAATTTCTTGGTAGTCTGTTACAAATTCCTGGTTGAGCCTTATTTGCTCTAGATTTCCGTTGATTGATGCATTGGCCAAATGGCTTTTGCCAAATGTAATTCGATTGGACAAATAAAGATTGCCTTTGTCAAGCTGAAAGTTGAAATTGGAACCCACTTCATAATTGTTTTGGATTCCTATTAAATCATTTTTTAGCATGGCCTCAGATGCCGGCAGGAATTGATTATATTTTCCAATAAAATCTTTACTAAGCTTGTTCCTGGAATAGTTGCTATAAATGGAATAGTCTCCAATAAATTTGATGGCATCACTGTATGATAAATCTATAGCACTTAACTTTGTTATTGGGTTGCTTTCAATTGAAGCATTTTCAACGAGTGTTCCGGTCACATTATTCATCAAGGAATAATCAGTGTTTTCAATACTTGTTTCTTTGGTATGCTTCAATGCCAATTGTACAGCCTTGTTGGTTACCTGATGAAAACCATACAGACTATTGTCAGTGTTAATGGCATTTTGAAAGGTAGATACGTTGTTCGTGGAACTTAAAATATCTCCCTGTAAATAGCCCTTTGTTTTGATATCGATCACTACATCTATGCCTTGTGATGTAAACTGAATTTCGGGTGTAAAATTGATCTCTATTGATTCTATAAATTTCGAATCAATAGATGAAAGGGCCATAGTGGGATCTTTAGTTAATAATCCATATTGTTGTCCATTCAAAAGTATGATGAAGTTGTTTTTATTGTTTTTAAAAAAAATTTGCCCTCCTGGTGTTTTATTGAAGAAGGGTATAAGTTCAAATGCTTCGATGATTGGTTTATTGATCAACGAGGTATCTTCTGAAACATAGTAGGTAAGTTTATTGTGATCAGATTTGTACAAGTTTTGATGGGCAGTAATTACAAGCTCCGGTAAAACATTTTCTTTTCGAAACAGGTAAATCAACATGGGAGAGTCCCTGTTGGATATAGAATCTGTAATTTTTTTGTATGCATAATTGATATGACTGACCTCAATGTCGTACAATAGATTGGGTTTTACATCCAATAATATCAATCCATTCTCGTCAGAAATCGAGGTAAAAGAATGATCAGGATGAGAAACCTGAATTACAGCATTGGAAATGGGAGCTTTATCTTCATCATCCAACAAATAACACTGGATAGGGATTTGTTGAGCAGCTAATTGAATATGCCAGGATAGAATAATAAGTAGATATAGATGGTTAGTTTTCATTACTTCAAAAAGCTTTGTTTTCAACCCTGCAACAGGACATGAAGACATTCACATTATAAAATACTATTTAGGTGTTGTCAACTATAATTTCACAGGAATGGGTCCTTCACTAACTTTCACAAGTTGACTTTGCGAATATATACATATATTATGGTATATAAATTTTCTGTAGAAATTTTTTAAACCTGTTAAAATTTCATAATTTATACATCAAATCCTTAAAAATCCAACTTTGACCCGTTCTTCTTAAACCAAGCTTCATGGACCTCATATTCGGACATGACTTTTTCGACTACCTTTCAAAATCTGTCTGAATGGACCATTTATATTAAGGTTTTCTAATCTAATAATCACGTTTAGGGGCTTTCATTTTGAGCATTATACTTGTCTTTCATATTTATATCCATAAATGGAACCTTCCTGTCGCAAATGATTCAAATTACTTTGAACATATTCCCAGACTTGATAAAATGCCAAAAGAAAGTGCAAAAAATATACTTTGGAATGGTCATTGATTTTCGGAGAAGCCTATAAATAAAGAGCTGACTCAGTAAATCAATGACCATAATTTAAAATAGTATTTCAATTTGTTTCCAATTGAAAAGGCTATTTAAGTACGAACTTATACATCAACCATGCAAATACAATTAACCCGAATACAATTGCTTGGATTAATACAGATAATAAATTTTTCCTTGTTTCATTGTTCCCCTTTTTCCAGATTAAACCAATACCTACAAGCGCTATTATCGCACCAACCAAAAATACATAGTCATTGCTCCTATTAAAAAATACATTGGCCATTAGGATTAAAAGTCCAAATAATCGAAGATATTGTCCGAGGCTTAATTCCCTTAAATTTGTTACTTTTTCCATTTTCATATTATTTAGCACCCACACTCGGGAGAATTACATAGCTCATAAGTTGCATCACCAATCTCTATTGCTGCCCCAGCAAAAGCAGTGCCACAAGTAGCTAAAGCAAACGGCCCATCAGCAACGCATCCAGCAACAACATAAAGGGTAGATTTTAAAACAGCTCTGGCTGATATCCACCAACAGGGAGTTCTCACAGCTGTTTTATTCTTGAGGAACTCATATTTATCAATGGTATCCGTTTTTGAAATCATCACTGAAAGTCTATTTTCCAGATAAGTCTCGATTTCATTCATATTACTTCCAAACTCATTTTGTATTTTTCTACATGAATTACTGAAATCCTTGAATGAATTTTCATCGAAACCAATTTTTGATAAAACTTCTAATGCTTCCTCTGGTTTACTTGAATTCATTAGTAACTTAGCATGTTCAAGTTCAGATGCAAATTCTGGAATATTTTTATTGGCTTCATAGGCAATCTTAAAGAAATCTAATGCTTTTACAATATGTTCATCGACAATAATATTCCTATCTTCTTGAACTATATTCTGTTCAGAACTACAACTAATTATTAAAAGTATAGATGATATTAAAAAATAATTTAAAAATTTCATTGTAAACTAATTAATTTATTGTTAATAAAAACTCGGCAAGCGGTACCTACCCGGCCAAAGGATGGTATCGGTTGCCTTTCCCATATTATACACTCCCATTCGCGACTGGAAGAATACTTCAAAAAAGCTTTGTTGCCTGCCATGCATTACCACATGCCTGGAGACATAATTATGATTAAAGTACTAGTTGGACGATGTGTCAGTTCATGCTCATAGGAAAGGGTCTTTCTTTATTTCTTCTGAACTGATTGGCCAAATATATATATATATATATATAATGGTATGGAAGTTTTGGGTATTAAATTTTTAAAATTTTTTAAAAGATGTTTTAGGTGGTTTAAATATCCAGTGACCGAAGTCGTTGGGAATTGAGCAGTAGTCCCTCACGGGACTAAGTGAGTAAAGGGACTGTTCTATGTAATTACACTTGTTTGCTTTTATAAGCCCAAAAATCCAGCTTCGAGCCGTGCTTCTTAAGCCAGGCTTCTCTTTTTTAATAGACTCTAATTACGTCTTCCACAACTTTCCACCTCGAGGCCATTAAAGCATTTTGAACTTATACCAAGACTTGGTATATTTGTAAAAACAAAAGTAAATGGCAAAAAACACATCTATACTGCTTGGAGACTATTTCGATAATTTCATTGAGCAACAAGTAAAATCAGGTAAATATACTTCTGCCAGCGAAGTGGTTAGAGCTGCTTTAAGAATGTTTGAGCACGAAGAGTCAAAAAAAATTGAACTTTTAAAAGCACTGGTAAAGGGAGAAGAATCTGGTTTCATTGAAAATTTCGACCGGAATGCTTTTTTGCAAAATCTTCATAAAGACCATTTGATTGATCAATGAAATACATTATCAGCCATGAAGCCGGAACAGATCTTGAAAATATTTGGCTGTATACCTATGAAAACTGGTCACTTCAACAAGCAGACAGATATGTAAATCTGATCTTAGATGAATTTGAGTATTTGGCTCAAAATCCCGAATCTGGAAAAGATTATCAAAATCTTAGAATTGGGTATCGCGCTAGTAAGATAAAATCGCATTTAGTCTTTTATTTTATCAACTACAGAGCAGAAACAATAGAAATCGTTCGTATACTACATCAAAGAATGGATATACAATCCCATTTGATTGAATAAAAATTTAGTGAAAAACTGTAGCCTTTCAAAAATCCAACTTCGACCCGTTCTTCTTCAACCACGCTTCATGGACCTCGTACTCGGGCATGACTTTTTCCACTACCTTCCAAAATCTGTCTGAGTGGTTCATCTCTACAAGGTGACTCAGCTCGTGAACGATGATGTAATCAAAGACCTCTATAGGTAGCAATAAAGAGCGGGTGCTGAGATTGATGTTGTGGTCAACAGAACAGCTCCCCCAGTTGGTGGCATTGTACTTTAGGAAAATTTTGTTGATCTTTTTGCCAAAAAAATGATCGTTCCAGTATTTGACGCGGTCTTCCACGGCACGTTTGAACTTTTTGGCAACAATCCTTGAAATCAGGGTTCTGATCATTTTCTTTTTGTGAACCGCATTGTCTTCCTCCGGAATTGTGATGCGAATGAGGGTGCCATTGATCATTTCGGCTACCCCATTGCTGCGGTCCTCCTCGACAACTTCAACATCAAAACTATAAGTACTCAGAATCGTAAACCTGAACGACTCTTCATACTTCTGGGCATTGTATTTGTGCAATGCCATGGGCTTGGATTTGTCAAGCGATTCCAACCATTGTTTGGCAAAATCTATGTGTTTATCCTTACTTCCAACAAAAAATAAAGGTATCCTCAGGATGACAAAGTCTTTTCCCAGGGATACCCTTACGTTTGATCTGTATTCTGAATAGATTCTCAAGGGAATATTTTTCCCATTGATATCCACTTTTATATCGCTATGATTATGCTTTTTCCGCTTCAAAGGCACGCATTAAGTCTGCAAGTTTTTGGATTCCCTCAGCCTCCAATGCATTGTAAATGGAAGCTCTGAAACCACCCACAGATCTGTGACCTTTCAAACCATCCAATCCTTCCTTCTTACATCTGTCCAGGAATTCTGCCTCGAACTCCTCATTGTGTAATCTGAAGGTAACGTTCATCAAAGACCTGTCTTCTTTCACAGCATGGCCGTAGAAAAGACTATTTCTGTCGAGCTCATCGTACAAAATTTTGGCTTTCGCTTCATTGCTGGCCGCCATAGCAGTAAGACCTCCCTGAGATTTGATCCACTCCAGCGTGAGCATGGAAACATGCATCGCAAATACCGGTGGTGTATTGTACATAGACACATTCTCAATGTGGGTTTTGTAGTCTAGCATTGCCGGCATATACCTGCTTACTGTACCCAAAGCCGATTTTCTTACGATGACCAAAGTGACACCTGCAGGTCCCATGTTCTTCTGAGCACCAGCGTATATCAAATCAAATTTTGATGCATCTATAGGCCTGCTGAAAATGTCTGATGACATATCTGCAATGAGTGGAACATTGGTTTCAGGTAATTCCTGGAACTGGGTACCAAAAATGGTATTATTGGTAGTAATGTGCAGGTATTTGAGATCTGAAGGGATATCATAAGCTTTTGGTATGTATGAGTAATTGGTATCCTCAGAGCTGGCTACCACATTGACCTTACCAAAGGCTTTTGCTTCCTTGATGGCCTTTTTAGACCATGCGCCAGTATTCACATAACCTGCGGTTTCGTTTTCGTTGAGCAAGTTCATTGGAACCTGGAAAAACTGAGTGCTGGCACCTCCCTGGAGGAAAAGCACCTCAAATTCATCACCCAAACCGAATAATTCTTTTACCAAAGCAATGGCATTGTCCATGTCTGCAACAACATCCTTGCTTCTGTGCGACACTTCAAGGATCGAAAACCCACTGCCATTGTAGTTGAGTACATTGCTTGCTGCTTTTTCGATGACCTCTCTTGGAAGTACTGCCGGACCTGCTGAGAAATTGTATTTTTTCATTGCTTTATAAATTGTTTTTAATTTTTTATTCAAATCAAAGTGTAAAACATTTGTTTGAATCCTGAGTGATTTGTGCTTTAATATTATTCAATTTTGAGATAAGGCCATTTTTTAAAAATAACAATTTCATTATCAAAGAGTTATTTAAAAGTACAAGACTTATTTCAGCGGCAAAATTGACAAATAAATTGAAGGAATTACAAAATCAAAGCGAATTTTTAATAGACTTTTTCATAATTTTTGTTGGTCATCCATTTTGACCATTGTTTATTATAAACATGGACTCTTTTGGTGGGCTGGCCTGACTTATCTTCCAAAGCATATCCTTCATTGGCCCATTCGAAAATACTGCCATATAAATTGTATACACGCGTATATCCCTTCTTCTTTAGCTTTTCGCCAATCTTCTCACTCCTGTATCCAATGGAACAATACACCACGATTCTTTTGTCCTTGGGAACCTGCTTTAAAACAGCATCATTCAAGTTTTTGTAGCCGATGTATTTGGCTCCCGGCAGATGAGACACTTCATATTCATCGATTTCTCTGGCGTCCAAAAAAACGACATCTTTCAGCTGATGTGCCTCCTTAACAGAAACCACCGGGATCGAAAAATCCAGGTAACTGTTGATTTTATCAGAAAATGCTGCGCTGCTCACTTTGTTTTGTCCCGACAATTGTGTTATTATCCCCATAAAGAAGAATCCAACAATCAAAAAACCTTTCACTAGATGATTTATTACTAACATACTTCTGTCAACGAAATTTATCGGTGCAAGGTTGCACATTTTTTTGACTAAATGAGGTTACCCAAGTCACACACTCAGAGTTTGGCACAGCTTTTGGAAAACATATGATACTAATAAGTTATACCAATCGGCTGATGGTTATACCAAAGGCTTGAAAATAATTTAGAGGAGTTCCAATAAATTCCAATGAGCGAAATATGAAAAGAGGGAAAGCGGTAAGAAAATCAACAGGCAGTAAGTCAACGAATAAGAAAGAAAAAGTACTTGAGCAATTGAATCTCAACCACCCTTTGGAGAAAATTCTTCTGTCTATAGGTGTGATTGTCCTGTTGTTTATGGCTACCTCAGCACGCCTACACGATAGTTCAGCATTTGACACCATTGACGCTAAGGAATACATCAACTCCTACAAGGATCTTGCTGTATTGGAGATGCACCGTAGTGGCATTCCGGCAAGCATCATCCTCGCACAGGGCATTCACGAATCCAACAGCGGCAAAAGCACTCTGGCAAAACTTGCCAACAACCATTTTGGTATCAAATGCAAAAGTTATTGGGTAGGAAAAACGTATTTCCACAAAGACGATGATTATAAGAACGGCAAACTCATAGAATCGTGTTTCAGGGCTTATGATTCAGCGGTGCAATCTTATGTGGACCACAGCAATTTCCTTATGACATCCAAAAACTATGAAAGCCTGTTTAAGTATGATTCGTTTGACTATGAGTCCTGGGCACACGGCCTCAAAAGATGCGGTTATGCGACAGATCCTACTTATACCAACAAACTTATAAAGATCATTGAAGAACTCGAATTGTACCAATACGATTACGAGGAAAACCCCTTGCACACCCTCAGCAAATAATTTGCTGAAATTTTATAGACTCCTTTTTTTGCAACAATGTTGCATATTCCCTCAATTAGTATTATTTTTGCAACATGATTGCAAAAACCATCAGGTTGTTTATGGCTTTTAAGGCTGACTATATGGGCATGTTCACATCTATTTTATGTGCCATCCATTGCTCTGCAGTGCCTGTTTTCATGTCGCTTGGTTTGGTTTCGGGTGCTGGTCATTCGCACAATCACTTCATAGATCTTACACTCGCACTGACTGGTCTTGTCATTGCACTTTACACCCTGGTCAAAGATTACAATTTCCACAAAAACATTGCTCCACTTGCAATTGCAAGCATTGGCTTTGTAGTTCTTTTTGGCAGTATTCTTTATCTGGAAAACATCGCGCTTAATATCCTCGGTGGTTTGAGTATTGCTTATGCCCACTACCTCAACATCAGACAGGAAAGAGTCTGCCGCGCATAATTTTCACACACCACCCGACCTTTCATCATCTATTTTTGTTTTAAATTTCAGTTGCATCTCGATGAGATTTTTTAGTATTGCGTCCTGGATAAAACATTAGTGACTATTCCGGAAACTTTCGCAATAAACAGTGTGAAATCGGGAAAAAACTAAACCAGAAACTCATTAAGTAGAAATCAATTGACCGATATGTTTGGGACTTATCTTAAGCTTGGCATAGACCACATTCTGGATGTACAAGGCTATGATCACATCTTATTTATTGTTGCACTCTGCGCCGTATATCTCATTGGCGAATGGAAAAAAGTACTGGTGCTGGCAACGGCATTTACTATCGGACATTCGCTCACACTCGGGCTTTCTGCTTTAGACATGATCCACTTTTCTTCAAAGCTGATAGAAATTTTGATTCCGGTCACCATCATTCTTACAGCGATAACCAATATGGTTCGCCAAAGTAAAAATGCAGCCTTCAAAACATGGCATTACTTTTTGCCGCTTGTTTTTGGTTTGATCCACGGTATGGGATTTTCTACATTTTTCAGGGCCCTGATGGGATCGTCTTCTGAAGTGATTATGCCACTGTTTGCTTTCAACGTGGGCGTTGAGCTGGGACAAATTGTAATCATTGTCATCACCATGTTGCTTTCCTATATTCTTGTAGAAAAACTGGGACTGAAAAGAAAGCTTTGGAACTATGGTATTTCTGCAATCGCTATAGTGGTATCCTTGTATTTGATTTATGAAAAGGTGGCTTAAGCATTAAAAATTCCTAAAATCCTCATTTTCATGAATCTAAAACAGCCTTCATATCGTTGTAAGGACTAAAGGTAACACATGATGTTTCAGGCATTTATATTGTTTTTCTCAATGTTGGTTCATCCACTTCATGTTTCTGTCTGCGATGTGGTACAGAAAAACGATGAGGTCAAGCTCACTTTCAAAATATTCTACGACGATCTGCAGACCGCAATGGGTCTTGTTCCAGGAGAGGAAATACCTGCCAAGTACAGTGGGGCTGATGCTTTAATCAAAGACTTCATTTCCAAAAACTTCAAAATAAAGGTCAACGGAAAACCAGCCGAACTCAAGTACAAAGAGAGCTACAAAGCCATGCCTGCCATTTGGACGGAGATGACACTTTCCAATATCAAAGTAAGCGAACTAAAGACCCTGGAAATAGAAAATGACATCATGATTGGGTTGTTCAATGACCAAACCAACATCATCAATGTGGCCCTGAAAAACCACAAAAAGAACTATGCCCTCAATAAAAAGGAGACTTCTGTAAAGATCAATTTCTGACCATCATTTCATAAAATATTGATTTATACTACTCGGAAATAGATTTGACCACTAAATTGCTACCAAAAAAACAAATTTCTGCGTTAGAAAGCCTCGCCGGAGTACCCACTCCGTCTGCGTTTTCTGCCTTGAACTTTGATTTTTTGTTTTCACAATTGAAATGGTCAATCCATTTTCCGAGTAGTATATAAGGGCTAAAGCCTGTCAAATCAGCACCGTCTAAAGCCTTTTTAACCAATTTTTCAGAAATAAATTACACCAATTCCCGACTGCAGCCCTTACCTTTGCGGCCATTATGGCAACACCGTATACAGTAGCATTTCATACCCTGGGTTGTAAGCTCAACTTTTCAGAAACTTCAACCATCCGAAGACAGTTTGAAGATAAGGGTTTTCAGACCGTTGGCTTTGAAGATGGAGCCGATGTATATGTCTTGAATACCTGTTCTGTTACAGAATTTGCAGACAAGAAATGCCGCTACGAAGTGAGAAGAGCGCTCAAGTACTCTCCACAAGCGCGTATTGTGGTTGTAGGCTGTTATGCCCAGCTCAAGCCGCAGGAAATTGCCGACATCCCCGGTGTTGACCTGGTATTGGGGGCGGCAGAAAAATTCAATATTGTCAATTACATCGATGAACTGACCAAGGCGCCTGGAAAGGGCATGGTCAGAGCAGGAGAAATATCGACGGTCAATCATTTTGTGGATGCCTTTTCTTTTGGTGACCGCACTCGTACTTTTCTGAAAGTCCAGGATGGCTGCGATTATAAATGTTCTTTCTGCACCATTCCCCTGGCAAGAGGAAAAAGCAGGAGTGATACTGTAGAAAATGTACTGGCCAATGCACGTGAAATAGCGGCGGCAGGTATCAAGGAAATAGTGCTTACCGGAGTAAATCTTGGAGATTTTGGCAATGGCACAGAGGTTTTGGAAGGAACAAAGCCCAAAAAAGAGGCCTTGTTTTTTGATCTGATCAAAGCCCTGGACGAGGTTGAGGGTATTGAAAGGTTTAGGATTTCTTCCATTGAGCCCAATCTGCTGACCGACGAAATCATTGATTTTGTGGCGCAGTCCAAAAGATTTGTTCCTCATTTCCACATCCCGCTTCAAAGTGGTTCTGATAAAATTCTCCGACTTATGAAGAGGAGATATGTATCTGCTTTGTACCGGTCAAGAGTAGAAAAGATCAAAAGCGTGATGCCACACTGTTGTATAGGCGTCGATGTGATCGTTGGATTTCCGGGAGAAACGGAAGAAGATTTTAATGACACCTACAGGTTTCTGGCTGAGCTCGATATCTCCTATCTGCATGTATTTACTTATTCTGAGCGCCCCAATACAGTGGCCATTGAGTTGGAGGGCACCGTGGATATGTCTGTAAGAAGGGAAAGAAATGATCGTCTTCGCATCTTGTCGGAAAAGAAAAGGGCTCATTTTTACAATGCATTTATCGGCGAAAGCCGCAAGGTATTGTTTGAGCACGCCAAGGAAGAAGGCGTCATGCACGGCTTTACTGACAATTACATCAAAGTCAGCCTGCCGTTTGAGAGTCATTTGATCAATTCCATTGAAGAAGTGAAACTCTCTGCTTTTTCGGGTGGAGAAACGGTAGATGCCGAATTGGTAGCTGCTACGGTTCTATGATCTTGAAGACTCAATCTCACGCTTAAGGTCCTCAATTTTTGCGAGGTGTTTTTGGTAGGCTTCTCCATCTGGATGGAAGGGTCGGTGTGACATCATCTGGTGAAGTTTGTTGTACTTTCTGACCAGGGCTTTGGTCTCTTCTCCCATATAGCGGTCACAAAACTTATCCCAAATGTATTCAACAGCCAGCCGGGATGGATGCAGGAGGTCATCTTCATAAAACCTATAGTCTCGCAGGTCGTCTATGACCAATTCATAAGCAGGAAAATACTCGGCCAGGCCTTGTACGCAAATACGGTGTACAGCCTCCAGCAATACTGCTTTGCTTCTGGCGTTTTCTACCAGGCCATCTTTCAAATGTCTGACAGGGCTTACTGTAAATATGCATCTGGTACCCTGCAACAGTCCTATGATCTTCTGCAAAACATCAACGGTGTCCTCAAGGGATAAAAACTGCTTATCAAAATATGTATCAGGCATTTTATGACAATTGGCTACCAGGAATACAGCAGATTTCAGTTGATAGACCCAGGAGGTTCCAAGGGTAATAATACAACAAGAAGGCTGACCTAGATCGGTGAACTTTTGGGCGCCACGGCCTATGTTCTGGAGCAAGTCTGCTTTGGAAGTGGCATTGAATGAAGAATGAAAGTCATAATGTCTGTGCAAGCCATCATTTTCATTGTAGGCAAAGAGCTGCTCATCCAGTGGCTGCGCTTTATATCCATAGCACAATTGTTTGTAAATGGAAGCTGCGTTATAGACCGTCCCAAAAGGATTGTGCTCGATCTTAAATCCCGACCTGCTGAGCAAGTCACCAATATTATCAGAAAAACACGAACCAATCAGCAACAAAGTATGATTGTGGCTGATCTGCCGATCTGAAGCTTCAATCTTTAATTCAGTGCGCAATTTCATTGTTTTTCTTTTCCTGGTATGGGCACAAAAATAAAGCCCCTTTGCCAATGGCAGCCTGTTTAATCCTTTATACTGTTCAGAAATTCAAAAAGAAAGTGGAATTGCACTATTTTAGCCTCCCTAAGTAATTATGGGTGCAGCAAATGTCTTTTTTTAGAAGTCTTTTTGGAAAAGATGAAACCTTTCACCTGCCAAATCTAAAATTTGGCCGGTTTACCGAACATCGCCTAAGTGTTGAAAAAATAACCAAATGGGACGATGCGGTTGCTCATTTTGAGAAAAAGGATTACACCAAAAGTTACATCTCTCTTCTGGAGTACATAGAAAATGAGGAAAACACCAATCTGAGTTTTAAGGAGAAGCTTGCATTGCGCATGAGCTTTGAATTGAAACATGGTTCGAAGATGATATTTGGATACAGCAATCAAAATGGTTTTTTTGCCACAGCCAAACTCGTGCATGTCAGTACTGAAGATGCGAGCCTTTACAAAATGTTGCTGGAAGAAAACTATGCGCTGCGTTATACCCGCTATGCCATCGATGATGAACAAAATCTCGTTGTCATGCTGCATTTTGACCACAGCAACGCAAGTCCCCTCAATCTTTTCAGGGCCCTGAGGGAAATGGCCATCATATGCGACACCAAGGACGACATCATTCTGGCAGACTTTCCCGGTACATCGCCGGTAAATATGGAAATCCAGCGATCGGCATCTCCACAGGAGCTAAAGTTGAAGTACAATTATTTCAAAGACAGTCTGGATTCCGTGATAGAGTGGTATGAAAGTTCTGAAGAGTTGGTAAAAAAACAGCCTGGACTGGCTTTATTTGCTTTTTTGGGAACACTTTACAAGATTGATTATCTCGTCAAGCCTGAAGGAAAGATACAAGAAAAAATCAACGACATCCACAAGTATTATCACCACCGTAAACTCGGGGTTCAGGTCAAAACCACCCACATTGCGGAGCTTGTGAGATCACTTTCTGAAATTGAAAAAACATCTTTTGACCAGGAAATCTACGATACCATTCTCACCTTTGGAATGTTGCGCGACTGCAATACAGAAAAAGCGGCCGAACTTATAGCCGGAGAATTGCACTATGCGTCATGGTATATCCAAAAGAATTATCTGGCAGAGGCAGGCTTCATCATGGACTATATTGCTTCACATCTTTTGTTTAGCCATAATCTTCCAAAGACATTCAGGCAATGTTTACATCTTTATTTGGAAGTCATGGAAACCAGTTTTTTTGAAAAAATAGGTTATACGTATTTTAGCAAAAGGACAGGATTGCCGAAGAAAAAAGCCATCGTTGACGCCATTAATGTGTGTCTGAAAAACAATAATTTTTCGCCTGATGAATTCCCTTTGACTGACCTCAACTTCAGCAACAAAACACTTTTTGCTTTTTCTATGCTTCAATGCATCTCCAAAACCAACTTTGATGACTAAGGAAAGTAAAAATCGACCGTCCGGATATGCCCACCGCATCAATGCCATCATTGAGCAGGCCCTTGAGTTTGCCGGACAGGAATATGGATCTTCGGAAGGCGAGCCCAACGTATGGAATCTCAAACGGGGATCGGCCAAGGTGGAGTTGGTATTCCACCCCAAGCGGGGAATCATTTATGCTGATGCATACCTGGCAGTGATTCCTGAAGGCGACAGCACCGACATCTACCGCTACCTGCTCAAAGAAAACCTCTTTCTCAATGACATATCCCTCAGCATCAAGGAAAACAACATCATCATTTCCTTTTTGACCAATGACAGAGATCTGAGCTCAACCTATTTGAGTAAAATGATCAAAAAGCTGTTGGTTGCTGCTGATAAATACGACAACATTCTGGTAGAAAAATTCAATGCACGTTGGAGCAAATAAGCGGATGTAAATAGGGAAACCGATAAATTTTATGTTCATTTCCTGGCAACATTTCATTTCCACCTCGTATCAAATAGTTTTTAAATATCTTTGCGCCCTTTAAAACTGTCGGAACCATCAATGGCTAGAAATAAAATCAAAAAAGTCGCGAATATTGAGATCACAGGCATTGCAGATCAGGGACTCAGCGTGGGCAGAACCTCAGAAGGAGAGGTCATCTTTGTAGAAGGGGCCGTTCCCGGGGACCTTGTAGATGTGATCATCTATAAAAAAAAGAAAAGGTACAAGATTGGGAGGGTGGAGACTTTCTTGAAATTGTCACCACACCGACAGGATGCATTCTGCAGCCATTTTGAAGAATGTGGTGGCTGTAAGTGGCAACATCTTTCGTATGAAGAACAACTTCGTCACAAATTTGTCACGGTTTCTGATGCCATGCGCCGTATAGGCAAAATCGAAAATCTCGACATCGAACCTGTCCTTGGATCAAAAGACCTTAAATATTACAGGAATAAACTGGAATTTACTTTTTGCAACCAGCGATGGTATACCCAGGAGGAGATAGACAATAGTGGTTCGCTCGAGCGTGAACCCGGACTCGGATTCCACATTGCGGGATCATTCAGTAAGATCCTTGACATCAATGAATGTTTCCTGCAGAATGACTTGTCTAACGACATCAGAAACTGGTTGAAAGCTTTTTGTATTGAACACCAGCTTAGTTTTTTCAATCCGATTTCGCAAGAAGGATTCATGAGGACCGTAATCATCAGAAATACCGTTCTTGGCGAGTGGATGGTGATTGTGGCCGTAACAAAGGACGATCAAAAGAAGATCCGTCTGCTGATGAAGTCTATGGTGGAAGCATTTCCCTTCATCACTTCACTCTACTATGTGGTCAATGGCAAAAGGAATGACTTCCTGCTGGATCTTGACTTTCATTTGTTTGCAGGCAAGGCTTTTATTGTAGAAAAACTGGGCAGCGTTTCTTATAAAATAGGTCCAAAATCCTTCTTCCAGACTAACAGCCATCAAGCCAAAGCCTTGTTTGACACTGCGCTTGAATTTGCAGATTTTAAAGGAGATGAAAACATCTATGACCTCTATACAGGACTTGGAAGTATTGCACTCTATGCTTCTTCAAAAGTAAAATCCGTCGTAGGCATTGAAGAAGTTGCAGCCGCCATTGATGACGCCAAAATCAATGCCGCCTTCAATGGCATCAACAATTGTACGTTCTATGCAGGTGATGTCAAGGACACGCTTTCTGAAGAATTTATTGCCAATCACCCGAGACCTGATGTCATCATTACTGATCCACCAAGAGCAGGAATGCATCCTGATGTTATCGATACCCTGCTCAAACTGGAAGCACCAAAAATTGTCTATGTGAGCTGTAATCCGTCTACGCAGGCAAGAGATCTGTTGTTACTTTCAGACAAATACATCGTCACCCGTATGAGACCTGTAGACATGTTTCCCCATACCCACCATATCGAAAATGTAGCTTTACTGGAACTCAAAAGCTCATAAGATTCGACAACTAATAACCTCATGACCCCATGAAATTGATATCCTGGAATTGCAATATGGCCTTCAGAAAAAAGGCTGATTTATTGCTCGTTCATCAGCCCGATATCATGATCATCCAGGAATGTGAGCACTTGGACAAGTTGCCTTTTATCTCGAAATATGGTGAAGGGATTGACTGTCTTTGGTTTGGAAAAAATCTTCACAAAGGCATGGCTGTTTTTGCCTTTGGTAAATATAAACTCAAAGTTTGCAATCATCATCGTGAAGAATTCAGGATGGTAGTGCCCATTGAAGTGAATGACGGCCAGGATCAATTTCTTTTATTTGCCATTTGGGCCAACAATCCCGATGACAAGGATGGGCAATATGTAACACAGGTATGGAAGGCCATCCGTCATTATGCCGAAGATTTAAAAAACAATAAAGTGATCCTAGCCGGGGATTTCAACAGCAACAGCATTTGGGACAGACCCCGCAGAGAGGGCAACCATTCTGACGTTGTGACATTTTTGGAAAATCTGGGTATCCACAGCGTCTATCATACCAAGCTGACACAAGTCCAGGGTAAAGAGAGCCATCCCACATTTTATCTGTACAGGCATCTGGAGAAACCCTATCATATAGACTATTTTTTTGTGTCCGAAACACTGCTGAATCAACTGGACTCAGTATCGGTTGGATCTCACGAAAATTGGAAAGGATTAAGCGACCATGTGCCGATTTTCGTGGAATTCGATTCCGTATAATTTTATATTAATCGAGCAAGCCTCCGCAAACACTCAAGGTCTGGCCAGTAATATAAGATCCCATATCAGACCCCAGGAATACACAAGCATTGGCTACATCAACACCATCGCCAAGTCTCTTTAGAGGAATATTCTCTTCGTATGCCTTCCTTTGCTCTTCAGTAAGGGCATGTGTCATATCTGTGGCTATAAATCCCGGAGCTATGACATTGGATCTGATACCTCTCGATCCTACTTCTTTGGCTATTGATTTTGAAAAGCCAATGATACCGGCCTTTGACGCTGCATAATTGGCCTGGCCTGCATTGCCAAAAACTCCGACAACGCTGCTCATATGAATGATTGACCCGCCCCTCTGTTTGAGCATTGGCTTGAGGACGTGCTTGGTAAGATTAAAAACCGACTTGAGGTTGGTATGAATGACTTCATCCCATTGCTCTTCCGTCATGCGTAACATCAAAGTATCTCTGGTAATACCGGCGTTGTTGATGAGAATGTCGATTCTGCCAAAGTCTGCCATGACCTGGTCTATCAAAGCTGCCGCTTCAGCAAAATCTGCAGCATTTGACTTGTAGGCCATCAGCTTCTGCTCACCACCAATTTTTTGAATCAATGCCTCAGATTTTTCTTTCGAAGAATCGCTTACATAGGTGAACGCAACGGATGCGCCTTGTTTTACAAACTCTTCTACTATGGCCTGACCAATTCCTCGAGACCCTCCGGTGATCAAAGCAACTTTGCCCGATAATAATGACATAACTTAAATTTTTGCTGGGCGCAAAATAACGAAGATTGTAAACATAAAAAAAGTGTCGCCCCAAATTAGGAACGACACTTATATAATTAACCCCAAAAAACCAATTCTTAAGAAAAAAGGTGCCTCCATGATGAATCACTTCGGCACCCAATAATTAACCCCAAAAAACCAATTGAAAATATATATTTTATGCAAAGCTCCTGATAAAATCAGACAACATGTGTAACATAGGTTACTATGGAGATTTGGAAAAAGGTGCCTCAGTGTAAAACCACTTCAGCACCCAATAATTAACCCCAAAAAACCAATTGAAATATGTTCTTTCATTTCAAAATTGGAAGGTAAAAAAGGTGCCTCCATGATGAATCACTTCGGCACCCAATAATTAACCCCAAAAAACCAATTGAAATATATATCTTATTGAGCTTGCCCCTTATTTCAAAAAAACCTTTACTATAGAAACAATCTTTATGCCAAGAAGTTCAAAAAGGTGCCTCCATGATAAATCACTTCGGCACCCAATAATTAACCCCAAAAAACCAATTGAAAGAATTACTTTTCTATAGCTGTTCACTTTTGAACGCTTGTATATTTTTGACGCAAACCTTTCGGCTGGTCACATTTTTTTATTGAATATCTGACGCTTTAAATGTTTATTAACAAAACAGGTATACATTTTCGGTGCGTCATTACCCTTGTTTATTTCAAAAGTGGCGCAAAGATACCATTAATTAAAATAAACAGGAAGGCTTTAGAACTTTCTTAAGTATTCATAGGAGAAAAGTCGATTTTAAACTTAATACACAAAATTATATTCTGTATATCATTTTGACGAAATCATGAATAATTTCTAAAGAATCTTTACTTAAAGTATAAAAAATCTTGATATTATCAAAATTTGGGGCCATTCTCCGAGAAGTTCAAGCTAGAAAATGTTTGAAATATTTAACTAAAAGTTTAGAAAACTACAATGATTTCACTAGGTCTGCATGCTAAAATTGGATAAAAAAAAGCTTAAAGGTCCTTTTCCGTGACTGTAATTTAGAGTACCATGTCCTGATAAGGCACTATGGTGGTATAACCTTTGGAATTGAAATAAGCCTTTGCTTCTTCCAGGCCTCCGGGAGCAATGGCAAGAATGAAGTCACCACCCCATGCCCCGAGGGATTTGATGGTATGCTTATAATCAGAAAATAAGTCTTTTTTAACAGGAATGAAGCCCGTGTGATGAGCGACCAGATTTTCATGCTCTTCCAGCAAGGCTGTGAACTGATCCAGTTGGCTTACTTCGGCTATGGCATCGGTAATATCATCCACTTTCTGAACAAAAGTCTTTTTGTCTTTCACAGCAGTAAGATACTTTTTAATGGCATCTTCAGATTTCACCTTTTTGTTGAGGTGGACAAAAAACAATTTGTCTTTAAAGCCTGGTTTGAATGTGATCGGCGTATAGGAAATTTCATCATCGGTACTCCAGTAAATGATGGGGGTTTTTGCACCGGCTGCAGCAACATCATATCCGGACCCGTTTTCTACTTTAAAATACAGCTCCAGCGGTTCGATGTCCGCCCATTGTGCGATCAGGTGTATGAGTGTAGAGCTGCTGCCCAGACCCCAATCTCTTGGAAACTCAAGCTTTGTCTCAATTTTGAAGGCATTCCACTTATCCAGAAATTCACAATTGAGCCTGACGGCGCCTTTCAAAATGTTTTTGAGCTTTTTGCTCAGCTCTTCATCGGTAGTTTCTGTCGCGGAAAAATCATACAGAGAGATGGACGAAGAAAACCACTCTTTGCCATCCTTATCAAGGCTTGTCCACTCGAGATCGGTGCTTCTCGTAGCCTTGACATTCATGACCTGACCAAATTTTGTTGGAAGTGCCAGACACCTTGCACCATCAAGTACAGCGTATTCACCACTCAATAAGAGCTTACCGTGTGCGTAAAATTTGGCGATGGTGCGTTGGTTTTTAGTTGTATCGAAGAAAAAATATATGTAAAAGTATGATATAAAATCATATATAAAAGCAAAACAAATGCAATTTTTTTCTTTGTCTCAACTGTGATGTGTTTCGGGCTTTAAATCAAATCTTCTCACAAATTCTGCAAACAATTCATTCTTTGCCTTAAAGTGCTCATATACTTCCCTGGTTGTCAGCGTTTGTTTGATCTGCGTTTCCTCTACATCGGGAAATTTACTTTTATCAATTTCAACTTCAAGAATAAGGTTATTGAGTCCAAAATTGTCTCTGATTCTGTCCACCACCATGTTTTCCTGCAGAATGATGTTTTTTGTTGCTGCATTCGGCACGGAGACCTTGAGTTTTTTGTCTTCGATTTCCAGAATACTGTGCTTCATTGCCGTTTTCGTACTCATAGAAGAGTTGGCCTCGTGGTAATCATCCCAAATTTTTTGAACAGACTCCAGATTAAAACCTTTTTGGGCATGAAGCTTTTGCGCTTCTTCTTCCATCAGCTTTTTCCTCAAATCAGCCACCTTGCTTTTAAGAGGGCCGCTTGCTCCTGTCAAAAGATTTTTTGGAAGCTCTGGCATGGGTTGACTCGCTGCTTCCTCTACAAATTGGGCATTTTCCTGATCCGGGAGATCAGCTGGTCTTTGACCTCCAGAGGTACTTGCAGCACTTTGTGTAGGTGTCGCTGAACTGGTAAGCCTTGGTGACTCTGTGGTTTTATTGCTTAAATCGGGCGTGTTGACTCGGGTATTGTTTAGGTCAGGAGTTTTTTTTTCCTGAGATGACTGGTTGCCTGCAAAAATATTGCCTTGCACCAAATGGTTGAGGTGGGCAAGCTTGCTGAGTGTCAGCTCTGTCAGAAGCCTCTTATTCGAAGATCTTGGAAGATTGATGTCACACTGATTGGTCATATCCAAGGCAGACAACAAAAAGGCTTCACTGGCCAAAGTTGATTGGTTGTAATACCGTTGCCTCAATTCTTCACTGCAATCCAAAAGATTGATGGTTGTTGTATCCTTACTCAGGAATAAATTCCTCACATGCTCTGCAATGCCTTGTATGAAATGATCGGGCTCAAATCCGTTTTTGATGACATCGTCCACAATCAAAAAAGCATCCTTTGCATCACCTCTGAGACATGCGTCTATTGTTTTGAAGAAATACTCATAGTCTAAAACGTTGAGGTGCTGGATAACGTCTTTGTAAGTAATGTTGCCATCAACAGCACTTGCTACCTTATCAAAAATAGAGAGTGCATCGCGCATACCACCATCGGCTTTTTGAGCTATCTGGTGCAAGGCCTCCACGTCTGCAGTTTTACCTTCATTGGTAAGGATTCTTTGCAGCTGTTCTACGATATCTGAGGTCTGAATTCTTTTGAAATCAAAAATTTGACACCTCGACAAAATCGTAGGAAGAATTTTGTGCTTCTCGGTTGTTGCCAGGATGAAAATGGCGTAAGGCGGTGGTTCTTCCAAAGTCTTCAAAAAAGCATTGAAAGCCTGCGTTGACAACATATGGACCTCATCAATGATAAAGACCTTGTGGCTACCCTGCTGCGGCTGAAATCTAACCTGCTCAATCAATGTACGGATATGCTCGACACTGTTGTTGGACGCTGCATCGAGCTCTATGATGTTGAATGAAGCATTTTCATTGAAAGATTTGCACGAAGAGCATTGATTGCAAGGTGCTACTTTATCAACGGGTGTGAGACAGTTGATCACCTTTGCCAATATTCTCGCACAGGTAGTTTTACCAACTCCACGTGGACCACAAAACAAAAATGCATGCGCAAGCTTATCGCTTTGCAGGGCATTTTTTAAAGTCCTCGCGACATGATTCTGGCCAATTACATCCTCAAATGTGGTGGGCCTGTACTTTCTGGCTGATACTACAAATTGACTCATACCTTCTTTGACAGGCGACAAAGGTAAGTAAATGAAGATTGAATAATTGGCTGTTCTGTTTTAAATTTTGCCTTTCAACAAGAATTCTTACATCAAAACCCCAGCGAGATACCCGCCAAAAAGTTGATGCCCGCCTGTGGGTACACATAGTTGAAGTCTTCTCTGACTCCGTCTACGGCATAACCATAGGTATAACCATTATTGCTGTACATGGCATTGAAAACATTGTTGACGAGAATGTTCCACGATACATTATTGATCTTTCCAAGTCCTGCATCTCCAAACAACCTTATGTTGGCAGTGTGGAAGGGAGAAAGCCTTCTGGAAGCATTCATGGTATTGTCCAGATATTGTGCACCGACATATTTGGTCTGCCACTCCAGTCCAAAAAATCTCGACGGCTTGTATGTCGCCACAAGCCCCCCAATTACAGGTGGTGAAAAGGAGATGTCCGTATTTTCATGAAGGGTCTCCTGCTGTCCCAGATAATTGAAATCAGCATCGTATGCATCAATGAACTCAGAAAATGCCTGGATCTTATTTTGGCTCAGTGTAAGATTACCGCTTGCTGTTAAGCCGGGCATGATTTGAAACCCTGCTTCTAGCTCTACCCCCATTCTGTAGCTGTTATCCACATTCGTCCGGGCATATTCTCCAACATCGTTGATTTTGCCCGTAAGAATGAGCTGGTCCTTGTAAGACATATGATAGGCAGTAATCTTGAATGCTGCGAGCGCCGAATTCCAGGACCAACCCGCCTCAATATCTCTCAGTTTTTCCGGCAATGGTCTTGTGTTTGCTGAATTCTCTGTAAAATCATTTCTATTGGGCTCTTTGTTTGCAAAACTTATAGAAACAAAGGCGTCCGATCTTGAATTGATTTGGTAAAACAAACCTGCTTTAGGATTGAAAAAGTGATAATTGACCTGCTGATCTACGTTGTTGAGTTGGCTGTTAAAGCCCTCAAAGGTATAGTCCACTCCGCGGTATTGAAGATCCAAAAAGCCGCTGAGCTGATCGGTAATTCCCTGCTGCAGCTTGGCATATAGGTTAATGTCTGTTTTTACCGCATCGTCTCTGTAATACTCATGGTCTTTGGAACCGTTGGAGGCAAATCTTGACCATATTACCTGTCCGTAATGGTCACCAATATACTGGTTTGCTCCCCCGCCAAATGTCAATTTTGTGTTTTCTCCGGCTAAATAATTGGCCGAAAAAACCAATCCTCCAAAATGATTGTCCAGCCATCTCCTGCGAATGAGATCGCTGGAATTGATGCTTTCGCCACCTATGGTTACAGGATCAAGTCCATATCGATCCAAATCGTCATCCTGTCGGTATTGCTCATAATATCCATATCCTCTGGTATAATGCAAAGCCATATTGAAATCCAAAACGTCACTTGTTCTGTGACCCCAATGCAACTGATTATTGTGTTGCCAGTAATTGTCAGTTTCATCGTCGTAGTAGGCGGTATTTCCTTCAAGATCTGTGTACTCTCCGGTATAATTGTAGGTGCGTCTTTGTTCAAGATCCCCTTCATATACCCCATTCCATGCCTGATAGGTTTTTTCTTTTCCGGAAAGGGCAATGAATTTGATGACATCTTTTTTGAGATAGGCGGCTGATGATACATAAAGTGAAGACAAGTCTGAAAAAGCCCTGTCTATATAGCCGTCGCTTGAAATTTTGCTCAACCTTACATCTGTGGTAAATATGTCATTGATGAGCCCTGTACCAGCCTTGAAAGTATACTTCTGAGTATTGAAGGAACCTGCTGCTGCAGAGGCTTCAACATAGGCATGATCGCGCAATACGTCGGTTTGAAGATTGATGGTAGCGCCAAAAGCTCCGGCTCCATTGGTTGATGTACCAACTCCTCTTTGAATTTGTACAGAATTGGTAGATGAGGCAAGATCTGGTAAATCTACCCAAAAAACGCCCTGCGATTCTGCATCGTTGACCGGAATGCCATTGATGGTCACATTGATTCGTGTGGGATCAGACCCCCTCACCCGGATGCCCGTATATCCTACCCCATTTCCGGCGTCTGAGGATGTTACTACAGAAGTTGCCTGGTTGAGCAAGAGCGGCAAATCCTGTCCAAGATTATTTTCAGCAAGTTTAGCTGCGGAGAAGTTTTCTGTGGCAAACACACCCTTTTTGCCCACCCTTGTTGCACTGACGAGTACTTCATCAATGCCCTGCATGAGTGCCTGGAGCTCCACCTGTTGCTGGCTTCCGTTTAAGATCACTTGCTGAGTTTCATAACCCAGATAAGATACGAGTACTTTATCTCCTTCTTTGGATCGATCAAGCTCAACGAATCCGAATAAATCAGACACCCCAAGCCCTTTGCCGTCAGCATCCTGAACCAATGCCGAAAAAAGTGGAGACATGGTTTTCTGGTCTACAATTTTTAAAGTGGTCTGACCAGAAAGTGCCGATGCACCAAATAGAACAATTACAAGTAAAACATTTGAAAATTTCATAAAATCTTAAGTCTATTAATGGTACACCAGGGGACGATGTACTCCATGATTTAATAAAACAATTCCTACGCAGGCATTACCCTGATCAGGTACATGTTGGCATAAAACACCAACAATGGGTATAATCTCAGCTCTGCATAATACTGCTGTCAGTACAGTGGCAAAGCACCCCTTAAGATTTAGTGCAAAGATATATTATTTTCAACATTTGGACAAGAGACCATAAATTCCAAATATAATATCTCAGAATGGACAAAAATTTATGCGGTATTCTGATCTGGTCCGCTTAACTCAAAACTCTGGAAAGCCTTGCTGTTTTATCATTTGAAATAAAAACAATCGGCACCATTCTCTAACTTGAAAATGGTGCCGAAAGCTTACGCATCTGACGGAATCTAAGCCAAATGGTTTGCTATGTCATCACATATTATTGCCGCAATATTCGTGGTTGTCATGCATGATACTTCTGTATAGTTTTACAGAAATATAATCAGGCATAAACATCTCTCCATTGCCAACAAGCATGTTGACCTGAGTTTTCAGTTCATTTCCGGAACTGCAACTGAGTTTGCTGAAAAGCAATACCAACTTGTCGTTTGTAGTGCTGGAAAGTACCTTGTCGATTTGGTAAATGTTGTAATCTTCCATTTTGGCTCCAACACGGAAAGCATTGTTGAGCGAACCAAGGCCTTCGGCTAAAAAAGCATTATAATGTTCTGTCAATTCTGCATTTCTAAAAACGCCCTGAGCATCATCAAAAGCAATATTCGCCTGATTGAGCGCTAAAAGATCCAGGATCTGTGACATTTGTTTTTGTTTGCCAATTGCGGCGTTTTTAAGGATTTTGATTCCAAATTTTTCCCCTATCTGTGTGTAAACATCTCTTGCCATTTTTTCCTGTTCAAATATTTGTACAAGAGTTTTTTGCTCATCCAAAGAAATTCCGGAAGTAGAATTGGCTGGCTGGTTGGTTTGAGCATTCATTGCAAATGCCCCAACTATAAAGATCGAAACAAAAATTAAGCTTCTCATTGCAATAGTATTTTAGTGATGAGTCCAAGTTACGATGGGTTTAATCGCAGAGCCATAATCTGAGTCAATACTCCAGATAACCTTGGTCATTGATACCTAAATGCGATGCAAAAAGTGAAGCCGAAATAGATTTATACGGCTGAAAAAATTACCCCCGGAAAACTCATTCAAAAAATGACTCAAGCTTCCCCTGGATGAAATCAAATTCTTCACGATTCATTTCAACATCAGCCGCAGCTGCATTTTCGGCAGCTTGTTTGGCATTTCTTGCCCCTGCCAGCGCGATGGTGATGCCTGGCACGTCGCAAGTCCATTTCAGAACAAGCTGGGCCAGACTTATGCCTTTATCTCTGGCCAACGGTTCGATCGATGCCAGAAAGTCATTGGTCTTTTTGATATTATCCGGTGTGAAAGACTTGTGATTGGCCCTGTGGTCTCCCGGCGAAAACTGGTGGTCTGACTGAAGCTTTCCCGTCAACAAACCCCTTTCCAATGGACTATAGGCTAGAATAGCTTTCTTGTTTTGAATGCAGTGGGGGATCAGCTCTGCCTCAATTCCGCGATTGACCATGCTGTACGGAACCTGGTTGGACGCCAGTTGTACCACTTTTTCTGCCTCCTCCATTTGTGCAGCAGAATAGTTGCAGACGCCGGCATATCTGACCTTACCCTGTTGGATCAACTTTGCTACTGCCTCAAAGCTGATTTCGATGGGTGTGGTCACATCGGGCCAATGGATCTGATACAAATCAATATAATCTGTTTGCAACCTGCGCAAGCTTTGTTCTACTTCAAAGACAATGCTTTCAGGGCCCGCATATTTATAGATATCAATGTCCCGGCCGGTATTGTCTTTGCTTTTAAACGCCAGACTACCTTTGGTATCATCCCATCTCATACCAAACTTTGTCAAAATTTGCACCTGATCTCTCCTGACCCCTTTCAATGCTTTGCCAACAATGTGCTCACTTGCGCCCTGACCATATACGGGGGCTGTGTCAATAGAAGTAACACCCAAATCCAGGCTGGTTTGTATGGCTTTTATGGCGTCCATTTCGTCATTTCCTCCCCACATCCAACCTCCAGCAGCCCACGCACCAAAAGTAATCACAGACAGCTCAAGGTCTGTATTACCAATTTTTCTATATTCCATGACTTTAAGAATTTGAAGTTAAATATGCAAAAAACCGCGGGAATTACCTTTTATCAATGATTCCACCAAGTGTAACTATTCAACAATTTGGCCAATAAATCAAGTGAATATCTTAACTGATCAACTCAAAGAACACCCTGATGTCACACCATTCAATTAAATGTGAGGATTTTCTTAAAATTTTACCGGACAAGCCTTGTTTTGTTAGCCAAAATCCTGCATTTGTTATAAAATATTTATAGTTTTAATCGTATATTTCAACAATCGCGAATTCAATTAACTTTAGAAATTCAAATCGAAAAAGCGATGAATAAATTATTGTTATTGCCAATTTTACTGGGCCTGTACTCTTCCTCAATTGCACAAAAAGTTGTGGAAGGGTCAGGTTCGGGTAAATATCCTGCCCCTGTTGAGTTCAAAACCTGGCAGGAAGACCATGCCCATCTGATGAAAATGTTAGGTGTAAAAAGCCTCAGGCCTGGTCCCAGTGGCAATGAATCTGCGCCCAATCACGCCAATTATGATGAAAGTATAGCCAACCCTTGTCCGGAATTGCCCGATTTGCTGACTACAAAAAGTGGAAAAAAAGTGACCAATGCTGACATGTGGTGGAAGGTAAAAAGGCCTGAACTTGTGGAAGACCTGGAAAGAGAAGTATATGGAAAATTGCCTGCTAATATTCCGGGGGTGTCCTGGGAATTGGTTGCCGAAGACCGTGAATGGGTCGGCAGAATTCCTGTAGTTGCCAAACAGCTCACGGGTCATGTTGACAACAGTGCTTATCCGCTCATCAATGTCGACATCAAGATGATGTTGGTCTTGCCCACCAATGTTAAAGGTCCGGTTCCGGTGCTGATGATGTTTGGCAGACCGTCTTTTCCGAGCCCAAGTCAGCCATCACAGGAAGAAATGGACGTACTCAACAGTGCCTTCAAAAAAATGATGATAGAAAATGACCCATCGCTCAAAGAAATTTTTGACAAATATCCGGCATATCAACCTGTCACCCGACTTCCACCTGTGAACAGGTTTGCTCCCAGACAAGGCGAGCCCAGCAGGACTGAAGAACTGCTCGAAGCAGGATGGGGCTACTGCACCATTGATCCAGCGAGCATCCAGGCTGATGATGGTTCTGGTTTGACAAAGGGTATTATCGGTCTCGTCAACAAGGGGCAGCCACGCAGCCCTGAGCAGTGGGGAGCCCTCAGAGCTTGGGCCTGGGGAGCGGCCAGAGGACTCGATTATCTGGAAACAGACGCTGCTGTTGATGCGAAAAAAGTGGGCATTGAAGGTGTATCACGATATGGTAAAGCTACCCTCGTGACGCTGGCATTCGAACCCCGTTTTGCGGTGGGATTGATTGGGTCGTCCGGAAAAGGTGGCACAACGCTGCACAGACGTGTGTTTGGCGAAGCGGTGGAAAGCCTCACAGGCGGAGAATACCATTGGATGGCCGGCAATTATGTGAAGTATGGTGCTTCCGAAGCAAGCTTTGGCAGCAAAACCGGTTGCGATTTACCCGTGGATAGCCATGAAATGTTGGCCCTCTGTGCGCCAAGACTCACTTATGTCAGTTATGGCATTCCTGAAAAAGGAGATGCCAAATGGCTGGATCAAAAGGGCAGTTACATGGCTACTGTTGCTGCGGGCACCATTTTCAAACTGCTAGGAGCCAAAGATCTCGGTGTTTCTAACGACTATATGAAAGAAGAAATGCCTCCTGTATTGCATGGTCTTACAGACGGTGAGCTGGCATGGCGTCAGCACGATGGCGGCCATACAGACGCTCCCAATTTCAAGGACTTCATCCCGTGGGCGAGTGCTAAACTGGGCTACCAAAAGAGCAATCCCTAGACATTTGCGCAAGATTCGTCGAAAATTATTTAGTTAAGAAACTCCTTCAGGGATTTAACCGTTATGGTCAATACTGTTACTTGCCAATGGCCTGTAACCGCAAATAGACAAACATTACTCCCTAAAGAATGAATGAGCATCAACTTGATTTGAGTCTGCCCATAGACAGGGTAGAGAAAATCACACGCAAAGATTTTCAGGAAAAATACATGAAACCTCAGCGGCCAGTTGTCATCCGCCATATGTACGGGGATGAGGCTCCTGTTTATAATTGGACGTTTGATTATTTTTCAAGAGAATTGGGTGAGCTTGAAGTTGGCGTTTATGACGACGAGTCAGAAAGCCGTAAGGACGACCGGTCTTATAAAAAAGCTCCTCATAAGATGAAGTTTGCCGATTATCTCGCAGCCATTCAGGCCGGACCGACTTCCAAAAGATTGTTCCTTTTTAATGTTTTCAAACACAAAAAGGACCTGCTCGATGATTTTACATTTCCTGATATCACCGACAATGTATTGAAATTTTTGCCCTTTGCATTTTTTGGGGGCCAGGGCGCACTTACCAGAATGCACCGCGACATGGACAACAGCTGCGTATTTCTGACAGAACTTGCCGGAAGAAAACGCGTGGTTCTTTTTGATCCAAAATATTCAAAACTGTTGTACCAATACCCCTTCTCCACACATACTTCTGTTGATATCAACCAGCCGGATTTCAAAAAATATCCCGGTTTGTCGAAGGTGAAAGGCATTGACTTTGTGCTGGAGCCTGGTGACACCCTCTTCATGCCATCGGGATGGTGGCACCATATTGAGTACATCACTCCGGGCCTTGGTTTTGCAATGCGCTCTCTCAGCCCAAGATTGTCTGACAGAATGGTAGGGCTCATGCAGGTAGGAGTGCTCACCCACATCGATGAAGTGATGAACAATTTGCTGAGCAACAAGTGGTTTGAATGGAAAAAAAGACAAGCTGATCGCCGGGCATTGAGGGCTATGGAGGCAGCGGGATGAGGTTTTAGGTTTTAGGTGGTAGGTATTAGGTGGACTTTTGCAGCCCTCTACCCTGGCCCTAAAGGGAATCCGCCCGCATTTCTCCTAATTTGCCAACACGCCAATAAGCCAATACGCATTGCTGCTAAATACCAACACCCAAAGACCAAAGACTTCCTCATTTTTGCCGCCCTCTACCCTGGCCCTAAAGGGGATCCGCCCGCACTTCAATTACGAATCTTCAATTACGAATTACGGATTTATAGTCTTAAAGGTGAACTCATGGATTCTTTGCGTACTCTCAACTCACCACCTCTTTGCGCCATTGCGAGATAAAAAAGTTATATGTTAAAGGTTAAAAGTTAAAGGATGTGGATGAAGGTTGTGATAACAACACCAAAAGGCCACTCCCAAGATGCCAACACGCCAATATGCCAATACGCATTGCTGCTAAAGACCAACACCCAAAGACCAAAGACTTCCTCATTTTTGCTGCCCTCTACCCTGGCCCTAAAGGGAATCCGCCCGCACTTCAATTACGAATTACGGATTTATAGTCTTAATGGTGAACTCATGGATTCTTTGCGTACTCACAAACTTACCACCTCTTTGCGCCATTGCGAGATAAAGGGTTATTTGTTAAAGGTTAAAAGTTAAAGGATGTAGATGCCTGAAATACGTTGCCCAGCTACCGCCATCCTCCCATCTCCCATCTCCATCCTCCCCAAAGACCAGCCAAAATTTTTCAAATTTCAATTTTCGTATTTCAAATTTAAGTTCAAAAAATTATCGGGCTTATTGACCGGATGGTGATCGGTATCGTATATTTGTCTATATTTTCGTCACAGTTAAGGCTAATATATAGACATATGTTCGAGCGGGCAATATTGCACATGGATCTGGACTCTTTTTTTGCTTCTGTTGAGTGTCTGAAAAATTCGGCGCTTCAGGGCAAACCCCTTCTCATCGGAGGCATGAGCAACAGGGGGGTGGTGGCTTCATGTAGTTATGAAGCACGCAGGTTTGGTGTTCACTCGGCTATGCCTATGAAAATGGCGCTGAGGTTGTGTCCCCACGCCATTGTTCTGCGCGGAGACATGGATTCTTACAGCAATTATTCGCGCCTCGTTACAGAGATCATCGAAGATCAGTCCCCGAGTTACGAAAAAGCTTCCATCGACGAATTTTACCTCGACCTATCTGGCATGGACCATTACTTTGGATGTTATAAATGGGCAGGAGAGCTGCGCCAGAAAATCATCAAAGAGTCAGGCCTTCCCATATCTTTTGGGCTATCTGTCAATAAGCTCGTGTCCAAAGTAGGTACAGGAGAAGCCAAACCCAATGGCACCAAAGAAATACCCAATGGCACTGAAAAAACCTTTCTGGCCCCCTTGTCTGTCAATAAAATTCCCGGTATCGGCAAAGAAACATACAAGAAGCTGAGCTTTATGGGCGTAAGGACCGTACACATCCTCAGCGAAATACCGATCAAACTCCTGGAGCGGGAATTTGGCGTCATGGGCAGGCATATGTGGGAGAAAGCCAATGCCATCGACTACAGTCCGGTTGTTCCCTACCACGAACAAAAATCCATGTCTAAAGAACGCACCTTTGGCGAGGATACCCTCGACCTGAAGTACATCAAAAGCCTGCTCATGGACATGACAGACAAGCTTGCCTACGAGCTCAGAGCAGACAAGCGCCTCACCGGCTGCGTCACTGTGAAAATAAGATATGCCGACTTCAATACCTATACCAAGCAAAAACGCATCAGCTATACCTCCGGCGACAACATCCTGGTCAAACACGTCATGGACCTTTTTGAGCAGCTTTATCAGCGCCGCCAGCTCATCCGCCTCATCGGTGTAAAATTCAGCGACCTCGTGTATGGCACATACCAGATCGACCTGTTTGAAGATACGATGGAACAACTGGCCTTGCTCGGTCAGATGGACAGGATCCGCAATCGGTTTGGCCTCAATGCGGTCATGCGGGCGAGTGTGTTGTAGGATTCTGGTTATTCGTTTATTTGGTTATTTGGTTATTTGGTTATTTGGTTATTTGGTTATTGCTAATTGCACAATTGCTGGAATTGCTCAATCGCCTAATCGTAACCAATTCTATGCAATCCATGCAATCCATGCCTCTATGCCTCCTTTGCCTCCTTTGCCACTTTTTGCAATCCATGCCATCTAGGCAATTTACCCCGCTTTACATCCCAGTGCCGCCAGGAACTTCCACCAAATCCCCAGCGATTTCAATCGTTGGATCAACTTTCCCAAAATACTATCGCACCTAACTATTGTAAATAAACTATAAATAGTATTTTTGACTGGAAATAGTAATGGTTATGAGTATTAATCAAGAAGCTCTGAAGAGATGTGGGTTGGCTGTTATTGCCCCCAAGTCAGCTCTTGATAAATGCACAGCGCAATACGTAACTCCTCAAGTTTTACTTTTTCTCTTAGGTTTGCTGATTTTCATTATAATAAAACCACAATCCTCATTGGCCCAATGCAATTGCAAATCAATACAAATTGCCTTAAATATCAACCAGCCTAGCGGCGCCTCAATGTACAGTCAATGCGAAGGGAATAGTGTCACACTTACTGCGACACCTCCAGCAGGTCAGATGATAGAATGGTATGACAATATCCTGGGATCCGGTATACCTCTCGAGACCGGAAATTCTTTTGTAGTAAGCGGCCTTACAACCACAACCACTTTTTATGCCTTTGGAGTAAACGGTGCCAATAAGAGCAGTCCCCTTGCAGTGAGCGTTGATGTGGTACCCAATCCTACTGCAAGCATCATAAGAATAGATACACTGGGAGAGTTCATGAATGAAAGAACGTTTACCGCCTCTGTATCACCCGATGTAACTGATTTTGTATGGAATTTTGGTGATGGCAACGCTAGCAATCAGGCTAATCCTACCCATACTTATACCAACACAGGAAATTACATGGTACAGCTTACGGTAGAAAATGCCAGCGGTTGTTCCACTCAGACACAACAAAATGTTGAAGTTAGCTGGTTTGTAAAACCTATACCCAACATTTTTACTCCCAACGGAGACAATGTAAATGATGTATTTTTAATAGAAAGTTTTGGCTTAACTGGTTATACTTTAAACATTAGAGACAGAAGGGCAAACCTATTTTATACTACCAACACCCCCAACATTGGCTGGGACGGAGTGCGTAATACTGGAGCTTTAGCGCCCAATGGTCCGTATTTTTATGAGCTTATTTCAGATCAAACTACACTTGTAGGAAACGTAACACTGTTGAGGTAACATTAGTACTACCATTTAATTTGCAATGGTCTTTTTGCTCGGGAATTTGAAATCGGCAAGCTCAAGCATAAAAAAGTGCATTTACGCAAATGATTTTTTTAAATCCTTCTTTGTCTCCACTATTCCGGAGAAGTCTAAATCCTTTCTACTTTATAAAAATTAAACTAATCCGGAAACGATTTATCGCAGGTTTAGTCGAGGAATCTTTAATTATTTAAGCACTAGCAGTAATTTTATCATAGGAATTACGTTTATTGTGGTGTACTTGTACCAATGGAAGTCAGCAAAATTATACCAGATCATCTGAAAGATACACTGGTTGAAGTCAGATATTCTTCGCAAATACCTTTCGAGCTCGCAATTGGTAGGTTTTTTGATGCCCTGGATGATACCTATTTTTATAGTGCGTCCTCATTCAATCAACCTCCTAAATTCGTAAATAGCGAACAACGTAGGGAAATAAATTTCAAATTCGAAAAAGTTTGTCATTTTGCAAGTAATGAGATTCACCTGGAATGCAGACCAAATTCTTTCATTTTCAACGCCAGCAGAAGCAGGGATGGTAAAACAAACTATAAAGGCTGGAATGCATATCTCCCAAAAATTGAAGACATTCTCACTACCATACAAGGCACCAAAGTCATCACTGATTACAAATGGCTTGGTCTCCGCTACATCAGCGAGCATCCGGATGTTTCATTGATGCATGCTTGCAAGCTTGATTTAAAGCTACCTCAACTAATCGGTGGCACGTTATTTGGGCATAACCATAAATATGAGATCAAAAGAAGCGATCTCAACATCTTGATTTCATTATCTGAGTTGAATGAAAACAATAATATAATTTCTTTGATTGATATAGATGTAAACAAAGAAATAGAAACAAATCCGGAATTACCGGATTTAATGAACATGCTGGACCATATTCACAATGCCGAAAAAAGTATCTATTTTGATATTCTTAAAGAGGAGTATAAAGCTGAACATGAAATAATATATAGTAATGGCAACATTGAGTCCTGAAAAAACAACTAAAGAATGGCAAAGTACTGACTACTTGCCCTGGCTGGGCTTTTACAATGAAGCTTGGGCAATGAAAAAGAATAATGTCCGTAGACTTCTCGGGGTACAAGGCCACAGAACTTCAAAATTGAGTTATTTCCCTGAAGAAATTTCAGAAGTTCAACACATTGGCATTGAAAGGTTATGGAATTTTGTGCATGAAATAGATTACGATACTATTAGCTCTTCTTATGTCGAAGAAAACACTTGTCTTTATATTACCATCAGAGTGGGAGACGTCAGTTATCATTTCAATATTTATAACGATGAATGGTCCAATGACGATCCTGAAATCATATTGAATATCCATCACCCCACATTAAGATATAGGTCTGTAATGGACAATTTGTCAGAGATAAAATACAGGATCACTTATAATCAACTTGACGTTTACTAATCGAGATGGTTTATGATCTACCCTGATGAATTACTCCCCAAAAAACAGTATAAGTATATCGATACTGACTTAAAAAACCATCATTTAATTCGTACAGTTTCCACCATCGATTGTCTGGATGAGAATGGCTTCGTTGGGATAGAATACATAGCAAGCCCTAGACATAATTTATCCAATTTAAGTGTCCATATCTTAAGCGTTTTTGACTATAAGCACTTGCCTATTGTAATCTGTGGTGACCGTAAAGCCTTTCTGATTTCTGATTGTGATGATTTCTCTGAAGATGCAAACTTGGTGTTTGGAGAAGATTTTATTCTACAGGAAACCAATTGGTTTTGGATCTTGAGGGTCGGAGACCTCCAGGACAATTATCAATGTGAAATAAAAGGCATAGTATATCAATTTGCTCCAACAGTTATCCATTGCCCCACCAGGTGTAATTTCTGGCATTATGAAATTCGTTGGACCATCTTAAATTCTTCTTTTTCTCAGCAGACTGCAACCCAACAAAAAAAGATCAATGATGCCATGTATGCAGAAGCAAGAAAAACGCTTCAGGTTCTAGCTTCTTCAAAAATAGTGGCTTATGAAAGGCTCAAAGCGGAAGATTATTCTTTGCAATAAATCTGAAATTCGCGTTCAATCCATTGATGTTTCAAAGAGAATCCATATACCCCGCCTCTTTTCCTCCTATGCCTGCATTGGAATCCATGTCACCTATACCACCTTTGCAATCTTGCGGTTATGCGGGCGAGTGTGTTGGGTGGTAAGGCTTGATGTATTTTGTTTAGAGTTTAGATCTTTAAAGTTTAGGTGAGGATTGTAAAACTGCTGCAATTGCTCAAATGCTGGTGAGGCTTTCCAATGCGGTCCCGCAATATTGCGGGATTAGCAGTAAATAAATGGTCATTTTCTATGGTGTTTGGTATAATTAAGATAACCAAGCTCTCTCAACCAATCCAAAGGTTTTATACCTTTAACTGTCATATGAGAACATACCCCTAAGATTATGGTTTGACCAGATTAGTTGTGAAGGAAATTTAGTGCAAGGCGAGAAAGCGATTGATCTCGTCGATATGACGAGACCAATAAATTGAGCAACGAAGATTTATACTAAATTTATACCATATAAACGGTCAAATAATGGTTCGAGTGGTCTAATATAAAATTTTGAAGGGCACTTTTTCATGACCAATATTGTTGAGAAACTTGAAATAATTAAATTATGGCAGTTACGGAGCTTAAGAATCAGATTAAAAATCGAATAGATGTAGTAACAGAAGAATATTTACTAGAAGAAATATTAAATCTCATTGACTTCGAATTAGGGGAAGAAGAAGTTTTTATTATTCCAGCCGAGCATCAACTGGAACTAGAAAAAAGTTTAGAACAAAAGTCAAACGGGGAAATTATATCAAATGAAGAAGTAGATGCTAAAATCAAAAAATGGCTCTCAAAGTAACCTGGACGAAAAACTCACTTAGTCATTTGGAAGATATTTTACTCTATTGGGACAATAGAAATGGAAGTAAAACTTATTCTCATAAATTATACAATCATTTTCAAAGAGGAATTGATTTATTGTCCCGGTATCCTGAAACAGGCAGACTTACAAATAATGTTCAAATAAGGAAAAAAACGATTAAGGATTACTTTCTCTACTACAGTTTTAACGAAATAGAGCTGACAATTCTGGGCATAGTGGATATGAGAAGGAACCCAAAATTTTTAAGAAATTTTGAAGAATGAAAGAAGGCTTGAAAAACAATGTGCGAAACTCTTCTCAAGCATCAACTTCAAGGTTTTTGGTCCAGCCCCCATTGATAAAGCGCATTGGTTAGTATGCAGCTTCACAGCGGATAAATTATTGATCGTCGCATGTAGATATACTATTAAACCAGCCTGCAAAATTGATTTTTTGGATTATCAGGCAGAATTGCTGGAATTGACCAATAGCCCAATAGCCCCCAATTCTATGCAATCCATGCCTCTATGCCTCCTTTGCCACTCTTTGCAATCCATGCCCTTACCCCAATAACTTTACAAAATCATCAATATACCGATCCGCTTCTTTGGCCTTGTATTGCATGACATATCGCGGATGTTCCAGTGGTATGACCTTGCCAAAAAAGCCATATTCGTCATTAAGTTTCTTTAAAAACTTAAAGTTTTTGCCCGTTCCGAGGCAAAAAACCTTGTCATTGCGGCAGGGCATATCCAGCAATCTACGGATGTTCTCCACAATAAACGGATAGACTGCAGCCTGCAAATCAGGGCGATCGTAATAATTATAGTTGATTTCCTTGCCTGCAGCATTGGTAATGGTGAAGCCCAATGGGCAGACGGAGTTGATGTAGAAACGGGAATAGAAAGCCTCCGGACCCCCAAAAGCTTCTATAAGGCGATATACAAAAACTGACGAAGGCTCATGGGTGTCGCTGTCCTCCCAGGGAATGCCACAAACCGATGCCAGGCGTTTGGTATCGGTAAAAGGTATACCTGTAGATCCGGCTCCCAGACGTCCCGGGTTGATGCCGAGAATAAGGTGGCGTTTTTGGTCATCGCCATAAAATTTATCATAAAATGCCCTTGCAATCTCCCTGATCTGCAGGGAAGACTTATAGGGATTCATGATGGATATCTGATCGGGAAGAGACCCGGTAAAATCCAGCGTGTCGTGATACATTATGACCTGGTCGGCAAATGTCATCTAAGGTACAATTTTGGTTTTCAATGCCTGGTCGATGGTACCGTCGGGTCTGCTAACAGCTACAATGAGTTCAATGTGTTCTGCAGAAAAATTTGCAGGAAGCAGGTATGAATAAGTTTTGACCAGTGGCTGGTCTTTGACCAATGCATCAACAATTGGGTCGCCGCTCACATCAGAGAGCATGGCCCGAAGCACATGGTCATGGACATAATCCGGTATAATGGAGCCTATGGTTTCCTGTGCATCAATGATGCCCCCTTCAGTAACAAATACAGAGAGCCTGTACCCCGGCTCCAGGTTTTCTACCGGAAGCATGGATATATTGAGATCTATTTTACGGCTGGCGGCATCAAACCGCACATCGGAAAGCAAGTTGACCGAGTATTCTGTTCTGAGAATATCTTCGATGTAAGAAGGCCACAAGTCCACAAAATCTACAGGAACAAAAGGCTCGTCGGGAAATTTGATGCGGTTGAGTAAGGCAGCTGGCTTGCCCAGGAAAGGGTTGTGGAGTGCCTCCAGCCTGTTGGATATGTCGGTTCTGAAATCATACTTTGACACGCTCAGTGGTTCGGTCTGCAAACGGCCATGGACCGCCACAATGGCAATTTTTCCCGGAAATGATGCCTCAATGTTTTTGAGTGCGGCACTTCCTTTAGGGCAATTGGGGCACTTGACCCCGGTAAGGTATTCTATCAGGACCACACGCTCAGTATCCGGCAATTCAAAGTCAGGGATGGGCACAGGGCTTTCTTTACAAGAACCCAGCATCAGCAAAAACAATAGTATGAAAAATTGGTACTTCATGTCTGTCAAAATTGTGAGGATAGATTAAATCTTACTCCACTAAAGGCGGGTTCCAGCCTGCAAATCCCTCCACTGCACACAATGCCTTCCACCTGTTTTACATAACGCAACTGAAACCTGTTGCCGTCTTTGCTGTAGGTAGCGCCAAGGGCAGGATACAATATTTTTTCCGGCTCTGTAGCTCCGACAAGCGTCCTTCTTGGGTCAGTATTGTACATGACAGATGCTTCAAAGATCCATCTTGGAGCGAGACCCAACTCCAGCTGACTGAACAGCCAGGAACCAAAATCCTGCTGCGTCACCATGTATTGAAACTCCCACCTGAGGGATTTTTTCCGGTCTATTTTGTACAAAATATCGGTGAAGGGCACCACTGTCCTGACAACGTCGGCATCGGGTTTCTCCTCATAAATGCGCTGGTTATAGTTGGCAAGCTGCAGACCGGCGGTAAATGACCAGGTGGTGTTGAGTTTATAATTGTTTTCAATATAAAGCTCTCTGTACAGCTGCTCATTGTCCAGGGTGGCAATCGACGAGTAATTGACGTTGGTCAGCAGTTTCTTATTCCATTTGTACCGCGCGTCCAGCTGATAGGCCAATTCTGACAATTCCTGTGTGAATGGTGCGTACCTGGCCGGAAGTCGATAGGTATTTTGGCGGTTCATCGGTGGTATAAAGGAAATATATCCGCGGAGGAGTCTGAGGTTGGGGTCAATTCTGAAGTTGAAGTTTTCCGTCCTTTTGCCTTCCAGGGTCAGAGATAGCTTGTCGAGCGACAAACTCAGACTGGTATAAATCACACTTCCCGGCTTAAATTCATACTTTCCGAAGGATGTGCTTCCATTGGGTTCCAGCTTTGTCGCATAGGGATTGTAGAAGATGTCTTTTGATTTGAAAGCAGCTTCTGCATACCAGCTGATGCTTTTGTAGGTCAAAGTATTATATGCTGTAAATGCATAGCTATTGTATACCGGACCAAACCGGTCCACCGGCAGATAAAATTTGAGCGTGTTCACAATGCGGTCCATGGCCTCGTCGGAAATGGTTTTATTGATAAATCCGACTCCTGAAAGCAGGCTCAGCGCATTGGTCTCCCCAAAAGAATTGTACCATTCTGTGTTAAGTCCTTTGACGGTGCCCTCGTAGATATCAAACGCATTTTTTTGTTTGCCGGCAAATGCTTTGATGTTGAATTCAGGTGTAAACCGATAGTTGATGCGCGCTCCCAGCAAGGCATTGTCAATAAATATTGGCCTTGATTCATAGGCCCGGTAAATGATACCCGAACCTATCTGATCATAGATGTACCCTGCCTGTATATCGAGTTTGTCAAATTTTTTCTGTACAAACCATCGTCCAATTCCCTGATCTGAGTAGGAGTCGTTGGGATTCCTCAAATTGGAATTGATGTACATGTCATATCTGATACCTGCGCTTAGGGTACCATAGTTGTACTGTAGATTGAGCCATGATTCTCCGCCAAAGAACTGACGTTCATATTGTGGAAGCCCAAAGGCATTGATGGCAGAGTCTTTGAGAAATACGTTTGCATTAATATCGATGCTTCCTGACAGGTATCCCCGCGTGGCTTGTTGTTCGCCATCTGACTGAGCAAACGCATGAGCACAGACCAATACAAAACAGAAAATAATAAGTTTTTGAAATTTCGTCATATCAAGCCTTAATGCATGCAAAAGTAGTAAGTATTGTTTTATACTTAACTCTGATTTCCATTTAGCTAAGAAAGTATTAATAATCGTAAAACGTGATACTATTTGACTAAACTGTCGTCATAAATACAAAAATCGGCACGATTGTCGTTACTAAAAAACTAAAACAGAGATAATGAAACTACTTGGATGGGCACTTTTTATCACCATTTTTGCTACCTCGTTTGTTGCTGACGACAGGATTTTCCCGGACGCCACGTTGAAAACGCTGGACGGAAAGTCTGTAAGCATTAAAGATGAGCTGGCAAAAAACAAACTTACCTATGTGAGTTTTTGGGCTACCTGGTGCGCCCCTTGTAAAAGAGAACTGGATGCAATGGCTGAGCTTTTCCCCGGCTGGAGAGAGAAGTACAACCTCAATGTCATCGCCATCAGTGTGGATGATGCCCGCGGTTTTGCCAAGGTACCATCTCTCGTCAAGTCCAAAGGATGGGAATATGTCATCCTTTCCGATATGAACAACACCTTACAGCAGTCGCTCAACTTTCAATCCATTCCACAGACATTTTTGGTGGATGCCCAGGGAAATATACTTTATTCCCACACAGGTTACAGCCCCGGAGATGAGTTTGAACTTGAAGAATTATTCAAAAAGCATACGGTTGAATAATCTGTCCATAGATTAATCTTCACCATTTTTGACAATCTAAATACTTCATTTCGCACCTCTGATTTGCAAAATCGCATCATCTGCAGTGTAAATCGTAAGCCGATTTGCTGTCATTGTTTGGAAAACAATTACCGGACAATACACTCGATGGCATATACCGATCCATTTCAGGATCATACAAAGCATTGCGCAGAAAATCCACCAATGCAAGTTTTTCCATTTCTGTGAGGTTGAGTTCTTTGAGCGGGACTTCAGCATCGGCAACAAATTTATTCTCTGATTTGGCCCTGTTCTTAAATTCTACCACGTCCTCAATGGATGTTTTACTGCTTCCATGGAAAAATGTCACATAGGAGCGCAAATTGTACAATTGCGGTACTTTAAACTTAAACATATCTTTTTGAGCCCCGGTAAACATGCCCCTGCCCCTGATTCTTGGATCATTTTCTGAGGTGTTGAGCCCGCCTATTTCATACATGTCCTTCGTTCCGAGACTGAAAAAGTCCATGGCGCTAAATGATGGACTGGTGTGGCATTTGGTACATTGCCCTTTGGAGAAGAAAATTTTTGCTCCTTCCTTTTGTTGTTCAGTCAATGCTTGCTCATCGCCCTTGAGATATGCCTGAAAAGGAGCCCTGTTGGTAAGAATAGTGCGCAGATAGGCACCCATGGCAAAACTGGCCGTTGTTGGAGAATACCTTACGACCTTGGCAACAGTCGGAAAAGCTGCATCAAACATTTTGTCGTAGCCATATTCATAAAGTACTTTTTCATTGATGTCAAGTCTGTGGAGGTTAAAACCTTCAATATTTTGAGCTTCGAGGCCGTAGTAACCCGTTTTGTTGACTTCCGCCAGGCCCACCCAATTGCTTTGCGTACCGACATTGAGGTCATTGGCACCAAATAGGCCTGCCCATAGTGTATTGGTGACATATGCCACATTCATGACTGACAATGGCCTGTTGCCTTGCGCATCGAGGTCATATTCTGTATAACCATCTACCATGGTCCTGTTGCTCCCCAGGTATCCAAAGCCTTCAGCTCCGTCTGCAATGCCCTGAAAACGTCCCGGCAAGAACCCCTTTTGTGGAATGTGGCATGATGAGCACGAATAAGTCTCCATGCATACCGGATTTTTTGCTTTTTGGGCCAAACCTGTTTCAAAAAACAGCATTTTCCCAAGAGCGACTTTTTCTTTGGTTATGGGATTGTGGGGGTCCTGGTTGGGTATGTTTGCATAGTCATCGCTCTGAGGCAGGACATAATAGTCCACCGACCCGGTTGGTGATGCATGTTCCATCAGGGTTTGTAATTCCTCATCCAGGGTTGTGGTGGTCTCATTGTCGGTGCAGGAGGCCAGAATGATACTGACCAAAATGATAAAGTTTATGCGGTGAGCATTCATGGGATGTCGTTTTCTTTTTCCAAATTTCAAAGACAAATGTAGCCTTGGGCAAAAGTCCATTTTATGTTATATAACATATCAGGAGGTGTTTTATATCATGCCTGTCAGATGGCCTGATTGGCCAGTTTGAGCAGCTTCCTGTGATTCAGGATCCTGAATCTTTTATCTTTCGTATCAATAAGTCCTTCTGATTTCAGCTGGGACATATGCCTGATGGCGTTGGCTTCTGTCATATTGGAAGCTGCAGCGAGGTATTTTTTCTTGAGTTCAATATTGATGAACTTTTGATCATCGGTACCACAAAAATCCTCAAGTTCGAGCAACAGTTTGGACAATCTGGCCAGCATGTGCTTTTTCATGAGTACAAAAGAACGCGATTGCTGTCTGTTGATTTCCATGGCCATACTTCTGCACAACGACTCCATAAAAGCCGGGTCAGCTTTCATGGTTTGCATGGCTATTTCTTTTCCAAAATGACAGACATTGACTTTTGTGATGCACAGTGCTGATAGTTGGTAAGGTCCAGTGTTAATAGCTTCAGAAATTCCCAAAAAGTCTCCACTCTTTAAAAAATTGGTGATGATCAGATCACCATTGTCACATATGTGGTAGAGGGCAACAATACCGCTTTGGATACAGTATAAACCCGAAGAAGTCTGGCCCGCTCTAAAAATGTGATCTTCAGCATGATAAGCATTTTCATGCCGGATCACATCCATTTTGCTTCTTGTCCCAATACACAATGGTTTGATGACCTGGTTTTGTGCAGAGACGCAAGCCTGACATGTTCCCTGACAAGGATTTTGATTGTTGGAAAGTACTTGATTCATGATTTGGACTTGATCGCTGAAAGTTGCGACTAATCCTTTGCTTTCCCCTTGATTTTAGTCATCGGGCGCAATGATAATGATCAGCAAAAGCTTTCAATACTTCAAAGTCAAAAACTCTGCAGGTTGATTTTATCCAATTTATAGCTTGTGTTAAATGCCGCGGGCCCGATTAAACATTTCACCAAAAGCTGACTTCATGTCCCGGTTTTGGGGAGGCCCCTGAGACTCGTCTCCAATGTGATAATATCCTTTCTCGTCTTTACTGAGGATGAACCTGAAAATGAATGCTTCTTCACCCTCATCTTCCTGCCCAAATATGCCATATCTCATATCGTTGACCTGGAGTCTGCCATCTTTTCTTTTGATTACCGTGTAATAATCTTTAGAGAACCATTGGATGGTGTTGATATCGTAGTCATCATCCTTCGCGTCCTGAAGCAATTGTTTGTTTTTGGCATAAGGCCTGAGATCAATTTCCTTATTTGTGTCAAACAATGAGTACATGCCAAAATATATCGTGTCTTTGGTGTCTATGGTTGCTGTCCAAAGAATGTTATTGAGAATGGTGGGATTGGTCATGTACCGATCCGCCTGAATTTTATTTTTTTCAAGGGTATTGTCTACAACATCGTTGACCACTTGTTTATTCCTGAATGTTGAATTCATGTATAAGCTTGACAAACCAATACCAATCAGCATCCAGGTAAATCTCGTCTTACTCAGCCTTGGATAAAATGCAGCGACAATCAAGGGAATACCAAATACCAGAGTGTAAGCCGGATCTGCTACGGAAATATTGTCCCAGGAAATGCGCACCTGACTGATGGGGGCAAACAATTGCGTGCCATATACTGTAAAACAATCCAATATGGGATGGGTAAAAGTTGCCCAGAAAAAAAACCAGTACAACGCGCTGTATGTGGGTATTTCAATATCGGCAGCTTCCTTTTTGTAATAATTTTTGATAAAGCGCTTTGTCAGGAAAAACACGGCAGCGCCAGCGATAACAAAAGTTATTATCGCAGGAATAGTACCTCCTACAAAAGCTGCTATAAGACTAGGAAATGCCAGAATAAATAAAAAGCCTAAGCCGGTAAATGAAGCCACTGTTGCCTTCCAGCTTTTCTTCTCATGAAGCCCCGATTTATACAGCTTTTGAATGAGATAAGCATACAATGCCGGAGCCATGGCTGCAAAAAAGACGGAATGGCTAAAGCCCCGGTGGGTATGCAAAGACTCAGCAGGTGACAGGAATGCCCCAAGAAACACGTCGAGGTCAGGAACCGTTGCCGCCAATCCACCCCAAACCATAGCCCGGTTGCCCAGCTTTCGCCCGAGCAACAATTCGCCAACACCTGCCCCCAGAACAATCTGGGTCAATGAGTCCATCTAAGCTTTTATAATTTTTTTACTACGGAATCGTAGACTTGTACTCTTTCCCAAAAATCTTTACAAGCTTCTATGAATGCAAGGTGGATGGGATCAACCTGATACAAATCCTGCTGTTCAGCATTTTCAAAATGTACCACCCATGCATAGTCATAAGTATTGTCTACCACATCTCGGTCGGTACCTGCCGGTTTTCCGGTCCACACCTTATAAATGCTCTCACAGGTGGCGAGTTTTTCAAGTTCCGCTTCAAACTTGGTGCGTTGTTCGGCAGTGACACCCTCTTTAAAATAAAAAAATACCGTGTGAATAAATACTGAATCAGGTTCCATATCTTCTGCTTTTTCTTCAACTTCAGGTGTCGGGGTTGGCATTGTAATTTCGTCTTGTTTTTGCTGGCAGGATGTGAGCCAAAACAGTGCAGCGCTCAGCATCAAAAAATAAGCCGGTCTTTTCATTTTATTTTCGTTTTAAATCTATAAATAGGAAAATCGCCTCATAAAGCAAGTGGACAAATATAATCCATGACTGCTATTATGAAGCGATTCTCACCAATTATAAATTCCATTCGGAAATAGATTTGTCCATTTTCCTAATGGTCTTTATGTGAAATTATTTATTTATTTGTTCATGCCACCCTGGCTGCCCGAACCCGTGCCGACACCTCCACCTTGTCCACCGGAATCTCCGGCTTTGAGGTCGCTGTTTTTGATCTTGGATTGTCTTTCTCTAAAATCAACTTTACCAAATTTGTAAGAATAGCTGATGCCAAGTGATCTGAATGGAATGGTAAACTCACTTGTTTGGGTGAAACCATTGCCATTGATGTTGGAGGCAAATCTCAAATCATTGGTATGTGGTTGCAATACACGAAGCCCCAATGAAGAGTTTTTCCATTCTTTTCTAAGTCCGAGTCCATAAATAGAAAATGAAGGATTATCTCCCTGCAATGTCCTTTGTGGTGACCTGAACATACCAAAGAAATCCATTTTCAGTGTTCCTGTGATGCTGTAATCACCGCTGGCAAAGAGTTGATACATGTATGTATTTCTCTCCAGGTTCTGTCCGTTGATGACACCTTTGCTGTTGTAGGTGTAAATATTTCCACCTCCTCTGAAAGTAAACTTACTGATAGACTTGGAGATAAACGTGTTGAGTCCTATAGAGTTGTTGGTGCCCACGTTGCTGAAGGAAGTTACTGCAATGCCAGTTTCATTTCTGGTAAGAATGGATTCGATGATGTCCTCTGTATACTTATAGTATATGGATGAGAATGTCGTAAACCCGGCAAATGTACCATTGAATGAGGTCTCCACCTGGTGCACCAGCTCTGGTCTCAGATATGGATTACCTGTTTGAAGGTTCAGCTGATCCGCATTGTTGTTGAATGGATTGATGTATTGAAGACTCGGTCTTTGTATCCTCTGTGTATAGCTCACTTTGATAGATCTGAATTTTGGAAGATTCAGACTGTATGTAACACTGGGAAGAAAATTGCCATAATCATTGGCAAAAGGATTCTGCTCTCCGATTCTGTTTTGACCATCGATTTGAGTGTGCTCATATCGTCCGCCAACAATGAAGTTGTGCTTCTTCTTTAAGATAAAACTATAGGAAGCATATCCGGCATATACATTCTGATTGTAGTCAAATATGTTGGTTGAATTCGGATTTTTAACGAAAACACCATTTTCCTGATATTCATTATAAAAATCTGAAATGATGTCCCTGAGTACACCTTTGGCGCCTACTTCAAGCTTAGAACCGTTTTTGTAAGGCTGGACATAATCTGTCTGTATGGTGTATTCAAAGTTATCACCATCATTGAAGATGTTGCTGATTCTTGACAGTGTATCAAACAAGGTGTGAGTCTCGTTGATGCTGGTTTCAGAATCAGTGTTGTCCTTGTTCATCTGAAAAGCCACTGACCACTCTTTGCCCTCAATGCCTTCAAATTTTTTGGTGTAATCTGTGCTCCAGTCAAAGCCACCAAACAAGTTGTTGCCTTTGGTAGACCTTGTAAAATTGTCAGAGAAACCGCCCAAATTGACGAGACCGTCTACTCCACCATCTTGCGAGAAACCAAAACCTCTGAAGTTGAATGAAGTATTGATGGCATTGTAACCGTTGAAGTCATAAAACGCACCAATGTTTCCCTGAGCACCGAGTCTCGATGTTTTAGTTGTACCCTCCTGCAAATAAGTCAATACTCCATTGTCTTCTCTTCGGAAGTCATATGTTCCTTCTGCGGGTGTGCTGTAGAATACTGCCGCGCTGCTGTTGAAACCAAATCTCCCTTTGCCGACATTGAGTCCAAGAACTGCATTGTTTTGTCTGTTTCCCACTGAAGCATTCACATTACCCGAAACACCTTCAAGGTTTTTACCTGTGGTTATGATGTTAATGATGCCTGAGCTACCCTCACCGTCGTATTTTGCTGAAGGTGATGTGATGACTTCAACTTTTTTGATTTGGTTGGCAGGGAACATCTTTAAAGCGTCGGCCACATTGGTTGCAAACATGCCCGATGGCTTACCATTGATCAGTATTCTCACATTGCTGGAGCCCCTCAATTGGACATTGCCGTTGAGATCTACAGAAAGCATAGGCACTTTCCTCAAAACATCTGTTGCATCACCTCCCGCAATAGAGGCATCATTTTCTGCATTGAATACTATCTTGTCTACCTTGTTTTCAATCAGTGCACGTTCTCCCTGTACTTCAACGGCGTCCAATTCATAGCTCGCCGGAATTAAAAACACACCGTTGAGCTGAAGATCTGGTTCCTTCAAGGTAGTTTCTATGGTGATGGTCTTCTCATTATATCCAATGAATGACATGACCAGATCATATTTACCATTGGCAACATTGTCAAACTTAAAACTCCCGTCTTCATCTGTCACTACACCGTCCAAAGCCAAAGTAGATCGGTGCTTTTTTAAAGCCACTGTCGCATATGCTACTTTCTCATTGGTTACCGTGTCAATCAGAACGCCTTCTATCTTTCCTTTGATAGACGGACCTCTGTTGAAACCGCCCGCAGGAAACTGCGCAGAAAGGCTGATGGTAAAAATGAATAAGATTAAGAGTGTAGAAATGTTTTTCATTTTAAGTGTTTTGTCTCAAAAAATTTCACGTGTTGGCAGATATTGTATCAATAACAAAATCTTCTTCAAAAGTATTAGGCTTTGTTCTTAATAAAATGTTATTATCGAACAAGGGGGAAATTTAATCGACAAATGAGGAGTATTGGATGAAAAAAAAATTTAACCCTGAGTTAAAATTTTTTTTATTTTTGTATCTGAACCCTAGCGGTTACTGGAACATAACTCTAAACTTCTAAAATCGTTGAATCATGTCCACTTATATGAGTATGGAGCATTTGCGTTTTTTGCTCCACGAAGTTCATAACATTTCTGATGTATTGTCGCATGAGAAATTTTCCGATCTGGATCCGGAAAGTATAGATATGCTGCTCGATGCTGCCAAGGCATGGACAGACCAGGAATGGCATCCATACCTCAAAGAAATGGACGAAAAGCCTGCGTATTTTAAGGACAACAAAGTATATAGCCATCCCCAAATAAAAAAGATATTCAAAGACGCTGGTGAAAACGGCTGGATCAGCATGTATTTTGATTATGAGCATGGCGGCATGCAGTTACCTTACACTGTATCCCTTGCCGTTAATCATATATTTGAAGCTGCCAACAACCATGTCACAGGCTATCTGGGGCTTACTTCCGGATCAGCCCATTTATTGACTTCGTTTGGGACCAAAGAGTTGCAGGATCAGTTTGTGCCCAATATGCTTGCCGGCAAATGGGGAGGCACCATGTGTCTTACCGAACCTCAGGCAGGATCCTCCTTGTCTGATGTAAAAACCTCTGCCCAGCCTCTGGAAAATGGTCAGTACAAAATTACAGGACAGAAAATTTTCATTTCCGGAGGTGATCATGAGGCAACAGAAAACATCATTCACCTCACGTTGGCAAGAATCGAAGGTGCACCAGAAGGTACAAAGGGCATTTCTCTGTTTGTCGTTCCGAAATTCAGAATATTGGATGATGGAAGTTTTGAAGACAACGATGTCATTACTGCCGGCGATTTTCAAAAACTGGGACAAAGGGGATATTCAACGGTCCACCTCAGCTTTGGTGAGAAAAATGATTGCATCGGATATCTCGTGGGAGAGCCCAATAAAGGCCTGAGTTACATGTTTCAGATGATGAACGGCGCAAGACTCGAAGTGGGTATGGCCGCTACATCTACTGCTACTGCTGCTTATTATGCCTCACTGCAATATGCCAAAGAAAGGCCTCAGGGTCGAAGGATTGAAGACAATGGAAGAAAAAACATCAATGCTGAACAAACCCTCATCATCAACCATGCGGATGTCAGGCGTATGTTGTTCCTACAGAAAGCCATTGTCGAAGCATCTTTATCGCTGCTGATCGAGACCTCCGTTTATCAGGACAAGTTTGCCTCCGGTCCTGAGTCAGAAAGAAAAAATTATCATCTGCTGATGGAATTGCTGACGCCTATGGCAAAAACCTATCCGTCTGAAAAAGGTAAACAGGCCGTAGATACAGGATTGCAGGTGCTTGGAGGATATGGTTTCTGCATGGACTTCATATTGCAACAATACTACAGAGATGTGCGCATTATGTCTATTTATGAAGGTACAACAGGCATACAGTCCATCGACCTTTTGGGCCGCAAAGTCACTATGGAAAATGGGGCAGCATTGATGCTTTTGGTGCAAAAAATAAGTGAAATCATTGATGAGGCTTCCACATTCGAAGACCTCAAACCGTATGCATCGCAACTCAAAAAATCATTGGGAAAGGTGCAGGAGGTTTTAATGAAGCTCACACCTTTGGCAATGAATGGCGATTATGAATTGTACCTGAGTGATGCTACCATTTTCATGGACCTGGCTTCAAATGTGGTCATTGCATACCAGTGGCTCAAAATGGCATTAAAGGCAAAACATGCTCTTGTTACAGGCACAGGAAAGTTTGACAGTGCATTCTATGAATCAAAAATCCATACCATGAAGTTCTATTACAAATATGAGCTTCCGCGTGTATATTCGTGTGCAGAAACTTTAATGAGCGATGAGGCGTTAACCATCGTGAATGAACAATCAGAAATATTGGTTTAATTGATAAAGACATATGATAACAGAAGAAATTTTTGAAGACATAAAAAAGCAGGCCCCCAACCTTAAACCTTTTGGCGCCAAGCTCAAATTTGTTGTTGACGAAACAAGCATTGTTATTGACGGAACCGGAGACAGCAACGAAATTCGCATGAGCGATGAAGAAGCTGACTGTACCATTACAGCCTCCAGCGAAACCATTGTAAAAATGAGAAAAGGAGACCTCAACCCTATGATGGCCGTCATGATGGGCAAAATCAAAATAAAGGGGGATATGACCCTGGCAATGAAGCTGCAAAGCCTCATTTGATATAGCTCAGCCCAAAACCTTACCTATCAAATCCATCGCTATGGTCAAAACTATTTGGCCATAGCAATGCAAGCCACTGAAACCTTTTGAGCGCCATTGTTCAGCAACTGTCTGGCGCAAGATTCCAGTGTCGCTCCCGTTGTCACAGTATCATCTATCAGCAAAACATGACGGCCTTTCAATAAGGGAAGCGACTTCTCTGATACAGCAAAAACATTTTTCAGGTTTTCCATGCGTTCTGTTCTGCTCATCTGTGTTTGGGAATGAGTGTCTATCAATTTGACCAGCGCGTTGGGCAAAACTTTTGTGCCAGTGACCTCTCCCAGCGACGTTGCAATAATTTCGCTTTGATTGAAACCTCTGCTGATCAGTTTATCTCTATGTAAAGGAACTGGCACCAGCAGTTCAGGCAGATCCCGGGACAGATGGTTTCTGAAATTTTCACCAAGCAACTTACCCAATTGCTGACCGATGTACTTCTCTTCTTTGTATTTGAAAGCATGCATCATTTTCTGGACAGCATTATCTGCCATGAAATAAAACAATGATACTGCATAATGCACAGGGAATCTGCCGTAAAATCTCTCCACTAGTTCGTTGTTGTATGGGCTTTCAAAATGATGGTTGAATGGCAAGTCTGCAATACAGTCAACGCATAAAAACCCCTTTCTGGTCGGCAAGCTGTTTTGCATACAACCAATGCACATATTGGGATACATCAGCCCCAATAAATCGTTTACCGTGTCTTTGAGCCAGGTCAAGGGCAATCAAACATGGTGTACAGAAATCAATTGATAGATGGTGAAGTTGTCTCCGGGATAAAGGACTACCCCTCCTTCTCCTGTATTTGCTGCTTCAACGCAAACCATGGTTTGGTAACCATCATCGGCCATGTCGGCCATAGCTTTGCTTCTTTCGGGACCAGGGTTCCATACTACAGTCTCGCCGCTGCTTCTTGATTTGTTGATGTGGATTTCCCTGTTCATTTGCGGGTCGGTGATCACGACAGTACTTTTGGAAAAGAACACAGTGTCTTCTTCTTTTGTAAACACAAATGCCCCTTCATTGAGCTTTTTGGCCGCATGGTCTGTTTTATCCAAATACTCACAGCCTTCCAATCCATGGATGCTGATGGCACCAATATTTCCAATTTTAAAATAGGTATGCAATGCCTGGGATAAGTCAAAAGGCACCTTGTCCATATTGATGCTGGTCAGCGACAATGCCAATAGTTTTCCAATCGAAACTGAAAGTACCAATTTGAATCTGAAAGGCCAGTAGTCTATACTTTTTTCACTCGTCTCCAGCACAAACTTGAGCACGTCTTCAGATGGAGAAGGCATGAGGTGTTCCTCAAACTTCCACACCAGGTTTCTCGCAAATCCATGCGCCTGAGCCCCATCCTTATTGCCAAACCAAGGCCAACACAAAGGTACACCGCCACGAATAGCCTTGCCGTGCTCATAAAATGATTTTTCGCTCAGCCAAATGACTTGTTCGTGGCCCATTGGCTTCCAGGATGTAAGGTGTGCTCCCTGAAGGTATAATTCGCCTTCAGCTGCTTCATTGCTTATTCTGATCCATTCCAGGCCATTTTCCGATCTGTGTCTCGTAATCATATGACCAAATTAAACAAACAAATCAAGTAATTCTTCCTTATTCAAAGAATTTAATGCGGCATCTTCAGTCACAATGATGTCTTCAGCAATTTTTTTCTTTTTCTGCTGGAGCAACATGATTTTTTCTTCGATGGTATCCTTACAGATCATTTTATAAGCAAATATGTGCTTGTCCTGTCCAATTCGATGCGTCCTGTCAATGGCCTGAGACTCCACTGCGGGGTTCCACCATGGGTCAACGATGTACACATAGTCTGCCTTTACAAGGTTGAGTCCTGTATTTCCTGCCTTGAGACTGATGAGGAAAAGCTGAATGTCATCTCTGTCCTGGAAATTGTCCACAGCTCCCTTTCTGTCTCTGGTCGATCCATCGAGGTATGCATATTTGATCTCTCGTTTATCAAGCTCCTTCCTGATCAGGTCGAGCATGCTGGTAAACTGAGAAAAAATCAGGGCATTGTGGTCACCCAGGTCATTGGTGATGATGTCGAGCAGGGTCTCTATTTTCACAGAAGTCTGTCTGTGTTTGGGCAATGTATTGTCCAAAAGCTGAGGAGCGTTGCACATCTGTCTGAGTCTGAGCAAACCTTCCAAAATTTTGAACCTTGACTTTTCCAGACCATTGATTTTGATGTTTCCTTCAATTTCATTTTTGATCTGCCCCTTCAGCGCTTCATACATCTCTCTCTGGGTGGTATCCATTTCACAATAGATGATATTCTCTGTTTTTGGCGGAAGATCGCTGGCCACCAGTTCTTTGGTTCTTCTGAGGAAGAAGGGTTTGATGATGCGTCTGAGCATGTCCGCTGCCACTTCATCGCCTTCTTTGTCTATGGGTGTGCTGAATTTTTCACGGAAGCTGCCCTGTGTGCCAAACATGCCGGGATTGATGAAACTGAATTGAGCATACAGGTCAAAAGTATTGTTTTCCAAAGGAGTACCCGTCATGACCAGTTTATTTCTGGATTTGAGCAGTCGCATGGCCTTATACCTTTTGGAGTTGGGATTTTTGATGGCTTGAGATTCGTCAAGCACGATGTAATTGAAGAAGTGTTCTCTGAAGAACTCTATGTCTATACTGGCAGTATCATAAGTCGTAATGATGAGGTCAAAATCAAATACCCTGCTCTGACTCTCTTTTCTGAGAGGGCCATGGTAAAGCATATAAGAAAGCGACGGACAAAATTTGTCAATTTCTGCAGCCCAGTTAAACATCAGCGACCTTGGCACGACGATGAGACTGGTCGATTTGCCCGAGTCCTTCTGATGGGCGAGCAAGGTGATGATTTGTAGGGTTTTTCCGAGACCCATGTCATCGGCAAGACAGCCTCCAAAGGAGATATCATCCAGCGTCCTGAGCCAGTTGTATCCTTCCATTTGGTATTTCCTCAAAGTGGCCTGGATGGACTCCGGAAGCGAATATTCTGTGATGGATGATGCATCACTCAGCTTACTCAGGCGGTACTTCATGTCCTGATACAGCATATCATCGGAGAGCTCCTCATAGAGTTGGTCTATGATGCCAAACTTAAACTTATTGATGATCAGTCGATCTCCGTCTACATCTATGACCTTGGCTAGCCTACTGAGTTTCTCATACCACTCTTCCGGAATAATGCCATAAGTACCATCATCGAGCTGAATGTATTTTTCATTGTTTCTGACACTTTCTATCCAGTCCTTGTGCTTGACTGTGACGTCGCCAAATTTGATGACAACATTGACGTCAAACCAGTCGATGCCCGAACTGATATTGGTATTGATGCTGGCATTGTTGGTATTGAATCTGAAGTTTTTGAGGTTTTCCTGGCCAAATACCGCAATTTCCTGGTTTCTGCAAAATTCAAAAAACTTCAAAAACCAGGCATTTTTAAGGCACTCAGCTATGGGAATGGTGAATGTTCCACTTTCTCTGTAATTCCTGTTGAGCGTTTCATGACTTCCCGCGATGAGCTGGATGAAGTTTTCTTTGTCCTCCTCTGCTACTTCATATAGTACATCTTCAGCAAAGACATAGGAGTCCTGAAGTATATTGATCTTGAGGTTGTCGCTTATCCTTAAAAAAAGCTGGAATATCAGCGAATTGCCCGACTCTGATATAAACAACTCTTTTACTGCGTTGTGGCATATTTCAGAATTGATTTCAAAGTCATTGGCAAGTTCTACTTCGTGGTGATCCAGCAAGGCGGTAATGATTTGTACTGCTTTGCTCTTTTCTTCTTTGTCGATGACCACCTTATTGAACATTGGGTTTTGCCACAGCAAGTGCTGGAATTCATCCTCAAAAAGGAAGGCGCTGTCTCCTTCCAGGACAAAAAGCCCAAAGTTGACCAGCTTGTCTTTGACTACCTTATCGCCAATTTTGCAGACCATGTTGATGTTGATGAAAACCTCGTCCTGCTCGACTTCAAAGGTAACTTTAGCGGTCTCCTGACGCCAGTTGATGGGCAGCAGGTAGGATTTTTTGAGCTCATACCCATGAGGCAGATAAAAGTGCATCATGTTTTCAAAAGTATGCCTCCGTTCGCTGATCAGGTGGAGCATGGCCCTGACCTGAATGGGTCGTTCTACCGGATATTTATCAAAGATTTCTGAAATTCTGCCTGCCAGTTGCTTTTGATCCTGATTAAAAAAGTCGGGTCTTTCTGCCGTTTCTATAGATGAAACCAGCTTTCTACCGTATTTGGCAGCTTTACCTTCTATGAGTGTAGGCTTGCTGGTGTACGCTTCTGGTTGCCAGACGTAAGCGTTTTGGTAGTTCTCATCTTCCTTTGTTCCTTTTGCTTCGAGGCGGGCCTTTTCCAGGTTGATTCTGGATCCATACAGGTTGAACAAAAACGTGTTCATCTCTGCAAGGTCGGTTGATGTCAGATAATTGAGGTCCTTCTTGTAAGGAACAAACTGTCCTCTTTCGATGGCTACCTGATAAATGTGTTTAAACTTTTCCTGGGTGAGCCCTGCCTCCTGCGCCAATTCCTTCAATACCGTTTCATAGGACCTGGAGAGTATGGCTTTCAGACCATTTTCACCAAAATATCTTTTCAGTAAATACGATTGGTGGGTACAAAGTTTTCGTGTTGATGAAAGACATTCACTGCATTTGATTTCCCAGTTACCATCCTTTTTTCTGATGAAAACATGTGCCTCCTTTTCCTCAGACATAGCATTGACATTCGGTTCGCGAACGGTGGCTTCAATGACGCCATCAGGATTGAGTCTAGCGCGGATTTGTCTTTGGAAGCTGGTAAAATTGGAGAACTCCTGGGATGCATAATTCATAAATGCCGCCCAGCTTTCAAACATCTTTTCGGGCAGTTTTCTGAATGTATTTGGCGTACCATTGGGCAGTAAGACGGCCTCAATTTCCTCCACCGTATCTTGCTGATGCTCCTTGGCTTGTTTGATCAGTTCTCTGGTGAAGTCCCTTACAGCATTGATTTCCTGATCGGACTTGCTCACCAAAAAATGAAGAGCTGCTGCTTCATGCTGACAATGAGGTATACCGCAAGTACATTGGGCGTGACCCAGTCTGAAAGCATTGAGGTATTTGATTTCAACCTTGTACAATCTACCGTCAGCGACTTCGATTTCAAAGAGTTGATGTTCCTGATCAAATGAAATTTTTCTGATAGAGCCACTCCTCACAAGAGAGAGGCCTTCTTTGTTCATCTTAAGACTTATGGTCTTGTCCAAATGATCGTAAATCGCTGAGTTTAAAAACATATAATAATTTGGTTCTTGCTTAATAAATTACATTGCTCCGGCATCCACACCAATGGACTTTCCGGTAATACTGCTGCTTTGGTCTTTGAGTAAAAAAATAATGGTGGCTATTACAGAGTCCAATTCTGTCGCTTTTTTCAAAGCATTTCTGCCATAAACCTTTTGTTTGTTTTCTTCCGTCATCTCAGACGTCATATCTGTCTCCATAAATCCCGCAGCAATCGTATTGGATCTGATGCCCTTTCTTCCCCATTCTCTGGCACAAGACCTTGAAAATGCTTCCATCGCCCCTTTTGTGGCAGCGTAAGAAGACAGCCCGGAATAACCTGTTTGAGCTGCTACGGAGGTGATGTGAACGATGCTTCCTCCGATATTGTGCAGGATCATATTTCTGATCACTTGTTTGGTCAATAATATCGGCGCAATCTGATTGACATTCACCAATTTGATCAAATGTGCCTCTGTAATGTCTGTAGCCAGAGCATCACTGCCTATGGCTGCATTGCTCACAAACCCATGCAGTTTGATGTTGTTTTCATGGAGAAAATCTTTGACCTCATTGCCTATTTTCTGTATTTCTTCAAGATCGACATAGAGCAGCATGAGTTGACGTCCATACTCCTTTTGCAAGGCTTCAATTTGATCATTGGATTTTCTTAATATGCCCACGACAATTGCTCCCTCCTGCAGCAAAGCTTTTGTAGTTTGCAAGCCCAGGCCTCTGGAGACTCCTGAAATCAATATGTGCCTGTCCTTCAACTCATTCATTTTACATCAGTTTTTTTCCTGTTCTGCCTGTCTTGATGGCTGTAACAAAGCGAATAATTCTCGGTACTTTGTATGGAGGAAACTTAAGTCTCAACGCATCCATCAAATCTTTTTCGGTGTAAGCATAATCCTCCATGACCACTACCTCTGCTTCCAGTAAATTTCCAATCAGCGCGTTTTCTTTTCCAAAAACCCTTGCATCTCTGATGCCTTCAATGGCAAGCAATGCTTCTTCGATATGTTGCGGGTTGACGTTGTGTCCGCCCACGTTGATGATGCGTGATTTTCTTGAAATGAATCGCAGCATCATAGGGCTGGTCTCGACCAATTCTACCAGATCTCCACTGGGATACCAATCCGACTTACCAACGGAATTGCTCACAATGCTATTATGAAAATACAATTGATCGTCTTCGACTTTTAGCTTTCCCATCAGTCTCTCAGGAACAGTAAATACATCTGTTTCAGAAGACATCAGCGGGCCGGCTTCCGTTGATCCGTAAATGTTTCTAATCCTTGCGCAGGGAAACACTTGTTTCATATGGTCGATCAATGCCATTGTGCTTTTTTCGCCATTGAGCGTAACAGACTTTACAGAAGGTATTTCAAAATCAAAAGGTGCCAACATTCTGTAAAAAGTTGGAGTGCCGGATATATAGTCGAGTTGTGATAATGTCATTAGAGCAATAATGTCTTGTCGCCTGGTCAAATGGAGATCGACCAAAGTTCCGCTGTTGGCCAATACCTGCAACAAAACCTGTATGCCCGCACTGTGTGCAGGATTATAGGTAAAACCCCACGACCTGTCTCTGTATCTTTCCTCAACCCTCACAGATTTCGCCAGTCTGGCAATCGGCTGATAAATCAACTTCGGAGGCCCTTCACTTCCGGAAGAGTATATGCCAATCTCAGAGGATGAAGCCATCACCTTTTCGATGAGTTCGGCTGCATTTATTATTTTGACTTCGTTTTTAAGGGCCTGCGGGTTTTCAATTTCTCCCGGACTTTCGAGGTCTACCAGAACAATATTTTTTTGGTTGATGATGCCAGTGAGGAGGTTGATACAAAAAGAAACAAATGAAGAGGCTTTATATTCTACATAAAACACATCGCTGGCATTGATGCTGTCGATCAATGACTGGTAAGAAATGTTTTCAGAAGTGCCTCTGTAGAATAAGGACATTAAGCGCTTTTTTTAATTCAAATGTTTTTTTGTTCTTCAATGTATCGGATCAATCCTCCAATGGTATCCACCATGCCGTCTGCAAACACATCAATGCCATAGGCGTCTTCCAACCTTACAGATAATTCTGCAAGATTGATGGAGTCCAGATTGAGGTCTTCTCTCAACCTTATTTTTTCTTCCAGGCCTTCAATAATTTCAAGATGATTGTTGTGTAAAACGGTGTTGATAATCTCTAGTAATTGATGGTGCATAATTGTATAAGGTATATTATAAATTGACCCCGCAATTTCCACAAAATTTACCAGTAAAGGAAGAATTTACAAGATTATTATTTCCTGACTTATATCAGATGAATGTCAAACCAAACATTCGACACTATAAAATAAGGAGTTTAATCCCTCATGACATTAAACTGAAAGTGCAAATTATGATGAAGAATAAGCTTTAATTCATTGCCTGAGCGTACGCTACAAGGTTTATCGCCACTTAAATGCAAAGTAGGCGCACGCCTCGTCTGTTGCATTGCTTACGCCATGAAAACTTCCGCTCCGGGCAAATAAAATATCCCCTTCCGATGCCAGGAAGCTTTTTCCATCGATGGTCATGCTTACCTGACCTTCATTGACCAGAATGATTTCTGTATCTACGTGGCTGTGCGGACTATGGCTGGGACCTTGCTTTTTGAGTTTTGTGATGTGCATCTCAAAGTTTTCTGTTGTAGCAGTTGGCCTGTCAAAGTACTGTATACTGCCCTTGTCACCCTTATCAGTGTATACCAATTCACTTGCTTCAATCATCAAAGCTCCTCCGGCCTTATCTGACCGCATCATGTCAATAGCCTTTGCAGCTTTAAACATGATCACATAATACGTGACCGGGACATCATGAGTGTTAAACATCGATTGCTCAACACCCGGTGGAACAAGAATGACGCTGCCCTTTGACAAGTCCTTTGACTTTCCATCCAGAATACATGTCAGAATACCCTCTTTCACAATGATCAGCTCCTCGATGTCAGCTTGCGTATGTGGTGGCCTTGACTGCGCTCCCGGAAATTGAGTTGAGACATGTATTTCAAAAAATGAAAACTCATCTGTTTTTCCCTCGAGGACTTTCCTGTATTGTCTTCCCCGGCTTTCACGGATGTCCAGATTTTTCCATTGAAAAATTCCTGAATCAATAAAGCTTGTTTGGGCAGTAATCTCCATATTAAATGAAATGATGAGGATGGTTAAAAGGAATGTTTTCATCTCCGGTCAGTGGCTTTTTTCTAAAGATAAGGCATGATTGACAATACCGTCGTATGCCTCGGGTTTTATTATGAATCTCAATTGGGGACTATGTTCTGCTTAAAACAAAAATTATAGGCTCAATCAAAACAAAATTCTGTTAAAATAAAATTTATTTGGCTTTTACCTGATCATTTATGGCCAATTATGCGTTTAATAACATATACGTTGGGGCCACTGATTTCTGAATATTAAAATTATAAGCACTATGGTCAGAAAGATTATGGATAAAAACAGGAAAAATATCGTCATCATAGGTGGTGGTTTTGCTGGTCTGCAACTTGCAAAGGACCTCAAAAAATCCAACTATAACGTTACCCTCATCGATAAAAACAACTACCATACTTTCCAGCCTTTGCTGTATCAGGTGGCTACCGGAGGATTGAGAGTGGATAGTATTGCCTACCCATTAAGAAAGGTATTTAGAGGAGCATCAAATATCCGGTTTGTCATGGACGAAGTGCTCGAGATAGATACACTCAGAAACAATGTTACGACAAAAAACAACATCATACCTTTTGACTACCTCGTCATTGCAACGGGAAGTGGTGTAAACTACTTCAAGCTTGACGACAGTAAAAATCTGATGATGACTTTGAAAAATCCACAGGATGCGCTCAAAATAAGGAGTTACATCCTGCAGAATTTTGAGCAGGCTTACAAGACTGATGATCCGGCTGAACAGGAAGTTTTGATGAATATTGCCATTGCCGGAGGTGGACCCACCGGTGTTGAGCTGGCTGGAGCCATTGCAGAAATGAAAAAGTTTATATTTCCCAAAAACTATCCCGGACTTGATGTTTCCAAAATGAGGATTGCTCTTTTTGAGGCAGGACCAAAACTTTTGGGACCAATGTCTGATGGGGCATCAACGAAGTCTTTACAATACCTTCAGGGTTTTGGTGTTGAAGTATACCTCAATGCCGCCGTTGATCATTATGACGGTGACCATTTGAAGGTGTCTAATGGCATGGAAATGAATACAAAAACTTTGATTTGGACGGCTGGAGTGAAAGGTGTTTTCCCGGATGGTTTGGATCATCAGGACGTAGTCAAAGGCAGCAGGCTGGTAGTTGACGGCTACAACAGAGTCAAAACGTACAATCATATTTTTGCCGTTGGCGATGTTGCCTTGATGGCCAGTGAGGAATATCCTAAAGGCCACCCTATGTTGGCTACCGTAGCCATACAACAGGCCCAAAATCTGGCTGCTAATTTTAAGTACCTGGATAAGGATAAGGATATGACCGCATTTGAATACAAAGACAAAGGAACAATGGCTACCATTGGAAGAAACAGGGCTGTGGTTGATTTGCCTTTCTGGCATTTTCAAGGAGCTTTTGCCTGGTATGTCTGGATTTTTGTACACATATTTTCAATTGTTGGATTCAAAAATAAGTTATCAGCACTCTGGGACTGGGCATACAATTTCTTTACTTATGACAGAGCGGTGCAGTTGATCATCAATCCGTTCGTAAGGCCGGACCAGGCATCTGATAAAAAAAATATTGAAGAAGAAAGTTTGCCTACGCGCTATTGATCGGCTTTTAAAACAAATCACTTTAAACCATAGTGAAACCTTACACGTCTTATTGAAAAATCAAACTATGGTTAGAAAATTTGTTCCTGGAGATAGAGTCCAGCAAGAAAGCGGAGGTCCGACAATGGAAGTCATCAAATATATAGAGGAAGATGGTCAGATGAGTGACCATGTAGTAGAATGTGTTTGGTTTGAAGACTCAGACAGGAAAAAGTCAACCTTCGACCAAAGAACACTTTTTAAGGTCAGTGAGGAGCTCAATGTGTAAAATCACATTTTTGAAAACTCCATAAAAGCCCTGTCAAGTTGAGGCTTTTCCAAAACCTCACTTGCCACAATTACTCTGTGTTTAAAAGTGGTGGATTCGCCTTTTTTCAAGGAAAAATCCAATTTTTCTTTTCCATTGCTAAATACTTCCTGACCTAAAGGATTGGCTGCAAAAAGTCCATAGCCTCTGGTGTGCCAGTAAGTAGGGTAGCCCACATTGTCCATATGATCTAAAATAGCTACTGTTATATTTTCTTTGCCAACGCTGGATCCAAGTTTTACCCAACTGGATCTTTTCCCCCAGCAATCATCACCCATTATTCCTTCAGCATTGGTATACAAACCGTTGACCCCGGTATTGTCCAATTTCGCCACACTGGTTGCCAATCCATTGGCATCTGTAAAAATCTCCGGTTTGTCAGCAGGTTGCTCTAGTGCCCTGATAACCCTGATGCCCAGGACTCCTTCCTTGTTGTCCTTAAAGCTGACGTCTTCAGAAGCCGCTGTCAAATTTGTAATTCTGTCAATACTATAATTTGATCCCCACTTTGAGAAGATAAAGGTGGTTTTTTCAATGATCAATGTAGTGCCTTTGGGTGAAATCCAGTGCATTGTGACTGAAAGCTTACCACTGTCTTTTCCTTCCACAATTTCATCAATCGATTGATGTACTATTGTACCATATCCATCTCTTTTATCCTCGGGAATGGCATCCGAATTGTTCCAAAAATCATAGCCATTGACATCGCCATAATTGAACCACATGCCCACATGATGGGGATGATCAACGCGCTCACCCACAGAGGCTTCCAATGGATACTTTCTGGTTATTTTCGTACCATTCGGCGTAATTATCGGATATAATACCGGCTTTTTGATGGTCGAAGGATAGATGTAAGCAGTGAATAATTTACCGTCAATCATCACCTCCACCTTTTTTTCAGACGCAATATGTTTGATGGATACACCTTTATCAGCAGACTTTATTTTGGCACTTGAGTTTTGGGCGATCATGCACCCGTAACTCAGATTTAGCAATATGAGGATAAAGTAAAATGTAACTTTTTTAAACATTTCCCTTGGATTAAAGCTTTAAAAAACGATTTGAACCTTGTAAAAATGGTAAAAATTGCAGGATACTTGAAATTTAAATCAATGTCTTTCCGATAATTTTTAAATGGCAAGATTTTAGGATACTTTTAAATGGCACATTAAATACATGCGGATAAAAATATGAAGTACTCTACCCTCATCAACAAAGAATACTATACCACCGAAGGCTGCCACATCATTGAAGTAATGAATACTGCGGAACAAGAAAATGTCTCCATTGCCCGGGCACGTGTAGAACCGGGAGTTAGAACGCGGGTTCACTATTTGATTGATACGTCAGAGCATTATTGCATACAACAAGGACGAGGACTTGTATTTTTGGATGACCGGGCAGGGTTTGAAGTTTTGCCAGGTGATATAGTCGCCATAAGCCCCGGCCAACATCAATCTATTGAAAATATTGGCCATGAAGATCTCATTTTTCTTTGTGTTTGCACGCCCAGGTTCAGAGAGGAGAATTATTGTGAAGTTCTTTGAGAAATCTTACTCTTGAACAACTAGAGAGATGGATAATCTTTAGCTATTCCAGCATTTGGAATGTCCCCGTCGAACTTAATTTTGAGTTTTGGAAATCTATAGATTAAAGTATCGTTTTAAAGAATAATCCAGAAAAAATATGCTTCAAAATCTCGCAAGAACCATATACTCATTCCCAAAATCAATGTCAAAAACTAAGTACAATAGACCAAAAATTACCAAATTTTGTATCTTAAGGCTCCAATTATCAAAAAATGACCAGTCAACCACACCCAATGCTGAGTAAGCTTATTGCTTTAATGGTATTAATTCCTTCTTTTATTTCAGCGAAAACCATATTTGTGAACCATGCGGCTGTAGGGCTAAACAATGGAACAAGTTGGGCAAATGCTTATACAATACTCCAAAGTGCCCTTGATGGCTCAATAAGTGGAGATCAAATTTGGGTTGCTCAAGGCACCTACACCCCAAGTAAAGATCCATTTGGAAATCCAACACCTTCAGATGCAAGAGATTTGACCTTTTATTTAAAAAATGGGGTGGCTATCTATGGAGGGTTTTTTGGCAACGAGGCTGTGCTAGATCAAAGAGACCCCATCAGTTATGAGACAATACTTTCAGGCAGTTTCGGGCCCAACAGTTCAGTTTTTCATGTGGTTCTTTCTGTAAGCGACAATGTCAATACTGTATTGGACGGTTGTATTATACAACGTGGAAAAGCCAATGGAGGAGGCTCTTTGGTTGTAGAGTCACTTACGGCGAGCAAATCATTTGGCGGAGGTATATATGCTTTAAATTCGTCTGCATCATTCAGAAACCTTAGACTCAGCAACAATTTTGGTACCATGGGCGGCGCCATTTGTAATGAGAATAGCACTATTGTTTTGAGAGATTTAGAAATTTTCAACAACAATAGCCTGGATGGAGGAGCCGTTGCAAACATTTCAGGCAACGTGAGATTTGAAAAGTGCCTGATGAGAAACAATACCAGTATCAATGGAGGTGCCATGTGCAACGCCACTTCAAATGTTACTGTGGTCAACAATTTATTTTATGGTAATTCGTCAACAGATAGGGGCGGAGCTATTTTCAATAGCAATACCACATTGTCAATCATCAATTCATCCATCGCATACAATAACTCATCCGTTGGTGGTGGTGGAATTTACTCTGAGGGAAATTTTGCGATCTTGACTGCACTAAATGCAATTGTCTGGGGGAATACAGGGCCGCAGCCACAGAGCATAGGGTTTGGACCCGGAACAGGTGGAACGGTGACCTATTCTGATATTCAGGGAATTTCAACATTCCCGGGAACCGGTAATATCAACCAGGACCCATTATTTGTTTCAAACACCAATTTAATGATCATGGTGGGTTCCCCATGTATTGACGCTGGAAATAACTCCGGAGCACCTTCAGAAGATTTTGATGGAAATTTGAGACCGCAAGGCGGTACTGTTGACATGGGCGCTTTTGAAACCCCGGAGATAATAAATTTTGTGTTCATGGGTTTGGAAAATACCGATTGGAACAACCACAATAACTGGAACATGCATTACTGCCCTCCATCTTATTATGAAGGTCCTGTGATGATCGAATCAGACTGTGTTTTGCCTATTGGTTCTACCATAGGAGCCGGGTGTGAAGTAATAGTTGGTTCGGCTACAAGCCTTACTGTTAAATAGGCAAAAGCTTTATCTCCTTTAAAGTTGAATTCTCAATTACAAATGACATTCAACTGATGTATCTTCAATCATCTGATCAAAAGAAATATATTCTGGCAGTTTTTTGAAAAAATAGGACCAGCATTTAGTTTACACCTCACGGAATCATTTGATAATCAACATCTAATTTATTGATAAAAATCTAAACCCTGGAAGATGCTTGCTTTAGCTTTTGGCTGTGTCAGAAACACCCATTAGATTCGAAAATAAGGTTTGCAGGTTTGTTGATATTCTAATGGTAAACATGACCAAATAAGATGCTTAATGCTCGGATTTAAGCCACAAGAATGATTGATGTCTTCAGAATAATCTCTTTAAACCAGACATTGGAATTAAAATTATTGTTTTAGACCTTAAGGTCTTTCAGAACATAAATCGCGTCTTAGACCCTGTTTATGACAACAAAAAGATTTGACTTTTGTAAGTTTTGGTTTGAATTGCGCAAGGGTTCTTAAGTAGAAAATCATTAATTTTAGCAAAATTTTTAAAAGAGATGGCAAAGTACAATTTGAAAGTAAACGGAAAAATGCGTTCGGTCGATGTGGACCCAACTACGCCAATGTTGTGGGTACTCAGAGATCACCTCAATCTGGTGGGCACAAAATACGGTTGTGGAATTGCAATGTGCGGTGCCTGTACCGTACACCTCAATGGTATGGCCATGCGCTCTTGTCAATTGCCCGTATCCATGGTGGGTACACAGGAAATTACTACCATTGAAGGTCTTTCTGAGGACGCTTCACATCCGGTACAAAAAGCATGGCTGGATCACGACGTAGCGCAGTGCGGGTATTGTCAGTCGGGCCAGATCATGTCAGCAGTTGCCTTGCTCAAGAACAACCCAAATCCTTCAGACGAAGACATTGAGGCAACGATGAGTGGAAACATCTGCCGTTGCGGGACATATTTAAGAATTAAAGAAGCCATCAAAACCGCTGCAAAAAACTAATATCATGGGAAAGACACTAAAGTTAGACAGACGTTCATTCCTAAAATCTTCGGCACTGGCCGGAGGTGGATTGATGTTGAGTTTCAATTGGCTGACTCCAGCAAAGGCTGCGGCTTCGTTTGAAATGGCAGAAGATTGGAATGAACTTACAGGATACATCAAAATAACATCAGACAATGTCATCAAAATACTTTGCCCAAACCCGGAATTTGGTCAGAATGTGATGACTTCTCTTCCCATGATGGTGGCAGAAGAGCTCGATGTAAAATGGGATGATGTTGTAGTGGAAATGGGCCCGCATGATAATGTAAAGCTTGGACCACAGTTTACCGGAGGAAGCAATTCCATCAGAATGTATTGGAGGCCACTGCGCGAAGCAGGAGCTGCAGCACGTCAGATGTTGCGACAAGCGGCTGCGGATACCTGGGGCGCGCCAGTTGAAGAAGTGACAACCAGCAATGGAGTTTTAAACCACAGCAGCGGTAAGTCCGCCAAATATGGGGAAATGGCCGTCAAAGCTTCCTCACTTACTTTACCGACCGGGCTTAAACTCAAGGAACAAAAAGATTTCAAAATTGTAAGCAAGTCCAAAAAGAATGTGGAAGGTGAAAAAATTGTCACCGGAAAGCCCCTTTTTGGTTCAGATTTCAAAGTGGATGGCATGTTGATTGCCATGATCCAGCACCCACCTGCTTTTGGGATGAAACTCAAATCTTTTGACGCCGCGCAGACAAAGAGCATGCCCGGTATCAAAGATGTGTTCAGCTTCAAATTGTTCGACGACGACTTTGTCCAGGGAGGTTTTGATACCCGCTCTTTCAATGAAGTAATTGCCATCGTGGGCAATACAACATGGGAAGTGATGAATGCCAGGAAAAAGCTGAAAGCGAGCTGGGAACCGGCCGGTGATGTGACAGAAGTCATGAGTGGTCGGGGTGGAAATAGAGATGTTGTGGTTCCCGGCAGGCTGGAGACATCTGAAAACCAGATGGAACTCATGGCACAAAAAGCCCAGGGGCCGGCGCAGGAACTTAGAAAGGACGGCGATCCGGAAACAGCATTCAAAAATGCAAAAACCATCATTGAGCGCACGTACAATGCACCTTTCCTCGCCCACAACTGTATGGAGCCGATGAACTTTTTTGCTCATGTGGAAGAAGATAAAGCACTTGTGGTCGGGCCACTTCAGGCACCTGGATGGATGGAACCTACTTTGTCGAAAGTCCTCAATCTTCCTGCCGACAAAATCGAAATAAGAATGACCCGCATGGGTGGAGGATTTGGAAGAAGGGCATATTGTCAATATACCCACGAAGCTGCCAGGATCTCTCAAAAGATGAAAGCACCCATCAAATTGCTGTATACCAGAGAGGATGATATGACTTATGGAATATACAGACCAATGTATACCGCAACCTACAGAGCTGCTTTGGACGAAAATAAAAATCTGATTGCTTTTCACGTAAAAGGTGGAGGCATTCCTGAAAGTCCGATCCATGCCAATAGGTTTCCTGCCGGAGCCATAGACAATTACCTGGCTGAGGCATGGGAAATTCCATCCAATGTAACGATTGGCGCCTTCAGGGCTCCAAGATCCAACTTCAATGCAGCTGCAGAGCAGTCTTTTCTCGATGAAGTCGCTGAGGCTATGGGCAAAGATCCCATTGACTTCAGACTTGAATTGCTCAAAAGGGCAAAAGAAAATCCGGTTGGCAAAAACAACGATTACGACGCTGACAGGTATGCCGGAGTACTTGAATTGGTCAGAGATAAATCAGGCTGGGGCAAGGACGAAAATAAAAAATACAACAGGGGTGTTGCGGCATATTTCTGCCACAACAGCTACGCTGCCCACGTTGTAGATATGGTCTACAGAGATGGAGCACCCTATGTGGAAAAAGTAACTTCGGCTATGGACTGTGGCATCGTCATCAACCCGGAATCTGCTAAAAATATGGTGGAAGGAGCAGTAGTAGATGGCATTGGAAATGCTTTTTATGGGTCAATGACTTTCAAAGAGGGTCAACCCGACCACAACAATTTCAACAGCTACAGACTCATCAGACACAGTGAGGCGCCAAAGTCCATCGATGTACATTTTGTAAAAAGTGAAAACGATCCAACAGGACTTGGGGAACCACCGTTTCCTCCTGTTTTCGGCGCAGTTGCCAATGCCCTTTACAAAACCACAGGAAAGAGGTATTATAATCAACCCTTCGAAACATCTGAACAACCGACCAGCTTATAACTGGTATTGAAGTTTTTTTGACTTCACTATAAAAAAGAAAAGGCCACTTCATGTGTAAATCATAAAGTGGCCTTTTCATTTTCTGTCAGGTTCAAAACTTGCCTCGCTCGTATTGCAATGGCCATTCTATTTCTGCTTTCAAGTCATGTGCAGCTCTTAATGGGAAATAAGGATCTCTTAGAAACTCTCTGGCCATCATAATGAGATCGGCGTCGCCATTGACAAGTATGGTCTCTGCCTGCGCTGCATCCGTGATCATACCTACTGTAGAAGTCACTATTCCTGTTTCCTTTTTTATTTTCGATGCAAAGGGGAGTTGATATGCCGGGCCTACAGGTATTTTCTGCTGTGGTACCAAACCTCCGGTTGTAACATCAATTACATCTACTCCTGCTTCTGGCAATGCTTTGGCTATTTCAACGGCATCGTCACTATTCAAACCACCTTCAGCCCAATCATTGCCCGTTATCCGTGCAAACAGTGGCAAATGTTCGGGCAAAATGTTCTTAATCGCATGGCTTATTTCCAGCAATAGTCTCATTCTGTTTTCAAAACTACCGCCATACTCATCAGTCCTTTTATTGGTGAGGGGGGATAAAAACTGATGCAATAAATAGCCATGGGCGGCGTGAATTTCTATGACTTCAAAACCGGCAGCCAATGCTCTTTCTGCAGCACTTGTAAAATCACTGACTATCTTTTTTATCCCTGCTTTGTCCAGTTCAATTGGCATTGGGTAATTTTCAGCATAAGCAATGGCAGAAGGTGCTACAGTCTGCCAACCGCCATTTTCAACATCCACCTTATTTCTGCCTATCCACGGCGCCTGGGTACTGGCCTTCCTGCCGGCATGTGCAAGTTGTATGCCTGCTATCGCTCCCTGTTGTTTGATGAAACTGGTGATTTGAGATAACTTTTCGACGTGCTCATCTTTCCAGATGCCCAGGTCCTGGGGAGATATTCTTGCCTCTGGAGACACACCCGTTGCCTCTGCAATCACTAGAGCAGCTCCGCCAACTGCCCGACTTCCCAGGTGAACAAGGTGCCAGTCGGTCGCAAATCCGTCTTCAGAAGAGTACTGACACATGGGCGATACCACGATTCTGTTTTTTAAGGTAATGCCCTTCAGTTGCAAAGGGGAAAATAATTTGCTTGGATTGCCCATATTTCAATTTTTAGATATAACCAATTTGAACAGGTAAAAGTTGCTCTATTCTGCTAATATACGCCATGCTCACTTTATTAATAAAGCAGCAAGAAACGGGTTTTTCCGAAGTTGAAATGCAAATAGTTTTGGACCATATTTAAAATCAAAAAATTATGCACATTACCTGCCAACTCCCTATTCTTTATTTTGGGACACCAGTGGTCATCATCAGCACTACCAATGAAGATGAAACTTTCAACCTTGCTCCTATTTCTTCTGTTTTTTGGTTGAAGTGGCGCTGTGTCATTGGCATAGCGGCCAGTTCTAAAACCGCTGAGAATCTGCTCAAAACAAAAGAATGTGTGCTCAACCTCCCCTCAGTGCATGAAGTCTCAGGCGTAAATGATTTGGCGCTGACAACAGGCAAAAGCAATTTTTCAGAAATCAAAAGACAACGAGGCTATCGGTACGAAAAGGATAAGTTTGGGATCACCGGTTTCAGTCCTGTCGCTTCTCTTCTTGTCAACAGTCCCAGGGTGAAAGAATGCCCGGTACAATTGGAAGCAGTGGTGAAGGCCGTTCATTCCATTGGCTCAGATGACAACCGCATTCAGGGACATCTTTTGAACATTGAACTTGAAATCCTCAAAGTTCATGTAGAAGAAAATTTATTGGCAACAGGACACACCGACAAGATTGATGCTGATAAGTGGAAGCCCTTGATCATGTCTTTCCAACACCTTTACGGCCTTGGCGATCCGGTTGTCCCTTCCAAACTGGCTCAGATACCTGAACATCTGTACAAGTAATGCTTTGCTTTATAATAGCATAGAACGCTTGTTCTCACAAGTTCACACACGCATTAAGATTCAATAAGAAATCTGGAAAGACCTCAGCTTATTTAAGCGTCACTTCAATGACACCATTACCTCCTCTTACTCCATAGATACCTACTTCACCAGGTTCTTTCAGCACCCTGATTCTTTTGATTTGAGTGCCATTGATGACTGAATCTGCATCTGCAATAGTACCATTGTATATACTTCCGTCAATGACCAATAGCGGTTCAGTGCCGGCCGAAAGTGTGTTGAAACCTCTGATGATGATCTCAGGCTTTTCTGAACTGCCTTTGACAATTACACCGGCTGTTTTCCTAAGTCTGTCGACGAGCGATAAAACATTCACACCCTGCTCTACTTCCTCGCTGGATGATTTGGGTTTTGATTCTTCGCTATTATCCTCCCTTTGAGAATAACTTGCTCCGCTTTTTGTAGAAGAGCATGCATTTATGATCACCAACATTAAAAATGTAACGCCTATTTTGAGTATGTACTGAGTGCTTTTCATCTTATTGAACATATTTTGATAGAAAGATAAGAATTTCCAGATAAAAATACGATAATATCATATCACAAGTCAATGATCTTCAGGACTTTTTCTAATTCTCCCGGGTATACTTCATCAGGAAAGCTTCTACCAGATTAAACATCTCCTTTGACCAAAATTCTGTAGTACCGTGATCCGCCCCATTTAATTTATAAAATTCAAAAACTTTACCTGTCGCTTGAAGCTTATTGGCCAGCATATCGCTCTGACTAAAATGGACCAGGGCGTCGACATCACCGTGCGCAATAAGTATCGGGGGAATCTTTTTTGATTCCGACAGATAGGTCATTGGATTGGCTGCCTTTGCTTTGTCTTTGTTTTCCAGAACATTCACTCCTCCCAGCAACATACCCTCAGGACTTTGAGGTTGTACATGGTCAAAGATGGACGGATATTCACTCATTTTACTCACGTCTGTGGGTCCATAATAATCCACAATGGCGTTGACAGAGTCGGAAAATTCCAATAAGGTATAGTCGCTAAACTCCGGCATTCCGGCAGTTATCCCAGTAAAAACCGCAGTATGGCCTCCGGAAGAATCTCCCCAAAGGAAAAAGTTATTGACGTCAAGATTGTATTTGCCGGCATTTTTTCTCAAAAATCGAATGGCTGCTCTGGTATCAATGATTTGAGCAGGAAAAGGCGCAACCGTAGATGGCCGGTACTCAACGATGGCAATTGCGTATCCACGTCTGGCAAAATCCATCATCTGCGGTAAATTTCCATGCACATTTTGCTTAAACCACGCAGAACCCTGTATGTACACAATACATGGAAGCGCCAGATTCCCTCTGGAATAGATGATTTGAAGGTGGAGGTCCAGCGTATCTCTCTGCACATAAACCACATCATTTGCATACGTAAACCCTCTTTTGTTCCGATCAATTTCGAGTATTTGTACTTCCGTATTGCTCACTGTTGCCGGAGGCACGCGATGCTCATTGTTCTGGGCCATCACCACATAACTGGCAATAAAAAAGGATACAATGGTAAGGAGTTGCTTCGTGCACATGGATTTGAATTTCTACAAAAATATGCTTAATAATATTCGTCAGTAATAGATTCGCCCACTTAATTGCTACCAAAAAGTCAAATTTCTCTTTGTCTATAAATCAAACAATGTATAAGAAAGAATTTCATTTTGCCATTCTTTTACCCCAACCCTAAAAGGAGAGCATGGCAAAAAAAGATTGATATTTGATATACACATGATCAAACATATCTTTACCGGATTTCATCATTCAACTTTATTCCGGGAGATAAGGGTGTAAGAAGAAAACTGATGATGGTTTTCAATTCCAAATTCCGGTGGTAACGCAAAATAATCATGGACAGAAGTGCTGATTTACTAGCAGAGTTAGAAAGGTTTTTCCCGAAAGAAAGACTCAGGACAAAACTCATAGACCTGATCACCTACGCCAGCGATGCAGGATTTTATACACTGCGCCCAAAAGTGATTGTTTTGCCGGTGTCTGAAGATGAAATCATAAAGCTTTTTGAAATCTCCCAAAAAGTCAAGGTGCCCATCGTATTCAGGACCGGAGGTACCAGTTTATCCGGACAAGCCATTACCGACGGCATCCTTGTCGACCTCAGTCAAAATTGGCGCAACATAAGCATTGAGGATGGAGGCAAACTTGTGCGTGTTCAACCAGGCATTACTGGCGCTTTGGTCAACGCACATTTAAAAAAATATCAGGTCAAAATTGGTCCTGACCCGGCGAGTATCAATGCCGCAATGATCGGGGGAATACTTTCCAACAATGCGAGTGGGATGTGCTGTGGTGTGGCACAAAACTCATATCACACCACCAAACACATTCGGTTTATTCTTCCAGACGGTGAGGTGTATACTACCGAAAACAAGGACGATTATACAAGATTTGCAGAAACTGATTTGGGCAGAGAAATTCTAGCGTTGAAAATTGCCGTTCGTGAAAACCCGGCTTTGCTCGCAAAAATCAAAAACAAATACCTCACTAAGACCACCATTGGATATTCATTAAACGCATTTGCAGATTACGATGCACCGCTCGATGTCTTTGCCCATTTGCTCATTGGCGCAGAGGGAACACTCGCTTTTATTGCTGAAGCTGTCCTGGAGACTGTCCCTGACTATCCCTTTAAGGCAACTGCAATGATGTATTTCGATGCGATAAAAGACGCATGTGAGGCCATCATTCCATTGACATTGATGGGTGCCATGACAGTAGAACTGATGGACAGCCGATCTTTGCACGCCGTTTCCAGTTCAGATGTGATTTATAAAAATCTGGGGCCGAATACCACCGCCTTGCTGGTCGAGTTTCAGGAAAACAGCATGGAAGCACTGTCGCAGAAGGTTGAAGATTATGAAAAACACTCTCATACATTCAGGACCATCGCACCTGTTGAATTCACAACAAAAGCTGACATACAAGCGGCATATTGGAAAATCAGAAAGGGCTTATTTCCTACTGTAGGTGCTGTACGTAAGAGTGGTACAACAGTGGTGCTCGAGGATGTAGCATTCCCCGTTGAAGTGTTGGCAGACGCCTTATCCGACTTACAAGTCTTGTTTTCAAAGTACAATTATCAGGAGGCCATCATGTTTGGCCACGCTAAAGACGGCAATATCCATTTTGTCGTAACCCAAAGCTTTGAATCAGATAAAGAAGTCGCCCGCTACGCTGATTTTATGGAAGATGTCGTGGAGCTGGTGGTGAACAAGTACAATGGCACTCTCAAGGGTGAACATGGCACAGGCAGGAATATGGCACCTTTTGTTCAGACCGAGTGGGGCGAAGAAGCTTATCAAATCATGGCAAGGCTCAAAAAAGTCGCGGACCCTGAGGGATTACTGAATCCGGGAGTCATCATCAATCCGGATGATAAGATACATTTGAAAAATTTCAAAAACCTGCCAACGGTTGAAGAAGAAGTAGACAAGTGTACAGAATGTGGCTTTTGTGAACCTTTGTGCCCAAGTCGGGATATTACAACCTCTCCAAGACGGAGAATTGTTGCAAGACGGGCCCTGCAAAGTCTGAAAAACACCAAAGATTATGACGTTCTATTGGAAGAATACCAATATCATGGCTCTGACACTTGTGCAGTGGATGGCCTTTGCGCTACAGCCTGTCCGGTGAATATCAATACCGGCGACCTGACCAAAAGACTGCGGAAGGAAAACCATAGCGCTTCAGCCAATGCAATGGCAAAGTTTGTTGGGAGAAATTTTGGGCTAACCATAGGCTCTTTGCGATTGCTGCTCAAGACAGGAAATAAAATCAACAAAGTTTTTGGAGAAAAGACCATGTGGCATTTGACAAAAGGCATGAACAAAATGTTCAAAGGATTGCCCGTCTGGGTTGAAGTCAAAGTGCCGGAACTGGACGTATTGAAGCAGCAGCAGGGCAATGATCAAGCGGACATCATTTATTTCCCATCGTGTATCAGCAGGTTGATGGGAGCATATCCGGGGCAGCAAAAAAACCTGATGGAAGTGTTTTTCTCTGTTTGTAAAAAGACCAATATCCAGGTGCAAGTAGTAGATAATTATGCCTCAGCGTGTTGCAGTCAGATATTTGGTTCAAAAGGTTTTCATCAGGCGTATCAGGAAAAAGCAAATGAAATCATTGAGGCTTTGTGGTTACAGAGCAAAGGTGGACTTATTCCCGTAGTGGTGGATGTCAGTTCATGCTCCTACACGCTCAAACAGTTGAAGCCGGTCCTCAGCAAGGAGAATCAGACCAGGTTCAATCTATTGGTCATCTCCGATGTAGTGGAATGGCTCAACGATGCTGTCCTGACAAAAATCAAGCCCAACCAACTTGACAAATCGGTCAGTTTGCACCCGGTTTGTTCATTGAAAAAGATGAATGTCGAATCCAAGCTGATCAGCGTTGCACAAATGTGTGCAAAAGATGTGCATGTGCCGTATTCCGCTGGATGTTGTGGCATGGCCGGAGACAGAGGATTCCTATACCCTGAGCTGACCCTGGCGGCAACAAAAAATGAAGCAGCAGAAGTGAGACAGACCAGGTATGATGGATATTATTCGAGCACCAGCACCTGCGAATGGAACCTCTCCCAGGCTACCAATCAAAACTATGAGTCCATATTGTATTTGGTGGATGAGGCTTTGGGGGGAGAATAATTAATTGGTGAAGAGAGTAAGGTGTTCGGCCTACTTCCCAATACAAAACCTCGAAAAAATTGAGTCCAGCAAATCCTCATTGGATATTTCTCCTGTGATCTCACCTAGGTGGTGCAACGCTCTTCTGATGTCCATGGCGATAAAGTCGCCTGTAACTCCACTCATCAGGCCGGAGATCACAGCATCTAGGCTTTCGCGCGCCTGTGAAAGGGCATCGAAGTGGCGGGAATTGGAGACAATGGTCTGATCGAGCATGGCGGGGTCGCTGACGACCATGTCGTAGAGTTTTTCTTTGAGGTATTCGATGTTCATCTTGTTGAGGGCGGAGGCGGTAATGATGGAAGTGGAATCCACCAGTCCTTCTTTGTAATAGGTTTCAGGTTTTGTGTAGGGGTTGAGATCCATTTTATTGGCAATGCAGAGCAATGTGACCTCTGTATTTCCCGTCTGTGTGATGGTGAAGTCGAGTTCTCGCCACAACTGTTCCGGGGGGGTGATGGTCACATCAAAGACATATACAACGATGGTGGAAGTGCCTATTTTTTCGAAGGTGCGCTCAACGCCAATCATTTCGATCTGGTCGTGGGCTTCGCGGATGCCGGCGGTGTCGATGAGGCGAAACTCTATGCCTTTGATGTTGAGGGTTTCTTCGATGGTGTCGCGCGTTGTACCGGCAATGTCTGAAACAATGGCCCGGTCTTCATTGAGCAGGGCATTGAGCAGGGTCGATTTTCCGGCATTGGGTCGTCCGGCGATAACGGTGGTTACCCCGTTTTTGATGACATTGCCCAGGTGGAAAGAGTCCTGAAGGCGGGTGATGACGCGGTTGATTTGTTCGACCAGCTCTTTTAGTCTTTCCCTGTCTGCGAACTCTACATCTTCTTCACTGAAGTCGAGCTCGAGTTCGATCATGGCGGCAAAGTCGATCAGCTCCTGGCGCAATACTTTGATTTCATCGCTGAAACCTTTGCGCATCTGTTTCATGGCAAGATGGTGCCTTTGTTCTGATTTGCTGGCGATGAGGTCGGCAACCGCTTCTGCCTGCGACAGGTCCATCTTGCCGTTGAGGAAGGCTCGTAGTGTAAATTCTCCCCGCTCAGCCATCCTGGCACCGGCTTTGAGGCAAAGTGAAATCACTTTTTGCAGAATGTATGGTGAACCGTGGCACGATAGCTCAACGATGTCTTCTCCTGTATATGAGCGTGGCGCTTTAAATATGCCTGCCACAACTTCGTCAATGGTGAATTCTTCTTCTCCCTCGACAATGCGGCCAAAGTGAAGGGTATTGCCGTCGACCTGCTCGAGGTCTTTTCCACGGAAAATGCTGTTGGCAAAGGAGATGGCCTGTTTACCGGAAAGTCGGATGACGCCAATGGCCCCTTCTCCCGGAGGTGTACTTAGGGCAACTATGGTATCGTCAAGAATGATGCTCAATGGATCGATTAAGGGTTGGTGCGCATGTATTTTTTCCAGATGCTTTTGAATGCAGCTGCCATTTCTTTGGAGGTTTTGTCGTCGTATTTGATGACAATATCTTCTTCTTCTGTTGGAGGAGCTGAACAGGCAATGCAGTCACCTGAAGCGTCATAGATGGCTACTTCAGAGATGAATGGATTGAAATCACTCTCCGGCAGGATGAGGAAGTTTTTGATCATGTCGATGTCGCTCATTTGGTACATCTTCTGATATGCCTTCATGTTTTTCTCCACCGTTTTGGTGGCCGGCACGATGTATCGGTACTTGGTTTTTTCACCCAGGTTCACGCTAACCAATTCAGAAAAATCTTTGTTTTCAATATCGTAGTGCAAAGCAGGGCTTACCACCCATACTTCTTTTGCTTTATCTTCTATTTTGATGAGTTGCTTGATTGTCATGACTTGTGTTTAAATTTTTGTTGTACAAATCTAAAGAACGGAAGAGTAATAACCAAACGGGCTTAATATATGGTCTGTGTGAGCATCTACATTTCTAAATTTATTGAAAAAATCTTAAATAGTGCCTAGGTTTACTTTTTGGTGGACGATTCTGAGGATATGAATTATTTTCAATTCTTCAATAATTTTATAAATGACCACATGCTTCTCAATATTCAAAAGTCTCAAATTGTCTGCAATCAAAGGATGGTTATGGCCAATGGTTGGCATATTTTGGATAGACAAAAATCCTCTATTCAGTTTTTGCTGATAGAGCTCCTTTTGAGCTTTACCAAAAGTTAACTCAGTATAAGTCTGTATATCTGACAAATCGATGGATGCCGCATCAGAGAAAATAATTTTATAACTAAGGCCTGACATGATCTGGAATAGATCTGTTGTTCTTAATATTTTCTGCCACTCGGGCATTTATGTTGTCCCAAAAATTTTCGTCAAAAGGTACTACTTTTCCAGCCTCAACATCATCCAAACCCTCCTGTACCAATTGTTGCAATCTTTTTCCTTGCCACATTTCTGATTGTTCCATTTTTAACCTCAGGGCATCTCTAAGTACTTCGGAGGCTGAGGCGTAATAGCCAGATTGAACCAATTTCTGTATGAACTCTTCGTAGGGTTTACCCAAATTTACTCGTTGCATGGTACTAATTTTATTACAAATATATCCATTTTTGGATATAGATGTGATATAATAGTGACAGCGGTGATAGGTTAAAGCGCTGACAATTTCTTCTTTAGGGCAAAAAGCTCATCCCGGTAGTGTGCAGCACTGATGAAATCAAGGTCCTTGGCGGCTTGTTTCATTTTGGCCTCTGTATCGGCCATGAGTTTTTGCACATGTTCCTTGTCCATGACGTTCATGATCGGATCGGCAGCAAAATCGTAATTGACCTCAGGTTCCACGTACGCCTTTGACTTTCTGCCCCTGATGTCGAGTACCGATTGTTTGGACTCAATTTCTTCCCGGGTTTTTGCCAGTGTCCTTGGGGTAATGCCATGCTCTTCATTGTAGGCAATCTGTATGTCCCGACGTCTGCTGGTCTCGTCAATGGTGGCCTGCATGCTGTCGGTGATTTTATCGGCATAAAAGATGACGAGTCCATTCACGTTTCTAGCTGCCCTACCTGCAGTCTGTGTCAGCGAACGGTTGTTGCGCAGAAAGCCTTCCTTATCGGCGTCGAGCACCGCAACAAGCGATACCTCAGGCAAATCCAGCCCTTCCCGAAGCAGGTTGACCCCTACCAAGACATCAAAAACTCCCAATCTCAGATCGCGCAAAATTTCCACCCGCTCCAGTGTATCGACTTCAGAGTGGATGTAGCGCACTTTGATGTTGAGCCTTGATAAATATTTGGTGAGTTCTTCTGCCATTCTTTTGGTCAGCGTTGTCACCAAAATCCTCTCGTTTATTTTTACCCTCTTTTGTATTTCATCCAGCAAATCATCGATCTGGTTGAGGCTGGGCCTGACTTCAATGGGAGGGTCGAGCAATCCCGTTGGTCTAACAATCTGTTCCACCACCACCCCTTCTGTCTGCTCCAATTCGTAGTCACCCGGTGTAGCACTCACGTAAATGACCTGATTGGTCAGACCCTCAAATTCTGTAAAGGTGAGCGGCCTGTTATCAAGCGCTGAAGGTAGCCTGAATCCATAATTGACCAGGTTGATTTTCCTGGCGCGGTCGCCGCCCCACATGGCCCTCACCTGTGGCACAGTCACGTGACTTTCATCAATCATCAGCAGCCAGTCATCTGGAAAATAATCCAAGAGACAGAATGGCCTTGTGCCTGGTTTTCTGCCGTCAAAAAAGCGTGAATAGTTTTCAATGCCACTGCAATAGCCCAGCTCGCGCATCATTTCAAGGTCCAGATTCACACGTTCAGAAATCCTTCTGGCCTCAATGAATCGCTTTTCTGCTTCAAAAAACTTTTCATGTTCGTGGAGCTCATCTTCGATGTTTCTGATGATCATCTTCAGCTTGTCTTTTGGTGCTACGTACAGGTTGGCCGGGAAGATGGCGGCATGATCCATAGAGCTGATTCTCTTGCCGGAAGTAAGTTCGATCTGTTCTATCTCCTCGATTTCATCCCCAAAGAATATGATCCTGTATCCAAAGTCGGCATATGGCAGATTGACGTCGACAGTATCGCCCCTTACCCTGAAGGTACCTCTTTTGAAGTCGGTTTCTGTCCTGCTGTACAAACTGTCATTGAGCTTGTACAGAAATCCATTTCTACTGACCGTCTGGCCCTTTTGCAAACGGATGATACCAGTAGCATAATCCTCCGGATTGCCCATACCATAGATGCAGGATACAGAAGATACGATGATGATATCCCTCCTGCCGCTGAGCAGTGAAGTGGTAGCTCTAAGCCTGAGCTTATCTATTTCTTCATTGATGGAGAGGTCTTTCTCAATATAGGTGTCAGAATGCGTGATGTATGCTTCCGGTTGATAATAGTCATAATAGGAGACAAAAAACTCGATGGCGTTGTCAGGGAAAAACTCTTTGAACTCGGAGTAAAGCTGGGCGGTGAGTGTTTTGTTGTGCGTAAGGATGAGGGTAGGCCTGTTGACCTGTGCGATGACATTGGCCATGGTAAAGGTCTTGCCCGATCCTGTAACGCCCAACAGGACCTGCGCCCTGTCTTGTTCATTGAGCCCCTGAACCAGTTGCTCTATTGCCTTTGGCTGATCACCGGTTGGCTCGTAATTGGAGGTAAGTTTGAAATTCATAACAGTGAATAAACGAAGAATTGATAAACAATCTTTGGAAAATAAAGGTAATTTTTTTGACTATTTCTTAGAAAGCTCTCAACATCAATTACAGAAAATTGAAAATGAAAAAGGGGCCTGTAAGCCCCTTTTCTTTTATATACCCAATATCTTTCTCAAATGCCCTTCGTCTGCTGCGCCACCGGCAAAATCGTCAAATGCTTTTTCTGTCACTTTGATGATGTGGTCGGCGATAAACGGAGCGCCTTCTTCGGCACCTTGCTGTGGTGATTTGATGCAACACTCCCATTCCAATACTGCCCATCCGTCATAGTCGTACTGGGATAGTTTGGAAAAGATGGCTGCAAAATCAACCTGTCCGTCACCCAATGAACGGAATCTTCCGGCTCTTTCTGTCCATCCCTGGTAACCGCCATATACACCTACTCTTCCTGTAGGGTTGAACTCAGCGTCTTTGACGTGAAACATCTTGATTCTTTCGTGGTAAAAGTCGATGTACTGAAGATAATCGAGCTGCTGGAGCACAAAGTGTGATGGATCGTACAACAAACAAGCCCTTGGGTGATTGTCCACTGCCTTGAGGAACATTTCATATGAAGCACCGTCATGAAGGTCTTCACCAGGATGCACTTCGTAACAAACATTCACACCTACTTCATCTGCCACATTGAGCATTGGCAACCATCGGTCTGCGAGCTCTCTGAAGCCAAGCTCCACAAGACCTCCTGGTCTTTGCGGCCATGGATACACTGTTGGCCACAGCAAAGCACCACTGAATGTCGCATGGGCATTGATTCCCAGATTTGCACTTGACTTGATGGCCTTGGTCACTTGATCTTTTGCCCACTCTGTTCTTTCTGCAGGCTTGCCGTGCAATTCTGCCGGCGCAAATGCGTCAAACATGTCGTTGTATGCCGGATGTACTGCTACCAATTGCCCCTGAAGGTGGGTACTCAACTCTGTTATTTCAAGACCAAAACTATTGACCTTGCCTTTGAGGTCGTCGCAATAGGTTTTGCTGGTAGACGCTTTATCGAGGTCTATCAGCCTGCTGTCCCAGGTTGGGATCTGAATGCCTTTATATCCCAGATCTGCAGCCCACTTACAAACGCCCTCCAATGAATCAAATGGTGCTTTGTCACCCATGAACTGTGCCAGAAATATGGCCGGTCCTTTGATTGTCTTCATATTATTTTCTTTGAATTATTAACGATAATGAATTTTATATCCGCCTTCAGCACCGTGAACAAACACAATTGCTGAAGGTTTTTTTTAGCGGTCTAAAAATAAAGGATGCTTACCTATGTTCCAAATGATGTTGGACATTAAACTTTTTGGACACTTACAGAACAGAAAAAGTAATAACAATGGAAGAGTTTAGAGCCATTGAATGTGTCTGATTTAGAATTGGGTTAGTCATTTAAAATTGTCCCGTTCCAAAATAAATATGTTTTTTTTGGACTGTGTCTGCAGAAATAAGAAACCAGTGCTATTGTTCGCTGCCCTTTTGCAATCTGATGGTGAAAGTGGTGCCCTCACCGGGCTTGCTGGCCTTGACGAAAATCTTACCGTTGTGGTAATTTTCAATGATGCGTTTTGCCAGGGAGAGTCCGAGTCCCCAACCCCTTTGTTTGGTGCTGTATCCGGGCTGAAATACGGTTTTAAATTTGGATGCGGGAATGCCCTTGCCCGTGTCGGTGATGTCTACTGCGATGTCATTTTCTTCTGCATAGACTTTTACTGACAATCGACCTTTGCCGTCCATAGCGTCGAGTGCGTTTCTGATGAGGTTTTCTACCACCCATTGGAAAAGGTGGTCATTGACCATGGCGTGGTGATCTTTGCCGTCAGAAGCCAAAGGCGGGAATTCTACTTTTCTGGAGGCTCTTCGCTGCATATATTGCAAAACCTCTTCGAGCAAGGCGTTGAGGTTGGTGCTTGTCAGTTCGGGACTGGAGCCTATTTTAGAAAAACGGTCGGCTACGAGATTGAGCCGGTCAACGTCTTTCTCGAGTTCATCCAGCACGTCTTTGTATTCTTCCTGATCTTCAGACATCATGCGGAGATGATCAATCCAGCCAAGAATGGCAGAAATGGGTGTGCCCAATTGATGCGCCGTTTCTTTTGCCATGCCGGCCCAAACGCGGTTTTGCTCTGCCCTTCGGGATGAGTTGAAAATAAAATACCCCAGGCCAATGTAAGACCCAATCAATAAGATTTGCACAAAAGGATAGTACTTGATGTATTGGAGCAGCTTGGAGTTAAAGTAGTAAACCTTGAGTGTTGCCAGTTCGCTTGAAATGGGTGTTTTTCCTTCTTTTAAAAATTCTGCGATTTTTTCATTGATGAATTCTTCATCGGTGATGGGTTCTCCGCTGTCATCAAAATTCCAGGCCTGTTTTATGCCCTCCTCGTATTCAATGATACAGGGCAAGGGAAACTCACTCGTGATCTGCATGGGAAGGGAAACATCATTGGCATAATCGGCATTGTTGAGGGTAAACTCAAGCGCACTGGTGTAGAGACGAGCATTCTTCTGCTCATTTTCAATGAGATTGCGCGCCAGATAATTGGAATACAAAACGGTAATGATCAGAATGACTCCGCCAAATATGGCCAATATAGCCTTCCAATACGACCGCTGCTGGTAAATGTCCTGGTTCATTCCTTCTTAAAGGTCCGGTAATAAAACGATGCATTCCATTTAAAAAGTATAGACACTATTGATTGGCTTTGGTATAATAATAAACCACTCTTGTGAGCCATTTTGCAGGATCTTTTTCTTTGAGTGGGTCTGTAACATACTCTTCAATGACGGGTGGATCCATCAGCAGATTGCGGTCCAGCATGTAGGCATCAATGGCGGTATGGGCCTTTCCAATATCGTCATAGCTGCCATAGTATTCTACAACTACCGCATCTTTTTCATCAATATGCAATGAAGAAAGTCCCTTGACATTGGTTTCCTTGGTGACAGGAATGGCTGTTGCCATGTCTGTGGTTTGCTGGGTCTCATCGTATTTAAAATACAAGGCACTTGGCATTCCTTTCATGGTCAGGCCTTCATCCTGGACCTTCTGGAAGATGGCGCCAAGGTTCTGCGTGTAAAATTTTTGTATGTCAGCAAATGCCACCACATCTCTGTTCATGACAAAATCCTTCTCATCTTCTTCACTTTCCTCGATCTGAAAGCCATTGTACACCTTGTCTTCAAAGCGTTCTTCGGCAATTTCTTCAAGATGCTTCAAGCCTTTTTTGTAAGAACTCCTGATCATATACTTGTAAAATGGGCCAAATACATTGTATGGAAAAGACATTCTGCTGTTCATCGTCCAGGTTACGTTGGTAGATTTCTCGCTGATCGGTTCGAAAAGGAAAAAATACCTGGATGTATCCATATCATCGAAAAGCAAGTCTGCATCGATTCTTTTGTAAGGATCCGTTTTTGTATAGGTCACATGGCCGTTGCCCAGTTTTTTGCTTTGCCAGGAATATGACGCTCCTTCTCCAGCAGATTTTACTCCATAGGTGAGCACAGTTTCGGGATCTTCAGCCAACCATGGATTCCAGGTGTTGGCGGACTTGAGATCATGTGTCAGATTGTATAAATAATTTGCCGGTGCATCCATTTCCCTGGAATAATTCACTTGTACATCCTTGGGCATAAATATGCCCAAAATGATAAACACAAGCAGAAGGATTCCCAATATGATGCCTATCTTTTTCAGTACTTTCATTTCTTTGTATAGTTTTTCTTTATCAGCAATTCAGACCACGTTCAGGCCTCACCTTTTTTGGTTCGTATGTTTTTATAAAGCTTTGTAAATGTAATCAATAATGCAATGATTATCAAAATAGTGACAATAAGCACCAAGGGATTAGTCATGTTCTTCAGCACCGCCAGTGATACAATGATGATCATCAAAACTGTTGGAATTTCATTGAATAATCTTGCGCCCATGGAGGTCATTGGCATCTTGCCGGCTTCAAATGCTTTGATCACTTTTTTACTGTATCCATGGTAGCCGGACAATACCAGCAAGAACAACAGCTTGAAATGCATCCAGATATTGCCTTTAAACCATTCCCAACCGTAAAAATATAAAATGGACAAACCTGCTATCCAGGTAATCACCATAGCCGGTGTCATGATGATTTTGTAGACCCTCCATTCCATCAGTCCCAGCTGTCGGGTAAGAATACTCTTTTCAGGTTCTGTTTTGGTGAGTGCTTCTGCATGATATACAAACATTCTGCCGAGGTAAAATATGGCAGCAAACCAGGAAATGAATCCAATGATGTGAATGATCTTAAATATCAGCGCTGCCATAGACTATTGTTTGAATGGTAAAAATAAGCATACTTGGTTCATCGGAAAATGGATTGGCCTTTTTAATTGAATGGCCAAAATAATTCAAAACATGGAAGAGCCGTTACTGGGCAGATGTTTTAACCTTAGTGTTGGGCTGATTTCCACTGGTATACAAACGATCTGCCAAAGGAAAAACAAATCAATAACCCTGCGAAAACTTGTGGTAAAATCCTGAATGCATAGGGCAACATAAACGATGCGACCAGGACACCGAAATAAATGCCCGCAAAATTAGAGGCAAACTTCCTTTTGGGTTCGGCAACTTCATTGATGCGGAGTAGAAAAATAATGACTCCATACAGATATCTCAGACCGGCAGGAATTAGCAGAAACCAAAAAAGTTTGTCTTCAAAATACAAAACATAGGACATGGCAAACACAATGTATGCGTCGGATTCCATATCAAGGTAGGTACCGAACGTCGATGATTCTCCAAATTTCCTGGCAAAAAAACCATCCAATAAATCACTCAGGATTAAGATCAAAAACAAATAAAAATGTGTCAACGGCTCTAGGGGTAGTACGGTAACCACACCAACTAAGATGGCTCTGGTGATCGTGATGGTATTGGCATAGCCTGGAAACCGGACCAAATCTTTCCTGCAAGAAAAAAGTACGGCCATCAAAGAACCTGTGAAAGCACATGCTGCGAGGACAAAATTGTGCGCTTCAAAACTATAGATAAAAGCAGGCAACATCATGAATGAATGAGCCACGTTCCACTGAATGATCTTTTTTTCCGTGCTCATTTTCCAGTCATTTTAGAATCGATATGCGCCTTCGAGATTGATGGGAGATAGAAAAATGTCTGTTTCTATCTTCGAAGCTTTCATGATAGCGGCAGCCCTGTTGCCTATTTCTTCGGCCATCATGCTATCGGTGCAAAGTGCAAACATAGAAGGTCCCGCACCGCTGATCGAAAATCCCAGACAACCTTGTGACAACGCCATTTCTTTGACATCATAAAAGTTGGGAATGAGGTGGGCGCGCTGAGGTTCTACGATGACATCTCTGAGGCTTCTGCCCATGAGTTCAAAATCAGACGTGTACATGCCTGCTACAAAAGCCGCCAGGTTTCCGGTCTGTGTGATGGCACTCTTGAATGAAATCTCCGGCTTCAGAATACCCCGGGATTCTCTGGTCAAAATTTCAATATGTGGATAAATGACAACAGCAAACAAGCCCCTGGGTATCGGCAACTTTTTCACATCGAGGGTCTCGTTGTCGCGGATCAACACCATTCCACCCAGGAGGGCAGGGCCAACATTATCGGCATGAAACGCTCCATCGGCAATTTCTTCACCTTCTACCGCATACCTGAGTATATCAAGTTTTGATAGTCCTGTTTTGAGGAATTCGTTGACGCCAAATACACCCCCAACAGCACTTGCCGCAGAGGAACCCAAGCCACTGCCAAATGGCATTTTTTTGTGGATTTCCATCTCCAGAGGTACATCCAGAGCACCAAGATGGGCCAGCAGTCTGTGCGCCGCATAACCTGCTGTATTCTTCATCACATCGTATGGAAGCTTGCCTTGTGCCCCTCTGATTTCTGTGATCTTAAGACCCGGTTCCTTGCCTTCCCGGATGATGATTTCGTCTCCCGGTTTTTCCAATGCAAAACCCAAAATATCAAACCCCACTGCTACATTCGCCACACTTGCCGGTGCAAAGACCTTAATTGCTTTAGCCATACATATTTTGTTTCAAAGGAAGATTTCCCTGATTTTAGTGAAATACCGGCCAAAAGTAAGAAAAGGATCTCCGATTTTAAAGATGGTGTTTACTTTTGATACATATGGACAATAGACTGTTAAAATTAGAAGAGGTCAGCCTGAGTTTTGGGCCCATTATTCTTCTTCCCTCTGTTTCTTTTTCCCTTGATAAGGGTCAGCACATGGTCATTGAAGGACCAAGCGGCTCCGGAAAAACCCTCCTGGCCAAGATCATAGCAGGCATTTATCCACCAACTGCCGGCGATATAATATGCACTTTCCAAAAATCTGAAGTAGCTTATGTGGCCCCGCAGCCATGGGTTGACACACAACCGGACAGGACTTACTTCGAGAGCCGGTATGAGGTCTTTTATGGTGGAAATGAAGTAGTCGATATTGCCCACAGTGCCCATGAAAACACCTTGGTAGATGACCAAAAATTCCGGGATTTTCTTCAAAAAATGGGCATGTCCTATCTTTTGGAGAAACAGGCCCGTCAGCTTTCCAATGGTGAAAGTAAAACCTTACAACTTGCTTCAGTATTCAGTCAAAAATCCATAAAATGTTACCTGCTGGACAAACCTTTTTTGGGTTTGGATGAAGCCAAAAGACGGAATTTGACCGATTATATTCATGCCCTTTCAGTAGAAAAAACCTTCATCAGCATTGGTGATAATTTATTCCGGGACCATGTAGACCATAAAATAATCCGTCTTCCAAAGGAAAAGCAGGACTTGCATCATTTTGATAAAAATCTACTCCATCGTGAAATCGTTCGTAGGTATGCGAGCATATCCCACGATTATGATGTCATTGTCGGCATGGAAAATGTCGACGTTTATTATGATGAATTGTGTATCCTCAATGGCATCAACTGGAAAGTTCTCCAGGGAGAGAAATGGCTGGTAAAAGGAACAAACGGAAGCGGAAAGTCTATGTTGATGAGTTTGATCACCGCAGACAATCCCAAGGCTTACAATCAAAACATTGTACTTTTTGACCATGCAAGGGGAAGCGGAGAAAGCATTTGGGACATCAAGGCCAAAATTGGTTATGTCTCACCTGAAGCACACATGTATTTTTTGAAAAAAGAAAATGTGCATCTCAAAAAAATACTCCAGTTCAGCGATACCCTCAACGATCGTTTTTCCTCCAAAATCAGCTGTGGTGAAGTGGTGGAGTCAGGATTGTATGAAAGAATGGACTATTCAGGAGGATACATTTCCAAAAATACAAGAGACTTTATGGCTTGCTTTGGTATGGATCACCTGATGAATGAGCGGTATGCCTATCTGTCCATGGGCATCCAGCGGATACTTTTGCTGATGAGGGCGATGATTAAAAATCCGGCTCTGTTGATTTTTGATGAACCTTGCCAGGGACTGGATGACGAGCAAAAAAATCTGTTTCTAGAGGCTGTGAGTCTGATTTGCGCCCAGGAAAACAGCACCGTCATTTATATTTCCCACCATCTGGATGAAATTCCGGACAACATCAACAAACAGCTGTTGCTGGAAAATAAAAGGGCCTACATCGTGTAAGCCCCTTTAAAATTATCTTGTTATAAGTATTTTCTCCGCTTTACAGGATGTTGGAAAAATCAACTTTTTCGCCTACAAAACCCGAAACTTCATCAATGCCGATACGGACCTGCTCGAGGGTATCTCTGTCTCTGATGGTCACTGTATTGTTCTCTAAAGTGTCGAAGTCTATGGTTACACAATAAGGTGTACCGATAGCATCCTGCCTTCTGTATCTCCTGCCAATCGCATCCTTTTCGTCATACTGACACAAAAACTTAGTTTTCAGCTTGTCATAAACATCTGAAGCTGCCTTTGTGAGTTCTTCTTTGTTTTTGAGCAACGGCAATACTGCTACTTTTACGGGTGCCAGAGAAGGATGAAGTTTCAACACATCTCTAGTGCTTTCCTTACCATCAGCATCGGGTACGACTTCTTGTCTGAGGCTCTCACTCATCATGGCCAAAAACATCCTGTCACATCCGATGGAAGTCTCTACAACATAAGGCACGTAGTTCTCATTGAGCTCAGGGTCAAAGTATTGCAGCTTTTTGCCTGATAGGGCCTGATGCTGACTGAGGTCAAAATCAGTTCTGGAGTGAATACCTTCCAGTTCTCTGAATCCAAAAGGAAAATCATATTGGATATCCACAGCTGCATTGGCATAATGTGCCAGGTTGTCGTGATCGTGGAATCTGAGTTTTGAAGCCGGTGTTCCCAAAGCAAGGTGCCACTTGAGTCGCGTTTCTTTCCAATATTCGTACCATTTCATTTCCTCTCCTGGACGCACAAAAAATTGCATTTCCATTTGTTCGAATTCGCGCATTCTGAAGATGAACTGTCTTGCAACGATTTCATTTCTGAAGGCTTTGCCTATCTGTGCGATTCCAAATGGTATCTTCTGTCTGGTAGATTTCTGGACATTGAGGAAGTTGACAAATATACCCTGTGCTGTTTCAGGTCTGAGGTAGAGCTTGGTCTCTTCGCCTGCAATATTGCCCAGCTGGGTATTGAACATCAGGTTGAATTGTCTTACTTCTGTCCAGTTTTTTGATCCACTTTCCGGATCTGTGATATCAAGGTCTCTGATCAAATTGCCGAGTCCTTCCATATCACCCAATCTCATGGCTTCAGCCAGATCCTTGAGTACTTTATCTATTTCTGCCTGTCTTTCGATGCACCTGGGATTGGTTGCTCTGAACATCTGTTCGTCAAATGAGTCCCCAAATCTTTCTCTGGCCTTGTCTACATCCTTTTGGATTTTGGCTTCGATTTTCTCTGCATATCCTTCGATCAGCTGATCGGCACGATACCTCTTTTTGGAATCCTTGTTGTCAACCAAAGGATCATTGAATGCATCCACGTGTCCGGAAGCCTTCCAGGTCTTAGGGTGCATAAAAATTGCAGCATCAATGCCCACAATGTTTTCATGCATTTGTACCATGCTCTTCCACCAATATTGTTTGATGTTGTTTTTGAGTTCTGATCCATAGGGACCATAATCATACACAGCACTCAGACCGTCGTAAATTTCAGATGAGGGATAAATGAAGCCGTACTCCTTACTATGAGAGATTAAGTTTTTAAAATCCATGATTGATTAAATTCTGCCTGATGGGTAAATGTTTTGCCTTTTAAGTGCATTAAAAAGGAAGGTCGTCAAAATCTTCCGGTCCACTGTTGTTGAATGGACTTTCTATCGGCTCGAAACTGTCAAAGCCTCCCGCTTCTTTAGCTGGTGGTGGTGCCTGTGCTTCCATGGCCTCCATTCTCCAGGCATTGAGGTTGGTAAAATATTTGCCCTGCCATTCCCTTCCGCGAAGGTCGAAGTGCACTTTTACTTTCTGGCCTTCTGCAAAGCCATCAAGAATACCACACTTATCTTGTGTCAATTGGAATTTTACATATTGGGGATAGGTCTCTTCCGTAGTGACGACAAATTCTCTGGTCTGGAAAGTTGCAGATTTGCTTTCGATGTCATACTTCTTTAAAAGAGTGCCTTGTAATTCAAAGCTCATTATGATAAATTTTAAGTTCTTTTGATCAAATTTTAATATGCACGTGCAAAGATCACTTTTTTGTTTGATTTTTTGCCGCTGTATATACAAGTACCTTCTTCTTCCACAGCATCCAAAGGAATGCAGCGAATCGTGGCTTTTGTTTCTTCCTTGATTTTTTGTTCCGTTTCAGGGCTGCCGTCCCAATGTGCCAGTACAAATCCTCCCTTGTTGTCCAGCACATCTACAAAGTCTTTCATATTATCAACAGCAGTGGTATGCTCTGATCTGAAATCTTTGGCTCTTTGCAAGAGGTTGTTCTGTATATCATCCAACAAGTCGGCAACTGCAGCACCAATATTATCCAGCTTATAAAACTCCTTTGTTTTGGTGTCCCGTCGTGCCACTTCACACTGGTTGTTTTCCAGGTCGCGTTTGCCCAGGCCTATTCTCACAGGAACGCCTTTCATTTCATATTCAGCAAATTTGAAGCCCGGACGATTTTTGTCGTCTGTATCGATGAGCACAGAAATGCCCTTTGCCTTGAGGTCGTCTGCTATTCTGTCAGCAGCAATCATTATTTCGGGCTCAGGTTTGGGAATTGGTACAATTACGACTTGTGTCGGAGCCAGTTTTGGAGGGAGGACTAAACCTTCGTCATCGGAGTGGGTCATGATGAGCCCGCCTACAAGTCTGGTGGAAACCCCCCAGGAGGTTGCCCATACGTATTCTTCCGTATTTTGTTGATTGAGGAAGGTGACATCGAATGCCTTGGCAAAATTTTGACCTAAAAAGTGCGAAGTCCCCGCCTGTAAGGCTTTACCATCCTGCATCAAGGCTTCAATGGTATACGTTTCCAGTGCTCCGGCAAATCGCTCATTGGCAGATTTTGCTCCTTTGATGACCGGCATGGCCATAAAGTCTTCAGCAAAACGCGTGTAAACTTCATGGATCAGAGCTGCTTCTTCCATGGCTTCTTCTGCTGTAGCGTGGGCAGTATGGCCTTCCTGCCAGAGAAACTCAGCAGTACGCAGGAAAGGTCTTGTTCTCATTTCCCATCTGACAACATTGGCCCATTGATTGATGAGCAGGGGAAGATCTCTGTAAGATTTGATCCAGTCTTTATACGTATGCCAGATGATGGTCTCTGATGTTGGTCTTACGATCAGTTCTTCTTCAAGTTTTGCATCAGGGTCGACCACAACACCATTTCCGTTGGGGTCATTCATCAGTCTGTGGTGGGTCACGACCGCGCATTCTTTGGCAAAGCCTTCGACGTGTTCTGCTTCTTTAGATAAAAAACTTTTTGGTATGAATAGCGGAAAATAGGCATTGACATGGCCGGTTTCCTTAAACATCTTATCGAGCTGATCTCTCATTTTTTCCCAGATGGCATAGCCGTATGGTTTGATGACCATACAACCTCTCACTGCTGAGTTATCAGCAAGGCCTGCTTTTTTGACAATGTCCAGGTACCATTGTGAGTAATTCTCCGATCTTGGTGTAATTTCTTTTGCCATAGTTTTTACTGTGCGTGTAGATTTTGCACAAAGATTATTTTCGTTAAAAAATGTGTAATAAAATATACTATTGAAACTTTTGCGGTAAAAATATCGTCTGTATTAATGAGGACTAGTAGCAAAAAGGGCCTGAAAATCGGGAACTTATGTGCTTCAACCTCAATGTTTAGTGTTTAAGTATGCTATAATTTTACTTTAAGCTATCGTTAACGCAAAAATTTACGCAAAAGTAATAAATTGCATCTCGAAAGCTGATAGAGAGTCAGAATTATTGCGATTTAAAATCGATTAAAGAAAATGAAAATTTACAAATTCAACTTGTTGCTGGCTGTGTGGGCTCTAAGTGCCACCATTATGTATGGTCAGTTTGATGACCTCTACGATGAACCTGTGGCCAAAGTCACGACTACATCCAGCTCCTCTACATCTACCGCTCAAAGCAACTACAATGATCGTAGTTCTGGTTATGACGATCAGGGATATGATTATGATAGCTATGGCTATGGCAATGATTATTATGACGACAATGACTATTCCTATTCAAGGAGGATCAGATTGTTTGCTTATCCAACTTATGGATATGTAAACCCGTTCAGATACAATTATGCTTATGGCTTTGACCCATTCTATGATCCATATTATAGCCCTTATTATGGTTATGGCGGAAACAATGTTATCGTAAATGTTGGTTTCGGAAATAACTGGGGCTGGAACAGCTGGAACAGATTCAACTATTGGGATAGTTATTATGGCTTCGGAAACAACTGGGGTTGGGGCAACAACTGGGGTTGGAACAATTGCAATTACTTTTATGGCAATAGATTCAACAATTCCTGGAATAACCCCTACTGGTCATGGAACAGAGGTTGGAACAATTACTACTTAGGAAACAATCAGGTGGTATTGGGCAACAGCAATCCTAATGGCACCTATTATGGATCAAGAAGATATGGATCTGCAAATACCAATAATTCAACAGGTATAAGGACTGCTGATAACAGCAGAAATTTCAGAGGAAGTACGGACGATACCAATAATAGGTCTGCTACAAGTGATACTGACAGCCCAAGAAGAACAAGCATATACAGACAGTATGATGATTCACCACGATCTTCAGGTAGTGCCAGGTCATCAGACAATTCAAGGAATACTTCTCCAAACGGTAGAGGTTACGAACCATCATCTGGCTCATCCAACAGAAGCGCAGGCAGAAGCAGCGACAGCAGCACTCCAAGGTCAAGTGGAAGAAACTATGATTCTCCTTCAAGAAGCTCTGGTAGCTCAAACAGCGGATATACTCCGTCAAGGAGTTCAGGCAGCAGCAGCGGAGGCTCATATTCTCCATCAAGAAGCTCCGGATCTTCATCTTCAGGAAGTAGCAGCTCAAGCCCAAGAAGTGGCGGACGCGGCAGAGGATAACTTTCAAAGCCTCCTGCGCAATCTTTGAATATTTAGTTTAAGAAATCATAGGCTTTCTTTTTGTTGTCTCGTCACGATTCAACAGGGAAAGCCTTTTTTAAAGCAATCAAAATGAATATTAAAACATTTTCCATCATAGCCTCCATATTGCTGGCAGCTATTGGTCTTCAGGCCCAGGGTCTGACTGATGCCGTGCGACTCTCGGTTTTTCAACCTGGAGGTACGGCACGTACCCTTGGAGTTGCAGGATCATTTGGAGCCATGGGGGCAGATTTTTCTGTTATCAATATCAATCCCGCAGGTATTGGAGAATACAAGCGTGGAGAATTTACATTTTCTCCGTCGGTAGTTACGACCAATAGCGCTGCTTATTTTTTCAATAACCCTACCACAGGGACCAGCTACCGTGCATCAAAGTTCGGTCTGGACAATGCATCCATCATCATTGCTACGAATAGAGGCGGACAGTGGAAAACTTCAAATTTTGCTGTTGGCTTTTCTAAGATTGCAGATTTTAATACCAACTTCAGACTTAATGGTAAAACCCAGGGGTCTATTGTAGACCGGTTTATTGAGCAGGCAAATGGAAAAATTCTTGATGAACTGGACGACTTTGAAGCCTGGCCTGCATACAATACCGGTGCGATTTATGATTTGGATGAAGACCTCAATTATGAAGCTGACATATTCCCGGATGAGTTTAATACTAAGTCACAAATTGTCAACCAGAAAGGTGGCATAAATGAGTTCTCACTTGGTTGGGCAGGAAATTATCAAAACAAGATCAACTTTGGAGTTTCCATGGGATTGCCAATTGTAAGTTTTGAAGAAACAAAACAGTATGAAGAGGATGATCCTTTGGATGAAATACCATATTTCAATACACTTTCATTTGATGAATACCTCAATACTACCGGACTGGGTGTAAACTTTAAGGCAGGGTTTATCTACGATATGAAGTTTTTAAGGATTGGTGGTTCCCTGCACACTCCTACATGGTACACACTGAATGACGACTACTATACTTACACCGAATACAGTTACTATGACAATGGCATCAAACAATACGACCATCAGTCACCTGACGGTAGTTTTAAATACAAGCTCAACACACCATGGAGAGCAGTAGGTTCCGTTGGTACCATAGTGTCGCTTGGCAAGGTCAAAGGTTTTGTGAATGGTGATGTAGAATGGGTAGATTACTCTTCTGGACGGTTTGATTTTACCAAGTTTTCATCTGATCCCGGTGAAGTTCAGTATACCAATGACGTAAATAATGAAATGAGCATTGTCTTGGGACAAAGCATCAATTACAGACTAGGCGGTGAATTGGCCCTGGGTAAATTGCGCCTTAGAGCAGGTACTGAGCGGGCACAATCCCCTTATGTTGACAATGATACAAGAATTGTGACCAATTCATTTGGCTTTGGTTTTAGAGAAAATAATTTTTTCCTGGATCTAGCGGTTCAGAAAAGAAGTTCCACCAATTCATATCTACCATACGTATTGAGCGATGAATCTGCAAATCCATTGACCACTATTGATCAGCAAAAAACACGTGTGGTCCTTACTGCAGGATTCAAGTTTTAATCATTAGCATAATAATTTCTCAGAAAGCCAATTCGGGATTTATCCTATAAAAATGTAGTGAGTTCAGGAATTGGTTATAATAAGGGTTCTACGGAACCCTTTTTTTATTCAACCATTTCATCTCCATTTTTGTGTTGATGAAAAATACTCCAAGTAAGAGCAGGGCCGATGCAAACAATGCCCTGAGTGTGATGGGTTCCGACAAAAACAACCAGCCCAGGAAAAGTGCCACCACAGGGTTGACATAAGTATTGGTAGACACCTTTTCAGCACTCACCTTTTTCAACAAAAAATTAAAAGCTGTAAACGCAATCACGGATCCGAATATCACCAAATAGCCCCAAGACAATCCTGCTTTCCACGTGATGTGGTCTAGACTGTGCCAATCTTCGCCCAACAATAGTGAAATCACAAAAAGCGATAAGCCTGCAAATATCATTTGCACACCGGAGTTGACAAAGTGATTTCGCGGTAGTTCAGATTTAGCAACAAAATAACTTCCATAAGCCCACATCAGTACTGCGATCAGTACCATAAGCACTCCTTTATAAAAATTCGCACTGGTTGCCAATGCTTGGTCCGACACCAGAAAATAAATACCCAGGATGCCTAAAGCTATACCCAAAATTGACTTGGCAGGCACTTTTTTGCCATCCAGAAAATACATCATCAGCAATAAAAATAAAGGTTGAGAAGAAACCAGCATGGCCGATATACCACTGTCAACGTATTGTAGTGCCCATACAGCAGCCCCATTTCCAATGGTCAGCATGAGGATTCCGGCAATCGCTGCATTTCTGGCCCTCACTTTTGTGGTATCAAACGGTATTTTATTCCATTTGGCAATAGCAAAAATGATGATTGCCGCAAGAGTAAACCTTATGCCGGCCAGCAAAAATGGCGGATAATCCTGCACCAGAATCTTATTGAATAAGTAGGTTGATCCCCATATGAAATAGATGGCAACAAATGCCAAAATGATCATCAGTTTTTCGTTGCTCTTTGCTGCCACTTTCGTCTTGTAAGCCGCAAAGGTAAATGAATATTTGATTACCTTTCTATCAATAAAAAAAGCAATCTTAGCACCATCAAGAATATTTGATGAAACTAAACGACTGGATATTCAAATGGCATGACAGGCAATCTACAACCACAGGAGTAGCTGTTTATGTCATATGGGTGCTTCTATTTTTAGGCGTATTCAATGCTTTGATCTGTAATGAGAATCCCTTGTATGTCAGAAGCACAGAGGGTTTACACTTTCCTGCATTCAATGATTTTTTCCACGATATTACACTTAGAAAAAGAATACAACAGGACTTCCCTGAGGGCAAAGGTTTGTATACACTCATTCCATACTCGTACGATAGTATTGATAAACTCAATATGTCTGCAAAAAGTCCTCTAAGTCCTCAAGAAGTAAAAAGCAGAAGGTATAAACATTGGCTTGGTACGGATATTCTCGGTCGTGATGTTGCTGCCGGTGTGTGTCGGAGCCTTTATAACTCAACAAGGGTAGCCATTTTGGCTACTTTATTTTCGATGTTCCTGGGTACTTTTTTGGGTCTGCTTGCAGGAGTTGCAGGAAATCATCGATTGCAAATGAGCATTCCAAGGTTATTGGTGTTTGCTGTTTTCACATTTCTTTTTGGTTTTTATCTATTTGTTTTTTTGAAAGAGACCCTGTGGTTGGATCTCTTATGGTTGCTGATATCTATGGGATGCAGCATATGGGCTGCATTGTACATGCCGGAAATCGGGGGTAAAAGAATAAGCCTGCCTGTAAATAACCTTGTCTCTATGCTCATTGAAATTCGTAAATCAGTCCCTGCGCTCATATGGGTATTGGTTTTGATTGGTATATTCAGAAATCCAGGCTTATTTTCTACAGTATTGATGATATCCTTGATAGGTTGGACCAACTTCGCGCGGGTAGCAAGAGCCGAAGCAATGAGCATGGTCTCAGGAAATTTTATAGCCTATGCCGATGCCATTGGAGTGGGCATATTCAGAATCATGGTCAAACACATCTATCCCAATATCAGACCCATCATTGTGACCATGGCCATTTTTGCTTTTACCGGTAATATTTTGCTTGAAGCGACGCTGAGCTTTTTGGGAATGGGCTTGCCTGCAGATGAGGTTTCCTTCGGGTCATTTTTTGCAGCAGCAAAATCCAACCTCAATGCCTGGTGGTTGATCGTTTTCCCTGGTGTGGTTTTCTTCTTACTTGTTTTTTCGTTGAGGCTGGTTAGCGGTAAGGCATCAGAATCTTATTGATGTTGTTTTCTCTTCTGCAAGATTACGAATACTGCCCCTGAGAGCATATCCACAAAAATGTGGAGCATGATTACTACTACCAATGACTTGGTGAGCAGGAAAATGCTGCCAAATAACAGAGAAAGAGAAAATATTTTGAATACATTCAGAAAACCCTGGTAAATGTGTGATACTGAAAATATAATGCCAGGAATGAGGACAGAAAGTATCATGGAATATTGATCAATTGGAATGCTTTCATGGATATAGTTGATCAGAAACCCTCTGAAAACAACCTCCTCACAAACACCGGCACTGCACGCTAAAAAAACAAAATGCGCGTACTCCTTCCAATTTGCCGGCATAATGGATAAAAATTCTTCATCATCAGGAGTTTTATCTCGAATGGCTTTAAATGTTGAATATGCCGTATCTGCGAGGTAAATCAACAATAGGGCAGCTATCAAGTACCATGAAAGTGCTGAAAATTGAGGATATTGTATGCCCAGGAGACCCCAGGGTTTTTGAGAAAAATTCCAGCTGGTCAAAACCAATGAGGCACCAATCCAGAGCATCAAGCCGTTGCTGTAATACAAGTGTTTCTTAGGAGGAAGCTCCATTTTTACAGTTTCTCCTTCCTGGGTTCCACTGGTCTGAGAAGCAGAAAAAAGAGAGAGCAAAGGGATAACAATGCCCACGATTAAAAAAATAATATGATCCAACCAGAATAGTGTCATAAATACAAAAAGTCAACAAAGCTAAACTTTTCCGAAAGTAATTAAGAAATGTTTGGCGTACTTAGCACAATATTGTGCAGATTGGCAAAAAGAGCCGGATTTGATTTCATCTTCTTCAGCAAGCATCTTCATCCAATTTCTATTATGGATAACACACCCGGACAAGCTTATGTTTAAAAAAGCGTGCTGCCAAAAATTCTACTTTTAAAAATGATTTTCAAAACATTTGTGGATCTTGAGCATTCAAATAAAGCATCCGCAAGATTAGAGCGATAAACCTTATTTAACGTATGGATCACCTCAAGCCGGCGAAGCACTGGTTTAAAGAAAAAGCCTGGAAACCACATAAGTTCCAGCTCGAAGCATGGACCAAATATCAGGAGGGTTATTCCGGACTGGTCAATGCACCCACCGGCAGCGGAAAAACCTATAGCCTTGTCCTTCCTGCAATGCTCAATGCGCAGAAAAAAAGGGGTTTAAAACTAATTTGGGTAACTCCGATCAGGGCACTTGCAAAAGAAATTCTTCAGGCCTCTGTCAGAGCAACCGAGGGCATCGGACTACAGTGGAACATACAAGTGCGCACCGGCGATACTACTTCTTCTGTCAGGCAGAAACAATGGTCCGACCCGCCGGACATGCTCATCACCACGCCTGAAAGCATCCATGTCATGATGACTTCCAAAGGTTACAGCGATTATTTCAAACACCTGGAATGTGTTGTGGTAGATGAATGGCACGAACTTATCGGATCCAAAAGGGGGGTCATGATGGAACTGGCTTTGTGCAAACTCAAAGAACTGAGTCCTCAGATGAGGCTTTGGGGCATCTCCGCTACCATTGGCAATCTGGAAGAAGCTACTGATGTACTGTTTGGAACCAAAAGACCCGAGAAGTTTTGTTTCATCAAATCAGACATCAGAAAAAAAATAAAAGTAAAAGCCATCATTCCCAAGGTGATCGAAACTTTGCCATGGGCTGGGCATCTGGGTTTGCGGCAAGCCGAGGAAATCATTCCCCTCATATATCAGTACAATACCACATTGATCTTTACCAACACCCGCGCTCAGTGTGAAATATGGTATCAAAGACTTCTTGACCTGGATGACAACCTCGCCGGTTTGATTGCCATGCACCATGGCAGCATCAGCAAAGAACTGCGGGATTGGGTAGAAGACGCATTGTATGAAGGCAGGCTCAAGGCTGTGGTATGCACCTCTTCTCTTGACCTCGGTGTAGATTTCAGGCCGGTTGAAAACATCATACAAATCGGCAGTCCCAAAGGTGTATCAAGATTTGTGCAACGTGCGGGGCGAAGTGGGCACCAGCCGGGAGCAACAAGCCACATTTACTTCCTGCCCACCCACGCACTTGAACTTGTCGAAGCCGCCGCTTTGAAATATTCTATTGAGCACGGAGAATTGGAAGACAGGGTGCCCTACCTGCGCTCATTCGATGTGTTGATCCAATTTTTGATGACACTTGCTGTTTCTGAAGGCTTTTCAGGAAAAAAGATGTACGAGCTCGTAAGCCAAACTTTTTGTTTTGCTTCTATGTCCGAAGAAGAGTGGGGCGAAATTTTACACTACCTGGTTCATGGTACCAAGTCTTTGGAAGCCTATGATGAGTTCCAGAAGATGGAAGTAAAAAATGACCACTATTTTGTTTCATCAAGGGGAGTGGCCATGAGGCACCGCATGAGCATAGGGGTCATTGTGAGCGATGCCATGATCCACGTCAAGTATGTCTCGGGCATGAGGTTGGGTTCTATTGAAGAATATTTTATTGCCCAATTGAGTCCGGGAGATGTGTTCTGGTTTGCAGGAAGGCCTCTTGAACTGGTACGGTTTAAGGAAATGACGGCCCAGGTCAGGAATACAACCAAAACCAATGGCAGGATACCTTCTTATATGGGTGGAAGACTTCCTTTGAGCTCGCAGATTTCCAAGGTGCTCAAAATGAAAATCAATGACTACAAAAACAACATCATTGAGGATCCTGAAATTACAGCTCTGATTCCTTTGTTCCAGACACAGATGAATCGTTCTGTACTTCCGGGTACGGACGAATTGCTTATTGAATACTTTGAAACAAAAGAAGGTTGGCACCTGACCATGTTCCCCTTTGAAGGAAGAGCGGTGCACGAAGGTATGGCGGCTTTGATTGCCAAAAGAATAGGAAGATTGGTGCCCATTACTTTTTCGATATCTATGAATGACTATGGCTTTGAGCTGCTCTCTGATCAAAAAATTGATGTGGACACCATCATCAATACATCGCTTTTCTCTTCAGAAGACCTTGTCCCTGACATTCAGGCCAGCATCAATGCAGTAGAACTTGCAAAAAGAAAATTCAGGGATGTGGCTGTTATATCGGGCTTGATCTTTCAGGGATTTCCCAATAAGTACAAAAAAGAACGCCACCTGCAATCCTCCTCCGAATTATTGTTTGGCGTTTTTCATGACTATGAACCCGACAATCTTCTGTACCTGCAAACCTATGAAGAAGTCATGACCTTTCAGTTGGAAGAAGCAAGGCTGAGGGACGCACTCAAGCTTATCCGCCAACAAAAACTGGTGATTTCAAAGCCTACATTGCCTACACCAATTTCTTTCCCACTGCTCGTCGACAGACTGCGCGAAAAAATGAGTACAGAACAGGTCGAAGATAGAATTCGCAAAATGCTGGCAATACAGGAGTAGGTCGTCAAAATTGATACGTTCATAGAACAATGTTTTACATTAATCGTTTTCATGTAACTTTTTATTAGGTTAAGCGTCTAATAATTGTACAGCAAACAAATAAAATTTGCTAAAAAAGATTTAAAACCTTGACACGCATTTACAGATGACGTATCTTTGTGCCAGGTTTCAACAAGAAAATAATTAAAAAGTAAATACTATTAAAGATGAGAAGGCTTATAGAGTTGATCGAGAAGAACGCCAGCATCAAATCAAAATCCCTTGTTAGGAAAATTGAGTTGTTAAAATCTGACGTGAAGGACGGGAAGGAGGATTACAATCCTAAGACGGCGAGATACAAGTCCCTAAAGGACCTGGATAATCTCTTTTCTCGATAACAATTACGATCCCAAGGGGATCTTAATTTGAACAAGAACGGTTTTTTTAAATAAATTAAGGTGCTTCGTACTTCCCGGCGACAGCACCTTTTTATTTTGAATCATTTCTCATTGAATTTCATTCACCTGATAGCTGTATTCAAAGGCATCATTTATTTGATCAGAACAACTTCTCCCCACTTCAGGTCTGTCTTGTGTTTACCTTCATCATCAAGATGTTCAGTCACTATCCGGTAAATATAGACCCCTTCAGCACATTGCTGACCATCCCACACAAGATCTTCATTCCTGGATTCAAATCTTTTGTTGCCCCATCTGTCAAATATTTCAATCTGATAGGAAAGCAGGTAACAGCTCGGGACGACTTTAAATCCAGCATTTGTATTTCCTGAAGCTGCCCCAAAAATATTTGGAACCCATAAGGGACAATCCGTGGCAAAAAAATCAGGCTGCTCTTCGGAGGCGTTGCAGTCAAATGCAGCAGTAGCTGGTTCAACCATGACCAGAGAAACATCGTCGATCATGACATAATCCAATGCAAAGTCCTGATTTCCTACAAGGGTTTCTATGCGGAGGGTTTTTTCATTGCAAAAAGCAACAAAGGGTATGTCATATCGCCTCCAAAATCGATGATCTACCAATCCTGTCGTTGTCAGTTCTCTGAAGTTTCCACACGGTGCGTCACCCAGACTTATTTTTACCTTAGCCGGTCCTACCTCCAGCGGGATCGAGGGCTTATGCACAGGATCATACATCATGTAAAAACTGAGTCTATAGGTGGCCCCTGCCTGGAGACTGTCTACAAAGACCTGATGAATGGCTTCATTGCTCCCATCGTAGCTTCCATCGTCGATGGACCTTACCCTTACCACCAGACCAAGATAGGTCTTGCCCTGATGCGACAACATGTCACTGGAGATGGGTTGAATGTCGGGAGTACTTTTTGCATCACATACTAGCCAGTCGGTCGGAATTCTACTATAAAAAGGATCCTGACCCTCAAAAGAACCATTTCTGATGAGCTCCTGTCCCATAGCCATATGGAAATGGGTCATTATGAAAACGATAAGTAGCCCTCTGGCGATGTTTAACACCATGATGCGTGACGTGTAAAACGAAATGTATAACTTTCCGTGGTTTTTACCAACAAGAAAACCAACAGTAAATCAGAAGATTGGTTGTTTTTACCTACGATTTTAGGTAAGTAGCTAGCTGCTTTTGTAGTCTTTTTACGCTCATGCTGCCGTGCTCTCCCATAAAGGCCCTGATTTTTGAGAAAAATCCGTACTTGAGTTTGTAGGGAAAGGGGTAGGGTGGAGGATTGCCGTTGGCGTCGAGAATCCTGAAATCATAATCATAGTTTTCCTGTACAATAAGATAGTGTTCGCTTCCTTCGGGCAAGGATATATTTGCATCTATCTGACCTTTATTATCAAGAAAATATGCCCCGGATGGCTGTGTCAGAAAAGCTCTGTAAAGACTATCCGGCATGAAATAAACAGGTGTAATGTGGTAATAAGCGTTAAAATTATCAATCAGAGAACGTGTGTAGTTGAATCGGTCAATCTGGTGTCTTTTGAGTTCTTCATCGGCTTGTCTTCTCTGGTCTGGTGTGGATTTGGGGTCTGAAGCCAAATTTTCAAGCAATTTTACCTTTGGATTATTACAATAAATCCTTACGATGCCCACCTTTTGTGTAAATGTTCTGTCAAACTCCTGGCCCATCAACGCCAATGGGAACAACAAACTTAAAATCAATAACCACCTCATGTACTTCAAACGACTGTTGATTGGTTTAGGTTGCGAACATAAGTCATTTTGCTAACAATCACCCAATGCCGCCAAGTGTGATTTTTGTATATTGTGTTGGTTAAAGCACATTTCCTTTCTTTCCAATATACTGTTATGCTCATCAAAAAAATCAACATCAAAGCCGTAGCATTGGCCATATCTATTCTTTTTGTATCATCACTCAGAGCACAGATTGAAATAAGTAATTATAACCATGTAGCACTGGCGGTAAAGGACATTCAGAAAAGTACGGCCTTCTACAAAGACATCATCGGCCTCCAATCTGTAGAAGTACCTGACAATCTCCGTGAAATAAGATCATGGTTCAGCGTTGGAGCCACCGGGCAATTGCACTTGCTGGCAGGCAGAGCAGAGGCTGTAACCAACAACGGATTGTTTGGGTCACATTTTTCGGTCACCATAACAGATGCGGACAAAGCCTTAAAGCACCTGGAAAAACATGACATAAGCTATACGATGAGGGAGCGATTTGACGGCATCAGACAAATCTTTCTGCAGGACCCCGATGGATATTTTATCGAACTCAATGAATCATCTAAAAAGTAGGACCCTGGTAATGCCTAGCCATATAGCTCGCAAATGATATTTCCTTCAGCAACTTGCAAATGCTCCTTCAGATTGGTTTTGGCCTGATCGACCATAGGCGTCCATCCACACAGCATAAACATGTGATCGACTCCTGCTCCATAGCTCTGCTCATAAACCTGGTGTACATATCCATGGTGGAAACCTTCAACCTGCTCACGGCTGATACAAACATCATAGCTGAATTTTTCAGGAACGTCCCGGGACAATGCTTCAAATTCCTCTCGGTAAAGAATGTCGCTTTCTTTCCTGCAGCCAAAAATAAGATGGAACTGTTGCTCCGAGCCTTTGGCATAGGCATCCCTGATCATGGACCTGAATGGCGCAATTCCTGTACCTGTGCAGATCATCACTACTTTTTTATCTGTTTCCGGAAGCAAAAACACACCCTCAGGACCCTTGCACTTGAGAACGGTACCTACTGCAACCTCATCAAAAAAATACCCGGATCCCCTTCCTCCTTCGAGTCTGGAAATGCACAATTCAATGGTTTGGTCATGAGTCGGAGGTGAAGCAATGCTGTAACTCCTCCACCGGTCGAGCCTTTTTTCGCCAACAGGCAAGTCAAATGTCATGAATTGTCCTGCCTTAAATGTGAATGTATCCTGACTTTCCAGCCTTAGAAAAAATCGCTTCACCTGAGGTGCTTCATCAAGGATGTTTATGACGTGTGCGTCGTACCAATTCCTGGGCATTCTATTCGTTTATTTAAATCAAAATTAGTGTAAAAACAAAAGCTACGCCGTATCAAATCTTCCAAGCAGGAAAACCGCCGGTTGCTTGTGCAAAAAACCGAGGTCAAGTTTTTTCCATTCTGAAAGACGTTTTGTTTTGACAAACTGGCCTTCTCCATCGAGGTCACAGGCAACACAGAGCCATCTTTCCTGGGGTAAACTCTCTATGATGGTACTGATCATGAATCCATTGCGGTACGGAGTTTCAATAAAAATCTGTGTTGCGCCGGTCTTTTCTACCTGCTGATCGAGCATCCTGAGCCTATTGGAAAGTTCCGCAGCTTTGTTGGGCAAATAGCCGTGAAAAGTGAATTGTTGTCCGTTGAATCCCGATGACATCAGCGCCATTATAATAGAGGAGGGTCCCACCAATGGTCGCACCTCAATGTGCTGTTTGTGGCACCAGGCCACGGCCATATGACCGGGATCTGCCACTGCCGGACATCCTGCTTCAGAAAGCAATGCCACATCTTCACCGGATTTCAATATTTCCAGAAAAGAGTAAAGTCCTGAAACATCAAAGCCTTTGTCAATTTCAAAAAATGAAAGATCGTCGATGACTATTTCGGGGCAAATCCCCCTGAGAAACCTCCTGGCTGTTTTGGTCCGCTCCACCACATAATACTTGATTTTTGATACCACAGCAGGAATTTCAGGAACTGTGTTACCGTATCGTCCTTCTGCAATGGGTGTTGGAATAAGGAAAAGTTGCGCCATAATTAAGCCGGATATTGCACATAATTTCTGGGGGTCTCCCACAGTTTGATGCCCAAATCGTATCGTTCATCGATGTGCTTTCTGAGAATATTGTAGATGACTACTGCCATGTTTTCAGCGGATGGCAGGATATTTTTGAACTCTTCCACCTGAAGATTGAGGTTTTTGTGGTCAAACTTCTTTTCAACATGGGTGCTGACCAGATCCGCCAGCTTTCCAAGATCGTAAACGTATCCGGTATCGGGATCTATTTCACCGGTCAGGCGTACTTCGAGCTCATAATTGTGGCCATGGTAGTACTCATTGTTGCACAAGCCAAATACCTCTGCATTCTTTTCTGCAGACCAGGCAGGATTGTGTAATCTGTGCGCAGCATTGAAATGAGCCATGCGAAAAACGGATACCTTCATCGGTTTTAAAATTCTTCTTTTTAGTGAATACTTGTCGGAAAAAGGACAATCCATTTTCCGCCGAGTATAATACAAAAGTAACCCATTAATGTCCAAATGGTTTCTATTGAACAGTGCTTTTATTGCATCTTGAGGTATTGACGGACTCGTAATCGGATAAAATGCATGAAGCTGCTTGGCATAACAATCATTAAAAGAGTAGAATTTCTTTCTAATTTACACCAAAGCCTTCGCTCCGTCGTTTTAATTTTATCAAATTCTCCTAACGATGAAAAGACTACTACTGACCGGTATGTGCATGTTGTGGCTGTCCTACAACATTGGAGCTCAGGCATTTGTAAGAGCCGGAATGGTTACATTTCAACCAAATGTGGATGAAGTCATACTCAATGTCACGACGCGTTCATTTCCGAGCTACTATATTGGGGGTGGGTTGGAAGCCAAAATTCTGAAAATTTTTTTATTGGAAATTGGTGCCAATTATTATGACATCAATGTGGATGTTGAATCCGGATCTGCTACTGAAAAGCTTGATGGCGCTATGGTAGGATTACCTGTATTGTTAAAAATAAATCCCGTTAAATATTTTAATGCAGGAGTAGGTCTGATGCCTTCCACCTTTATAAACAGCAATACACTGGAGAACTTATACTATAAAAAATACAATGTATCCGGCACTGCCAAAATCGAAGTCAAACCCATCAGGCAGATCAGTATTGAACTGGCCTATACGTTGGGTTTTATTCCATCTGAAGTGGTCTGGAGAGATTCTCAGGGTGCTGAAGAAATTCTCAAATCCAATCAAAGTTTTTATAATCTGGGGCTGAAGTACAATTTTTAAACGGCAACAGATGAAAACCTTTAATCCCAAAGCATTAAAACACCGACTTGTTCTTTTGCTGTCTATTTTATTTTGGACCACTCTTATTAATGCCCAGGCTTTCCTCAAAGCAGGAACTGTAGTTTTTGATATGAGCAATGATACGAGGTACAGGTCCGGAGGATCTTTTCAATCCATCCCGCAGTTTTATATTGGAGGAGGATTTGATGTAGGAATTCTGGAACATTTTGATCTGGAAATTGGAGCCAATTTTTATAAATCTCAAATCAATGATCAACAAGAAAAAAGTGGAAAAATACTCGATGAATGGATGCTTGGACTGCCCATCATTCTAAAAATGCCGGTTTTCAAAAATCTTAAGGCAGGACTCGGTGCAACACCTTCATTATTCCTTAATCCTGAATGGCGAGAGCGGTTGTACTTTCACAAATTCAACATCTCAGGGACGATCAATATTGATTACATGCTTGTAAAACATGTCCATCTGGAGTTGGGTTACAACAGAGGATTGATACCAATAAAGTTTGATAAAATCGAAAATGGCAAGGAAGTTATAGACCCGAACTTCCAAAGCTTTTATACCCTTGGTCTGAAGTATGGGTTTTAGTCTGTCTTATTGTGGGAAGCTTGTCCCGTTATGGCTATGATTGTATACGTAGATCAACAAAACCAAAATGATGATGATTCCCAACATAATTTTGCCGAATGTCACACCTTTTGGTCCATAATTATGGCTACTTCCACTCATTTTTATTCATTTTGTGGTGCAAAATAAATTGAATTTGCTGAAAAAGCCAAATGATTTTCATTATGAATGATGTTATCATTGAGAGTGTGCCCAATTTTAGTGAAGGGAGAAGGCCGGAGGTAGTTCATTCCATCAGGGATGCAATGGCAATTACACCCGGTGTAAAGGTTTTGAATGTGGACATTGGCTATGATGCCAACCGTACTGTTTTTACGATAGCCGGACCACCAGACCAGGTTTGTGAAGCCTTGTTTAAAGGGGCAGAAGCTGCTGTACATCTTATTGACATGAGGCTCCACGAAGGAAACCATCCCAGAATGGGTGCCCTCGATGTATGTCCACTGATTCCCATCAAAGGTATTTCTTATGAGGAGTTGATCCCTTACGCTGAACAATTGGGAAGGCGTCTTGGTGAAGACTTGTCCATTCCCGTTTTTTATTATGAAAAAAGTGCCCGGTATCCTCACAAGTCAAATCTTGCAGAAATCAGGCGCGGAGAATACGAAGGTATGGGTCGAAAAATGACCGATCCATTGTGGAATTCGGACAATGGTTTGGTATTCAATGCTGTAACCGGAACAACAGCTTTGGGTGTTCGGCCTTTTTTGATTGCTTACAATGTCAATTTGGAATCAGAAGACGTTGCTGTTGCCAAAAAAATAGCACTACACATCAGGGCTTCAGGATATATTGACAGCGCAGGCACACGTGTACCTGGAAAACTGGAAGGGGTCAAAGCCATTGGTTGGTGGATGGAAGAATACCAATGCGCACAAGTTTCCACCAATATTGTGGACATTACACAAGCAAATCCGGGAAGTGTTTTTCTGGCTGTTAGAGAGGAAGCTGCACGTTTTGGTATTGAAGTCAAGAGTTCGGAGTTGATCGGCCTCTTGCCCCTCGCCACACTTTATCAGACAGCCAGGTCGCTAAGTTTGAATGATGCGGACGAAAAAAGTTTGGTCAGATCTGTCGAAAACGCCCTGGGTCTTGCCGACAAAGAAAGCTTTATCCTTGAAGACAGAATCATTGAGTATTTGATGTCATAATCAACTAATAATCACCAAACTATTAAAAAAACATATTGTATCTTTGCGGCTCGAAATCAGACAGCTTCAAAAGCTTATATGAAAGTAACTGAATATTTTGAACGGTCCGCCGGCACTACCCTTACCTCTTTTGAAGTTCTTCCTCCATTGAAAGGTGGCAGTATGCAGGACATTTTTGACATCCTTGATCCCTTGATGGAATTCAAACCTCCCTTCGTGGATGTAACCTACCACAGGGAAGAGTTTGTCTACAAAATGCAGACATCGGGGTATTATGAAAAAACTGCCATTCGCAAAAGACCAGGCACTGTAGGCATTTGCGCTTCTATCATGCACAGGTATGGTGTTGATGCTGTGCCCCATCTTATTTGTGGTGGTTTTTCCATTGAAGAAACAGAGAATGCGCTGATCGATCTCCATTTTTTGGGCATCAACAACGTATTGGCTTTGAGGGGAGACGCGCGTCAGTTCGAGGATAAGTTTACCCCCGAACCCAATGGACACAAGTTTGCCGTAGACCTGGTTCGACAGATTCAGGACATGAACAATGGTGTTTACCTCGATGCCAACATAGATAAAGGATCCAAGACGGAGTTTTGCATAGGGGTGGCTGCGTATCCTGAAAAACATTTTGAAGCGCCAAATCTGGACCAGGACATCAAGTATTTGAAGGAAAAAGTCAATGCAGGAGCAAGTTATATTGTAACTCAGATGTTTTTTGACAACAAAAAGTACTTCGAATTTGTAGATAAATGCAGAGCTGCCGGAATTGATGTGCCGATAGTCCCCGGACTCAAGCCATTGACACGAAAATACCAGCTCAACTCTATCCCGAGAAAGTTTTTCATCAACTTTCCTGAGGAATTGGTGAAGGAAGTAGCAAAGACTGATGAAAAGAACATCAATCAGGTGGGCATCGAGTGGTGCATAGCACAAAGCAAAGAACTTAAAGCAGCAGGTGTACCCTGTTTGCACTATTATACCATGGGCGATTCAAATACTACCATAAAGATTGCTTCGTCCTTGTAATTGAAATTGATTTACTAAACATAGGTTTGACAAAAAAACGGTTATAAAAGGTCAGCCAAATTAAAAATTGACGATGATAACACAAGCAAAGTACAAAGTTAAAGACATCAATCTTGCCGATTGGGGAAGAAAAGAAATCGAACTTGCTGAGGCTGAAATGCCCGGACTTATGTCCTTGAGAGCAGAATATGGTGATAGCAAACCTTTGAAAGGTGCAAGAATAGCCGGATGTCTGCACATGACGATCCAGACTGCGGTTTTGATCGAAACGCTTGTAGAACTGGGAGCAGAAGTCAGCTGGTCTTCTTGCAATATCTTCTCAACGCAGGACCATGCAGCGGCAGCAATTGCTGCAGCAGGAATTCCGGTATATGCATGGAAAGGTATGAACGAAGAAGAATTCAACTGGTGCATCGAGCAAACAGTTTTCGCTTTTGAAGGTGATCAGCCTTTGAATATGATCCTTGACGACGGTGGAGATTTGACCAACCTTGTTTTAGACCACTATCCCGAGCTGGTTGGTGGCATCAAAGGTTTGTCGGAAGAAACGACTACCGGAGTTCACCGTTTGTACGAAAGAATGAAAAAAGGCACATTACCAATGCCTGCCATCAACGTCAACGACTCTGTGACCAAGTCTAAGTTTGATAACAAATACGGTTGTAAAGAGTCTTGTGTAGATGCCATCAGAAGGGCTACAGACGTAATGATGGCCGGAAAAGTTGCTGTTGTTTGCGGATATGGTGACGTAGGAAAAGGTAGCGCAGCATCCCTCAAAGGTGCAGGCTGCAGGGTTATTGTAACTGAAATCGATCCTATTTGTGCATTGCAGGCAGCCATGGATGGTTTTGAGGTCAAAAAATTGATCAATGCAGTCCCTGAAGCCAACATTATCGTTACTGCTACCGGAAATAAGGACATCGTAAGGCCTGAGCACTTCAAGGCAATGAAAGACAAAGCCATCGTTTGTAATATCGGTCACTTTGACAACGAAATCGATATGGCGTGGCTCAACAAAACCCATGGCAATACCAAAGTTGAAATCAAGCCTCAAGTGGACAAATACACCATCGATGGCAAAGACATCCTGGTTTTGGCCGAAGGTAGATTGGTCAACCTAGGTTGTGCAACAGGTCACCCATCATTTGTGATGTCCAACAGCTTTACCAACCAGGTATTGGCACAGCTTGAATTGTGGCAAAACGCTGATAAATACAGCAATGAAGTATATACCCTTCCAAAACACCTCGATGAGAAAGTGGCCAAACTCCACCTTTCAAAAATCGGTGTTGAATTGGAAGAGCTCAACGCTGACCAGGCAGACTACATCGGTGTGACTGTTGAAGGTCCGTATAAGCCGGAGTACTACAGGTATTAATCATATACTTATGAATGATAAAAAGCCTCCTGAAGTTCAGGGGGCTTTTTTGTTTTGTGAATGGTTCATGTAATGGGTCAATTATCTTCAGAAAAGTGCTTTTTTTGTCTTTTCATTTTTCATCTTTCACCCGTAATATTGATATGCAAACACTCCACACCCCCCGACTGGTACTCAGAGCACTGCAAACCGACGATAGTCAGGTCATTTATCTTTTGAGATCAAATCCTGACGTAAATAAATATCTGGACAGAAGTCCATGTCTTTCTGTGGAGGACGCACTTTCATTCATTCATAAAATCAATGGAGCTGTGAGCAATGGCAATGCCTACTATTGGGGTATATGCACTAAGGGCTCTGGAGAACTCATCGGGACCATTTGTCTGTTTGACTTATCTGCAGAAAAAAGCAGCTGCGAAATCGGCTTTGAATTGCTTCCTGAATTCCAGGGGCATGGCTACATGAAAGAAGCGACGGAATCAGTCATTGACTTTGTTTTTAAATCGTTATCCCTCGAAAAAATCAGGGCTGATGTGCATGAAAATAATGCCAGGTCCCTGCATTTGCTCAACAAACTCCAATTTCTGGGCACAATGTCGGAATATCCTGAACCTCATCTAAAGTCCTTTGTACTTGTGCATTCTGAGAGATAAATCAGCATTTCGAGTTAAAACAGGGCACCGAATTTTTACAAATAAAAAAGCAGGACCGATTACCTCAGCCCTGCCGAATGTTCGTTAATTCTATTTCTAGAACTTATTCTTCCACATCATGCTTTCTACCGGGCGGTCAGTGCGCTCGTTATATTTGGCATTTTGCTTTTTATTGTAATAATTCTCGATGTCCCCCTCTACTGCGAAATATATCAGCTGTCCTATTGGCATGCCTGCATAAACCCTGACCTTTTGGGAGACACTGATTTCCAGTGTCCAGTGGTTGCAAAATCCCACGTCTCCCTTGCCGGCTGTAGCATGGATGTCTATGCCAAGTCTGCCAACACTCGATTTGCCTTCCAGGAAGGGAACAGAATTGTGTGTTTCTGTATACTCTTGAGTTACACCAAGATACAAAGTATTAGGATTCAACACATATCCCTCCTCAGGAATCTCAAAGGTTTTGATCTGATTGTGCTTGCGCGCGTCCAGGACCTCGTCTTCGTAAGTGGCCAAATATTTTCCCAAATGAACATCATAAGAATTGGTGCCAAGACGCGACCTGTCATAGGGTTCTATGACAATCTCTCCCTTATCAATGGCTTCCAGAATCTTCTTGTCGGATAATATCATATTCGGCTGAGCCTTATTTTATTTTGAATTCCTTTTTGATCTTCTCAACGTAATCCAACTCTTCCCAAGGGAATGTTTTGACTTTCACCTTTTTTGTATTTCCGGATCCATCTTTAAAGGTCAAAGTTTTTTCTTCAGGAGTTCTTCCCATATGACCGTAAGCAGCAGATTCGCTGTAGATTGGCGTTCTCAACTTGAGCCTGGTCTCAATGGCATAAGGTCTCATGTCAAAAATCTTCATCACCTTATCCGCAATCTCGCTATCCTTGAGCGTCACTTTGGATGATCCGTTGGTGTTGACATAAATATTGGTAGGCTCAGCCACGCCAATGGCATAAGACACCTGAACCAAAACTTCATCGCACACGCCTGCAGCTACCAGGTTCTTGGCGATGTGTCGTGTAGCATATGCTGCCGATCTGTCTACCTTACTTGGGTCTTTGCCGGAGAATGCACCACCACCATGGGCACCTTTACCACCGTAAGTATCAACGATGATTTTCCTTCCTGTCAATCCTGTATCTCCGTGTGGACCACCAATCACAAACTTGCCTGTAGGATTGATATGGTACTTGATTTTATTGGTAAACAAAGGCTTAAGCGATGGCTTCAGTTTTTTGATTACCCTTGGTATAACAATTTCAATGACGTCTTCCTTGATCTTTGCAAGCATGGCTTTGTCCTTATCAAAATCATCGTGTTGTGTAGATACGACGATAGAATCAATTCTTACCGGCTTGTGATCATCAGAATATTCTATTGTAACCTGCGACTTTGCATCAGGCCTGAGGTATTTCATTTTTTTGCCTTCCTTTCTGATTTGTGAAAGCTCCTGCAAAATTTTATGAGACAAGTCAAGTGCCAAAGGCATGTAGTTGTCGGTCTCGCTGGTAGCATATCCAAACATCATACCCTGATCTCCGGCGCCCTGATCTTCTTTCTTCTTGCGCTCTACACCCTGGTTGATGTCCGGGCTTTGCTCGTGAATTGAAGAAAATACACCACAAGAATGAGCCTCAAACATATACTCAGATTTGGTGTAACCGATACGTTTGATGACGTCTCTTGCAATTTGCTGAACATCCAGGTAAGTTTTTGACTTCACCTCGCCGGCAAGAACTACCTGACCTGTGGTTACCAAGGTTTCACAGGCTACTTTTGAGTCGGGGTCAAAAGCCAAAAAATGATCAACAAGAGCGTCAGAAATCTGATCTGCAACTTTATCAGGATGTCCTTCTGAAACAGATTCAGAGGTAAACAAATAAGGCATGTGTTTTTACTTTATTATGATTGAAGAAAGATCTTGGTTTTTCAAACCGGCACAAAAGTAGGAAAAGTGTTTTAAATGCCAAGTTATTTTATCTCACAGTGCAAAAGCTTCCTCTCTCCAAGGAATCCTTCCAGAGCATCACCAATTTCTACCTTGCTTACACCTGGAGGCGTACCTGTATAAATGAGGTCGCCTTTTTGTCTGGTGAAACAGTGGAGACTACTCTCATTGTTGGTATCTTAGTTATCTTTATTCGTTTTAAGGATACCTAAGAAAAAACCTTAAATGAATAAATTAGGTATATATCCTGGATATTTTTGTTAAAGTCTTGAGATATTAACAAAATGTATGTATTTTTAAAACCTTGTCCCAATTAAAATTTGAATAATGAAGCCTCTGTCTTTCTGTCTTTCTGTCTTTCTGTCTTTCTATATATTAATTTTCCCAAAACAAATTTGTTCACAAGGGTGTGGTTTATGCATTCCGACAAGTAATTTTTCGAGTAACTATCAACTATGTAATGCAGTAAGTCCATCATTCTCCTTTTTAGACAATCTACAGAATACTTTGGTTCCAGCAATCGATGTTGGTGGGCAAATAAATTTAAATGTAAATGTCATTATTGTTCAGAAAGCAAACGGTACAGGCAACTTTGACATTAATAATTCTACTCATCTTGCCTTTCTAAATTCCCTTTATTCTCATAATAATAACGTGCTGTCGAATTGGCTAAACACATCTGGTAATTGTCCTGTTTTCCCTTCCGGGCCATTATTCAGACAAAACTTAAATATAACTCTTATTCCCAATTATGTTATTGTCAAAAATGACTATTACGCAAATCATGGAAATGACCCGAATCCTACAATTTTAAATACATATAATAAATCTTTTCTAAATTCAATTGTATCTCTTGCCTCTTTACAACCAAATTATAAGTCAAATGCTTCAGATGTAATTTTAACCGAGGGACCTAATATTTATAATGGCCAAATGTACGCCAGTATTACGAATGATGCTTATTCAAATACCCGAAGACTCATTACTCATAATCCTCGTTTATTTGAAAATTATAATTACAAATTATCCTTGGGTCAAGACCCATTTACCACTTTAAACGACATTTTTTATACTTTCTTGCATGAGCTTTTTCATCATTTCACATTGCAAGGTAATCAAAACTCTTGTGCCTCAAATATTATGTGCGGAACCAGTTGCGTGGGTGACGCACGCAATCAAATAGCTGGATGTCAGGAAGCACGTATTTATAAATCTTTAATGGGATATTTTCATGTAAAAACAGTTGATAATTTTTCAAGTTTTTTAGATCATAATGCAGAACTAACACAAAATACCACACTTAATCAGGAAGTTGCTGTCTTTTCTCAACTTGTAATAAAAACAGGAACAACACTTACTATAAATTCCAACGGTATCATTAATATGGCAAAAGATCGGCGAATAGTTGTGGAGAGGGGTGCAAAATTGGTCATTAATGGTGGAAAGATTCGTGCATTAGGACCTCAATGGAAGGGTATAATTGTCGAAGGTAGTTCTTTGGGACAAAATACTCATTTGAGCAATCCTCTCATTCCAAATCAATCTGGTGTTGTTTATGTATATAATGGAGGTGTGATTGAAGGTGCGAAAGATGCTATTGCTATGGATGCTTATCACATAGCATGGCCTAACACACCAAACTATTATGGAGGATATGCATATTTAAATAATGCAGTCATCAATAATTGCAATAGAGGCCTTGCCTTTATGCAATATGCGAGAAACGGAAATAAAGATTTAAGTAAAATTACTAATTCAAGTTTTTATAATACCCCATACGGTATCACGATATGGGCCGATGATGGAGTCATAATAGAGAACACCCTTTTCAACTGTAACCAAGATGGCGTCTATTCACTGGATGCTCAAGTTTTTGTAAGAGACAATTGTAGATTTAATAATTGTGCAAATGGAATATTCCTGAATGGTACCATTAATTATAGTTATGGTTCTGAAATTGGAATTGGTGGTATGCCAAATGTTTTTACAACTTGCAATAAATCAATTAGAATTCAATCTCAAAACACAGCAGCAAGTCTTCTTGTATCAAACAACATTGTAAATGGTGGATATCAAGGCATTTATTTAGACGGTGCTTCAAATTATTATATTTCAGATAACACTATTTCTGTAAGTGAACAAGCTATTAGATGTATTGCAACAGGCAATACAAGTACCAACATTATTTCTGATAACTTAATCACCGGCGGTTTCAATGGTATTCATTATTCTGGAAACAATTCAGGTGTTCGATATTTGAGAAATTGTTTTCAGTCCATAATAACATCAGCTATTTATGGATCTTCTGGAGCTAGTGCTTATTCAATTCAAGGAAACGGATCTTGTTCTGCTGATAATTGCTTTAACAATGGATCAACACCCGCTTATGTTAATTATGGTAGCCTCGTTACATATGTCCATAATCCAAACTATGTTTGTACCTATCCAAATAATAGCGTCAATATAAACTATAATTCTAGTTCATCTTGCTCATATATTGACCCTTGTAGCAGTCAATATTTATTTATCCAAAAGGAAAATATTTATACTGAAAATGTGCTATTACAAAAATTAGAAGAGTTTAGGATTATTGAGAAAAAAGACGGACAAGCACAAGAAGAAAAGATCAAAATGAAGAATGAAAGGTATACTCTATATCAAGAGTATATCAAATTAAAAACCAAAGATGCCGAACCAGAGCTTGACAGAATTGTCGAACTCTTGGATAATGAGGAAGATTTTCAGTTGCAAATTTTATCTTATGGGTTGCGTATCCAGCAAGGAAATTTAAATGGTGCCTCAAATTATCTCAACCTTCTTAAGCCCGTGAATAAAGAGCAAATAGATTATATTTTTGCACAGAAACTATATCTTGAGTTTTTAAAGGGTCCAAACAAATATAAGTTGACAGAAAATGATTATACACGTCTATTAGATAATGCCAAAATTCAACAACCTCTGTACGGACATACCAGAGCAATCCTTTTTGTTTTAACAGGAACCTTGATAGAATTTGAAACAGAAAATCAATTGCCCGTCTTAGAAAGAAATAAAGACATACAAAATGCAATTCAATTTGATATTTTCCCTAACCCACTCTCCAATATATTTAATATTGAAATTCAAAACACAAGAATCGCTTCATTTAACATTTATAGTATACATGGTGAATTAGTTTACAAACAAGTCATTGAAAATGGGAACTTCAATGGAAGAGTAGATTTGTCCGATAAACCGAAGGGGATTTACTATTTGAAAACATTTGATCTGAACAATCAACAAATTATGGAGACTAAACCCTTAATAAAACTTTGAAGGATGAAAATTATTAATATGAAGCATAAATATTTGCATGCCTTTATTCTCTACTTTTCAGCTATTGGTATAATATTCTCACAAGTTGGTTCAAGGGAAGACTTTCTATCTTTTGATATTGGTGATCAATACATTTATAAAGGAGAGGCTTGTTGTTATAGCGATTGTTCAGTATTAAACTTTGAAAATGCAGTAGAAAAAGAGGGCCATTCATATTTGAGAATGCACACACGTTTAGAATACATGGCTTCAAAAGGAATGCCATTAATTGTTGAAGAATATGACTATTACATTTCTCAGAATGGCTCAAAAGTTTATGGGTATTCAGAAGTTGGACCAATAGAAATGTACGACTATTCATTGAATGTGGGCGACACTATGCATTTTGATTCTGTTATCATGGAGCACCAGGAGATGCATGAAGAGATGTTTTTTGTTGTGGACAGTACAACTACCATTGTATTAGAATCTCAACCAAGGAAAGCAAATTATGGACAACTGTTTTACAAGCAAATGAATTCTGAGCGAAGGGATTCTATGGCTTTCGCAACTCTTGAGGGCTTAGGTTTTCTGCATGTTCAAAATCAACCTTTATACGACTTAACACCATTGGAACAAACATTGTTGGGTAAATTCAAACTTTTAAATATCGAAGGATATCCAAATGCAGTTCGTTTCAGGTTTCAAAATGAGCTGGTGGATTTTACACATTGGGATCAAGTTAGAGGATGCGAATTAATTTTGGATCATAACATGATTGATTCTGCGCCTGTGATTAACATCGCTCAAAACCCTGTCATTGGAGATCGATTGATTTTAACTGGCATTAACGAAACTTCGAAATATATTATTTATGATTCTAAGGGAGCGAACATCTCTTCAGGATTTGTTGGTAATGAAGGAATAGATGTTTCTGTGCTTTCTTCTGGCATATATATCTTAAAGATCATTGAAGGTAGTCAACTTGTAAGTTTGAAGTTCGTCAAATTACAGAATTAAATCACATTCAAGATCAAATCGTTATTTAACTTCGCAGTGCAATAACTTCCTCTCTCCAAGGAATCCTTCGAGAGCATCACCAATTTCTACCTTGCTTACACCCGGAGGAGTACCTGTATAAATGAGGTCGCCTTTTTGTAAAGTGAAAAACTTACTTATGTAAACTATGAGGGTATCAAAGTCAAAAATCATATCTCTGCTATTGCCTTGTTGCTGAACTTCGCCGTTTTTCAACAATTTTATTTCAATGCCTGAAAGGTCTGTCTCCGTTTTTGGAATGAAATCTCCTAAAATTGCCGATTGATCAAAGGCTTTGGCCAACTCCCATGGGTGTCCCTTGCCTTTTAGTTTTTCCTGAAGATCGCGAGCGGTAAAATCTATACCCAGACCGACTTCTTCATAGTAGCCGGAAGCAAATTCGGGAGAAATGTGTTTTCCATTTTTGCTGATTTTCAAAACAATTTCGAGTTCATGATGAATTTTTTCTGAAAATGCAGGATGATAAAAGGGTTTGCCATCGATGACTAGGGCCGTAGAAGGTTTCATGAAAATCATGGGTTCTTCTGGCAAGTCGTTTTTCAGTTCTTTGGCGTGATCGGCATAATTGCGGCCAATGCAGAATATTTTCATCTTTTGTTTTTTGAAGGTCAAATGTAATGAAATGGGGAAAGTTTGGGGTTTGTATTTTAAACTTCGACCAAGATATGCAGAGTATAGAATAAAACTGTGCACAGCTTAAAATTACGATTACTTTGAAAATAACAATGGGCTAGATTATAAAGGCCTGACTTACATCAATACTAATGGTACAATCCTCCAATTGAAATTGATTTGTCGTCGTCAACTCATACATACCATTCTTTAATTGGAAAATATCAACGCTTTCCTGTTCGGGATCAAGAATGAGGTAGTATGGTACACCTTCGTTTTGATAAATATCAAATTTTGTGTTTTTGTCCTTTATTGCGGTGGAAGGCGATAAAATCTCAACCACCAGCTCAGGCGGAAACTTCAGATATTGTCCTTCTATCGGTTTGCATACAATAAGTAAATCTGGATTAATTATGGTGTCATTGTTGATGTAATAATCTATTGGTTGATATACTCTGCAATGTGCGCAAGCGGACTGTTTGACAGCCTGCCTTAAAATTTCAGTCATAGCGCCAGAAATTTCCTGATGACGCGGACTCGGCATAGGAGACATGGCTATTGCAATACCATTGATCAGCTCCCAGCGACCTTCCCATCTTTCGTAATCTTTAATAGTATAATGTGGAATGAATTCTCTTATTGCAGACATATTTTGAATTCGTTTATTACAAAAATAAGCATTTTTATGGAGAGCAGGCAGTAATAACTTGTCACCTGGCCTTGCTGTTTGGGTATAGTTCCAACAGTTGAAAAACAGTTAAAGTCTTTAATGTTTCAAAATTCTAAACTTCAATCAACGCTCTCCCTCCCACTCCCCATAAAATTGTTCCAGAAAGGTTTCCATAAATTGATGGCGATCTTTAGCCATACGCTTTCCGGTTTTTGTTTTCATTCCATCTTTCAAGAGCAGAAGTTTTTCATAAAAGTGGTTAATGGTAGGCGCTGTGCTGGTCCTGTACTCTTCCTTGGTCATGTCAAGTTTTGGCGGAATGGCCGCGTCATACATCTTCCGGTTTTTAAAACCTCCGTAGTTGAATGCTCTGGCAATGCCTATGGCGCCAATGGCGTCCAGGCGATCTGCATCCTGGACAACATCGAGTTCAGGAGAGGAAAAGGATGAGGATTTGTGTCCCCCCTTATAAGAAACATTCTCTATTATGGCGACCACGTGATTTGTTACATCGGCATCTACTTGCATACTTTGTAGAAAATTTTTGGACGTTGCCGGGCCAATACTTTCATCGTTGTTGTGGAATTTTGGGTCTGCAATATCGTGGAGCAATGCCGCCAATTCTGCCACATAACTGTCTGCCCCTTCTTCTGCTGCTATGCGTTTTGTCGTTTTCCACACCCTTTCTATGTGGAACCAGTCATGACCTCCTTCAGCTCCTGAAAGCTGGTTTTTTACATATTCGATGGTTTGAGCGATTATTACCTGCTGCATGCTTTTATTTTCTAAAGCTGCGAAGGTACTTATAAGTAATAAATCACTTGACTATATAGTCTCTGTTATCTTGAGCATACTCGGAGCAAAGCCAAAATATTTACGAAATGCCGCGCTGAAATTTGAAACTTCCTCATAACCACAAGCGTCAGCAACTTCAGTCACTGTATACTTTTGAGTCATCAACATTTGATGGGCTTTTTGCATTCTTTGCTCACCAAAATATTTTCCCGGGGCTACACCGTAAGTTTTTTGAAAAAATCTTTTGAAACTGGCTTCACTCATTGCACATAAATGAGCAAGTTCTGATATGCTTGTACGGCTGAATTTATGGTGCTCAATTATTTTTTTGCGGTCCAGGATTTCGGTCTTGTATAGTCTGCTCAATAAGGTAAAAATGGTGTTTTGCCGGTCTGTGCTGGCCAATAAAATCATCAATTCCTTGATTTTCAAAACCAATAATTCCTCTATCGCAAGGTCTGGATGTTCAATATAAAACAACAAACTCTCAATGTATTGCTCCAACTGCTTATTATAAGCTGTTTTGTACATGTTTATTTTTTGAACATTGCGCTGTTGTTTCTCAAGAAAATTGTGGAGATCTTCAAAAATCTTTTCGAGCATGTCCTTTGGCAATTTGACGATGACCAGCTCCACCACTGCATCTTTATAATCTTCCAGAAACTTCCCCAAATAGTTGCCACAGTGCAGTACAATACCTTCTCTCTGACCCACCAGCAGGCGATCACTTCCTGAAAGCACCTCTGTAGTGCCATTGATTACAAAATAAAAACAGGCCTCGTCTGCAAGTGATTCACGGATGGTCATTGGCGCCTTGCCACTCGCTTTAATGATCGTGTCGTGTCCGAATAGGTTTAACTTTTTATATTCCAATAACATTATCCTTTGCTTTTGCTGTTGCCTGTCGCTTTTACTTCCGGAAATGGCTTCAATACAGACGGCTCAAAACTATCAAATTTGAACTTGCTTATGATCATCTGATGTACAAAATCTGAAGGGTCTGATTTAGGTGCATTGAGGAAAACTGTCTGGCGATGAGGCACTAAAAAGCCCTCTACATCCTCATATTCATCAAATTTGATGGAACCGTAAAATAGCTGTCCTCCAGGCATTTTGAGATAACTTTCCCTTGTGGTATAAACCACGTAAGATAACAGATACGACGACGGGTCGATGTACAGCTTGTATTGGTCATTTTGTCTGTGAGCCTGGAGCTTATGCCAGGTTACAAATACTGTTTCAAACTTTTTACCATCCATATTTTCGCTACCAGCATATGTGATGATGGGTGCGGACCTCAATCTATCTGCCAATTCTATAAAATATTGATACGCAGAAAGACCAAAACGTATTTTTTCATTTGTTTTCAGCTTTCTGGGTTGTCCTTCATTATCCTTTTCATAATAGTTCCAGCTCTGCAAGCCAGCGGTATGACCTTTCTTCTTCCCACTTTGAAACGCAACGTTTCCATCAAAACTACCCACCTCAAATTTGAAGGACATATCCACTTTTGCATCCGGCCAGGGCTTTCCCATTTTGCCCATCATACCTTGCCAGTTGTCGGTCGCTTCAAATTCATACACCTTGTGTTTTTTCAGGTGCTCAAAACCCTGCTTCTTCCACACTTCATCCAACAATAATTTTCCTTTCGAAATGTTGGCCTCAGATGGGTTTCCTTGTTTTAGCATTGGAGACCTGATATCTGAAAGACAAGAGCTGTAGGACACTATGAGTATCAACCAAACCATTCCACCAAAACTTTTTACAATACTGTTCATTTTTTTTCTTACAAAAATGCCCTGACCAACAGCGTCTGTGTTTATGAAAAAAGCTAACGTAACCCTGAAAACAGCTCAATAAACGTTTCCTGTTAATTTATGCCTGCATTTTTACCCTTTGTGTCTCCAACATTTCTTTACTTTATAAAAAAGTTTCAATGTTTGGCCACCTATTTAAGAAGACTTTTGCACTAGCATTCATCGCATTCCTAGGTCTGCATATTATGAGTGCGCAGCAGGCACCCGACTACAAGCCTGCTGATGAAAATCTCAAAAACAGAGAATGGTTCCAAGACGCCAAGTTTGGCCTATTCATTCACTGGGGCATTTATTCGACGCTTGGTGTACACGAATGGGTTATGGAAACGCAGGGCATAGATATACCTACTTATGAAAAGCTGGCTGCCTATTTTGATCCTGAGGATTTTAATGCTGAAGAAGTGGTTTTGATGGCCAAAAATGCCGGGATGAAGTACATCACCATAACCTCAAAACATCATGATGGCTTTTGTATGTTCGACTCAAAGTTGACGGACTGGGACATCATGGACCGCACCCGGTATAAAAAAGATGTGATCGCCGAAATGGCAGAAGCTTGTGAAAAACACGGCATCAAACTCTTCCTTTACTATTCTCAACTCGATTGGCATCACACCGATTTTTATCCCCGGGGAGGTACCGGGCTCAAAGCAGGCAGACCCAATGAAGGAGACTGGTCGAAGTACCTGGAGTACATGAACGGACAGCTGACAGAATTGCTGACCAATTACGGATCAATCGGGGGTATATGGTTTGATGGCTGGTGGGACCGGAAGGATGCTGACTGGAAAGAACGGGAAACCTATGACCTCATCCATCGTCTGCAGCCGGGTACATTGGTGGGCAGCAACCACCACCAGGCGCCCAACCCTGGTGAAGATTTCCAAATGTTTGAAAAAGACCTGCCGGGAGAAAATAAAGGCGGATTCAGCAAAGACGCCAAAATCGGTCAATTGCCGCTCGAAACAGCCGAAACAATGGCGCAGCGCTGGGGATTTTCATTGCAGGACAAAGGATACAAGTCCGTTGCGGAACTCATCCATTACCTGGTCAAAGCCGCAGGTTACAACAGCAATTTCCTCCTCAATGTAGGCCCGATGCCCAACGGCAAAGTGCAACAGGAATTTGTCGATACACTTGCGAAAGTTGGACAATGGACCCAAAAATACGGGGAGACCATCTATGGCAGCCGTCAGGGTCCGGTGCTCCCACAACCATGGGGGGTCAGCACCGCAAAGGGCAATAAAGTGTACCTCCACATCATGGATTGGAAACAAAGAGAGATCATCGTCCCCAATACTGATCTCAACATCAAAAGCATCAAGGCTTTTAAATCTTCATCACGGATAGAACACGTCAATACTCCATATGGCGTTGTAATAAGGCTGCCCGAAGATTTCAGGAAAGAAATTGATTTTATCGTTGAGCTAGAAATAAATACCAAAAATGGCTAATCTGAATATAGATGCAATGAAAGAAAATACTTATGACGCTATCGTCATTGGCTCAGGCATGAGTGGTGGCTGGGCGGCAAAGGAGTTGTGCGAAAAAGGATTAAAAACACTTGTGCTGGAAAGAGGCCGTGAAGTTAAACACGGGGATTATCCGACTGCCATGATGGACCCCTGGGACCATGAACTCCATGGAGCTATGACCCCCGAGGAAGCCGGAAAGTATGAAAAACAAAGAAGATCAGGATTTGTGGGTGTTTTCAATATGCACCACTATGTCAACGATCTCGAACATCCCTATCACGAGGAATCCAGGTTTGACTGGATCCGCGGTTACCAGACTGGTGGAAGGTCTTTGCTCTGGGGCAAACACTGTTACCGTTGGAGTGATCTTGATTTTGAAGCCAACGCCAAAGAGGGCGTAGCCATAGACTGGCCGGTTAGATATAAAGACATAGCACCTTGGTATTCCTATGTTGAAAAATTTGTTGGGGTAAGCGGTGAAAAACTTGGCTTGTCTCACCTTCCCGATGGCGAATTTTTGAAGCCATTTGAACTCAACTGTCTGGAAGAACAAACCCGAGGCATTCTGAAGGCAAAATTTGGCCGGCATCTGACCATTGGTCGGGTTGCACACCTTACCGAGCCGCTCAATGGAAGAGGTGTTTGTCAAAACCGCGACCGGTGCGACAGGGGCTGTCCCTTTGGCGCATATTTCAGCAGCAATGCCGTAACCCTTCCTGCAGCCGCAGCCACAGGAAATATGACACTACGCCCATTCTCCATCGTAAAAGAAATCATGTATGATGCCGAAAAAGGGAAAGCCACAGGTGTAAGGATCATTGATACCAATACAAAGGAAGAAATAGAATACCATGCAAGGATCATTTTCTGCAATGCCTCATCTATGGGAACTGCTCATATTTTGCTCAACAGCACATCTGACCGGTTTCCCAATGGTTTGGGCAATGACAGTGGCGAACTAGGTCACAACATCATGGACCATCATTATTTTGCCGGAGCATATGGCGACTATGAAGGACTCGACGATAAAACCTACCACCTCAGAAGACCAACAGGTTTTTACATTCCAAAATTCAGAAATATCGACAAGTCTTCTGCCAATCCGGACATTGTGCGGGGCTATGGTTATCAAGGTGATGCGTACCGCACAGGTTGGGACAGAGGCACATTTGATGCTGGTTTTGGTGGGGACTTCAAAGACAATTTGACAAAACCGGGTCCATGGAATATGATGATGAATGGCTTCGGTGAGATCTTGCCTGACCACGACAATTATGTAAAACTCCACGATACGCTCAAAGACCAATGGGGCTTGCCGCAACTTTCATTCCACACAGATTTCAAAGAAAGAGACCTCAAAACGAGGGAATACATGAAAAATGATGCCGCAGAAATGCTCGATGCTGCCGGAGTAAAAAATGTGAAAACATTTGACAAAATAGGGGGCATTGGCAAAGGTGTGCATGAAATGGGAACGGCCAGAATGGGTCACGACCCGAAGACTTCCGTACTCAACAAGTGGAATCAAATCCACGCGGTGCCCAATGTATTTGTTACCGACGGAGCATTTATGACCTCAGCAGCATGTGTCAATCCATCCATCACTTATATGGCATTTACTGCCCGCGCTGTGGATCATGCAGTGAGTGAACTCAACAAACAAAATCTTTAATCATGAAAAGAAGAACCGCACTCAAATATTCAGGAATCGGACTCGGATTTTCACTCAGCGGGATGAGTCTCATCAGCCTGATTTCTTCTTGCAAACAGGACGTGGCTGCAGGTAAAACTGCATCTGTACTGAGCCAGAATGAGCTCGAATTCATCTATTCTCTCAGTGATACTATTTTGCCAGAAACAAATACCCCGGGAGCGCTCGCAGTAGGAGCACCTGAATTTATACAACTCTTTATTTCAAAGATTTATACCCCGGAACAACTGAGTGAGTTTCGGGACAACATCATCCAGCTGGACAATTCCTGCAAAGAAAAATTCAACAATACACTGGCCAATTGCACGCCTGTGGAAAAACACGAATTTGTTGCTTCGCTGGAAACCAGCGATCTCACTCCACCAGTAAGCATTTGGGGAAATCCGGTTTCGGAAGGAAGTCCTTTGCCTTTTTACAAACAATTGAAATCAATGGTACTGTGGGCATATTTCTCTTCGGAAAAAGTAGGAAAAGAAGTGCTGTTGTATCAGCAGCTTGCCCCGGATTATAAGGGCTGTGTGGACGTCACTCCTGAAACAAGACTGGCTTCCATCTAGGGCAGTGTTTTTAGCAAGAATCGGGTTTTCTATCCTCTTCTTCTTTGATACCTTTGCCTCATGAGCACAAATGAACAACACTACAACTACGAGCGGATCGAGAAGGCCATCTGGTTCATGTACAACAATGCACAAAAACAGCCAACGCTTGAAGATGTGGCTGCGCACGTACACCTGAGCCCCTTCCACTTTCAAAGAATTTTTACGGAATGGGCAGGTACAAGTCCCAAAAAGTTTCTTCAATACCTCAATGTGTCTCACGCCAAACACTTGTTGAGAAGCTTTGACAAATCCTTGTTTGAAACGAGCGAAGCCATTGGCCTTTCCGGTACTTCAAGATTGCACGATTTATTCGTATCCATTGAAGCCATGACGCCCGGTGAGTACAAAAACGGTGGTGTCGGACTGACCATCAATTACCAATTTTATCCAAGTCGCTTTGGCGAAATAATGATTGCCAATACGCCAAAGGGCATCTGCAAGGTAAGTTTTTGTGAAGGCCGGGAAGAATCACTGAAGGATTTGAAAAAAGAATATTTCAATGCAGACTTGTATTTGAAAGCAGAAGAGAGTCATCAGGAAGTCCTTCGCTTTTTTGAAGACACTTCTTCTGGTGATGGCAATATAAAACTCCATTTAAAGGGAACAGATTTCCAGTTGCAGGTGTGGCAAATGCTTTTGAAAATTCCCGGCGGCCAGGTCTGTTCTTACGGCGATGTATCGAATGCCCTGGGCAAACCCACGGCGCAGAGAGCAGTAGGAAGCGCTATCGGTCAAAATCCTGTAGCCTTCCTCATCCCATGCCACCGCGTGATACAATCTACCGGCAAGATGGGTGGGTACATGTGGGGTCTTCCCAAAAAAACAAGCATCCTGGCCTGGGAGTCAGGATTCAACCAAAAAGCTGTATAGAAGTCCTATCTTCACGACATCATTTGGTGGTGTTATGAAATACAAAAGACTGGTGGTATTTTCCGGAAAGATTGGATACGATGTATCTGGAGGAAGCGACGCTACCATGTATATCACCGCACATCTTGAAGACTGGCTGAAAATAGAATTTGTTTGTTTTGAGTTGTTTGACATGCGCGGTCGAGCCAATGAAGTAACGATGGTTGTGTCTCTGGATGAGCTTAGGTCTTTACTTGAAGCAAAAAATGATGGCCAAACCCTGTTTTATGGCGACTTCAGGGACGCTGTTGTTCTTTCTGAACTTCGTTTGCCGTACATTTTTTCTTACCACGACAATTGGCCAGGTGCAGGCATTGTACCCGGTACTGCCACAGATGCAAAAGAGGAAGCCATTGCCACCTATGCTGAGATCTTCAGAAATGCTTTGTATGTGTTTGCTGTTTCTGAACACAGTCTTCAATTCATCGAAAAATATACCGCAAACGTCAAAGTGGTGCGCAACGGCTTCACCAAACGTGATTATACTTTCCGAAAGACTGCAGGGCTAAATATGCTGATGATTGGAAATGTAGACCAAAGAAAATATGGCCTTTTGCCGGCTCTGATGGCTGAATTAAAGAACAACAGGACCGAAGTACAAATTGATGTTTATGGCAATTTGACGGATGATTTTCTGGCCACTTCGCTGAAAACATTTGAACAGATTGACCTCATAGGTTTCCGAAGATCCATTGATTTGTCAGGCTACTCTGCACTTCTTTGCGTTTCCTATATGGAGAATCTACCCATATCCATAGTGGAGGCTGTTGACGCAGGACTTCCGGTAATTGCTTTTGATGTAGGAGGAATTTCTGAAATCATCGATGAAGAAGCGGGTTTTTTGATTTCTCCCTACGATGTGAAAACCATGGCCCATGCCATCGCATCGCTTGTAGATTTTGGGTTATCCGGCATTCCGAGGGATTTAAGTGGTGTTTATAATTGGAAACTAGCAGCAGAGGGTATATTTTTAACCATCAAACATTTATGATGGAAGTTGCAATCGTTCAATACAGCCCTGTCTGGGGGCAGGTCGATGAAAATCTTCAGCAAGTAGAAAAGATCATCGAAAGTCTGGTCCCTGGTACTGAGTTGGTCATATTCCCCGAAACATTCACCACTGGCTTCCACCCTGAACCTCAAAACATCGCCAACATCGATTTCCAATATGCCCTTGATTTCCTGAAACAATTGTCCCAAAAGACGGGCATAGCCATCATGGGAAGCATTGCCTGCAGAAGAGACGATCGGTATTACAACACTTTTTTGCTCATCAACGGAATTGGCCATCAGTTGTATGATAAAGTGCATCTTTTTTCATTCGGGAGAGAAAGGGAAGCATTCACTCAGGGTAACGGGCCCATGATCTTTGATTTTCAGGGAAAGCAGATACGCCCTTTGATTTGCTACGATCTAAGATTTCCATATATAAGTTTTGAACCCGAGCCATTTGACCTCATCGTCTATGTTGCCAGCTGGCCGGCACCAAGAATCCATCATTGGCAGCAGCTTTTGATTGCTCGAGCCATTGAAAATCAATGTTATACCATAGGTGTCAACAGAACAGGTACAGATGGTCTCGGTCTGTCTTATCCGGGCAGCAGTATGGCCATATCTTACGATGGAAACATCATCAATGATGCCGAAGATACCGCAATTTCTTACATCCGGCTGGATTTCGAAGCGCAGAAGCATTACCGCTCAAAGCTTCCTTTTCATACTGACAGGATGAACGGCCCTACATTGCAATGAGCACATGGTCAACAAAAAGACAAAGCTTAATTCTGGTTTTATTTTTCTACATTTGTCATCCGATTCATCAAGCACCTTTAAGGATAGCGCGTGTTAGAGTTTTTTAGGAGAAACCTGTTCATAAACAGTATTTTACTGTTGCCCTTTTGCCTTCTATTGAGAATTAAAGGCATCGTAAAGCCTGTACCTTATGTTCTGGACAAGGACCTGGAAAGCACCATTTTTATCAATTTTTCAGAATGGATCAGCGCACCGTGGCTTCAGGGTCTGGTCGCCAGTCTCTTCGTCTACATCCAGGCACTCATCATCAACAGGATAGCCATCAAACACAGGCTTTCAAAAGAATTGACGCTGATACCAGGCCTCATATTCATTACCATTTCTGCCGTGCTACCCGATCTGCTGACCTTAAGTCCGCAATTGATTGGTGCTTCCTTTATCATCATTGCGGTTTCACTCATTTTTGAAACCTACAACTCCACAGACGCCTCAGGTCAGATTTTCTCCAGCGGCTTCCTGATTGGACTTGCCGGTCTGTTTTACTTTCCCTATTACTACTTTTTCATCTTTAGCTTCATTGGCCTGATCATCATGAAAAGTTTCACCTTTAAGGAAAGAATTCAACACGTCATTGCCTGGGTGTTACCCACATTTTTATTGCTGTCGTACGAATATTTTGTGGAAAGTAGTAAAATGGTGATCCCTGATTATTTTGGACCCAATCTCGGTCTCAACAATGACTTGTTTATTCAGGATGTCAAAAGTTTGTTCATCAGCATTCTCATAGGTCTGTTGATTCTTGTATTTGTATTCAATTATTCAAACTACAACAAACAAAAGCCCACTGCAACGCAAAAAAAGATATCTATTTTATATTGGGTACTCGCATATATTGGGTTTGTACTATCCCTTGTAGAAAAATTGGAGTATCCTCATATTGCGCTATTCCTCTTCCCGTCAGCAATCTTTATTGCCCTGTCATTTCTTAATTTTAAGAATAAAATCATTGCTGAAATCGCTTTCCTGATCATGCTCATTATTTCTGTCATTGTACAATTTGACCTTATCCAAATATGATGCAAATGGTGCGAGAAGGCTCCACAGAACTTGCCCTTGAAATTCGATCAGAAACCATCACTTGTCACGCAGGCAAGTTTTTGACGGTAGAAAAAGAAAACATCCTGGTGATTTCTGACCTCCACCTGGGCAAAATTGACCATTTCAGAAAGCACGGACTGGGACTTCCGGGAGGCCTTGACAAACACGATCTCCATCTCTTGGAAGATATTTTTTTACAGCAAAGACCAGACCTCTGCATCTTTCTTGGTGACTTATTCCACAGTGATTACAACAAGAGTTGGGACCAGTTTGCATCATTTATCGGTCAGTTCAAAACCATCGACTTTTTGCTCGTTGAGGGCAATCACGACATTCTTCATCCGGAATTGTATGCCGCTTGTGGCATGAATACCACCGCAGAATTTAAGGTGGGATCCCTGTCCTTTACCCATGAGCCCAGGCCGGGCGATGAAGACTGCTACAATATCCATGGCCATATTCACCCGGGATACCAGCTTACCGGAAAAGCCAGACAACGACTTACCTTGCCTTGTTTTCATTTTGGACAAAATGCGGCAACCATGCCTGCTTTTGGTCGATTTACCGGCTTACACCCCATCCAGCCAAGGGTTGATGATCAATTGGTCTTGATTTCAGGAAGTGCATTGTATCCCATTCAGATGGTCTGAGTGTTGCAGATTGATCTTATCCCTGCAGATATAAAATGCTCTTTTCCTCAAAGTAAGGTTCAGAAAAATATTTTGAAATGGGTGTCATTTCATAGTAGTTGCCTTTGGACAACAATTTCAATTCGTCTGCAATATTAGAACCTTTAAGTGCCAGCAATCCGTTGGGAATACTGTTGATATGCTTCAGCTGGTAGATGTTTTGAGTCCATGACTTGAGCTTATCTATGGTTGCTACTGCTCTGGTAACAACAAAGTCAAACTTCTCTCTCTTGATGTCTTCTACCCTCGTATGGCGCACTTCAACATTTTGCAGGCCAATTGCATCGGCTATTTCCCTGACAACGTTGAGCTTCTTATTGATCGAATCCACAAAAAGAAATTGGGTTTCAGGAAACATAATGGCCAGTGGAATGCCGGGAAAACCTCCACCGGTTCCCAAATCCAGAACTTTTGACCCCTCTTTGAATTTGATGATCTTGCATATGGCCAGTGAGTGAAGCACATGATTGACATAGAGGTTTTCGATGTCTTTGCGGCTGATGACATTGATTTTTGCATTCCATTCTCCGTACAATGGACCGAGTGCTGCCAATTGTTCTTCCTGGGTGACATCCAATTCAAAATACTTCTTTATTACTTCCATGTCATATCTTTCTTCAATCGTGAGAGCACAAAAATAATCGGATACAGGCAAAACAAAATGAAATCTGTCAGAGGATAAAAAATGGCCAATGCTGTTTCATCAAACTTCCTGAACAATAGGGCCAGAATCAAGCACGAAAGCAACATGAAACTCACCCAAATCCAGAGCGCGGTAGAAAGATTCAAAAACACAGCAACTAAAAAACTTGCATAAAATAATGTCCTCAACAGAGGATCAATTCCTGCCATCACTTTTGATTTTGCCGTATAGGCTGTGGATACCCGGATGTGTCGTGTTTTTTGTTTTATAAATTCAAAAATGGTAGGTTTTGGCGGTGAGTAAACCAGGGCTTCTTTTGATGCACAGACCGTCATTTGCTGATCTTTCGCCATGTACTGGATCTGGAGATCATCATCACCGGCCATGAAGTGCTCGTGGCTTTTGAAACCACCAGCCTTCTCCCAGTCTGATTTTTGATACATCATATTCCTGCCAACTCCCATATAAGGCATACCCAGGACAGCAGCAGTAGTATATTGCCTGAGAATGTCAAGCGCATCGGTCCTCGAGACCAGTCCTGAGAGACCAGTCCTGCGCTCAAAAGGGCCGTGTCCGAGCACTACTGAAGACCGGTTTTCGGCCACCTTGACCATCGATCTTACCCAATTTCCGGAAACAGGAAAACAGTCTGCATCGGTGAACAACAAATATTTACCTATGGCTTGGCCAATGCCTTCCTTGAGTGCCTGTTTTTTGCCGGGTAGGTCTTTGGTACAACTGACTATTTTCAGGCGCGAATCGCGGATTGAAGATAGATACATCTGGCTATCGTCCTCAGAAAAGTCATCGATAATGATGACTTCAAAATTTGGATAATCCTGACTGAGCAATGACGGCAACAGTTTTTGGAGCCCTCTAACCTCATTTTTTGCAGCGACAATGATGCTGACCTTGGGAAATACAGACAAGAGCTTTTGCAATACCTCTGAAGTGTCTCTCCAGGCTTTTTTGTTGGCCACCACGTTGAGGAGGAGCCACAAGACCCGTATTCCTGCAATCCATACAAATGCTAATAACACCAAATGTCCGGAAAAGACTTCAGATGCCCATAGCTTTGCAAATATCATTGACCAAAATGGGTCCAGCCCTGAGCCGTAAGTGCGTGAAGATTGCCGGAGCTGGTTTTGAGATGCAGTCCACCCGTTCTATTGACCACCTCTCCAATGATGGCCACATCCGGCATCATCCTGATGGCTTCAAGGTCCTTTTCGGCAATGGTAAACAGGAGTTCATAGTCTTCTCCCCCATGCAGTGCACAGGTGATGGGATCTATGCCAAAATCTATGGCCAACTTCTTTGCATCGATGTGTATGGGAACCATATCTTCTTCGATGACAAAGCCAACTCCAGATTGTTTTGCAAGATGGAAAAGTTCGGAAGAAAGTCCATCAGAAACATCAATCATCGAGGTAGGGACGATGTTGTTGGATTCAAAATACGCAATCGCATCTCTCCTCGCTTCAGGTTTCAGCAATCTGCCAATCATGTATTCATGGCCGGTAAGCTCCGGCTGCAACTCAGGATGCTCCCTGTAAATTTGTTTCTCTCTTTCCAGTACCTGAAGGCCCAGATACGATCCTCCAAGGCTTCCGGTTACACAGACAATGTCACCTTCTTTAGCCCCTCTCCTGTAACTGACGCTTGCCTTGTCAACCTGGCCGAGTGCGGTGACGCTGATGATGAGTCCTTTTTGAGAAGATGTTGTATCTCCGCCCACCAAATCCACATTGTACAGATCGCATGCCAGGTGTATGCCGGAGTACAGTTCTTCCAGTGCTTCCACAGAAAACCGGTTGCTCATGGCTATGGATACCGTGATCTGCGTGGGTACGCCATTCATGGCGTATATGTCAGATAGATTGACAATGACTGCTTTGTAGCCCAGGTGTTTCAACGGGGTATACATCAGATCAAAATGGATGCCTTCTACCAACATATCGGTCGATACCAATGTGAAAAAATCTCCCGTATCTATTACGGCGGCGTCATCACCTACCCCCATAATGGTAGAGGGTTGTTTGATGATGGCTTCAAAAGTAAGGTGGTCTATCAGACCAAACTCACCGAGATCATTGACATTGGTTCTTTTTTGTTCTTCGTTTTCCAAATCTTATTATTTCTGGGGCAAAATTAGATCATTTAGACAAAAGGACCAGATCAAATGGGGTATCGATTTCTATTTTCCCGTTTTTAACTTTTGCTGTGGTCTGCGAATAATGGTCTTTGAGCACGGTGCCATCTGCTATAGTAGCATCCACCGGTAGCGTTTTGGCCCCTTTGGCGAGTCCCAGTCCGACAACAACTATGTCTTCTGAAGCTGCATAAGTTCTGGAAAAGACATAGGGTTCAGCACTTAAGGTTTGGTGTTTACCCGCTCCTACAGCAGGATGCAGGTGCCTGAATTTTCCGATTTTCTGCCAGTGCTCCAAAAGCATTTTTGTCGAATCCCTGCTGGTTATGTCTTCCCAGTTCATTGGACTCCTCAAAACAGCATCACCTTCTGCCGCTACAGTCAGGCTTCTTCCGGTCTCATCGCCATAGTAAATTTGGGCTCCACCCTGACTCAACAACAGTCTGTTGGCCGCTTCATAGGTCTTGCTTCTGTCTTTATCCCAGGGACTTCCATCGTCATGTGAACTCAAATAGTTGAGTATGTATTTGCCATTCAAATCACCCGACAAAATGCTGTCATACTTTTCGTGGAAGGCCTGCATCGTTTCATTGGCGTCGTACTTATATCCAAAATTTATCAAACTATTGAAGCCGTTGTCAAAAAAGTTGACTTTACTGTCCCCATAGTCATACATCTGGCCTCCTCCGGCACCGTATCCGTATACTTCTCCGACCATATAAAATTCTGAACCATCGTACCTGGTTTCAGGATGCTGCTTTTTATAACGTTCAAATGCCAATTTGGCCTGCTCCCAAAGTTTTTTCCATACTGAAGCTTCCACGTGTTTGGCTGTGTCTACCCTAAAGCCATCAACGCCAAACTCAGTAACAAAATCTGTCAACCATTTGATGATGTAGTTGGTGGGGGTTCGGGGATATCCTGTAGATGCAAAAAAGGCATCCAGTTCTGCCATTTCCTGATCATATCTCCCTTCTTCCTTCCACTTTGCAACAAGGCCTTCTGGCAGAGTCACTTCAGTGCTGTCATCCTCTGTGCGAATGTCGGGAAGGTTTTTTACAAGTGTACAAGACACTGTAGTTTCTTCATCTTTATAAACACATTGAGGTTCGGTGCGTACCCATTCTTTTGGCCATACAGGATCAAGCTCAGTGACCGGACCTGTGTGATTGAGGACCACATCAACAATGACTTTGATGCCTTTGCTGTGTGCTGCATCCACAAACTTCCGAAAAGCTTCCTCGCCACCCAGTTTTGGCTCTATCACAGTCCAGTCTTTGGTCCAATAGCCATGAAAACCATAGGATTTACCTGTTCCTTCATCCACAAAACCATCAATATTTTGCACAACTGGTGTGGTCCAGATGGCATCTACACCAAGATCAGTAAAATAGCCTTCTTCTATCTTTTGAGTCACTCCTTGAAGGTCTCCTCCCATAAAACCACGAAATGGCGCGGCTTCCTGCCCTTCTACAACTTGAAAGTCATTGCCCTGATCCCCATTTTGGAATCTGTCGGTCAGCAAAAAATAGACTGTGGCATTGTTCCAGTCAAAGACAGGTTCGGTCGATGCAGGCATTTCTGCATTTTGATCAGACTTACATGCAGCTATCAGCATTAGTGCTGCAAAAATGAATTTAAACGTGTGTTTCATGATGGCTTGGTTTGAATTTCTAATGCGCTTAAAGTGCTTTTTTAAACAACAATCTGAGTATTACAAATACGGCTACGAGGAGTAAAATAAACTGCCAGAAAGGCATGTAGGTAAACACGAACAAATTGGTTTTTTCCATGATCCACATGACGAGCAAGACAATGCTTACCAGAAGCATCAGACTGCTCAGCCTTCCGAATCCGGGTATCTGATCCAGATCCACACTCCTTCTGATGATCGACAATGTGATGAACATAGAGATAATGGGCAGGATTTGCGTATAAATATTGGCATCCATAATGCTGCCTCTTTCAAAGAAAAAACGATAAATGCTGAGGCTCACTGCGAATATGCCCGGAATCGTTACAGCGTAGATAAGGAAAGAATACAGATACTTCCAGGGACTCAGGTGTCCCTCGCCACGGCCAAATATGCTCGCCAGAAAAGCTGTAAGGGGCGTGGCTATGAAGTAAAACAATGTGACGGATGCATTCTGTGAACACACTTCAAAAAACTGGGCCAGTGTCATGCTTTTGCTTTGATTTTACAGCCCACAAGATAATCTTTTTCGCTTATTCTTCTTCGTCAGAAGGGTATCCTATAATATAGGCAGCAGCTGCACAAACAATGAGCGGCAACAAGGTAAGTACTGGCATATCCTGAGGGACTATTCCGGAAAGGCAAATGAGGCCAGCTGCAACAATGATGATGAGCAAAATTCTCGATATCCTGATGCCGGCAAAGGGCACAATCATAAAGAGCGGGCTCAGCCATATGACATTATAGTTGTCTTTTGTGGCCTTATGATCCGTACCAAACCACATGAACAGCACAACAATACTGGCTATGCCCAACAAAGCAAATACGATATTGGCCGAGATAAAGCCATATGGTTTTTTTGTCAAAAATGTGAGCAGCAGGATGACAAATCCCAATATGGTAAAAACCATCATCGGGCTGGTCATTATGGAATTCTGCGTTGCCTCAACCTCTTCAAAAAACAATAATTCTTTGCTTGGTTCAAATAAATAAGCGCTGTCGACCACTACTTCCCCGAGATATTGTTGCATATAATCCGGCAAAAACATCTGGTCCATGATGCCTATTTCTTTATCTGCTCTACTCCCGATAATGAGGTTGATGCCAAATTCTGACCAGGGAAAGTTGGGCAGGTATTCATGCAGCATCTGGCGTCTGGTGACTGGTGTTGCCTCAGGTAATTTTGCTCCTTCTCCTGCAACATTGAGAAACATGTCTCTGATTCTTGTTGCACAATTGTCCAGGAAAAAGTCATACATGTAAGCCCTATTTTCCGGCTTCGCATTTTCATTCAGGGCGTTGATCAGTTTTATTTTCTCATCGTCACTGAGGTTGATTTCCTGTTCAGAAACGTTGCGTTTGGTATAGACATATTCCTGAAGGAAAGCTGAGGTTGGAGCTACACTAAGTACATAAGGCAGTTTGCCGCGCAAAAACTTGGGGTAAAAGTTGGGCGTATTAAAGTCGAATGTGCCGTAATTATAACTCAAATCGGTTTGATCCACAGGGTTGAATATGCGGATGGCACTGTGACCAAATATGGAATATAGCTCTTCCCTCCCCGGACCAATGGTTAAGAGCGAAACTTTGAGGTCCTTGCGGAGTGTGTCCTGACCAAAAGACAACAGGTGAAGACAAATAAAAAAAACAAGTGTTATTATTCGCATACCGACATTTCTACAATTCTTCAATCACATTTCCGGGACCAGTTCTGCTGGTTCTTTGGGTAAATGTATGTACAGACCCGTACCTTCAAAAAGAAAATCAGAAAATAAAAAGCACAAATTCTGAAGGTCTCATGTTTAGATCCCGAAAAACATGCAAATTTGTAAGAATTTTGGAAAAGCTATAATTTTATGTCTAAATTATTTGTATTTCAACACTTAATATATGCTTTTTTACTTTTAACTGTTGCGGAATCTACAGCTCAGTCGACACAGGTCACGTGGAAACAGTTGTCTGAAGTCACTTTTAAGGAAGAGTACAACAAGGAATATGATTTCAATGTGCTCATCCCTTATTTCAGTGACAAGATCAAAGCCCTGGATGGAAAGGTCATAGAAGTGGAAGGATATTATATCCCAATTGACGAAGAAGGGTATGAAAGAAGCATCATTCTTTCTGCTTTTCCCAATTCACAATGTTTTTTTTGTGGGCTTTCAGGACCTGAATCCGTATTGGAAGCCAGGGTAAAAAAGGTGCCCGAAAACATCAAACTGGATGCAAAAATAAAGGTGAGGGGCAAGCTCAGACTCAATGCCAGAGATTTATCCCGCCTGAATTATATTCTGGAAGATGCTGTGATGTTAAAATAAGAAGAGCTGTTATTTGCCCTGATTTTTGGCAACATTTGCTTTTTCGTTGTCAATCATTTGTTTGACCGCTCCTGTGAATTTCTCTACGCTGTCTGCATATCCTGTTTTGCCCAAAGGTATGATGCTGTATTGATTTTTAGCTTCGTCTTTTTGCAATCTGAATACCCATATGGTTGGAAATCCTGAAACCTGAAATGCCTGCTGAAGACTTGCATTCTGTCCTCTTACCTCTTCTGGTATTTGTTTGGCTCTTGGATAATCCAATTCCAGTAAAATGACATTTTGAGCAGCCCAATCCTTGAATTCCTTGTGGGTAAAAACATTTGCTGTCAATCGCTTGCACCAACCACACCAGTCGCTGCCGGTAAAGTTGGCCAGAATAGGCTTATTGGTTTTCTTGGACAATTGATAAGCTTCTTCCATACTGGTGATCCATCCTTCGTTCTCAGCCTTGTAAGCTTCCTGAGCTGAAAGATTAAATGAAAACAGAACAAGCAAAAGGAAAGGTGCAATGATCCTCGAAAATTTCATGTTAAAGCGATTTTACTGTGATAACGCAATATGATACAACAAAGTTAATGCCTATTTTAAAAAATCCTGATTTTCAGGCGATTTAACAAAAATATAGTATTTACACAAAGTAAAGTAGGGCATCAGAAAAGAGCCCTCCTTTCTGATGCCGTCTTTGGTGTTTATACTTCAACCCATTTTTGTTCTGCGAGTCCGCTTTCTATGACTTTGTTGACAAAGTTCATGCCTCTGACTCCATCCTCAACGCTCGGGAAGTCATACAATGCATCTGCTTTTTTACCTTCCATATGGGCTGCGATCGCGAATGCTGCGTTCCTGTAGATATTGGCAAAAGCTTCGAGATAGCCCTCAGGATGACCTGCAGGAATACGTGTATGTGCTGAGGCAGCCTCGCACAAATCTCCTTTGCCGGTTCTGTAAATCTGGCTGGGTGCATCCTGCCATTTTACAATGAGGGTGTTGGGCTCCATTTGGTGCCATTCGAGTCCGCCTTTCTCTCCATAAACCCTGATGTTGAGGCTGTTTTCTTCTCCGGCACTGATCTGGCTGGCATGAAGTACTCCCTTCGCACCATTTTCAAATTCAAGCAATACATTGCCATCATCATCGAGTTGTCTTCCTTCGACCATGATGCTGATCTGTGCGCACATTTTGGTAATCTTCAAACCGGTCATGTACTCAGCCAGATTCTCGGCATGGGTACCTATATCTCCCATGGCTCCTGCAATACCGGACCTTTTGGGATCTGTTCTCCACGCAGCCTGCTTCTGATTGGTAGCTTCTACGAGTTGGTGCAACCAGCCCTGTGGATACTCCACCACTATTTTGCGGATTTTACCCAGCTCTCCCGATGCGATCATATGCTTGGCCTGTTTTACCATGGGATACCCTGTGTAGTTGTGGGTCAAGGCAAAAACAAGTCCTGTCTTTTTTACCAGAGCTTCCAGTTCGAGCGCCTCTTCCATGCTGAAACAAAGCGGCTTATCGCACACTACATGGAAGCCATGTTGCAACGCCATTTTCGCGGGTGGAAAGTGCATGTGGTTGGGTGTGACAATAGACACAAAATCCATTCTTTCACCTTCAGGCAATTCCTTCTCTTTCAATATCATTTCCTCAAAGGAATTGTAAACTCTGTTTTCCGGTAAAAACAACTGTTTTCCGGATTCCTGAGATTTTTGCGGGTCAGAGCTGAATGCTCCACAAACCAATTCTATCTTTCCGTCTATTGCGGCGGCCATTCTGTGCACGTTGCCAATAAAAGCACCGATGCCACCACCGACCATGCCCATTCTTATTTTTCTATTCATAATTGCTTTTTTGATCAAAATTTCTGAATCAAAACTACTTGGTGCAATGCTTTTATCAAAATAAATAAGCTCTTTTTGCTCCCTTTTACCTAAAACAAGGGTACTAAAATGAACAATACCTTGCTTTTATTCATTGGAGATTAGTACATTTATCTCATGCAAAAAACGCATTACCGGATTCTATTTGCTTGCCTTTTATTCTCTGCATCCTGGCTTCATGCCCAGAGTGTCAATACCACTTTTGGTAAAAACAGGGTGCAATACCACAAGGATTTTGAGTTTTGGGACAAGTACGAGTCCGATAATTTTATCGTTTACTGGTACGGTCGCAACAGGTATCTGGCACAATCAGCCATTCAAATTGCCGAGTTGGACCACAATGAGATCCGCAAAATCATTGAGCACCGCATCAATGACAAAATTGAGATCATTGTTTACACCGATTTGAGCGACCTCAAACAAAGCAATATCGGTATAGAAGATGCCTTCAGCAATATGGCCGGACAGACCAAGATTGCGGGAAATAAGATGTTCATCTATTTCGACGGCAATCACCAAAACCTCAGAAAACAGATCCGGGAAGGGATTGCATCAGTATATCTGGGCGCTATGATGCTCGGTGCCAATTTCCAGGAAATGTTGCAGAACTCTGTGCTTTTGGATTTACCGGAATGGTTTGTCCTGGGTGTAGTGGCCTTTGCAGGTGATCCCTGGAACATCTATGTTGAAGATGAACTGAGGGATGTGCTGGCACGCGACAGGAAGATGTGGAAGTTCAATAAAATGGCTGATAAGTATCCGGAGCTGGCAGGGCATTCTCTCTGGAATTATGTCAGTCAGTTTTACGGCAAGTCTACCATTTCAAATATCATTTATCTGACCAAAATATCGAGGGATCTCAAGGGCTCCTTTCAGTTTGTTTTGAATAAATCGCTGGATCGTATTATTGAAGAATGGGAACAATACTACCGGCAGCTGTATAAAAATGAAGAAGGGCTTTTTGATTCCTTTGATGAGTTTGCTCAATTCAAGGTTTCAAACAAAAAATACATTCCTGTTAGTATAGTAGCTCCTTCTCCCGACGGTCGTTTATTGGCATATGTGACCAATCAGCAAGGCAAGCTCAACCTTCAACTCAAAGATGTGGCCACGGGCAAACAGGAAAAGCTCTTCAAAAAAGGATTTAAAAATAGCTTTCAGGAAACAGATTATAACTATCCTCTGCTCGCATGGAAAAGTGATGGTTCTGAGTTCACCTTCTCTTACATGAATAAAGACGACATCATCCTTCAAAAATATGATGTAAGGTCAGGAGAAATGATCAGGCAAGCCTTGCCAAAACCAGTACAGCGCATTTATTCCATTTCATATTTGGATGATAGATATTATGTGTTCTCTGGTTCCATAGAGGGAGTTTCTGACTTGTTTTTATACGACAGCAAAGAGCAGGTTTTGCTGAACATTACTTCAGATTATTTTGATGATCGTGATGCGGGTGTTGCCACATTAAATGGTCAAAAAGGCATTGTTTTTGCCTCCAACAGACCGGTGGAACATATCCTGCCCAATAGGCTGGATACCCTTGTACCGCTCAAAAATTTTGATTTGTTCTTTTACCCATTTGAAGGAGCTAAGGATGAATTCGCAATGAAGGCCCTGCCCAAGTTTCTTACAAAACTTACCTTCACACCTAATGAAAATGAGCGTTATCCTTTGGCAGTCAACGACCATACCATCGCATTTCTCAGCGATAAATCAGGTTTTGTCAACACTTATGCATACAATTTCAACAATGACGTCATCACGCCATTGTCCAATGTATCTAGAAACATCATAAGGCACGGGGCATCGATCAATGCCAAGGATTATTATTACGTAGTGTACGACGATGGGAAATACAAGGTTTTCCAACGAAAGATGGATTATACAACCCCGGTAAACCCTACCTACACCGAACAAAAGAAAAGTTATAGCCAACTTACCGAAGCAGACCTTGTCCGGAAAGAAGAAACGGAAGTCTTAAAAAATGGATATAAGTTTCAGAGCAGGTTCTCTGACCCTCCCAATATAAAGGCCATTGATGAGGAAGACATTCAACCCATTGTTTCTACAAATTTGAATATTAAAGAACAATTGACGGACATTTCTGAAAAGAAAACCATCGAGTTCAACAGCACTCAGATTACAGCTTCAGGGTTCCAATTCAAGTTTCATGATGTGGTCACTACCCTCGACAACAATGTGCTCTTTGAAGGTCTAGAACTGTTTGGTGGGCAAAATCCACAGATCAATCAGATTCCTATGGGTATTCTTTTGAAAGCTTCTGCATCAGACCTTTTTGAAGATTACCGTTTAGAAGGTGGGGTTAGAGTCCCTACTTCCTTCGATGGTTCAGAATTTTTCCTGACCTTTGACAACGACAAGCACCTCATTGATAAAAGGATTTCACTTTACCGAAGATCCCTAACGGAAGAAAACTCTGGCGAGATCAATCCATTTACCAAGGGCAAAAAGGACATCATTCTGGGTATGTATCAACTCAAGTACCCTTTCAACATCTACAGCAGTGTACGTGCCATTGGCTCTCTGAGGTTTGACAGAATATATCAGAAGTCTATCAACCAGGAAACTTTCAATACACCCATTGAAAGAGAAAAAAGATTGGGTTTGAGGCTGGAATATGTCTTCGACAATACGTTTGACTACAATCTCAACATCCTTCATGGATCCAGGGCTAAATTTTATCTTGAAGCCCAAAACCAATTTGAGCTGGACGCTATAGATGGTTTTGATTTTGATCTGTCCAAAGGTTTTACCACCATTATCGGACTGGATGCACGTCATTACATCCCTGTGCTCAAACATTCTGTTTTGGCAATGCGGGGAGCTGCAGCATTTTCAATGGGATCAAAACCCAATTTGTACTACCTCGGAGGAGTCAACAACAGCGTTGTCAATACATTCAATCAAAACACAGCCGTTGCAAATAAGGATTTTGGCCTCGTCGGCTTGGCCAACAACTTGAGAGGCTTTAACCCCAACATCAGGAACGGGACGAATTTTGCATTGGTGAATACGGAATTGAGGATTCCTTTTTTCCAATACATTCTCGGAAAAAATAAGGGCGCAAGCTTTTTCAGAAATATGCAGTTGGTCGGATTTGCTGATGCCGGACTGGCCTGGTACGGATTCAGCCCTTACTCTGATGAAAATCCCATCAATATAGAATATGTTGACGGCGGTTTGGTGCAACTCAGAATAAAGTACTTCAGAGATCCCCTTGTAGCTTCATACGGCTTAGGGTTGAGAACGCAAATATTCGGATATTTTGTAAGGCTGGATTATGCCTATGGTGTTGAAACCAGAATCATACAAAAACCAAAGTTCCACTTTAGTGTAGGACTCGACTTCTAGGGCTTAATTGTGTATAAAGTTTGCGACAAGCAGCATGTCAGGTACGAGCACTTCTATGATTGACCCGTCAATTTCTCTTTGCATAAGAAATGAACCTCGCATCAGTCCTATGGGCGTAGATAGAGGACACCAGGAAGAGTAAGAAAATGTATCTCCATTGCCAAATTCCGGCTGCTGGCCTACAACTCCTTCACCACTCACAGATCTTTTGCTGCCAAAGGAATCAATGATTTCCCATTTTCTTGAAATGAGTTTAAGGCTGAAAGCTGAGTTGTTGGTGATGTGAATGTCGTATTCGAAAATAAACTTGTTGAGTGACGCATTGGAATACTCTTCCGAAAAACGGGGAGAAGCCATAACCTCTACACCCTCTGTCGAACAAATATTTTTTTTCTTGACACTCATTAATCAATAAACGGTTTTCCAAGAATAAAGTTTTCCACCAGGTACTCAGATTCTTTTTTAGCTACTTCGAGTAAATCATTGACCACCACAGTATCGAAATCGGTTTCGTACGAAAGTTCTCTTTTTACTCTGGTAATCCTCTTTTTGAGGCTTGCTTCTGTTTCTGTATTTCTATTCCTTAATCTCTCGACCAGGACCTCAAAGGAAGGAGGTTTTACAAATACCGTGAGGCAGTTGTCTTTGTATCTTTTTTTAATATTTACGGCACCTTTTACATCGATGTCAAATACAATGGCTTTCCCTGAGTTCCATATTCTATCGACTTCAGACCTGAGGGTTCCATAAAACTGGTTTTCATATACCTCTTCAAATTCTATGAATTCGTCAGCCTCAATTTTTGCCTTAAACTCTTCGGGAGAAATGAAGTAGTAATCTTTACCATTTATTTCGTGGGCTCTTTTTTCTCGTGTGCATGCAGAAATAGAAAAATCCAGGAAATCATATTTCTCCAGCAAATGTCTTACAAGCGTAGTTTTTCCTGCTCCTGAAGGTGCTGTGAAAACTACCATTTTTTTGTAATCCGGTTGCATAATTGATTTTAAAGAATGTTTGCCAGTTGTTCCTTTATCTTTTCGAGCTCGTCTTTCATAGATACGACAATCTGTTGCATGTCTGAATCCTGAGCCTTAGATCCTAGGGTGTTGACCTCCCTGCCAATCTCCTGAGCAATAAAATTGAGAATTTTTCCTACCTGAGTATCCCCGCTGTGGAGCTGATTGATAAAGTATTCGCAGTGCTGGGCCAATCTGATTTTCTCTTCGGTCACGTCTATTCTTTCCAGATACATGATGATCTCCTGCTCGAAACGATTCTGGTCTACCTTATCAGAACCAAGGAAATCATCCAGGTTCTTTTTCATTCGGTCTTTCAGTCTTTCTATCCTCGCAGATTCAAAAGCTTCAATTTTTGGAATAGAAGTTCTGATGGACTCAATGCGCTGGATAAGATCCTGAGCGAGCACAGCCCCTTCGTCCTTGCGAAAGTTCTCCAAGCCTTTTAGAGCCTTCTCAATCATCTTTTGGACGGCATTCCATTCTTCCTCAGAAACACTAGCTACCCCCGATTGAGTCACTGCCTGTACCCGCATGATGGCAGAAAAAATATCAGGGTTTTCTATTCCAAGTTCACCGGCAAGTTTTGATAATTCTGCATAATATGCTTTAAACAAAGGCGCATTGAAAGTAAAATCACCGTTTGCGTTTTCACCTTCGATGTTGATGATTACCTCCAGTCGACCCCTTATGGCTTCGTCCTGGACCAGTTTTCTAATAGAAAATTCTTTATCAGAAAGTATGGATGGCATCTTTACTCTGATGTCTGAAGTCTTGGAATTCAATGACTTAACTTCAACAACATACGATTTGTTGTTGTAAGACTCAACGCATTTGCCATAACCGGTCATGGATAAAATCATAAAATTCTTTTTATTCTGGAGATGAATGAAGATGCAAATATAATCTTTCTAAAGACTCTGAAGGATGTGGATAATGAGTTGTGCCCTATAGGCTTGTTTAGAATTATATTCTGTCAAATTTCAATTAACACGAAATAAATGATATAATATTGGCGTTATTTGGGCCTTTTGGCAACAATAAATAGTGTGTAAAAAATACAATAACATTAATATTAACAATATTATAAGCTAAATAATCACTTTGGGGTAAAATAACACACATAGTGGTAAAAATTGATGTAGCAAGTTCGTTTCCACTGCCCTTATCTTTGCATTGTAATCAAACACAAACGAAATTTACTCAGGCCTGGTAAACAAAATTTGTGTGAGTCTTGAATCTGGAAATATTAAAAACTATGGTGGTTGCTTGTGAAATACCTCTAGTATAAAACGACCAACTGCTTTTTAAAAAACTATTATTATGAAAAGAATATTTTTAACTATCGCATTTTTTGCTGCTGCTATTTTGGGAGTATTTGCTAATGAAATCACCCCTTCTTTTGCTGCTCCTGTTTCTGACAAATCATTTGCAATCAACTTATCTGCATTCAAATCAGACGAAGTTGAGGTAAGTATCGTAGACCAGTTTGGTGTAGTTGTAATCAGTGAAACTGTTGCAACACAATCCAACAAGGCTAGAGTTTACAATATGAAGCATATGGAAGATGGTAATTACACTGTAGTGCTACAGGATATTACCAAAACTTCAAAGCAGGAGGTCATTCTTAACGACGGTGAAATTGTAGTTGGTGAACAATCAAATACAGTTTACAAGCCAAGGTTCAACACTTCTGGTGATGTCGTTAAAATCAACTACCTGGCACTTGGAAAAGATGTAACGGTTAGATTGACTGATGCAGACGGCAATGTACTATACACTGAAGACATCAATAATCTGGCAGTTGTCAGTAAGGCTTTGAATGTAGCCGCTCTTGACAGAGGTTTTTACTATGCTTCTGTTGTAACACCTGAGGCAACTTACACATACGATGTAATAAAATAAATGTGGCTTTAACGATTTGAATTTCAAAAGGCCTCCGAAAAGTCGGGGGCCTTTTGTGTTTTATTCCTTACCTACATTGTTGAGTTTGTCCACTACTTTTTCAACCTTTTTTCTTTGTTGAGCAATGGCTACTTTTTTATCGTCCTGGTCTCTAAGATTTTGTTCTATATCTGCTTCTGCTTGCCTTATTTTCTCTTGAAGCTTTTCTATTTCATTATGTAAATCCTGATTTTTACCTTCCAGTTTGCTCAAATCTTTTTCCAGGTCTTTTTGCACCTTTTCTTCACTGGCCAATTCATTGCTCACAGCAATTTTTCTACCGTAGATCCAGAAATCATTCATAAAGGTTCTGCTGCCCTCTGCAGCCTGGGCATGATCCTGAGGATTGGCAAAAGCCCCACCCAAATCAACCCACGTATACACCGTCGCCTGGCCCTTCCCTTCATCAACCCTTGTATATAGGTCGACTGTCTTGGTACCATTGATCATCGGGACTTTGGCTCCATTCAAATAATATTCTTTGGCCTTTTTATTGTATTTGAGTTTGCCGAAACTCTGTACATATTCTTTCCATGCCTTTTCAGCGTCTTTTTTTGATAATCCATCAATTTCGACATAATAGCTGTACTTGTTGCCAAGACTCATGGTTGTTTCCTGTTCCTTAACAAATTGCCCATAAACGGTACCGAATGTGAAAAGGGAAATCATTGCGATTGAGAAAAAATTTTTCATTTTTTTGTTTTGATTTATAAACTGACTCAAAATTATAACACCAGCTGTAAAGGAATAATTCTTTTAATAAATAAAAAATGACCAATCTGGTCTAGATTGGTCATTTTATCTGGAAGCATCTGGTTATTATTCCACTTCAAAGGAAATCTTGAGATTCACTCTGAATTCTTTGATTTTGCCATTATCCGTGGTGGTCACACTTTGATTTTGTACGTACGCTGACTTGATATGTTTGACCGACTTAGATGCTTTTGATAATCCCTGCTGCGCAGCATCTTCCCAGCTTTTGTCAGAGCTGGATAATACTTCAATAACTTTTAATATGGCCATAAGCTTTGATTTTATTGATTGAATAATCATTCAATTTAATAAAAATTATGAAGAAAAAGTCAACATACTGTGCAAAATGTAGAGGGCGTCTAACTTTGTCTCATGAGCCTGACAGAATTACTTGGTTTTTTATTCGCCCTTGGTGGCATTCTCCTTGCCATCAAACAAATCAAATGGAATTGGATATCCAATATCATCAGCAGCTTGTTCTATCTCTTCGCTTTCTATGAAATTCAACTCTACGCAGATGCTGGATTACAGATCCTCTTTATTGTCATGAGCATCCTCGGCTTTATCAATTGGAACAATCCAAAATATGCCTCATTAGAAGCAGTTTCCAGACTGAACAGAAAGGAAATATTAAATTATTCGGTCGGTTTTATAATTACTGCTGTTGTCATCATCACCATTAATTACACATATACCAATTCCGATGTACCCTTTTGGGACGGAGGCCTCACTGCAGCTTCCGTCATAACTACCTTTATGGCGATCAAAAAGAAAATAGAAAGCTGGCTGGTGTGGATGCTCATTGATGCCTTGTACATACCACTTTACTTGTACAAGTCCTATATATTGTCATCTATATTGTATGCATTATACATCATCCTGGCTTATCTGGCATATAGAGAATGGAAAAAACACCTGTTACACGCATAGCAATACTTGGCGCCGAAAGTAGCGGTAAGAGTACCTTGGCTTCAATGTTGGCCATCACCCTTGATGGTGGACTTGTGAAAGAGTATGCCCGTGAATATTGCGAAAATCTGGGCCATAAGCCAACTGCAGAAGATGTCATCCATATTGCAGAAGTGCAGATAGCTGAATATTTTGACCCTGGATTTTCCTCCGACTTTATAGTGTACGACACTGCCATTCACACCAGCCTTATTTGGTTGGAAGATAAGTTTTCTCATGTGCCGCAATATTTGATGAAAGCCGCAAAAACCATGGAATTTGACGCCATCTTTGTCTGTGACAGCGATATTCCATGGGAGTATGACCCTTTGAGAGAAGACCCCTACAGAAGGAATGAGCTGGAGGAAAAAACCAAAAAATTACTTATTACTCTGGGTAAAGATTTTCATTTCATCACAGGTGACGTTGCTACCAGACTCAAAAACGCGCTTTACGCGCTCAAAAAACTTTCCCTCATTTGATCAGTTTCCAGCGTTTGTGGGACCATAGCCAGTATGCCGGATGTTTTCTTATGTCTTCTTCCAGCATTCCTGCATACTCATTGGTCACCTCCCGGCTTTCAACGGGCAAATAATTGATGGAATACCTGCCTTTCCCCAGAGGTTTGATCTGTTGGTAGACTACCGCCATGTCATATTTTTTGCTCAGTTTTTCAGGTCCGCCAAAAAATGGTGTTTCAATTCCAAAAAAAGAGGCTTCAATGCTACCGTCAATACTTGCCGGACTCTGATCTGAGATCAGCATAAAGGCTCCCGGTGAAGGGCTTAGCCGGATTTTTTTTATCACTTCAGCCATGGGTGCCAGCTGTACATCAAATCTATTCCTGGCCTCGTACATCACTTTATCCAGGGCTTTATTGCTCAGTGGTTTATAGACCGCTGTTACAGGATATTTCACCTTTCGTGCCAGCAGAAGCCCTGCCCATTCCCAGTTTCCAAGGTGACTGGCGAGAATAATGACGTGTTTGCCGCCGGCAATGGCCTTATCTATATGGTCCAAACCACTGTAGATTACTTTTTTGTCAATACTGTGATAAGGGGCCACCATGCCAAAAACAATTTCTGTAAAATATATCGAAAGTTGTTTGTAAAAATTCCGGGTGAGCGCATTGATATCCTGTGCGGCTGTTATACCGGTGATTTCAAAATTGCGGTGGATTACTTTTTTTCTGTATTTGATGACGTATTGCAATATAAACCGGACAATTGCCGTAAGAACTGGTCCAAATATAACGACCAATAAATAGCCCTTAAAAATGATGGCCTTCCAAAAGTAATAAGTTAGTTTTTCCTTCACGTCAGCTAACTTAGGACTCATAAGATGCCCAGGCAATATGAGATTCTCCCAGAATGACCTCAATCTTCCCTTCAAAAAATCCTGAAACCTCCTGCCTTACCTCATCGTGTATATATTTTGCAAGGAACTCTGTGGTGGTCAACAAACCTTTGAATTCTTCCTTTTCATCCAGGTTTTTGTAGTTGAGTTGAGCACACACTTTTTCAGCTATCTGATGTGCTTGTCCGATATCTATGACCACATTGTGTTCATCGAGACTTTCAGATTTAAAAATCACATCTACCACGTAGGTTGCCCCATGCATGTGTTGTGCCGGCCCAAAAAAATCATGAGGCAAAGAATGGGCGATCATGATGTGTGTTCTTATTCCTACTTTAAACATTTATCCTTTCATTTTGCGTAATCAAAAACAAATATCGGCTTTCTGACCAAAAGGCCTTGTCTCAGCCGCTCAAAAAAACCTACAGCATCAGAAAATGGTACCAAATGGATGAGTTCGTCCAGAGCGTCAATTTGCTCAATCAATGAAGCGCAGTACACCTTTCTGCTGTTGAAATCATATTCATCCCTTTGGTGCGGGGGAATATGGCTCACCTGACTGGCACGAATGGTGACGCGGTTATAGTGAAAATTTTCTCCAAGACTCAGCTGTACTTCAGAGGTGCCGTACCACGACAACTCTATCACCCGTCCATCCAAATCTGCGATGTCTATGGCTCTCTGAAGACCAGAAGCCGAGCATGAGGTGTGAAAAACTTTCTGATACAGACCATTCAATTCAACATTGAATCCCAATTCCTTAAGCAGTTCTTTCCTTTCGGAAACTTGCTCCAAAACATCTGCGTCTATACCATATATTTCCCGCACAACCAGAGCCAGCATACAGCCGAGATTGCCTCCACCAATGATGGCCACACGATCTCCTTTGGAGAGTTCGGCATCCCAAATGGCGTTGACCACCGTTTCCATATTGCTGATCAAAGCATATCTGGACAATGGAGCATTATTACCAAGTGGAAATAGTGCATCTGAAGGGGCAATAATTTTGCTGGAGTGGGGATGCATCATGTGGTAGGACTTACCGTCTTTGTCTGAAGCAACACAACTATATCCATAGGCCAAAGGAAAATCAAAGCTTCCCTTCATAAACGGAACCTTCATCTTTTCCCGAAGTGATGCCGGAACTCTTCCACCTGCTACCAGACGTTCTGTGCCTGTACTGATCATGGAAAATTGTGTCTCTAACAAGCTACCCTTATCTGTTGCAAATTTTTCACTGATCAGCTGTGAGCTGAATGGGTCGATGTGCCACAGTGTTTGAGCAGTGAGCATAGGTGATTTTTGATCTTCCTAAAATACAATAAAAGGAGGTCAGATGTCCAGAAAGTGACCAAAAACGTCCTTTTTGGTTTTGAGATAGCCTTCATTTTCCTTTTTGGCTTTCACCACGACGGGAATACGTTGATCGACAACGATTCCACTTCCTTCAAAAGCAGATATTTTGTCCGGGTTATTGGTCAACAAATTGATCCTGGTGACACCGAGGTCTTTCAAAATAGTGATGGCATCGCTATAACTGCGTTCGTCGATTTTAAAACCCAAGGCAATATTGGCTTCGGCAGTATCCATACCCAGGTCTTGTTTTTCGTAAGCATGCAGTTTGTTGATGATGCCAATGCCTCTTCCTTCTTGCCTGAGATAGATCACCACACCTCCGTTTTTGGCTATATAATCCATACTAATGGACAGCTGCTCTCCACACTCACATCTGTTGGATTTGAAAATATCTCCCGTAATACACTCTGAGTGCACCCTTACATTTATTGTCTTTTCAAAATCAAGTGGATCCCTGAGAAGTGCAAAATGAGGCATTCTGTCTTCAGCCTCCGAAGAATATGCTTTCATAATAAAAGGACCCCAGTCAGTTGGAATTACTGCTTCGCCCTGAATTTTTAATGCCGGTTCGGTCATAACCTTTTACTTTAGGTGTTTCCTTTTAGGGGAAACATTTCACATTAAACTACCCAATGGCCTTTAATGTTTCTTCTAGTTTTTTAAAATTACCTTCTGACAAAGGCGACAAAGGAAGTCTTACATCTTTTGTGCTGATGATGCCTAGCGCATTCATCGCTGCTTTTATACCAACGGGATTACCTTCTATGTACAACCACTTGTGCAAATCATAGGTGTCATAGTTGAGTTGTCTGGCAGTTCCAAAGTCTCCGCTCATGGCGGCTTTCACCATGGATGAAAACTGTTTTGGCAGTGCATTGGCTATTACAGAGATGACACCTTCTCCCCCACACGCAATCATAGGTAAAGCTACCTCGTCATCACCCGATGTAACAAAAAAGCCCGTGGGTCTGTTTTTGAGAATTCTTGTAGTCTGAATAAGGTCTCCGCTCGCTTCCTTGATGCCTATGATGTTTGGTGCATCGTTTGCAAGTTTTACGGTAGTCTCCCATTCCATATTGGATCTGGTTCTTCCAGGCACATTGTACAGAATGATTGGTACCGGCGAAACTTCCGATATCGCCATATAGTGTTTGTAGATGCCTTCCTGGCTTGGCTTTACGTAAGCAGGAGATGATGAAAGTATGGCATCTATGCCTGTAAAATCATAAGCTTTGATTCTCGCCACCAGTTCCCTGGTATTGTTGCCTGTGAAGTTACCAGCGACGATGGGCACCCTCTTGTTGACCTTTTCAATAATAAAGTCTAGTACTTTTTTGCTTTCTTCAGCATCCAGTGTTGCTGTCTCACCAGTACTTCCGAGCCCTACCACATAATCTACACCCCCTTCTATCACGTGCTCGATGACTCTTTCCAAAGAATCAAAATCTATTTCATCACCTACAAAGGGCGTTATCAATGCAACTCCGGTGCCCAAAAATTTACTCATTAAAAATTACTTTCGGTTAATAGATGTTTTGTAAAAAATGAATGCTTGCCTAAAAAGACTGCAAAAATAGGAAACTTCATATTAAGTTGATGCTTGCACACTTTTTGAAAAACAATAATTGAGCCTTTGTTGCGACAAATGTTGTTTTTTCACAAAAAAGTGTCAGGCGTGTTTGCGTGTACCAAACAATAGCTTTGATGCGCTTTCCAGTAAATAGCTGAACTGTCCGTTGATATCTTCTTTAGAATCGATGCAAAAATCAAGATACGGAACGAATTCTTTGTGGGCAAATCCCAGTTTAACCCCAGACTTCACCGTTCTTAAAATATACTCTGCAGGTAGGCTCACATCTTTGAACAAGAAATAACAAATGTCATAATTGTCCTCCAGGAAGTAGTTGCAGGACTCTGATTTTGGCACGCCATACCAGTTTACATTCTTCGAGCCGATGGTATATGACTTTTCTTCATCCGTCAAATGAGCATTTTTTAATTTGAGCTGAAGTAAGTTGATCTTATTGTTGTTGGACTTTTCTTTAAGTATAAAATCATTGAGCTTTCTGAAATCTTCACAAACATCAGTTACTATGCCAATGTGCTTATTGGTTCTGCCTTGAAAATAATGTGACTGTTGTACCTGGGGTACAAGAGACCTTTCAAACCACCACCTTTTGATTCCCGCCATGTGCGCTACATCGGTTTTTGATTATACCGGCCGCAAAGATATACAAGTAGAAGCATATTTTATGCGTTTAAAATCCCTTACGGCTGTGTAAGTATAAACAAGATGGTCCAAAATTTCACAGCATTTATCTCAATTTCTTAACCGAATGGCCTACTTTTGCGCATTCAAAAAAATTATCAACGTGGAAGATTTAAAGATTCAAATAGAAAGTATCTGGGACGACAGAACCAAACTTCATGAAGCTGCATCTCAGGAGGCCATCAGAGAAGTGGTAGAAATGGTCGACAAAGGAAAACTCAGAGTTGCACAGCCAACAGAGGATGGCAACTGGCAAGTGAATGACTGGGTAAAAAAGGCGATCGTATTGTTTTTTCCCATTCAGAAAATGGAAACGATTGAGGTTGGACCTTTTGAATTCCACGATAAGATTCCACTCAAAAAAGAGTATGCCTCTCAGGGCGTAAGGGTTGTCCCTCATGCAATTGCCAGATATGGCTGTTTCATCGAAAGTGGGGCTATATTGATGCCAAGCTATGTCAATATTGGAGCTTATGTAGGTTCGGGTACCATGGTGGATACCTGGGCTACAGTGGGTTCATGCGCGCAAATAGGACAGCACGTACACCTTTCGGGTGGTGTAGGAATCGGTGGTGTACTTGAACCACCTCAAGCAAGCCCGACCATCATCGAAGACAATTGTTTCATTGGCTCGAGATGTATCGTGGTAGAAGGTGTGAGGGTAAGGAAAGAAGCGGTACTAGGCGCTAATGTGGTCCTGACCCAAAGTACACACATCATCGATGTCACCGGACCAGAACCGGTAAAATACATCGGCGAAGTACCTGAAAGGTCTGTTGTCATCCCAGGTAGCTATATGAAAAAATTTCCTGCAGGAGAATATGGTGTAAACTGTGCACTCATCATCGGTACAAGAAAAGAAAGTACAGATAAAAAAGTTTCACTCAATGATGCGCTGAGAGACCATAGCGTAGCAGTGTAATAAAATTTTTAATCTTATAAAATGGCCCCTGATTCAGCTGGTTTGAGTCAGGGGCCATTTATTTAATGTTAGATTCCTGTTTTTATTTAGCCTGTAAAATTCAAAAAGTACCTGCTTTTTGCATTCAATAATGAGATGACCTTATCTTAGCACCGATAATATGCCCAGCTGTAGTAGCCTGGTATAAAAAGATGTAGACCTATTAATTGTAATATCCATGTATCCGGATCTTTCCTATCTTTTCCATGACCTGTTTGGCTCACAGCCCGACAATTGGACCTCCGTTTTCAAGAGCTTTGGTCTGATGCTTGCACTGGCTTTTGTGGCATGTGCCTGGCTGCTGAAAAGTGAATTGAGACGACTTGAAACAGAAGGAAAACTAAGCCCGCAACCCGGAAAAATCAAATCCGAATATGCGTTATCTGATCTGATCCTCAATGCCATAGTCACAACGGTTATTGGTGCAAAGATTCCCTATATCATTGGTCATTTCACAGAGTTTAAGTCCAATCCGGCATCAGTAATATTCTCTAAGCTTGGCAATTGGCCTATCGGTATCGTCATTGGTGCTGCAATGGCTGCATATCTCTATTTTACCAAATACTCGCGTCAGAAACCGGCAGTGGAAACAAAGGTTTTGGTACATCCCCACGAGAAAACGATGGATATCATTTTCCTTGCAGCCATCTCGGGAGTCGTAGGTTCCAGGCTTTTTTCCATCCTAGAGAATCTTGATGACTTTATTAGAGATCCGATAGGCAATCTGTTCAGCGGCAGTGGACTTACCGTTTATGGTGGATTGATCCTTGCCTTCATTACTGTGTATTATTATGTGAAAAAAGCAGGAATAAAACCCATTTATATGATGGATATCGCCGGCATGGGCATCCTGCTGGGCTATGCCATCGGAAGAATAGGATGTCAGATTGCGGGAGATGGAGATTGGGGCATTGTCGCTGCACCACAACCAGAATGGTGGTTCCTTCCTGACTGGCTTTGGTCGTACACCTATCCCAACAACGTCGCTACTGAAGGTATACCTATGGCCGGATGCGATGGGGAAGCTTTTGCTGCTGCCCGTGGATATGCAGAAGATCGGTGTCTGCAAACTTGTGGCATGAGGTATTGTCTGGAACTTGCACAGCCGGTCTATCCAACTCCCGTCTATGAAACTATACTTTCTCTGATCGGTTTTGGTATGCTGTGGCTGATGCGAAAGAAGATCAAGATCGCCGGCATTCTTTTTTTCATATACATGATTTATAATGGAATAGAGCGCTTTTTCATTGAAACCATCCGCGTCAATGAAAAATACAATTACTTCGGTGTAGAATGGTCTCAGGCGCAATACATATCCATCGGATTTGTCCTGGTTGGGTTGGCAGGCGTTTTGTATTTATCGAGGAAGAAACCCGGATGGGAAAATGCTGCGTGAGCCTGAACTTTCCAAAGAGGGCGTCTATGTCATCCACGTATTAAAAGGCTATGAGCTCCATGAACAGCGCATCAGACGCACATTCAAGACCTTTGATCTCAGTCACGCTTTTATCACGGAAGGTGATCCGTCCTTGTTTACAAACGATGTGCTGAATGCTTATTTTATTCCCGGAATAAAGGAAAAGCTACAAACCGGCATTCTTTCCTGTACGCTCAATCACTTTTTTGCATACGAGGCTCTGATCAAAGACCAACTATCATATGCCATCGTTTTTGAAAACGACCCCTTTTTTATGCTTCATTTCACCGAAAACCTGCACAAATTTCTTGAGGAAAGAAAACAACTTCCACCGGGACACATCATTTCCCTGGAAAACTCAACCTTGCGTTTCCCTTCATTCTTTCAAAAAAAGAAAGGAAAGTGTTTATACAAAGCCCGATCCGGAAGAATGGCCGGAGCTTACATCATAGATCATCTCGGAGCTCAAAAAATCCTGGAATACACCAAAAAAATGAAGTGCAACAATGTGATTGACTGGTGGCACAACCATTTGATAGATGAGGGCATTGTGGACATGTATTGGGCTCACCCGCCCATCGTAGAGCAGGGATCTCACAATGGCAGAATGCAGGGAGCTATCTCCACAAAATCAAAGTCTGTTTTCCGTCTTTTAGCCTGGGAAATACAAAAATTCTACAAGTCGAACATTGGTCGACTAAGAGATCAAAAAGATATATACTGATCGAAATATGGAATGTCCATTTTGCATGTGATGATAAAATGAGTCAGATCGAGGCACAAAACGCAGCTGCAGTGGTGCCTCCATCGAGTATTTGTAACGAATAGATGGATCATTCTGCCAGCACGAATGTGGACAATTCTATTTTCGTGCAGTATTTACTATATACTGATGACTTTCAGCTCTACCCGTTGATTCTTGCGCCTACCTTCAGCCGTAGCATCATTGGCAATGCGTTTTCGCTTTCCATAGCCTTTGTAGGTGATGGCAGAGCCCTTTACTCCTTTTTGAATGAGAAAGTCATAAACGGCTTTCGCGCGCTCGGTAGAAAGTTTGTCACAATACGAAGCCGGAGGAATGCCGTTGGTATGTCCACCAATTTCTAAGGTCACATTTTTATTTTCCACCAAAAAGTCAGCGATCTCGTCCAAAACTTCATAGGACTCTTTTGTTATCCCGGAAGAGTCTGCCTTGAAATAGAGGTTTTTGATCTCTATTGTTGTTCCTGCTTTTATTTTTTTGATGTCGAGCTCTTCAAGAATTTTCTTCTTGGACTTGTCATCATTGTTTTCCGTAACGACTGCGGGCTTGGTTTCTGATTTGGTAATGGCTTCTTCAACCCTTGTCCTCTTGTGTGGTGGTAAGTTGCTGACCTTGTCATTCTTTGGCGAATTGTTGGCCACAACTTCTTCATCAGGACATGGAATCACTTTGATATTGGTCAACTTATCCATGAGGATGTGACCGTTGTAGGGCAAGATGACAGGAACCTTATAATATGCTTCTACTAGCAAATATCTATAATCTGACCTTGGTTTGAAGGTAAAGTCATATACCTTCCACTGATTGTTGTCTACAGGCGGTGATTCTGCAAGTAATTCTCTGTCATTACAAAATCCTGTGCCTCCCCATATACGGAGCACCGCCGGACGGGTATAATTCTGTTCCTGTTCTGTAAGTCTGGACCTTGAAAGGTATTGTGGAGATTTGGCAAGTGCTACAGTCATAGAATAACACTTTCCTGCTTGCAATGGGCTGGTAAGTCTTTGTGCTACTCCTTCGTAAGTGTCATTGTCTCTTACCACCATACCGATGTACGTTTTACCGTCGTATGCAGCTATCTCATTGTTCCAAAACCCTCCCGGATGTATATCGGGTGGAGTCTCCTGGCTAAACCTCAGCAAGCCGCAATCATACCAGCCTTTGATGTCGATGTTGATATTGCCCCCACTTCTGGGAATGTCCTCAAACGATCCATTGATGATTGGAATCTCCAGCACATCCTGTGCACGGCTTAGCATTCCAAACCACATCAAAACGGATAATATTAATAATCTTTTCTGCAACATTCAGATAATAAACCTTAGTTACTTCTTTAATCGTAATTACTGGTCAAAAACTCCTTTCCAACTCTAACTTTAAAATATCATTAACTATTGCCCAACATGTTCTTTAGCCTTTCAAAGTTAAAAGTTTCCTTTATTTTCATCATAAAATTTCCACAAAGGAAGCAAATATTCAGACGGATGTACCTTTAAAGACATAGGAAGACCGGTTTGATCGGCAGGAAAGGTAATAGATGTGCAACACAAATATATGCCTCCTTCCTTATTGCTCCGTTTGGCCCCATACTTCAGGTCACCTTTAATTGGAAAGCCTGCAGCAGCGAGCTGACTCCTTATTTGATGAAATCTTCCGGATTGTATGCTGATGTCCACCAACGTGTAGCGGTCAAGAACAGTATTGACCTGAAATTCCAGTACGGCATTTTTTTCTTCTGCCTCTTCTTCCACATAGGACTTTTGGCCTCGTTTCAGTACCTGGTCTTTTAGTATTCCTGCCTGTGGCATGCCTATTCCCTCTACAAGTGCCACATATTGTTTTTGTATCCTGCCCTTTTTAAAATGTGAACTGAACATATTGGCAGCCTTTGGAGACTTGGCAAGCATCAGTAGCCCGGCGGCGGGTTGATCCAGGCGTGATATAAAGTGAGAAGATTTATATGCCTGGGCTATATCGTCCTGGTCTTTGCTTTGGCAGGGTACACCGTGCTCCTTAGATATGATGTAAACATATTCATTCTCAAAAACGACTTTGGTGTTTTCCATCAATCCAATTCTTCATAATCTATATAATCAGGAGACTTGCTCCTTGGCGGCTTTGGTTTTGGCTTTGGCCCAATCTGAATCGTAATCCGGTTTCTAAACAGATATAAAATGAGGAGGGCAAAGAATAAAAATTTGAAAAGCATTGCTGTCTTTTAGAAGTATTTATTGCAAAAGTACAATTTTCAAAGGAATCATGGCAGATAGAATACTTCCTTGAGTGGAAGACTGACCGGGGAATTGTCTTCATTTGACTCCATAATGTCTTTCATATATGCCCACCACTTCTTCATAACATCCGCTGAGGGCAATTCTTCCATAGCTGCGACATCATCAATACTCAGCACTCCAAAAAGCGTATGGCTATCTTCGTCCAAAAAGATTGAATATTCAGAAATTCCATTTTCCTTGAGCAACCCTACAAGCTCTGGCCATATCTCATCGTGGCGTTTTTTGTATTCTTCCTCCATTCCTTTGAAGAGCTTCATCCTGAATGCCAGTCTTTGTTTCATATTATTCTTGAGTTGATTCGTAAATGGTCTCCAGCTCTTTATAAACTTTCTCGAGGGTTTTGATGCCTTCCTTGATCATGATGAGATAGGATGAAGTTTGTTTAAGCGAGTATCCTTTTTTGACTCCCGGGCCAGCAACATATGCCAGCGTCGCCTGGAAAGTATTGGACTCAAAATAACTCGATTGCGCATTGGATATAAAAAAGCACCTCAGCTTATTGTTCTTAAGCGATACGCGCTCAAAACCGAGCTTTTTGCACATCCATCTGATCCTCAATCCTGAAAACAATTCTTCAATCACCTTTGGCACCGGACCAAACCTGTCTTTGAGCCTGTTTCTGAAGGCCTCGATTTCTTCTTCATTCGTGATCCCATCCAACTCAGTATACAGCGAAAGTCTTTCGGGGATATTGGTGACATATTCGTCCGGGATGAGCATTTCTATATCTGTGTCGATTTCCACATCTCTGACGTACTCTTTCTTTTTGTCAAACTCCTCCTGGAACAGTTCTTTAAAATCTGTTTCCTTGAGTTCTGAGACCGCCTCTTCAAGTATCTTTTGGAATGTTTCATAGCCAATATCGGCAATAAATCCACTTTGCTCTGAGCCTAACAGGTTGCCTGCACCGCGGATGTCCATGTCTTTCATTGCAATGTTGAAGCCGCTGCCCAGGTCAGAAAATTCCTCGATGGTTTTGATCCTTTTTCTGGCATCATCGGTAAGTACGGACAATGGCGGGGCGAACAAATAACAAAATGCTTTGGTATTGCTTCTGCCAACACGACCTCTCAGCTGGTGAAGATCCGCGAGCCCAAATTGATGGGCGTTGTTGATGATGATGGTGTTGGCATTGGGAATGTCGAGTCCTGTTTCGATGATGTTGGTAGAAATCAGTACGTCAAATTCTCCTTCGATAAAATCAACGAGTGTTTTTTCCAGATGATCCGACTCCATCTGGCCGTGTGCAGACCTGATTTTGACATCGGGGCACATCCGCTGTACCATTTCAGTAACCTCAGGAAGTGTTTTCACTCTGTTGTGGACGAAAAAGACCTGGCCTCCCCTGTTGACTTCATAGTATATGGCTTCCTTGATGAGGGCTTCACTGAATATCCTTCGTTCTGTGTGTATCGGTTGTCTGTTGGGCGGAGGCGTACGGATGATAGACAAGTCTCTGGCCGCCATCAGTGAAAACTGCAAGGTCCGAGGTATAGGGGTTGCTGTCAGGGTCAGGGTATCTACATTGACCTTAAACTGTCTGAGTTTTTCTTTAGAAGAGACGCCAAATTTTTGCTCTTCATCTATGACCAAAAGGCCCAGATCTTTAAACTTCAGTTCCTTGGTGAGGATGGCGTGTGTTCCAATGAGGATGTCAACTTTTCCCTCATTGGCGGCTTTGAGTATTTCCTTTTTTTCTTTTGCGGATCTGAATCTGTTGAGATAGTCTACGGTGACGCCAAAGTCTTTCAACCTTTTGGAGAAGGTCTGCTGATGCTGCAGCGCAAGGATGGTGGTAGGTACCAGAATGGCTACCTGTTTTCCACTGATCACCGCTTTGAAAGCAGCACGTATGGCTACTTCGGTTTTTCCGAAACCCACATCACCGCAGATGAGCCTGTCCATGGGGTGGGGTTTCATCATGTCCTCTTTGACATCTTGTGTGGCCTGGGCCTGATCCGGCGTGTCTTCATAGAGGAAACTGGCTTCGAGCTCGTCCTGCAAATATGAATCGGGCGCAAAGGCAAAACCTTCACTGGCCTTTCTTTTTGCATAGAGTTTGATGAGCTCTTTGGCGATGTCCTTGACCTTTGACTTCGTCTTTCTTTTGAGGTTTTTCCATGCTTCCCCGCCGATTTTGCTCAATGCCGGTGCTGTGCCGTCTTTACCTACATATTTGGAAATCTTGTGCAGGGAGTTGATGCTCACATACAGGATGTCGTTGTTGGAATATATCAGACGCACGCTTTCCTGTACATGTCCATTGATGTCAATTTTCTCCAAACCCGAATACTTGCCAATGCCATGATCCATGTGTACCACAAAATCTCCGGGCTCCAGTTCCCTGAGCATTTTGAGATTGATGGCCATGTCTTTGGTGAATCCATTGCGCAGCTTATACCTGTGGAAGCGCTCGAATATCTGATGATCTGTATAACAGGCCACTTTCAGGACGTCGTCGACAAATCCCCCATGCATCGCAGTATTGACGGGATGCCAGCTCACCTCTGCTCCAAGGTCTTCAAAAATGCTATAAAAGCGCTCTATTTGTTTGGTGCTGTCTGTGAAAATGAAGTTTTCATAACCTGATGCGGCATTTTTCTTCAGGTCATCAATCAGCAAGGAAAAGTTCTTATTGAAAACTGGTTGTGGGCGGCCGCCAAACTCCACGCCTGGTCCGGCAAACTCCCCAGTTGGAGGATTGAAGAATATTTTGTTCATCCTGGCAATGTCCTCCATGATCTCATGGGGATACACAAAAGCAATCTCTTCAAAAACCTCTCTGATCTCCTCATTGGTCTTGCTCTCCAGGCTTTCTGAAAAATCTTTGGCCTTATCAAAGCTCAACTGCAGTTTTTCCAGTACGTCGTCGAGACCCGAGAGCCAAACTGTCGTGTTTTCAGCAGAGAACAGTTTGAACAAGGCAACCTTTTGCTCTCTTTTGAATTTTGAATTAATGTTGGGAATAATGGAGAGTTTATTGGTACTATCCACCGACAGCTGTGTAGAAGGATTGAACTTTCTGATACTTTCGATTTCAGTATCAAACAATTCTATTCTGAAAGGCCATTCGTGCCCAAAATTGAATATGTCGATGATGCCTCCACGTATGGAAAAGTTTCCCGGCTCATATACAAAATCGGTTCTTGTAAATCCATAGCTGATGAGAACTTCTATCAAAAAGTCAAGATCCAGATCGTTGCCAACACTGATTTCCATCTTATTGGCGTTGAGGAACTCCGGATCGACAATTTTCTCGAACAGCGCTTCAGGGTAGGTAACTATAACAGAACTGGATGCAAAGTCTTTGATATAATGGGAGCATTCTGTGCGCTCTACAGAATTGTTGCCATCTATTTCTTCAAAAAACAATGGTCGTTTGAAGGAGTCGGGGAAAAAGTGAGGCTTGCAAATTTCTATATTGACCAGACTGTTGTAAACATACGCCGCTTCTTCTTTGGTATTGGCAATATAAATGTGATTGCTCTTCTGTTTTTGGAAAAGGGCCGATAGTATGAAACACTCCTGCGCTCCTGCAATTTGCCTAAGCTGTATGCTTTGATGCTCTTTGGTAAGCAAATCTGCCAGGTTGTCAACCCTCCTGTCTCTGGCATATCGGTCAATGATTTTGTTTAGATTGGCAGTGGGCAAAACATTAATAATTTATAGATGAACTCGGCTGATACAGGCTTTTGCTGGAGCCTTTTGCATAAACACGGCCAAATTTATAAAGTTTGAATATTTATCCTTGTCAATGTAAAGTACTTTGTTTGCATAAGCACAAGATTGATTTATAGACCAGAAAAGACACCATTTAAAAAGATATTCATTTAAAAATCTTCAACCTTTTCTGACAGGTCATGTTATGTTCTTTGTCTCAAATAAAACAAGATGCACAACAACATTATTTTGGAAGAAGAAATTGACAACATAGGTGATTTTCATCTGGCAACGAGTATTGATACTCCCCTTCGCGATGATGCTTTTGACTTGTCTGATAATGAAAAAATAAAAATTATCAGCAAACATTTCAGAGTGATTATGGAAACTCTGGGATTGGATCTGACCGATGATAGTTTGAATGGTACGCCATTAAGAGTGGCTAAGATGTTTGTCAAAGAGAAATTTATGGGTCTCAATAAAATGAATAAACCCGGCATATCCCTTTTTGAAAACTCCTATCAGTACAACAAAATGCTCATTGAGCGCAATATCAGGGTAGAGTCCACTTGTGAACACCACTTTTTACCTATCGTGGGCATAGCCAATGTGGCATATGTGTCCTCAGGCAAAGTCATTGGTTTGTCCAAAATCAACCGTTTGGTGGATTATTACAGCCGCAGACCGCAGGTCCAGGAAAGGTTGACGAAACAAATTCTTGAAGCTTTGAAAGATGCACTTCAAACCGAGGATGTGATAGTGACCATTGATGCAAAACACCATTGTGTATCTTCCAGAGGCATTGAAGACCCTCATTCATCCACTGTAACCATGGAGTATGGTGGTGTTTTTGAAAATATCGAATACAGAAAAGAATTTTTATCTCTGTTATAAATTCTCACTAAATCTCAACTAAATAAAATAGAAAAGCCGAAGAATGTATGTTCTTCGGCTTTTCTATTTGTGTGCAGGTGATCTCTTTTATTCTATCACCTGGAACTTAGCATTATACAATATCTCTTTAGATCCGCTCAACCTGAGCATATACGTGCCTTGTAACAATTCGCTGGTTTGAAGTGACATGACCTGGCTAATGGCCATTTTGCCCCATTTGACTTTTCTACCCATTAAATCGAAGACTTCATAATTGATCTCTTCTGTATCATTACCCAGATCCTTGACGGCAATGTAGAGCATGTCCTGGACCGGGTTTGGATATATGTTGAATGTTTTAGCTTCTTCAATGCCGGCACTCTCAAATCCGGCTGCCGGCATACAGAATTGTTTGGTCTCTGTACCTCCGAACTGGCCTCCACTTATTAAGGTATTGCCGTTGTATACGATCTTATAACTTCCGTTGCCGTAGCTACAGCACATACCATCGCCATAAGCATCTGTAATCACAAACGAATAACATTGTGATGGGAAAAGGCACACATTGACATTGTTGTTTTGTGACGAAACAGAATAAGGGCCACCACTGTAAAGGGTTTGACCGGCACTATTCAACAGTTTCCATGTGGTTTCCTGCGGGAAATTATCTGTACGTACCGTCAATACAGCCTGAACACATGCTCCGGAAGTATTACATGGTGCACAAGTAGGACCACCACAGTCGATGCCTGTCTCAGATCCGTTTTTGATACCATCATTGCATGTAGGACATGCCGGACAACTTGGGCCACCGCAATCCACACCTGTCTCCTGGCCATTTTTCACGCCATCTGTGCATGTAGGGCATGCCGGACAATTCGGGCCACCGCAATCCACACCTGTCTCCTGGCCATTTTTCACGCCATCTGTACAGGTAGGTGTTGGAGTTCCACTTCCGCTCACACAAAAATCTTTGGTGATTGCATTTGTAAATTGCGAGCCGGATGCAACAATAGAGTCATTAAACACCAGTTTAAATGATCCATTACCATAAGTACAACACATACCATCTCCGAATGAGTCTGAAACTTTCAGCTTATAACATGCTCCTGCCGGTAGACAGACACTGATATTTTTGGTTGAACCCTGACCTGTGTATGAGTTGCCACTCAATAAAACCTGGCCAGTTAGATTGGTAATCTGCCAACTCGTCTCCTGTGGATAATTGTCAAATACCAGAGTTAGAGCACCCGTTACACAAGTAGTATTACAAGGAGCACAGGTAGGTCCACCACAGTCAATGCCTGTTTCCTGACCATTTTTAATGCCGTCACTACATGTAGGACACGCAGGGCAGGTAGGTCCACCACAGTCAATGCCTGTTTCCTGACCATTTTTGATGCCGTCTGTACAAGAAGCTGGGACATTACACGGGCTACAATTTGGACCACCGCAATCTACGCCGGTTTCCTGGCCGTTTTTGATTCCATCATTACACGTTGCACATGGTGCACAAGAGCCACCGCAGTCGATGCCTGTTTCTGTACCATTTTTGATGCCGTCATTGCAAGTCGGACAGGCCGGGCAATTCGGGCCACCGCAATCCACTCCTGTTTCTGATCCGTTTTTGATGCCGTCTGTGCATGTTGGACAAGCCGGACAATTGGGGCCACCACAATCGATGCCCGTTTCCTGGCCATTTTTTATGCCGTCTGTACAGCTCGATGTTGGTGTTCCTGCGTTCACACAGAAATCCTTTATTTCAGAAGCACCATATTGAGCGCCCGAAGCCACAGTTGTGCCATTGAACACAAGTTTATAAGATCCATTTCCATAGGTACAGCACATTCCGTCGCCAAAACTATCCAGCATTTTCAGTTTGTAACAACCTCCATCAGGAAGACAGACTGGAATATTTCTGGTTGATCCTGCGGTTGTATAGTTGTTGCCACTCAACAGTACCTGGCCATTAAGGTTGGTAATCTGCCAACTGGTTTCTTGTGGATAGTTGTCAAATATCAAGGTCAGTGTACCTGTTGTACAATTGGTATTACAAGGGCTACAATTTGGACCTCCACAGTCAACGCCTGTTTCCTGGCCGTTTTGTATACCGTCGTTACAGGTTGCACAAGGTGTACATGATCCACCACAATCTACTCCCGTCTCAGTTCCATTTTTGATGCCGTCGTTACAGGTAGGGCACGCCGGGCAATTGGGGCCTCCGCAATCTACTCCTGTTTCGGAACCGTTTTTAACACCGTCTGTACATGATGGTGGAGTACTACATGGTGAGCATGAGCCACCGCAATCTATTCCTGTTTCATTTCCATTTTTTATGCCATCGTTACAAGTAGGGCACGCCGGGCAATTGGGGCCACCACAGTCAACGCCTGTTTCCTGACCATTTTTTATGCCATCTGTACACGATGGTGGAGCACTGCACGGTGAGCATGAGCCACCGCAATCTATTCCTGTTTCATTTCCATTTTTTATGCCATCGTTACAAGTAGGGCACGCCGGGCAATTGGGGCCGCCACAGTCAACACCTGTTTCCTGACCATTTTTTATGCCGTCTGTACAACTCGAGGTAGATTGCGCATTTACACAAAACTGTTTAGTTTCAGAACTGCCAAACTGACCTCCTGATACCAATGTATTTCCGTTATAAAGGATGGCATAGCTACCATTTCCATAAGTACAACACATTCCATCTCCAAAAGCATCAAACACCTCCAAAGTATAGCAAGCGCTTGGTACACACATCGACAAAAGATAAGTTGTCAATGGCAGATTGTATCCTGAACCAGAGTAAATGATTTGATTGGATGCGTTTCTAATTCTCCAGGAAAATTCCTGAGGGTATAAATCACTATTGAATCTCAAAGTGATCTGATTGTCGTTGCATTGTATCTGACAAGGCTGGCATGTCGGGCCTCCACAATCCACACCAGTCTCCTGGCCATTTTTTATACCGTCGTTACAAGTCGCACACGGAGCACATGATCCCCCGCAATCCACACCAGTTTCTGTACCATTTTTGATGCCGTCCGTACAAGTTGGACATGCCGGACAAGTAGGTCCACCACAGTCCACACCAGTCTCCTGGCCATTTTTGACACCATCAGTACAAGAAGGTCCTCCACCGCCGCCCGGAGGGTTTGTACCTCCACCGCAGGATGACAAACAATTGGCTGCCGATACTCTGGATCTCATCAACGAACTTGGCTGATCGCCAAACCCATTGTTGAAGTTCGCGGGCTGAGCAAGCAAGTGACAGTAAGACATTATGGTAAAGGTAGTATTGCCTGGTTTTGGACAACCACCCTCTGTATTCGCACAACCATCTAAGGCAGTATTATTACCATTCCAAACACAAGCATGGGTGTGATTTGACCCAAACAAATGGCCAAATTCATGGGCAAGACCATTGATGGTCCAGCTATATGCGGGTACATTATTAAATGTACTGTTGATTCTGCAAAATCCACTGCTGTAATCCTTGTTAGATCGGCACAAACCATCGACCCAGGCAATTCCACCACTTGTTTTATAAGAAACCAACATCCCGAGATCGCCATCAAAACCATTTCTCTGATTGTTGAACAGAGTCAACATGTCGCTGGCTGATGCCCCATTATAAGGACTTGCACTTGTCCATAAAACGATGGATCCCGGGCTGATATTAATACCGGCTTTATCTCCATACAATGCAGCAAGTTGATTGATGATGCCTGAAATATAGTTGGTAGCTCCGCTTTGTCCCATCTGAGAAACAATATCGTTGTCTACTTCAAAATATAATCTAACACAATCGTTGAGGCCTCTGTCTCCACTGTTGGGATTGCCAAACAATTCCTCACGAGAATATTCTCTATTGATGACATCTTTGACCTGGCAATCAAATTTATCTTTAAACTCTATTTGAGCCTCTTCATAAATGATGTGGATGTCCTCAGCATCATTGACTCGTCCGATAGAGATAATGCTCTCACTTCTTTCTTCCGAGACAAATCCCATGATCTCTCTGTCAAAAACAGATAAAGCCACCATCGACTCAGGCTGGCCTTCAACGATACCGCGATAATGCTTTCCCTTTCTATATTTAATTTTTTCTCCATTGGGTGCTCCGGTTACTGAAAATTCGGGAAACTCAACTTCAACCAACTTGAGCTTGAGAGGACTTCTCTTATTGCTGGGTAGTTCCAATTCAATAGCCTGATTGGGATTTTGTAATAACTCTGCTGATTTTGCCTTATCAAAGCTGACCAGCTTGTAGGATTTGATTTCCGAAGGAATGTTTGCGCTGGCTCTGGCATTTTGATCAAAAAGGTTGACCTTTTTAAAATCATTTCGACCACTTACAAGCTCCTTTATTTTGATTTGACCAAATGCACTAGATACAGCAACAAAAAAAACAAGTAAAGCAATAAAGATTCGATTCATTCAATTTCTTATTTTGATATCCGTTTGTAAAAAATGGACTGCAATATTATACGAATAATTCAACACCAGAACCCATCATCAAAAATTCGGTGTAAAAATCAACAAAAACCCTGTTTTCAAAAATAGGGGTTTCCCCTTTATCTTTCAGTATTTACTATTATTAAATATTATAAATACTTAAAATATATGCCTTTGGCGGGGGGAGAGGAGGCATTTTAAGTTGTCTAAAATAAGACAATAAAAATTTTATAAAAAAGAACTTAACCTATTTATAACCGTTTAAATTCAAAAAGTGTGCTAAATTATTTATTTCAAGAAAAAATGTTACTGAAATGGAACGTTAAACTTCCATTTTTACATTTGTATGAATAAATAAGAAAATAATTAAAAAGCAGTAGATATGATGGTAATGGATGAAGTGACGGCGATTAAGTCATTGAATAAAAAAGGTTTTCTTGATCTCGACGTTGACCCAACCCTGGATCTTGTTGCTGAAATCAACAAGTTAAAAAAGGAAAAGAATGCAATAGTCCTGGCTCATTACTATCAGGAGTCAGAGATTCAGGATGTAGCTGATTATATAGGAGACAGCCTCGGACTCGCACAGAAAGCTGCTTCCACAGAGGCAGAAATCATCGTTTTTGCAGGCGTGCATTTCATGGCTGAAACTGCCAAAATGCTCAATCCAAATAAAAAGGTCTTGCTTCCGGATCTTAAGGCAGGATGTTCTCTGGCAGATTCGTGTCCGGCACCTTTATTCAAAAAATTCAAAGAGAAATATCCTGATCACGTTGTCGTGAGTTACATCAATTGCACAGCCGATCTTAAAACCCTCACTGACATTTGTTGTACTTCTTCCAATGCTGAAGTCATCATCAATAGTGTGCCAAAAGACAAAGGAATCATTTTTGCACCAGACAAAAATCTTGGAGCATATCTCAAGAAAAAAACAGGCCGTGATATGATTCTTTGGAATGGGGCGTGCATGGTGCATGAAATTTTTTCTCATGAAAAAATCACCAAACTCAGAGTTCACCACCCCAACGCAAGATTTATAGCGCATCCCGAATGTGAGGCTCATATTTTGGAGAATGCAGACTTTATTGGTTCGACGAGCCAATTGCTCAAATACACCAAGGAAAATCCAGCTCAGGAATTCATTGTTGCTACGGAATCGGGCATCATCCATCAGATGCAGCTGGCTTCACCGGAAAAAGTATTCATCCCTGCGCCACCCAACAATACGTGTGCATGTAATGATTGTCCGCATATGAAGCGCAATACCATGGAAAAATTATACCTGTGTATGAAACACGAATTGCCTGAAATCATCCTTGACCCGGTCACCATAGAAAAAGGGAAAGTTTGTATTGACAGGATGTTGGAAATCAGCGCAGCAGCAGGATTTAAGGCCTAGGATTTATAGCCTTTCTGCAACTTTTACCACCATTGTTTTCTTCCACTCGTAAAAACTGCCGTCGATGATTTTCTCGCGTGCGGTATTGACCAGCCATAAGAAAAAAGCAAGGTTAAACATGGAGGCTATTTGTGGGCCTAAGGCTTCTCCTGTCTGAAAGAGATGTCTCATATAGGCCATGGTATGAGGCTGCGGATAATTGAGGATACCCCATCGGTCCAGAGGGGTAAAGTCTTCTTTCCACTTTGCATTTTTGATATTGATGATGCCTTCCGGAGTGTAAATAATGCCGTGTCTCGCATTTCTTGTGGGAAGCACGCAGTCAAACATGTCTATACCCAGGGCTATGGATTCCAATATATTCTGAGGAAGCCCCACGCCCATTAAATACCGAGGCTTGCTTTCTGGAAGAATGCCGCAGACTACTTCCGTCATTGCGTACATATCTTCATGAGGTTCTCCAACCGAAAGGCCGCCAATTGCATTGAGTTTTTGATCTCTTGAAGCAATGTACTCTGCCGATTGTTTTCTTAATTCCGGATAAGTGGATCCTTGCACAATAGGGGCAAAAATCTGATCATATCCGTAATGGGGCTCTGTTGATTCCATGGCAGCAATGCAACGATCCAACCAACGATGCGTCATGTGCATGGATTTCCTGGCATAGTTGTATTCGCAGGGGTAAGGGGTACACTCATCAAAGGCCATGATGATATCTGCACCGATTTTTCGCTGAGTATCAATGACATTTTCCGGAGAAAAAAAATGGTAACTTCCGTCGATATGACTTTGAAACTTGACACCTTCTTCCTTTATTTTACGCATTCCGCTTAGCGAGTATACCTGATATCCACCGCTATCCGTTAGGATGGGTTTGTCCCAGTTGATAAAAGCATGGATTCCTCCGGCTTTCTGGAGGACATCCATACCTGGCCTCAGATATAGGTGATATGTATTTCCAAGTATGATTTGTGCCTTTACATGATTTGTCAGTTCGTGATGATGTAGCCCTTTAACAGCCCCCTGGGTACCTACAGGCATGAATATGGGTGTTTGTATTTCACCATGTGCCGTTGTAAGAATTCCTGCACGGGCCTTGCTGGCTTTGTCTTCTGCCTGTAATATAAATGACATGGAGATAATGATTAATTTCTGTTTTTGGAAGCATCCATCTTGATCATGATGGCAACCAAAATGGTGAATGAAACAAGAGATGACCCACCTTTGGATATGAATGGTAAGGGTATACCAATTACCGGCATAAGCCCAATAGTCATTCCTATATTGACAAATACGTGTATGAATATAATTCCTGCAACTCCGTAGGCGTAATTCCTGAAAAATTCAAGTCTGGCCCTTTCTGCCACCATAACCGATCTGACCAGCAGAATGGTAAACAAAACGATGACACTCAAGGTACCCACGAAGCCCTGTTCTTCTCCAATGGTACTAAAAATAAAATCTGTTGATTGCTCAGGTACATAATTGAGCTTGGTCATTTCTCCATTCAGAAAACCTTTTCCATCCAGTCCTCCGGAACCTATGGCCATTTTTGACTGAATGATGTTGTACAGCGAGCCTCTTGGATCACACAAATCAGGTCTGAGCCAGGCATTGATCCGATCTTGTTGGTGGGGTTTGAGAAAGGTATCAAAGGCCCATTTTGTCAGCCAGGACATTGCAATACCCATGGTAGCCAAGCCGCCGATGCCCGCAATGACTTTAAAATTTTTCTTGATGAAGAGTAGGGCAACTGCAACGATGTTCGCAATAAGTGGCGTCAACCATATTCCTGCTTCAAAATTACTCAATTTAGCCATGTATGTCATGGCGCAAACACCTGCAATAATGCCTATCCCTCTGATGTCCGGCAAATACGTATACATGAAAATCCCAAACATAATGAGCATGGTGAAGATCATGACAAGATATGGACCAAGGATAAATGACAATATGAAAATCGCAATCATCGACAACACTACCACATAGTATATACCTGGAAGCCCCCTTCTGTACAAAAGGATGAAAAACGAAAAGAAGACGAGACCGCTCCCCAGGTCCGGCTGGAGCATAATCAAAAGAAACGGTGCCATAAAAATGGCAATGACCGTCATCAACACCTTGTTGCTTTTGAGGTCGTGTTTGTTAAAACTGAGGTAAGAGGCAACAGCCAGACATGTACCAAGCTTTGCAATTTCTGATGGCTGGAAAGATCCCGGACCCAAAGAAAACCAGGACCTTGCACCTTTGATTTCACTGCCCAGAAAAAGGACGAGCACCAGCAATATCAGAGATACTGCATAAATGGGATAAGCGAAAGTGTTCCAGAAGTTCCATTCAATGACCATGACTGCCATAAAAGTGACCAGGGCAATGAAGGTCCAAATGGTTTGTCTTCCCATTTCCGTGTGGTAATCCAAAAAAGCATAAGGAATGGTTTCATCGTAGGTAGAGGCATACACCATCAACCATCCAATGACAACAAGACTAAAATAAACTGCAATCAATAACCAGTCGTAGGTCGTTGTTTTCTTTTTTGTAGCCACCTATTTGTTTAATCATAATCTATTAAATCCCCTTTATCGATCATATCGATGACCGGAGAAGACATGGGAAATCTCCTGCGGATTTCCTGCATCTGGCTCATCAGCTCCGGTTTTGTTCTGTAGGAACCAACCCTCACTTGATAATTGGGCGCTACGTGCTTCCAGGTAATAGGAATGCCCGGGAAATAGCTCACAAACCTGCTCCTGGCTTCATCCATTTCCCTCCTGTCGGTGGTTGAAATGATTTGAATTTTCCACCCCGGTATTTGGGAATGGTCAACATTGTAAGCCAAAAACCTATTCATAATATTGGAGACAGAAGCCGACTCTCTGAAAACAACTTGTGCCTCCAGCTGCAGTGCGACCAGGATTCCAATGGCGCAAATCAAAACTCGTAGTGCTCGCATGTCTTTCTTATTAACGATGCAAAGATAGGTATTCAGTATATTCTTATTTGTATCTCTTTTAAACATTCGATCTTGGTTTACAAGTGGAAGGAATTGTGATTGCGTTTTGAATACTGATGTTTTCACTACTTGATTTGTTCAAGCTAAGGGTTGAATTATCCTGTTGGATGGAAATTTTGTTCCATGTCCATAAAAAAAGGGTCAGCTTTTGACGACTGACCCCTTTGGAATTTACACTTCTTTATTTATTTAGCTTTTAGCTGCAATAGCTTTCATTGATGTCATGGCTTCTCTGAGTAAGCTTCCGACCTGCTCAACCTGATGGTTTCTCAAAACCTTGTTGATTTTGATGAGCTCAATGTTGTCCACATTCTTATCAGCTGATGCATTGTAGTCCTTTCCAATCACGTTGGTTTCTATTTTCTTCATGAAATCCTGAAGCATTGGTCTGCACGCATGGTCAAACAAATAGCAACCATATTCTGCGGTATCAGAAATGGTAGCATTCATTTCGTACAATTTTTTTCTGGCGATGGTATTGGCAATGAGTGGTGTCTCGTGCAAAGACTCATAGTAAGCAGATTCTGGTTTGATACCGGCTTCTACCATGGTTTCAAAAGCAAGTTCAACTCCGGCCCTCACCATAGCTACCATCAGAAGACCATTGTCGTAGTACTCCTGCTCTTCGATTTTATCAGCAGTAATCGGTGCTTTTTCAAATGCGGTTTCTGCTGTGGCTGCTCTCCAGGTCAACAGGTCGTGGTCGTTGTTGGCCCAGTCCTGCATCATGGTTGAAGAAAACTTGCCACTCATGATATCGTCCTGGTGTTTCTGGAACAATGGTCTCATGATGTCTTTGAGCTCCTCACTGAGATGGAATGCCTCAATTTTAGCCGGGTTGGTCAATCGGTCAAACATACCGCTCACACCGCCGTGCTTGAGTGATTCAGTAACTACCTCCCATCCGTACTGTACCAATTTACATGCATAGTCGGGTGCAATTCCTTTTTCCACCATTTTGTCAAAACATAGGATAGAACCTGTCTGCAATAAACCACAAAGAATGGTTTGCTCTCCCATAAGGTCAGATTTTACCTCTGCCACAAATGATGATTTGAGCACTCCGGCTCTGTCTCCACCTGTTGCAACGGCATATGCTTTTGCATAATCCCAACCTTTGCCTTCAGGGTCGTTTTCAGGGTGTACTGCTATCAAAGTAGGTACACCAAAACCCCTCTTGTATTCTTCTCTGACTTCCGATCCCGGAGATTTTGGAGCTACCATCAGCACCGTGATGTCTTTTCTGATTTGCATGCCTTCTTCGACAATATTGAATCCATGTGAATAAGACAATGCTGCTCCCTGCTTCATCAATGGCATGACCGCTGTGACAACGTCTGTATGTTGTTTGTCAGGAGTAAGATTGATGACCAGGTCTGCTGTTGGAATCATTTCCTGGTAATTGCCTACTTTAAAACCATTTGAAGAAGCATTCTGATATGACTTTCTTTTGCTGTCTATGGCTTCTTGTCTGAGCGCATAAGAAATGTCCAGTCCTGAATCTCTCATATTCAACCCCTGGTGCAATCCCTGTGCACCACAACCAACGATTACAATTTTTTTGCCTTTCAGTGCATTGACCCCATCTGCAAATGCAGACTTATCCATGAATTCGCATACCCCAAGTTGGTTCAACTGCTCCCTGAGTGGCAGTGTATTAAAATAATTTGCCATTGTTGATTTTAAGTTTTGTAAATTTTATTGATAATTGTTTGTTTCAAATTCTTGTTCCAAAGACTTCAGATAGTTGTTGAGTCTTTCCATCGGCTTGACGATCGCAACGCGGCCGGACCTGACGAACTCGTATATCCCCAAACCTTTAAATTCCTCCAGTAAGGCTTCGGTATCTTCAAGGTGGCCTGTTTTTTCAACCACGATGTATTCTTCTTCTATTGCCAACACCCTTGCATTGTGTTTCCTGATGATGCCTTCAACATTTGTGCTGTTGTAAAAAACCTTTGTTGGGATCTTGTACAAGGCTATCTCCTGATGGATGATCTCATCGTTGGTATAATAGAAAACTTTCAAAACATCGATCTGCTTCTCGATTTGTTTGACAAGTTTTCTCACCTGCTCATGGTGAAGTCTTACCATGATGGTAAACCTGTAAATGCTTTCAGTGGCAGAAGGTGATGCCGTAAGACTTTCGATATTGTAATGTCTTCGCGTAATCACCGAGACGATTCTTGAGAGCAAACCAGTTTTGTTTTCACAAAAAACAGTAAGGGTGTATTCCTGTACTCCTGTATATTCAGACATAATCTTGTTCTTTTATAAATGTGCTCTCGGATTAGTAAACTATTTCATCAACGGCCTTGCCTGAAGGTATCATCGGGAAGACATTTTCTTCCTTCTCGACCATCACATGAAGCAGGTAAGGACCGTCATATTCCAACATCTTTTTGATGCCGGCATCCAGGTCGCTTGCTTCAGTGACTTTGTGTGCTGCCACTCCAAAGCCGTTGGCGATCATGACAAAGTTTGGATTTTGAAGTTCTACCGACGAATATCTTCGCTCGTGGAACAACTCCTGCCATTGTCTTACCATACCCAAAAACTCATTGTCTAGAATGACTATTTTTACAGGAATGTTCCATTGGGTACACATGCCCAGCTCCTGCAAAGTCATCTGGAATCCACCATCGCCAATAAAGGCTACGACCGTTTTGTCCGGAGCTCCAACCTGAGCACCTATGGCTGCAGGCAATCCAAATCCCATAGTTCCTGCTCCACCTGATGAGACCCATTGATCTCTTCCAAGGTATTCGTAATATCGTGCTGTGGCCATTTGATGTTGTCCCACATCGGTGACAACGATGGCCTGACCCTTCGTCATTTCTGAGATGGTCCTGACCACCCTGCCCATGGTGAGCTGTTTGGTGTCGTCTTTTTCGAGCACCTTATCTACTATCTTTGACTTTTCGATGGCGTCATAATCTCTAAACTGTTTGAGCCAGCTGTCGTATTGTTTTTCTTTTACCTTAGGCAATAATGCCTCCAGCGCTTCTTTGGCGTCGCCACAGATGGCCACATCGGTCATAACGTTTTTGTCGATCTCTGCAGGGTCTATTTCGATGTGAATGACCTTGGCTTGTTTTGCATACTTGCTCAGATTTCCTGTAACCCTATCATCAAATCTCATTCCGATGGCAATGAGCACGTCACAAGCATTGGTCAGTACGTTGGGACCAATATTGCCGTGCATACCCAGCATGCCCACATTCAAAGGGTGATTGCTTGGTATGGTTGATAATCCGTGGATGGTTGTTGCCGCAGGTATACCCGACTTTTCAAGAAAGCTTTTGAATACATCCTGAGCCTTGGCTATATGGATACCATGACCGGCAAGAATCAGCGGTCTTTCTGCGGCATTGATCATCTCAGCAGCTTCTTCTATGGCTGATTTGTCTAGAGGCTGTACAGGCCTGTAACTCCTGATTACTGTTGTTTTATCGTATGAAAAGTCAAACTCTTTAAGCTGTGCGTCTTTGGTGATGTCCACAAGTACCGGGCCCGGTTTCCCGGAGTTGGCGATTCTAAAAGCCTTTGACATTGCTGCAGGAATTTCCTCAGGCTTTGTTACCTGAATGTTCCACTTGGTTACTGTGGTTGTACAACCAATGACATCCACCTCCTGAAATGCATCTGAACCGAGCAATGTGCTGAACACCTGGCCGGTGATGCAAACCAGCGGAGTAGAATCCATCAATGCATCTGCAAGTCCTGTGACCAGATTGGTAGCTCCCGGACCTGAAGTTGCCATCGCAACTCCTATTTTTCTGGTGACTCTTGCGTAGCCCTGAGCGGCATGAATTCCTCCCTGCTCGTGGCGGGGAAGTAAGTGCCTCAGTCTGTCCTGATAATCAAAAAGTGCATCATATATCGGCATGATTGCTCCTCCCGGATAGCCAAATATGGTGTCGACTCCTTCTGCCAGCAAACATTCAAGTACTGCCTGGGAACCCGTTAACCTTCTGGTCTTTGGCGCTTGCCCATTTTGCTGCATTGTCATTTCTGTAGTCAACATATTTCTTAAATTTTGAGACTTAACATTTTAATTCTAACAAGTAACGCATCCTTCGCTTGCTGAAGAGACCGTCCTTCTGTACTTACTTAATATACCGGTAAGTTTTTCGTTGGGCTGGGACCATTGAGCTTTTCTTCTTTCCAGCTCTTCGGCAGGAAGTGCAACTTCTATGATGTTTTTCTGGGCATCGATCGTGATGATATCTCCATTTTGGATCAATGCTATGGTTCCTCCGTCATAAGCTTCCGGAGTGATGTGTCCGACCACAAATCCATGGGTACCCCCTGAAAATCTGCCATCGGTAATTAAGGCCACAGACTTACCAAGACCGGCACCAATGATGGATGAAGTAGGTTTGAGCATCTCTGGCATACCGGGACCACCTTTGGGCCCGCAATATCTGATGACTACCACATCTCCTGCTTCTATTTCTCTGGCCTGGATGGCGGCATTACAAGCTTCTTCCCCGTCGTAAACTTTGGCCGGTCCAACGAATACTTCTCCTTCTTTTCCTGTGATTTTCGCCACTGCTCCTTCAGTCGCCAGGTTTCCGAATAAGATTTGAATGTGCCCATTGGGTTTGATGGGGGCATCCAGAGGCATGATGATCTTTTGATCAGATACCAAATCTGGTACATCAGCGAGGTTTTCTGCAATTGTTTTGCCCGTTACTGTTATACAGTCTCCATGCAACATGCCGTTGTTGAGCATGAATTTCATTACCCCTGGTATTCCACCTATTTCGTGCAAGTCCTGCATGAGGTACTTGCCACTTGGTTTGAGATCTGCCAGATATGGCGTTGAATCACTCCATTCCTGGAATTGTTTTAAGTCTAGATCCAATTCAAATGCCTTACTCACTGCTATAAGGTGCATAACAGCATTTGTTGACCCACCTAATACAGTGATGAGTCTGACTGCATTCTCCAACGACTTTTTGGTCACTATATCTCTAGGCTTGAGGTCTTTGATCAACAAGTTTTTGATCGCAGGACCAAGTCCTGTACTTTCTTCGATTTTGATGTGATTGGCTGCAGGGTTAGAAGCGTTGAATGGCAAGGCCATGCCCATTGCTTCAATAGCTGAGGCCATCGTATTTGCCGTATACATCCCTCCGCATGCTCCCGGACCAGGGCAAGCTTTCTGGACGATTTCCTCAAACTCTGTTTGGTCGATTTCTCCTGATATTTTTTGACCCAGGGCCTCGAATGCGGAAACGATGTCCAGGTTTTTTCCTGCGTGACATCCGGGGGCTATAGTGCCTCCATATACCATGATGGCCGGTCTGTTGAGTCGGCCCAAAGCCATGAGTGCTCCCGGCATATTTTTATCACAGCCTACTACAGCGATGACGCCATCGTACCACTGGGCTGATGCTACTGTTTCTATACTGTCTGCTATGATGTCGCGGCTTGGCAATGAGAATCTCATACCGGCGGTTCCCATGGAAATACCATCGCTGACGCCAATGGTATGAAATACGAGACCTACCAGATCCTGGGTGTTCACGGCTTTCCTGATTTCGAAAGCGAGATCGTTGAGGTGCATATTGCAGGGATTGCCTTCCCAGCCTGTACTCACGACGCCCACCTGAGGTTTTTTTAGGTCCTCTGTTGTTAGCCCAATCGCATGTAACATAGCCTGCGCGGCAGGTTGTGTTGGGTCCTGGGTGACGTGTTTACTGTATTTGTTTAATTCCATAACAAGTTTCTGTAAAGTATAAGTTTTTCGTTTTGTTTAATTTATGACATAAGAAGAGTCGCAAAAAATTTGCCAAAAGTGATCAGCGCATGATATTCGTGATTATGCGAAGACTTTTTCTTCAAGCAGCACTTTCAAATCTTCGTCTTTAACTTCCTTTTGGTTGTCGGCCAAAGTCAAAAAGTTGGCATAAGCTACATCGAGTTCGTCCTTTGTAAGATTGTAGCCGATTTCTTTTGCTCTGTAGGCAAGGGCTGCTCTTCCGGATCTTGCAGTGAGCACGATAGATGACTTAGGCACTCCCACTTCGTGTGGATCGATGATCTCGTAGGTCTCTCTGTTTTTGATGACACCGTCCTGGTGAATTCCCGAACTGTGCGCGAAGGCATTTTCTCCAACAATTGCCTTGTTTGCCTGAACAGGCATACCCATTTCATGTGAAACAAGCAGACTGGTTGGTTTCAACAACTTGGAGTTGATGTCTGTGTAAAAAAGGTGATTCAATCTCTGTTTGATGATCATCACTACTTCTTCAAGAGAAGTATTTCCTGCTCTTTCGCCAACACCATTGATGGTGGATTCGATTTGCCTCGCACCATTCATGATACCTGCAATTGAGTTAGCTGTAGCCAGACCCAGGTCATTGTGACAATGTGTAGACAATCTTGCCTTCTCAATTCCTTTTACGTTTTCCTTGAGGTATTTAATTTTTGCCCCGTACTCTTCGGGCATACAATATCCTGTAGTATCCGGAATGTTGAGCACTGTAGCTCCTGACTTGATGACTTCTTCACAAACTTTTGCAAGGAAGGCATTATCGCTTCGGCCAGCATCTTCTGCATAAAACTCTACATCCTCTACGAAAGATTTGGCATACTTCACCGCCGCTTTTGCACGTTCGATGATTTCTTCAGGACCACACTTAAACTTGAACTTCATATGGCTTTCTGAAGTACCAATACCTGTGTGAATTCTTGGATATTTTGCCTTGGCCAGTGCCTCTGCAGCGGTTTTGATGTCTTTCTCAACAGATCTTGACAAACCACAAACAGTTGCATTTTTTACGATTGCTGCAATAGATGCTACTGCATCAAAGTCTCCCGGGCTGGAAATAGGGAAACCCGCCTCTATCACATCCACGCCCATTTCGTCAAGGACAGCTGCTATCTCCAGCTTTTGTTCCTTGCGCAACTTACACCCGGGAACCTGCTCTCCGTCCCTGAGCGTTGTATCAAAAATATATATCTTATCTCCTGCCATCAGTCATCGATTTTGGAATATTTGGAAAAATTTGATTAGACTCTAAACGCATATGTCTCTATAACGTTTTCAAAAATAGAACGATCTTTGTTGTTACTATAATCTTTTACAAAAAGTATTACAGTCTGTAATTTATATAAAATATCATCAACTTATTGGTTTTCAATAGTTTAAAACATTTTCAATTACAATGCCCAAACAGCAGACAGAGTTTCTGATTGACCTCATACGCCGACTTACAAAAGCAGAAAAGCGAAGTTTCCGCTTGTTTGCCAATAGACAAAACAGCAATGAGGACAAACTATTCATGATTCTGTTTGATTATATCGAAGGCACTCCAGAATATAACGAAGAAGAACTGCTCAAGAAGTTCCCACAGATCAAAAAGATTCAACTTTCCAATATTAAGGCAAACCTCTACCGCCAATTGTTGACCAACCTCAGATTGCTTTACAGAAATACCCAGGAGGACATCAATACCCGCGAACTTATAGATTTTGCCAAAATACTTCACGCAAAAGGTCTGTACAGAGCCAGTCTGGACGTCTTGTACAAGGCCAAATATCAAGCTCTTGACCGAGAAGATTATAGCCTGGCTTATATCGCTCTTGAATTCGAACGTCAACTCGAAAACCAATACATCACGGGCAGCATGGCCGAAAAGGCAGAAGAAATTGAAATCGAAAGCAAACACCTGGGCAAACATTTATTGCTTTCCAATGACCTGGCCAACTTATCGCTTCGACTATATGGCCTGTATCTTAGGCTCGGTTACGTGAAAGATTCGAGAGACGCCATGTTTATCAAGGAGTTCTTCAACTCACACCTTCCTCAAAATCTGGTTGAAAAAGAGCTCACATTTTATGGCAAAATGTACCTGTACCAATCCTATGTGTGGTACTACAATATGCTTCAGGATTTTGCCAACAATTATCGCTTCAGTCAAAAATGGGCAGAATTGTACGATGTATATCCCGAAAAAATGAAGACTGAAACCAGCACCTACATCAAGGCCATGCACAATGTTTTGAGTGCAACTTTTATGGTACAACGTCTTGAAAAGTTTGAAGCCAATTTTGAAAAGTTGCTCACATTTGGTCACAACTACCAGGCTGTATTTACCCAAAATGATGAAAGTGTATATGCACTCGTAAAATATACTCACCAACTCAATCACGTATTCATCACCGGTCAGTATACCCTTGGAAGTAAGAACCTCAAAGAGCTGGAACACCACTTGGAGGAAAATACCTACGGCTGGGATGTCAACCGCACCATTGTCTTTTACTATAAAATTGCCTGCGTGTACTTCGGCGCCGATGATTACAGCAGGTGTATTGACTATCTGAATAAAATCATCAATACTCCCGTAGCTGATATTCGAACAGACATGCAGTGTTTTGCCAGAATTTTAAATCTGATTGCACATTTTGAACTCGGAAATCAGTTGCTCATTTCCTATCAGGTAAAGTCTGTATACCGCTTCCTCAGCAAAATGGAGGAACTACATGCAGTGCAAAGAGAAATTTTTGCCTTCCTTAGAAAAACACCGGGGATGGTTCCCGCTAAACTTAAAAATGAATTGAAGGCATTGCGCACAAAACTCCAACGCTATCAAAACGACCCTTACGAAAAACGGGCATTTCTTTATCTCGACATCATTGCCTGGCTTGACAGTAAAATTGAAGGCACTACCATTGAAAACATCATCCAGGCCAAAAGCAGGTTGTTGCAGCAAAATCAGGTAAATCGAGTAGGTGACAAAGATAAATGACTTTAGATCAAATTTATCTTTGTCGACCTCTCACACCACCGTATGTACTTACGTGTACGGCGGTTTCAATAGGAATTGAATTTCATGGTGTAGTTCTCGTAAATATCATACAGCCCTATCTTTTTGAACCATGCGTTATTCATGCCGATGTTACTTCCTGGGGAGTTTGATAGTCGCCACCAACTTTTGCCACTAAGAGCCGTTCTCCAGCTGAGTTTTTCATTAACTCCTAGTCTTCTTAGGAATCTTACCAGCCCTATCACTCTCTTGCATTGCTTCAGTCGGTAGCTCCTTACCCGTCTCTTTAGCCAGCTACTTATCTGCTTCATCTTACCTTTCATCTCGGCCTTGATAAAGTAGTTTAGCCAGCCTCGCAATACTTCGTTCACTTCTT
>JAGQWX010000020.1 GCA_020436935.1 Saprospiraceae bacterium
TCTTTTTCGAAGATTTCAATAGCTCAACACGTTATTCTTATACTTGTTAAATTTGGTTGTGCCAGATCTAAATAACTTGAAACAATTTTCACACTCCACAATGGCGTCTGCATTCAAAACAAATATAGCTACATATTTTATTTTTGCAAGCATCCTTTAGTTCCTCAAATACCCGGTATCAAATTCATTTTCGTTATTAAACTTAATTAACTTTCAGAAACGATATATACCCTAACAAGAATATACTACATATACCGTTCCACCCCAAAAGCCTTCAAATCCATACTAGTTTTTTCACCAGTAATTATCTCTGTCACCAGCTTGCCGGTACCCGGGCCCAGGCTCCAGCCCATCATGGCGTGACCTGAGGCAAAGGTGAGGTTGGTATATTTTGATGTTTTACCGATATAGGGCAGACCGTCGGGGCTCACGGGGCGGAATCCAAATTGGGCCTGTGCTTTTTCTTCGGCGTTCACTTCAAAGGATGGGTAGTAGCGGTGGGCTGCATTTGCGATGGCTTCCACCCTTTCTTTTCTGATGATGTTGTTGATACCGGAGAGTTCCATGGTACCTGCAAATCTTGTGAATCCATCCATAGGTGTCACGGCAACCTTTGATTCCATGAGGATGGTGGGCAGCGTGATGCCTGTTGGACGGGGTACGTCGATTCTGTATCCTTTACCGGCCTGCACAGGCAGGTAAATGCCTAGCTTTTTGGCCAGATTTTCGCTCCAGCAACCCGAAGCCAGGACAAATTCGTCTGCTTCCAGACTTCCGTCATTGGTGACCAAAGCTTTTACTTTCCCATGCTCAAAATTGAAATCGATGACTTCCTTGTTGGTGATGATTTCAATTCCGGATTTTTGCAGGTAGTCTTTCATTCTGGCCATAAACTGGCCTGGCGTCATGTGTCCATCGCAAAGGTAATAGAAGGCGCCCAATGCATCGATGTTACTGTCAGGCTGCATGGCAGAAAGCTCTGCCTTATTCAATTCTTTTACCTCCAGGCCCAAATCTCCGGCCCAGGAAGCTACTTTTCTCTCTTCATCTCCGGCCTTTGCTGACTTAAAAACCATGAGCAGGCCTTGCCGCTCGTATTGATAGGCATCCAGATCGCCGGATGCGAGGATGTCATCGTACATGTCACGGCTCAGGATATTGATGTCTTTGATGACTTTGAGTGAACGCTGCACATGGGAAGTGGTTGATGCTTTTTTGAAGTACCAGGTCCACTTCATAAAATCCCAATCCAATCTCGGTTTGATGTAAAAAGGACTTGAAGAATCAAACATCCATTTGATGCCCTTGCTGATCATGCCGGGAGCGGCCAAAGGGACGATGTGTGAAGGGGTGAGATATCCGGCATTGACGTATGACGCCCCCCGATCCATAGCGGATTTGTCAATGACTTTGACCTGAAATCCTGCCTTGTGCAGGTAATATGCTGAAGACAGTCCGATGATGCCTCCGCCGATGACGATGCATGTATTTCCCATTATTCGCTGATGTTGTAGTCCCACCTTGGCTCTTTACCAAGGAGGTGTCTGATAAAATAGTTCCACCTTTTTTTCTGGAAAAATTCCAATGATGTTCCCTCAAAACCATGCCTCTGACTGGGGAGAATCACCAAGTCAAAATCCTTATTGGCTTTGATCAGGGCCTCGGCCAGCTTGAAAGTTGCTGAGGCGTTGACATTGTGATCCATACCACCATGGGCGATCATCAATTTCCCTTTAAGATTTGGCGCCAGGGTGATGTTGGAGACTTCGTCGTATTTTTCTGTCACGGGCCAGCCCATGTACATCTCAGGCCACCAGGCTTTTTCCATTCTGAAATCGTGGTCGCCGGCACTGGCAACACCAACCTTGTAAAAATCGGGAAAGGCGAGCAGGGCGTGTCCGGCATCATAGCCTCCGGCACTGTGACCAAAAATGCCTACCCTGGTGGTATCGAGCCAATTGTATTTTGATGCCAAATGGCGAATGGCAATCAAATGATCCCTGAGATTGTCTCCCATGTTTTGGTATGAAAATTCTCTGAATGCTTTTGACCTTCCTGCTGTGCCGAGGCCATCAACCACGACGACCACAAAACCCAATTCAGCCCAGGATTGGTATCTGAAAGCCATGTCAAATGAGTGAGGCACTATTTGTGTATGCGGACCTGTGTATGTTGCGTCAATGATGGGATAAGACTTATTCGGATCAAAGTTGGTGGGCTTCCATACTGCCCCAAAAATGGTGGTGTATCCATCTTTTGCAATGCAGGAGAATGTCATTGGTGCGACCCAACCTTCGTTCTCTGCAGTATTCACATCTGCTTCTGTCAGCGGCTTGATCATTTCACCGGTATTGAGATCACGTAACACGGTCTGTGTGGGCTGATCCAGCGTAGAAATGGCATCAGTAAAAAACCTGCCCGCAGGATCTAGATTTACCTGATGGTTTCCTTCCTCGGTCGTCAGTAACATCATCCTGCTTCCGGACTTCACCTTGTACAACTTCTGGTAGTAGGGGTTATCGTCATATTCCCGTCCTGAAGCCGTAAAGTATATCCAGGATGAAGTGGTATCTATTTTCAAAACATCGTGGACGAAAAAATTGCCGACACTTAGTTCCTGAGATTTGCCCGAGCGCAGATCAATTTCATAGAGCTGGTTCCAGCCTGATTTATCGGATTCCAGGACCAGCTTCTCCCAGCCTTGCACATATGTCATGAAAGAATGGTCTATGCTTGTGGTGGTGGATTCTTTCCAGAGTGTAGTTGTTTTTGAGGTCGCCAGATCCAGCTGGGCGATGTATCGATTTTTAAATCCGCGGTCGAGCCAGTGGGCAATCACGTTTTTGGAATCGGCTGTAAACATGAGCTCAACCGAATTGATGTGGGTTTGTGTGGGGAAATTGTGTTTGACTTCCCTGCCTTGTGCAATATTGTAAATCAATGGCTTGATCATCACCATGCCGGAATCGCCGGGTGAACCTCTGAAGTACGAAACCAGTCGTGCCCGGTACAGGGTGTCAATGCTGTGGTTGAGCATGTACATTTTATTGGCTTTGCTGATGTCACAAACCTGAGTGATGAGGTATTTTGAATCAGGGGACCATTGAACAGAAAAATGGGGTTCGCGATCTTTGTTTTCGCCAAACATTTCGTCAAACCAACCATACCAGCTGCCATAGGCATAATCAGGAGTGCCGTCTTTGGAAAGGGCAGTGACGGCCTTAGTTTTTATGTTTTGAATGTAAAGATTGTAGTCTTTTGAAAATGCCTTGAAGTTTCCATCCGGAGAGATACTTTCAAAAGCCTCTGTTGTATCCTCTTCGTTTTTTAAAATTTCCAGTGACTTCCGAGCGCTGTCCCATTGGTATTTTTTATTCGAAAAAAAGAAGGTCAGTTGGTTTTTGGTGGCCTCCGGATTGGACAGTTGGATTTGATTGGCCTCGACCTTTTTACCTGTTGATTTGCTCAAGGCCTGTGCCAAAGCCTGGTGATCAAAGAGAGGTTGCTCTGCAAAGCCGTCGAAGTTTATCATTCGGTATTGCCTGCCTGCCGGGCTAAAAAAAACGTACCAAAGTCCCGAGCTGTCCTTGTGATAATTGAAGGAAGGCTGGAGATTGAAGACTCTTTTGTTGATCAATTTTGGAGAAGTATAGGAGATCGCCCTTTGATAAATTTCCATTGGCAGGGTATCCAATTGGGCCCATGATTCCTGGCAAAAAAGAAGTAAAACAATAAAGAGTTGTTGTCTGTACATATGCTTAAATTACCTGAAAGCCAAAAGCGTAGGGATCGTCTTCGTCGTCAATGATGATGGTATTGTAACCGTACACCTTTGCCCAACCTTTGATGCTGGGAACGATGGCTTTTTTATCCCCGATTTGTGTTTCGGCTTCTACTTTTCCAATAAATTTTGAACCAATGATGCTCTCGTGGATGTATTCTTCGCCAGTGGCCAGCTTACCTTTTGCATGCAACTGTGCAAGTCTTGCGGATGTTCCTGTTCCACAGGGAGAGCGGTCAATGGCTTTGTCGCCGTAAAATACAGCATTTCTTCCTGATGAGGAAGGATCGAGCACCTCTCCCGTCCACAGCATATGGCTGACATTGCGGATGCTTGTGTTTTCCGGGTGGATAAAATGATCGGGATACTTTTCGTTGATGGCTTTGCGCAGGTATTGGCTAAATCGTATGATTTCTCCTGCGGAATATTGCTGAAGGCCGGGGAAATTGTCCTGAGGATCTACAATGGCGTAAAAATTGCCCCCGTAGGCGACGTCGAAGCTCAGCATACCGAGTTCAGGGGAATTTATTTCAAGGCCCTCTGCAGCCAGATAAGATTTGACATTGACGAGCTTGACCCATTCTACTTTTTCACCCTTCATGGCATACTCAATTTCTACCAGACCTGCCGGAGCTTCCATTCTGATTTTTCCCGGAACTTTGGGTTTGATAACACCTTCCTGAATGCCAATGGTGATGGTGCCAATGGTACCATGACCACACATGGGCAGACAACCACTGGTTTCTATGAACAGGATGGCGAAATCATTGGCCGGATCGTGTGGCGGGTACAAGATGCTGCCGCTCATCATGTCGTGGCCGCGGGGTTCATACATCAAGCCTTGCCTGATCCAGTCGAATTCCCGCATAAAATGCAGTCGTTTTTCATTCATGGTCTCACCCAACAATTGAGGTCCACCTTGAGTGACCAGTCTTACCGGATTCCCACAGGTGTGTCCGTCGATGCAGATGAAGGTATGTTTTGCCATAGTCTTAATTACTAATTTTGGATCTTAGTTGAGGTAATTTTTTATTTGAATAAATGACTTTACAAACATTAAAGTAAATGTCTAATTAAGTTTGTTGAAGAATTTATCACGCATTTTCGCTTTAAATTTTTCATTGTCAAAATGAACAGATTCACCACATTCCTCACCAATTTTCAAAGCTTCATTGATTGATAAAATCATATTGTATTTTTCTTCCTCTCTCATCTTTCCATTTTAAAATAACTTTCAAAATACTCATCAAAACATGAACATTAATAATGCTTAATTTATGAGTTGTTTTCTTATATAAACATTCACCCTCCTTTCCAGTATTGGCAAAGTTACGGTACCTTGGTCCAGGATGACTTGATGAAAAGCTCGGACGTCAAATTTTTCTCCCAATTCTTTTTCTGCTTTTGTTCTCAGTTCTCTGATTTTGAGTTCACCAATTTTATATGAGAGCGCCTGTGCGGGCCAGCCGATGTATCTATCTGTTTCTGTATTGATCTCATGGATCGACAGTGCGGTATTTTCCTTCATGTAGTCCACGACCTGATCTCTCGTCCAACCGAAGGCATGGATACCAGTGTCTACCACCAATCTGCAAGCCCGCCACATTTCATAGGTGAGTTGCCCAAATTTCTCGTAAGGTGTGCGGTAAATGCCCATTTCGTCAGCCAGGTATTCAGCATATAGGCCCCAGCCCTCTCCGTATGCCGAAAAATAAAGGCCTCTCCTGAAATCAGGAAATGCTTCGCCCAACTCGCTGTTGAGTGACATCTGCAGGTGATGGCCAGGTACTGCTTCATGAGCAGTCAAGGCGGGAAGCACATACAATGGCCTGCTCTCGAGCTGGTAAGTGTTAACCAGGTAATGCCCGGCTTCTGTATCCTTTGATGGAGATGAATATCGACCTCCGGTATATTTCGGTGCTATGGCATCCGGCACCTTCACCACACCATATGGTCTACGTGGCAAGGTGCTGAAATACTTCGGCAACTGATCGTCAATTCTTTTGGCAATATCTCTTGCATGCATGAGCAATTCATCCGGACTTTTGGTGTAGAATTGTTTATCGGTTCGGAGAAATTGGAGAAAGGACGCGAAATCCCCTTGATAATTAAGCTCAGCTAAAATTTTTTGCATTTCCGCGCGGATCCTGGCCACTTCCCTCAGTCCCAATTCGTGGATAGATTCCGGAGTGTAATCTGTTGAGGTGGTATAGAAATTAATTCGATTTTGATAAAAATCCTTACCTCCCGGAACCTCTGATACGCCCAGACTTGTCCTGGTCTTTGGAAAATATTCTTCTTCAAAAAAATTCTTGATGGTTTTAAATGCCGGAATAACGGATGCCTCAATTGCCAGTTTTGCCGCCGTGAGGATTGAATCCTTTTTAGCTTCACTCAGTATAGAAGACAAATTGAGAAAAGGTTGATAAAAATCACTTTTTGAATAGACATCTACAATGTGGTGGTTATAAGTATCCTCATATCCATTAAATATAATCCGGGGCTGTGAAAGTCCTCGTTCTAATCCTTCTCTGATCAAGGCAATATTCGATGAAGCAAAATGGGGCATGTCGTTGAGCGTCCTGAGGTAGCGGTCTGCTTCTTCACTGGAATTTATGGGTCGAATGCGATAGACGAGGTTGAGGTGAAATCCCTGGTCTGCCTGAATCGGATTGAGGTAAGTTTCGAAATTGATTTCATCTATGTTGTCCTGAAGTTCGAATATCAACAATTCCACAGAAATCTGATCGTCTTCTGAAAGCTTGTCAAAACGAAGTTGCTTCAGGGCTGCCAGCTCCTTTTGGTAAAAATTGCGGCGCTTTTCAAAATTTTCCTTTGTCGGATTGCCCAATGGATGAGTATCATCGTTGAACTTAGTAGTAGCAAGTTCTGTGAGAATATTCTGGAAGTTAGCGCTTTCTTTTGAAAGTTTTTTAATGCCGGCTGAGCATGAAGCTATAAAACCAATTGAAATTAAAAGTATAAAAGCCTTAAATCCCATTTTATTCATTATTGTATTACACATTCATTTTAAATGTTTTTGGTTTTTATAGTATTGAAATATACACAATTCAATCACTCTGATTTGAGAAACTTGGTAATTCAATTTATTGCAGATTAATTTACTTATTTTATTAAAATCAATATGATTTGCAATTTTTAAAACCTCATTTAAATAGGATATATAATTTTCAGGACGATCAATCCCGTATGTACTATTTTTGTCTGTTATGTATTTATATATTTTACTATCCCATATTGGATAAATCTCTGGATTTATAAAATGTAGTAATTTCGATAACCCCACCATTGAACCATTAATACACTCTTTTAAAATATGTAATTGACTGGAATTTAATAGTTGCCCCAATTTAACTTTATTTAATAAGCTTAAAACTTCATCCTTTTGTGAAATATTCAAATGGATTATTGTAGGCATCCATCCATAAATAAAATGACTAGAAATAACCAAGTGATGAAACCTAAGCTCATCACTTCCTATTTCATTAAAATATTTAATAAATTCTGGATAGGCAATAATATAGGAATCATCTTGTGACAATTTAAATGCTTTAGCCGCGATCAAAACATTTTCAAAATCAAGATTCTTGAATTTCATAATTTAAGCAAAAATTTGATTACTTCATACATATTAATAATCTAACCTGAATGCAAAGTCTTCAATTTTCCGACCGAAATAATGTACTAATTGCTAAGAGCTAATCGCTAACAGCTAACCGCTACAAAGCCCAAAACTAAACACCAACAGCCCTCAAACCTTTATATTCCGGTAAAGTCGGCCTGGTCTCCAAAGAAGAAGAAATAATCTGAGTTACCCTTTCTCGTTCTTTACCCTGCAGCGGCAACCTTGGTCCCCTAACATATTCTGAGCCAATGCCCGTTGCCACTTCTGCCATTTTTATGTTTTGGACGAGTTGAGGATTGATATCGAGTTCAAGCAGAGGCAAGAACCATCTGTATATCTCAAGAGCCTCGGTAAGTCTTCCTGCTTTTGTGAGTTCATATACAGCAACGGTTTCTGCAGGAAAAGCACAAACCAGGCCTGCCACCCAGCCGTCTGCACCCATAAGAAGTGACTCCATGGCAAGGGTATCGACCCCACAAAGCACTTTAAGCCTTTCCCCGAAGCGGTTTCTGATCCTGGTCACATTGGAAATATCTCTGGCAGAATCTTTTACAGCCTTGATGTTTTCATTTTTTGAAACTAAGATTTCAAACATGTCGAGCGTGACTTCTATGCCGTAATCTACCGGATTGTTGTAAATCATGATATCGAGACCGGTATTGGCAGCGATGGTATTAAACCACTCCATCACTTCATAACTGTTGGCCTTGTAGCGCATAGGCGGCAGGGCCATCAATGCTGAAGCACCATTTTTTTCAGCGGCTTTTACGGCGGCAATGGCGTCGCGGGTGCTGGCTTCTGCGATGTTCATCACCACAGGCACTGCCCCTGCAACAAAGTCAACAGTCTGGACGGTGAGTTCTTCCTTTTCCTTTAATGTCAGCGTGCTGGCTTCGCCCAGAGTACCACCGAGGATGATGCCATGAACACCAGCGTCAAGTTGCGCCTGAAGATTTATTTTACCAAGATTGAAATCGATTTGATCATCAGCAGTAAACTTGGTGGTGATCGCGGGCATAACGCCTTCCCATACAATGCTCATTTTTCTCCATTTTTTATTACTACAAAAATAGGAAGTCTCTTGCTCTATCTGTCAGCCATTTCTATCCATTTATAGCACTATATTATCTCAATTCAGTAGTTTTATCTCACAATTGATACAAAATAGAACTATAAATGAAAGTTTTACCTTTCAAAATACCGAAACCACCAAATGAAAACATCGCCTTTCAGATAGATGAGGGACCACAATTTTATGGTAAACTACACCAACACGAAGAAATACAGTTGAGTTACATCGTACGCGGATCAGGAAAACTCCTGGTGAGTGACAGTATTACAAGTTTTGATGAGGGAGACATCATTGTGATAGACGGCAATACACCTCACTTATTTCAATCAAGAACCGATACCGAAGGCTACAGCAAGATGTACTCTCTTTTCTTCACCAGAGCATCTTTTGGGCAGCACTTTTTTGAATTATCCGAACTCGAAGATCTTAAGCTGTTTTTCAATAGTCTGCACGCGGGCATTAAGCTTTCATCAGGCAGCCACCATCTCACTGGCTTATTCAATGAGTTGACCCATTGCTCTAAGCTGCGGCGACTGATCATCCTTCTGGAATTATTGCAATACTTCTCCCTGCATGAGGTGGAACCACTCAGCGGATTTAAATACAAAAAAGTGCTCACCAACCACGAAGGAGAAAAAATGCAGCAGGTCTTTGAATTCGTCTTCAATAACTTCCAGCATGAGATTTCCCTGGATGAGGTGGCATCACTGTGTTACCTTACCCCCAATGCATTTTGCAGATATTTCAAGCTGAGGACCAATAAAACCTTTTTCCAGTTTGTCACCGAACTCCGCATCGAACACGCCTGTCAGCTTCTGGAATCAGAGACTGATGGAAACATTGCGGACATTGCGTATCAATCAGGTTTCAAAAGCATTACCCACTTCAACCGAAAATTTAAGCAGCTGAAAGGAGTAGTACCCCGAGAATATAGCCGGAGGCAGATGGGGTGAAATGGGGCAAACATGACATTAAACATTTATAAACGTTTATAAACGAATATCTTATTGATTATCAATGTATTAAATCAGTAATAATGAAATATTTACCCAAAAGTGGTCAGACGCTCGTCTGACCACTTTTGGGTTATAGCATGAAAAACGGCACCTTTGAAAGTTCAAGACCGCCAATCACCTCCGTTTTGTATCTTCACTTTTGTTTTGTTAAACGAAAGTTTAACCTCATAATTCCTTGAATAAATTGAACAAGTCTTTTGCGTACAAATGAAATACACCAAGCTTCCTCTGAAAGTAACAACTTTTTCATCATTGGTTTGCCAAGATCGGGTACGACTATGCTGGAACAGATGCTGGATGCTCATTCCCTGATTGCGGTTTGCCCGGAAATAGCCTCCGGTATGGCATTCTCAAGATTTGGTGCAAAAGATAACATCAAAGACCACCAACATGAACTATTGATTTTGAATAATTTTGATCAGTGGTCCCGGGGTTTTAATGATCCGATCAACAAATGTCTTAGCATGCTGGCAATTGCGCCAAATGAATTCCCCATACCGACAAAACGATATTATGAAAGATTAACAGAGCTTTATCTCAAACAAAAAAATGCGACACTATTTGGTGAGAAAACCCCAGAAAATCTTTTTTATCTGAGGACACTTAAACAAACCCTGCCTAACAGTAAATACATTTTCATTCAAAGAAATCCGCTGGATGTTGTGTTGTCCATGTGCGAGAATGTGAGCATGATTTTCAAACAGGATTTGGACTTAAAAATGATCAAAAGGTTTGCCCCTATAGTAAAAAAAGGGCTGAAGGAATTATATGTAATTAACAGGATGGAAGGGGAAGAGCAGCATTGGTTGCTGTACGAAAATCTGGTGGAGCAACCAGAAAATAATTTACGAAGTATTTGTCAGTTTTTGGGTGTGCAATTTGATGATGCTATGCTTGATTTTCAATTTAGAAAAAAATTCACTGATGCGAATTCAAACCATCAGAAGATACATCAAAGGCTCAATGAACCAATTACAAGGGCGAGGATAAATCGGTATAAAACAGAATTTACATCTGAACAAATTGATTATTTAATTGCCTATCTTTCACCTGAGATTTTTTTAAGTCCGTATCGGTATGAAAAACAATTAAAGCAATTGCCGCCAATGGTTTATGTACAATTGATTTTGTCAAAGATTTTATTTTCAATGGGTTTTTATGAATTCAAAGAGTTGATGAAGCAGTTAAAAAGTAAATTGTTTTATCACCTGATTGTTTTTTTCAAAGGCACGAAGATCGAATCGTTTTTGACCAAAAATTTGAAGTGGAAAAAGGAAAGTTGGGATTATGTTCCAAAGGTTGAAAACCAGGTCTGATGTTAAATAATAAATGACTTGAATTCAAATTAAAGAATACCATGTATGATCAAAATAATCTATAAAATTCTCCCCAATTGGTTTAAAAATAAATGGCTGAGAAAGGCTCAAAACTTTTTGAACAGGGAACTCCCTCCAGCGCATACAGTCATGCCCATCATTCATTTAAAGCCACACCATATTCAAAATACCAAGTTGCTGGCCAATAGAAATGAATTGCTTAAAGCACTCCCCAAAGGTGGTATTTGTGCAGAATTGGGAGTGGACACCGGTGGCTTTTCTTCATCAATCTTCAGTATAGTGCACCCCAACAAACTGTATTTGATAGATGCCTGGAACAGTGAGAGATATTCAGAATCTAAAATGGCCGAAGTAGAAAACAAGTTTGTTGAAGAGATCCGGTCAGGTCAAATTGAATTGATCAGAGGCTTGTCGACCGAGGTGGTAAATTCTTTTCAGAATAATTATTTTGACTGGATATATATAGATACTGATCATTCGTACGAAACTACGGCGAGGGAACTGGAGCTCTACAGACAGAAAGTGAAAGAAGACGGTCTGATTTGTGGCCATGACTACATCGTTGGCAATTGGAATGCACATATAAGGTACGGCGTCATGGAAGCTGTATCTGAATTTTGCAATTTATACAATTGGGAGCTCATATATCTTACCACCGAAATGGACATAAAACCAAGTTTCGCTATCAGAAAAATCAAATCCTGAGTTATCCGTTATAATTTTGACCTCATAAATATCCCAACTTCATCATGCAACTCGATATTCAACAATCCATCGATATCTTAAAGAGAACTCCAATTGTGGTAGAATCTATGCTGCTGCATTTACCTGACCATTTGATACGGGCCAATGAAGGGCCAGAAACATGGAGTCCTTACGACGTTGTTGGCCATTTCATCATCTGTGAAAAAACGGACTGGATGCCAAGGATGAAAATCATATTGTCTGATGCTAAGGAAAAAGTCTTTGGTCCATTTGATCGTTTTGCACAGTTCAATGAAGATCAAACCAGGCCTTTAGCAGTGTTGCTGGATGAGTTTAAAATGCTTCGCTCTCAAAATCTTGAGGAGGTGCAGGCAATGCAAATCGGTGATGAGCAATTGTCCATGACAGCTCTACATCCCGCTTTGGGGCCTGTCACTCTAAGTCAGCTCATTGCTTCCTGGACTGCCCACGACCTAGGTCACATTGCTCAAATATCCAGAGTGCTGGCCAAACAATACACAGCAGAGGTTGGACCGTGGAAGGCTTATTTGTCAATTTTGGGTAAATAAGATCTTTGTTTTGAAAATCTATGGATTGACTATTTGCAAATTTCAGTAATGCAATTAAATTTACATAACCAGTTATGTAAATGAACAATGGAATTCTATAAACACACAGGAAAAATGGCATTGGGAAGCCGTTTGCGGCAAATAAGTGCATTGATCACAGACGATGCAGCTAAGATTTATAAGCTATATGGTTTTAAATTTTCTCCGAAGTGGTTCCCCGTCTTTTACACCCTTTATGAAAAAGGTCATATGACCATCACCGATATTGCAAATTTCATCGGCCATTCCCAGCCTTCTGTCACCAAAATCATCAGAGAAATGATCCATGATGGTCTTGTCCTGCAGCATCAAAAATCACCTGATAAGCGCCAAAACATAGTCTGTCTCTCTGAAAATGGATTAAAAACGGCAGAAGAAATGATGAAATTCCAGGCGGCAGATATTGAGAAAGCGCTTGAAGGTGTCATGTCTGAATCCAAACATAATCTTTGGGAGGCTCTTGAAGAATGGGAAAACTTACTGACGCAAAAGCCGCTTTATCAACGCGTTGTTCAACAGAAAAAACAGAGAGAAGTTGGTGATGTGATTATAGTCAATTACGAACAAAAATACAGGAATGCCTTTGCCGCGCTCAATGAAGAATGGATCTCAGCTTATTTTGAATTGGAAGACAGCGACAGAAAGGCCTTGCACCATCCTGAAAAGAACATCATCGACAAAGATGGCCACATTTTGGTCGCCTTAATTGGAGAAGAGGTAGTCGGAGTATGTGCATTGATCAAAATGGATGACCCTGTTTACGATTATGAATTGGCTAAAATGGCAGTTAGTCCATCAGCAAGAGGGAAAAATATTGGTTTCCAGCTTGCCCGGGCTGTCATCAATAAAGCACGGGATTTGGGTGCTTCAACATTATACCTGGAAAGCAACACCTTGTTAAAACCCGCCATCAGTTTGTACTATAAACTTGGATTCACAGAAGTAACCGGCAGGCCATCACCCTACAAAAGGTGCAATATTCAGATGGAATTGACATTATAATTAGCCCTGGTTGCAAACCTTTTCAAGTCCCGTGCATCCTTAAATCGGGCCAAAACTATACCGTTCGCTAACTTTTTCAGCATTTTTTTTGAAGTGGCTGGCTATCAAAATAGCTTTATCTGGCGATGATGCAAAAATCCATTCAGTAAATGAAGCACTTCCAGATCGCTATTTAAAACAAGGCAAGAGGTAAAATCTCTTGATGATAAAAGCTTAATTAACTCAAAAAATGATGAAATGAATGCAATGCAAGTCAAACTAAGATTGGAAATATCCGGCCTTCAAAAGCATGAGCGCAAGGGGCAAATCCTACAAGCTGTCAAAAGCAAAGCTGGCCCGGTCAAATGGTCGAAGGCCGAAGCAATGGCCTTCGATTTTTTCTTCAGCACCCATTACTTACCCCAAATCAAATAATTAGGACATATAAATTGAATATCATGAAAATAATTAACCCACTCGTGCCTGGCCTGTTGCTGTATTGCAGCCTGGCACAAGCCCAAAAACTTAGCCCTGAAGTCATACCTTCTGCTGGCGGAATTGCAAAGGCATCCGAAATACAGCTGGAATGGACTTTGGGAGAAAATTCCATAGAAACAGTAGCAGGCAAAAAAGGAAAATTTACCCAGGGGTTTCATCAGCCAACACTGGCTGTAAGTAAAAATGCCGGCTTCGTCACTCCTGTCATTGATTATGATTTGAATGTGATTGTTGCGCCAAATCCCGTGCAATCTGTGCTATCTGTACAAGTCTTATCGGGCAAGGAACATGTCATGCAGGCTTGTTTGACAGACTTCACCGGCAAATTATTGGCCAGAAAAAATTTATCCACACCCATAGAAACAACATTTAATCTTGACCACTTTGCCGCAGGGGTCTACTTCCTCATGATCACCAATGATAAAGGATTGATCATCGGCAATTACAAAATTTTAAAATCCAATTAATCACAGAGATATGAAAAAGAACACAATACTTATAATACTACTTCTGATCACAGGTTTTTCACTAAATGCTCAAATTGTACCGCAGGGCATCAAATATCAGGCAGTTGCACGAAGCCTCAAAGGTGAAGTAATGGCTGATGAAAAAATCAACTTGAAAGTAAGTCTTACTGCGGGTGATTCCAAATCTGTCTTTTATACAGAAGTTCACAGCATTACCACCAATGAATTGGGCTTATTTTCTTTGGTAATAGGCAATGGTAAAACAGAAAAAGGAAGCTTTCAGAAAGTACCCTGGGCAGAGGATGAAGTCTGGATGGAGGTTTCCATTATGGAAAAAGGCAGTCCCGGCTATACTACCATCAGCAACAGCAAATTATTGGCAGTTCCTTATGCACTACACGCCGGCACAGCCAACAATCTGGTCAACGGCAAAGCAAACAATGGCAACGAAGTTTTTCAGGCTGGCGGAGTTCCTGCGCAGGTTTGGAGCCTCAAAGGGAATTCAGGCACTGATCCTGGAGACAAACTTGGCACGACGGATTTGCAGGACTTTGTCATAGTCACCGACAATACTGAAAGATTGACCATAGCTTCTGATGGCAACATTGCAATTAAAAATGATCTGGATATTGATAAAGATCTTTTGGTAAAAAACAATCTGAATGTAAACCAATTCGCATACCTGAATACTGCTGGCGGAAGTACAATCGCTTATGGCCCGTTTAACGTTGCAAACGACCAACCTACATATCTTTCAGGTTCGTTGTCGGTAAAAAAATACACTTCGCTGCAAAACTCATTGACGGTTTACGGAGTTGCTGACTTCAACGATCAACTTACCGTAAAAAATCAAAAGCCAACCTTGCTTACGGGTGCATTAACAACTGATCAGGGAGTCACTTTCAAAAACACCTTATCTGTTGCTGGCGCTGCTGATTTCTATGACCAATTGAAAGTGAACAGTGAAAAACCTACCCAGCTCACGGGAAAACTTACAGTAGAAAAAAATTCTGATTTATTAGGTCAGGTAAATATCAAAGTTCCACTCAGCAATATCCAGCAAACCGATTTTGAAAAATACCCCTTGAAAGTGGAGGGCACCACTCAGGGCATTGGAATTAAATTAACAACCCTCAATCCCAGTGGCCAACCCAATGAATCCAACAATTACATTACCTTTTTTAATGAGGCCGGAGATGCTAAAGGTAGAATTGAGGGACAAAGGGGTTTCATTGGATTGGGATATGACATCTACAGAAGTTTGATCCAATTGCCAAAGGACACCATCAAATCATCTGACCCGAATAGGCAGCCTTCGACCAATGAGCCTCCACCTCAGCCAATAGCAGATTTGTTAACAAGCAATTATGCGCTGGAACTCATTCCTATGACAGCTGACTTCATTGCTGAAGTCATTAAACTGGGTGCAAACATTGCTCCTGCCTTGCTCTCATTGGGTACTTTGGGAGATGTCGATGATATTTTCTGGAGTGGGGTTGAACTAATTGTCCAGAATTATGAGATCCTGGGATATATCGCCTTCAACGAAGCTGGTGCCGGCGTGGCCTTTGAATCCGGCGGTGCCGATTATGCGGAGTGGTTACCACAAGCCGATGAACTTGAAAAATTGACTTTTGGAGATGTTGTGGGTGTCAAAGGTGGAAGAATTTCCAAAAGCTTTGATGATGCAGAAAAATTCATGGTTGTATCCCATTCACCTGTGATTATTGGTGGTATGCCCGAAGAAAATGACAAGGCCGTTTATGAAAAAATTGCCTTCATGGGTCAGGTTCCTGTAAAAGTAGTGGGTCGTGCGCAAAGGGGAGACTATATTCTTCCTAACGGCAGTGGTGATGGAATGGCCATCGCAGTGCATCCTTCACAAATGTTGGCAAAAGATTATAGGCGCATTGTTGGTATTGCCTGGTCTGATGCCGACACCACCAAAATGCTCAATTATATCAATACTGCTGTCGGTATCAATCACAACGATTTGGCAGGACTTGTGGAGCAAATGCAAATTGCAATGAACAATATGCAGCAGACTTTAGCCTCATTGTCTCCTGACTATAAGCCCAGTTATTTTAATGTTGCAGCATCTGAAAAAAGAGTTGCAGGTGTCGAGTACAGCACTGGACCGACATTAAAATCTCAATTAACAGCAAACATAAAAACTACCAATTTTGAGTCTCCGAAGGAAGCTCTCCAAGTTGCCAAGCAATATGCAAGCGCCAACGGCGTCGATTTTAGTATGTACCCGATGCTCAATGATTTGTTTGACAATCCAACTCCGGAACAAGTAGAAAAAGTGATAGACTATTATTCCAAAGCTTTGGTCCGATTACAATCGATCTCTTTGCAGGCACAGCAAGCCCGTGCGGCAGGAAGATAAGTTGGGCTGATAAATTCAAAAAAACACCCAGGCATTTGAAACGCCTGGGTGTTTTTTTTTACGACCACTTATCAAGCAAAGCCGACAAAATTTAGTAACACAAAAGCTGCATAAAGAGTAAATATAAATCTACAATTTAGTATATAATACCATTTTTAGATTGTATTTTTGATATTTTTAAAAATTAACTTCCGTAAACACGAATTGGACAAAACTTTTAATTGGCGGCTTAATAGCCGGTGCAGTGTACTTTTTAATGGGCTGGGTCGTATATGGCATGGTCCTCGACAATATGATGAATGTCAACCCCAGTATAATGCTGGCAGATGAAGATGTGAGGATGGAATTCATAGCCATTTCATGCCTGATTGCCGGACTTTTAGTGGCTTATGTACTTCTGAAGGCAAATATTTCAGACTGGAAGACAGGTGCAATTACTGCAATGGTGATCGGTGTGCTTATATCCATAAGTGTTGGTTTCAGCATGAATGCCATGTACAATTTCTCTTCAATGAACGATACTTTATTGGATGCAATTGGCAGCCTTCTTTGCTTTGGTGGTATGGGAGCGGTAACCGGGTGGTATTTTGGCAGAAAGTAAGTCAAAGTGAAGGGGACTCTTCATGTAGAAAGACTACTTATTCATGAGGCAAGCCTCGTACTTTCAAAGTAACTATGTAGCACATGGTTATCCTTTTCAACAAAAAATACATCAGCAGCTTTTACAATAGCTACACTGATTTTCATGCTATTTTCGATATGTGAATCTCGTCAAATTTTGGCCGAATTTGGCAAGTTTTTGGAATAAGCGTTTCTAAACGTTTATAAACGTTTAGAAACGCTTATAAACGGATATGTTTCTGATTTTCAAGTATTTAAATAAGTTCTCAACATTAAATTCTGCACGACCGGTCAGACGACCGTCTGACCACTTTTGACCACTTTTGAATTTACAGGTCAATTTTCCACGGTGCTCTAACCCCTTTTCCAACCACCTTTGTAATACGATCTCCCAGGTCCTCTCTGGCTACATTTGCTATGGCCATCATTTGTACGACCAGCTCAGGATGGCTGGAAGCAATGTCGGTCTTTTCATAAGGGTCCATTTCCAGATCATACAACTCGATTCCTGCCTTTCTACTGCTCAAGGCTCCCGGAAAACCATCATTGCCCGTGGGATTATCCAGATAGGTCCGGTATGCATGAGGAAGGGTCAGCTTGTATTTTCCTTTTCTAACGAAGACCAACTCACCTCCGTAATAGCCCCAGAACTCGTCTCTTGGAGAAGCTTTTCCCTGAAAGATTAGCGGAGACATGTCTATACCGTCGATTTTATTTGCAGGCAAACTGCCTCCCATGAGCTTGGTGAAGGTTGGAAACAAATCCATGGTTATCATCAACTCGCTGCTGACTTGCCCTGCATTGATTTTTCCAGGCCATCTCATGATACACGGCACCCTGTGGCCTCCTTCCCACATAGCGCCCTTACCCTCTCTGAGCCCCGCTGTTGAGCCTGCATGATTTCCATAATTGAGCCAGGGCCCGTTATCGCTTGTAAATACGACCATGGTATTGTCATCAAGACCTTCCTTTTTTAGTGCTTTGAGTATTTCTCCCACAGACCAGTCGATTTCCATCATCACATCTCCAAAGAGGCCGCGCTGGCTTTTGCCTTTGAATTTTTCAGACACGCCAAGGGGTACGTGGGGCATGGAATGGGCCACGTAAAGAAAGAAGGGTTGATTTTTGTTTTTCTGAATAAAATTGACCGCCCTTTCTGTGTACGTTGTTGTAAGAATGCCCTGATCATCTAAGCTTTTGATTCCCCTTATTTTTTCATAACCTTCGATCAAGGGCAATTCCGGCATATTTATTTTCCATGGATTGGTTTTGCAATTCTCCTCGGTGGCAGGCATACCATCATAATATACCGGCCACATATCGTTGGAATATGGAAGGCCAACATATTCGTCAAAGCCCTGGCTCAGCGGAAGGGTTTCCCAAGTATTTCCAAGATGCCACTTGCCAAACATGGCGGTCTTATAATCCTGTGATTTTGCCACTTCTGCAATAGTGACTTCATTGGGATGCAGGGCTTCTTTTGCATCGGGCATATAGGCACCAAACACACTCACTCTGTCGGGATAACAACCAGTAAGAATGGCTGCTCTTGAAGCACTGCATACCGCTGTCGCCGCATGAAAATCTGTAAACCTCATACCTTCTGCAGCCATTCGGTCGAGATTGGGAGTAGTATATCCAATGGCCCCATAAGCACTCAAATCCCCATAACCCAGATCATCCATAAATATCAGGACGATGTTGGGGTGGTCTGCTTTGGCAGTTGTCGTCACTTCTTTTCTTGCACATGCTACCAAGACCGAAAAAACAGCCCATAGGCATACGACTTTATTGGCATTCATTCCACTGATCTTCAAATGATTGAAAAATGTCAAAAGATGTGTTTTCATGGCTTTGAAGCATTTGATCTTTTTAAATAGAGGCGGTCAAGCATTTCCGAATCACCATAGCTTGCTCTTAGTTCTGTGAGTTTGCGTGTGAGTTCGTCTCTTATGGTTAGATATGCCGGATCGTTGTAAACATGGTGCATTTCGTTGGGGTCGGTTTTTGTGTCATACAATTCCCAAACATCTATGTCGTGGTAAAAGTGAATGAGTTTATAGCGCTCTGTGGCAATGCCATAGTGACGTTTCACCGTATGCTCACCGGGGTATTCATAATAGTGGTAATAGGCTGCTTCGCGCTGCCAGTCGTTTTCACTGCCTTTGAGTAGAGGTACGAGGCTAAGTCCCTGCATTTGAGGGTGAGCCGGAATACCACCAATTTCCATAAGCGTCTGAGCGTAGTCAAGATTTTGGACCATCTTATCAGACCTGCTTCCGGGCGCAGTTGTGCCTGGCCACTTGATCAACAGCGGTGTTCTGAATGATTCTTTGTACATGAATCTTTTGTCAAACCAACCGTGTTCTCCCAAATAAAATCCCTGGTCAGAGGTGTAAACGATAATGGTATTTTCTGCAAGACCGTTTTCTTCAAGGTAATCGAGCATTCTTCCCACATTTTCATCCACTGCAGCGATGGTGGCCAGATAATCCTGCATGTATCGCTGGTATTTCCATTGGAGCAAGCTTGCGGAGTCCATCGTTTCAAATTTTCGTGCAAAATCTTCGCCGATTTTGTCATACGTATTGGTCCAGGCCGCTTTTTGTTCTTCATTCATTCTGAGGGTAGCCTGAGAATTCAGATGTTTTTCTGAAATACCCAGCCTGGTCAAAGTTTCCAAATTGACTTTCAAATCAAATCCAAGAGTCATGTCTTTCAAAATGCTCATCTCCGCCGATTGGGCAGGTTCGCTGATGACTGCATTTCCATTCGCATCTCTGGAACGCACGTAGTCATCAAACAAACTTTCCGGCATTGGAAATGTCCTTTTGGTAAATGTTTCATAATGCCGCTGTGCTGGGACCCAGTTTCTGTGGGGTGCTTTGTGGAAATACATCAGCAAAAATGGCTTAGAAGTATCTCTCTCCTTGTCCATCCAGTCCAGAGTAAGGTCAGTGATGATGTCCGTGACATAACCATTGATGGTGGTATCGCCTTTGTCTGTAATGAATCTCGGATTGACATACTGACCCTGACCCGGCAAAATCATGAATTTATCGACCCCTTTGGGATTGTTGCCAAAATGGAGTTTGCCAAACATCGCCGTCTCATATCCTGCTTCCTGAAATAACTGTGGAAACGTAATATTGGATGTATCGAAGGGCAAAATATTATCCACCTTGCCATGCTTGTGGCAATGCATGCCCGTTAAAATCGTAGCTCTCGAAGGAGCACAGATAGAGTTGGTGACTGTGGCATTTGTGAACAACATGCCTTCTGTTGCTATTCTGTCAATATTGGGCGTTTCTATCAAATTTGAACCATATGCACTGATGGCCTGATATGCATGATCATCAGACATCATAAAAACAATGTTTGGCCGATCCGATCCATTTGTTGACAGTTTGGGGAATGTAAGCTGGGCTTCTCCCTCGGATAAGATCAACATGACCAAAAAGATGAACAACATGCTTTTATACGGTTTCAAAACGATTTGAATTATTTGTCAACAGATGGAGAATTTCCTATAGTTTTTTAATTCTGATATCTCTGAACCATATGGGTGAACCATGATCCTGAAGTCCTATAAAACCAGATTTGGCTGTCCCATACATGGGAAAATCCTTCCACTTTCCTTCAGCTTTTCTTTTTTCCCAGTCTTCACTCCAGGGCACGAACTCGACCGTAATATTTCCATTGAGCACATAGGTCACTTTATCCTTTGTGAACCTGATAACGCTGGTATTCCATTCTCCGATTGGCTTCAGTTCAGATTCTTTATAAATGGGGTCATACATAGCGTAGTCAGCACCAATAGATTGCCACGGCTCCAATTTCTGAGGAAAATTGAGCTGGTCAATGATCTGGTACTCAGGCGCTACAAAGTAAGGAGACTCAATTTCGGGACCTTCTACGACATGATAGAAGATACCACTGTTGCCTTGGGCAGAAAGCTTCCATTCGAGACTCAGCTCAAACTCTGCAAAAGTATCGGCGGCATATACGATATCTCCTCCAATGTCTCCGCCTTTGCCCAGTGACATCAAGGTGCTGTCTACCACTTGCCATCCTTCAGGTAAGCCACCTTCCTGATTGAATCCTCTCCAGCCTTCGGCGTTTACTCCATCGAACAAAGCAATCCATTCTCCTTCTGGTTTTTTTTCTTCCTCAGCCTGAGTTGTTGTTTCTTCCTGTGCCTTGTCTTTACATGCAAAGACGATGAGTGACATAGCAATAAAAATTAATATTTTATTCATTGATTGTGTATTGATTATTTGAAAATATCCATTTTTTAGGATTCCATTGCAATCGACTTTTACCAAAAAGTTTATGACTGATTTCAAGTCTTCTAATTTTTACTTCCCAGTAATCCTGATTCAATGGCCGGAATCCTGAAGCGTTCTGTTTGGGCATTTTGGTGTTCTCTGGCAAATATAATGGATGCTTGCTCAATGATCTCAGGATGTTGGGCAGCAAGATTGTTCTTTTCTCCGGGATCCCGAATCAGATGGTACAATTCGAGCGTTGGGGCATCTTTGTCTTTCAGATGTTGTCTGACGACTTTCCAATCCCCTATTCTAATGGCTACCTGCCCTCCATTTTCAGGAAACTCCCACAGTAGAAATTCATGTTTTGCATTCTGCTTTTTTCCCAAAAGTGTGGGCAGAAACGAAATACCGTCTGTTTGCTCTGTAAGCTCAAAACCCAGAAGATCAGATATGGTGGCTAACACGTCGTAATGCACTGATATATGATCAGTTGTTGTGCCTTCAGTAATATGTCTAGGCCAACTGGCAATCATGGGCACGCGAATCCCTCCTTCATAAACAAAACCTTTGCCTCTTCCCTGTACCTCATCAAATGGCCCTGAACTGTTGAAATATACTCCATCTGTACCCCCGGTATGTGTGACACCATTGTCTGAAGAAAACATGATCAGCGTATTGTCATAAAGCTGGTTGGCTTTCAGGTAAGCTACCAAAGCCCCAACTTGTTCATCAAGATAACTGATCATGGCAGCATACCCCGCGTGTGGATGTTGATGAGGGAAATATCCCTTTTGGCCAAGATATGGTTCTTCGCTGCCAAATTTTTTCACATAATAATCCACCCATTTTTGAGGTGCCTGAATGGGATTGTGGGGAATTGGAGTAGCCCAGTAAAAGAAAAATGGCTGATCCTTATTTTGATCAATAAAGTCTATCATTTTATCATACATCAGAGTCGGGGCATAATCATTCAGGGTATAATTGGCATAAGTTGCAGGGTCTTTGGGATCAGCGTTTTCCGGAAGTTTTAAATTTGGCGGAATGGTGTCATTGTTGAGATGAACCCTGTACTCATTTTCGTAAAGATGAACAGGATAATAGGTATGGGCCTGGCGCTGACAGTTGTACCCATAAAAATAGTCAAAGCCCATTTTGGTTGGGATGGAAGCAGTGTGAGGAGCGCCCAGGCCCCATTTGCCGGACATGCCGGTGGCGTATCCCATAGATTTGAGGTATTGTGGTAGGATTTTCGTGTCAGAAGGCATGGGTCGCTGGCCTTCGAGGGTCGAATCCATTATCATTTTTTGATAACTCCATATTTCTCCCCTGTCTCCCCATTCATCATTGCCACGTATGAATGCGTGACCCGAGTGACTTCCTGTGAGCAACATATATCTTGCAGGCGCACATACTGGAGCCGATGTATAATGCTGAGTGAACCTCATTCCAGATCTGGCCAATGCATCGAGATTCGGAGTTTCAATGAGTTGCTGGCCATATGCACCAAGTTCTCCGTAACCCATATCGTCGGCCAGGATATAGATGATGTTGGGGCGGTCGGTTTCAGAAAACTTGGCTAGTTTAGGAGAAGTCTTGCAAGAAATGATGGCGATAGTTATTAAGCATAAGCCCAGGAAGTAAGGCTTTGAGAGGCTTGGGCTATCAGGTTTGATTCTAAAAATGGACATGTGGCAACAATTTGGTTCCGTGCCCGCAATACCTATCAGACAATAATTCCAGCCTTTGATTGAAGCAGATTCAACTTACAAAAAATCCGGATTCACTTTATGGTGAAGGGTATGTTTGGGCATCCCAATGATAGTAAATTTTCACCCAATCTTATGAAAATCAAGTTGCCTTTTTTTATATAAAAACCCCATCCTATTGACATCTATGTGGTTGATTTCTAAATATTTTATGCATAAAATATTCCTAAGAATGCCAAGTCCGGTGGATTGAATTTCTTTATTCCTCCCCATATTGCTCAAAGAAAAAAAGATTTGGTGAGGGCATTCCAGCAAATGCCAGTTTGATATTTGAGGTAGTGCATATGGAGCAAACATGATGTGAAAATTTTCAAATTGTATGCGGTTATGAGCTGATTTTACCTTTTTAAAGGCTTTTTGGGATATTTAATACAAATCATCCACGGTATTAATTCTCAAACTATTATATTACTTGACTTCTCTTCATGGTATTCCAGGACATCTGGAATAATTTGCGTATTCAAATAGTTTCAGATGAAAGTTATCCAAATGATTGTATTATCATTATCCGTACTTCCTATATTTTCACAACAACGAGTTGACATCTGGACTGATGGACTTCTATCCACAGATTCATCGTCGATACTCAGCATTAACTCAAACGAAAAAGGTCTTCTTATTCCAAGAATGACTGCCTCAAATAGGTTGATGATACAAGATCCTGCCAATGGTTTGATGGTTTATCAGACAGATGGAGTTTCTGGATTTTATTATTATTCAGAAAATTATTGGGAAAAAATTCAGGGTGAGCAAGATGTAACTCCTTTGGGGATGATCATAGAATGGTGGAGACCAAATTCAATTTTCCCGATACCTGAAGGATATGCTCTTTGTGACGGGTCAGTTGTCACTGATCCCTCGAGTCCATACTTTGGCATTCCAATTCTAAATTTAATGGATCATTTTACCAAAGGGGCAATAGATGTAAATTCAATTGGAACGCTTGAAACAGGCACTCATTATCACCAATTTGATCCCACAAATATAGTTCTTAGTTCAGCTGGGGAACACAGCCACAATCTTAGTTTTAACGTAGCACTGAATTATGAAAGTAGCCACCAACATATCGTTAGTGAGGGAGTTGTGTTGACCGGTAGTAGCGGTCACAGACATAGATGGAGTACTTTTTATCTGGATGATAATACTTTCCCTGTTCCTGATGACCTTGTTTGGGAATCTGGGGATCTCAATACAATGATGACATGGTCAGATGGCATGGATGGTGATGGTTCGGATTACTATACATTGGGTGTCGCTGAAAGTATTTTAGGAAGCGGAACAGGGGTGTCTTTCTGGACAGATTTGAATTACCACGACCATTCCCTATATGGAACAGCTTCTTTTGGAGGTGGTCATTCGCATAGTAATATCACAGCATCTCCAAATGTCAGTACAACAGGTGGCCATAATCACAATATTGATATTCCAAGCCAGGTAAGTTCTCAGATAAATGATATCAGTCCTCCCTTTTATGGTTTGGTTAAGATTATTAAAATCAAATAATTGGTATGAAGAAAAGTAATAGAATCAGACTGATTTCAATGGCGTTTTTGGTTTATGCCATGGTTATACTCAATGGACAAAGTGTGGCTATAAATACCGACAATCAATTGCCCCATCCATCAGCAATCCTGGACATCAGCTCAGACTCGTTGGGACTTTTAATGCCAAGATTGACTTTTTCTGCCCGAACACAAATGGTGGGGCCACCAGAAGGATTGGTCGTGTACCAAACAGATGGGGTGAAAGGTATCTATTTTTTCAGAAACACTGGCTGGGAGATGTTTGCTCAAAAAACCTATGATTATGTGCCGGTAGGAGGTATTATAGATTGGTTGCCTTTGGGACAGTCCGTGCCAAAAGGATTTATGATTTGCGACGGCTCGACTATTTCGGATGTGGAAAGCCCTTATCATAATGCTGTAGTCCCCAACCTGAATGGTAAATTTATCAAAGCAGTAGACGCCTTAAACATGGATATTGTGGGTGGTAGTTCTACGCACAACCATAGTGTAAATTTTCCAACTTATAACACAAGCTTTGCTAATGTAACACACCAACACACTGCAAGTCAGCAAAATATACAAACAAATTCAGAATCACACAGCCATTATTTGGCTGCTCCAATTGTAAGTACAGCGACACACAACCATCAGTGGTCTACTCTGAATTCATTTGAAAATTGGAGAACTTTTGATTCCAACGGGAATGGAATTGAGTTGGTAAATTGGTCGGATGGCATGGATGCTGCTGGAAGTGGAAACTATCCGATGGCCATATCTTCTCCCGGTGGTTTAGATCAAGATATGGTTTTTTACACAACAAATAATTCACACTCGCACTCGGGTGCATCACCCATTGATTTCTATTCAGCCTTTCATTCACATACCCTCAATGTACCTGAGCTGGGAGAAAGTGCGAATCAGGTGCACAATCATTCTTTGTCCTTAGGTATTAGGAATTCATCATCCAGTTCACATGTTCCATTAAACATTAAATTGGTGAAAATCATGCGTATTAAATAATTGAAGATGGCAACAAAATACTTTTTTAATCATATGCACAAGCTTTCAAAATGGATATTTATTTTTCTTTTGACAGTCATTGCCAATTCGATTGTTTGGGGACAGATATCGATCAATACAACCGGAGATACTGGCAACTCAAATGCTGCCCTTGATGTCAGTTCCACGGAAAAAGGAATGCTGATACCGAGAATGACTGCTTCAAATAGATTGGGAATAAATAATCCTGCAGAAGGGCTGCTCATCTTTCAGATAGACGGCTCTAAAGGTTTTTATCTTTATAATGGCAATGCATGGACGGAAGTCAATAAAAGTTCGTCCGCAGTTCCAATAGGAAGTATCATCGATTGGTGGCGTCCAAATGCGGGTTTTCCTTTACCTGAAGGCTATAAAATATGTGACGGCTCCGTAATCAATGAGCCACAAAGTCCAATAAACGGTCAAACCACTCCAGCAATGTCCAATCGATTTGTCATTGGGACAACCAATCCTGCTGAAGCTGGTGAACTTGGAGGAACTGCAACTCATACCCATCAATTGTCTGCTTTGGCGACATCTTCCAATAATTTTAACCACAACCATACATTCAACTATGGAACGATCTATACCAATGTTGCCGGTAATCATAGCCATGAATTAATACCATCAAGTGGAACATTGTCCTCAACCAATAATCACAACCATACCTGGTCACTTTATAATAATAGTGCAAAAGTTTGGACTTCTTATAATTCGGCAGGTAATATAGTACAAATGATTGATTGGGGGGACGGCATGGATTCCGGAGGAGCAGGCCATTATCCCATCCAGCAAGATGGAAATTCATTTAGCTCTTATACCTACGAAACAAGTTCTGTAAGTTCGCATAACCACACTTATCAAATACCTGCAGGGAAGAATACGTCTTCAGGCGGGGGTCATAGTCATAACTCAATCGTAGGTCAGAAGACGACAGGAAACAGCGGCGGTCATGAACACACTTATAATTCAGGAACAATCACATCAGACACAAAAAGCAACCATCCAAAAAATATGGCTTTATTGAAATTGATGCGCATTTATTAATCATCCATCGTTTATAGCAAACTGGTGAATTTCTGAAAGAATAACACCAGTTTATGTTTTGGTTTCTTTTTCAAGGACTTATGTTGATTGGATATAGATGATGTTGGGGCGGTCGGTTGAAGTGTTTACAGCGGGAACCTGAATGGGCTTACAAGAGAAAACTATTATGATCAAGATCAATAATTGAACATACCTAATCATACGATTTGTTTTGTGATATTACATGATTGTCAATTTCTAGAGCACCACGTGCATTTTTTATCATTGGGTAATTATAAAATTTTTTTTATACTTTAATCAGTGCAGGAAAAATCTCATAATTTAACCTCAAACCAATTAGAGAGGATAAGTCCATACAATTTGCAAATAACAAAAGGTTTCGTAATTTTAAACCTTACATTTTAAGACCAATTTAGTTATGCTTTCTAATTTTATTGATGCCCATATTCACATTAATCAATACAATTCAGTACTCCCCGAAATTGCAAATGAACATCATGTCAGCTTACTTTCAATCAATACAGACATACCCTTTTTCCCTAAACTCGAGATACAAGAGGACATCATATTGCAATTTCAAAAAAGCTTTTCCAATGTCCACTTCATAGCCAGTTTTCCAATGTCTGATTGGCACCAAGAAGATTGGGCAGAAAAGTCAAAAAGTAGAATTGTGCAGAGCATGCGAAATGGAGCAAAAGGGGTCAAATTGTGGAAAAACATAGGCATGAACCCTTTGTTGAAAAATGTGAGCGGCAAATTCCTAATGATCGATCATGAAATATTGTCTCCTGTATTCAAATACATGGAAGAAAAAAGTATAAAGCTTGTAGGCCATCAGGGAGAACCAAGAAATTGTTGGTTACCCCTTGATCAAATGACTATGAATTCTGACAGAAATTATTTCGCTCAACATCCGGAATACCATATGTATTTACACCCTGAATACCCAACATACAATGAACAAATGGAGGCTAGAGATCATATGTTGGATAAATATCCCATGTTGGCTTACGTCGGCTTACACTTATTCAGTATGGAGTGGAGCCTCATAGAAGTGGATAAACGACTTGACAAATATCCTAATACCATGACAGATCTGGCAGAACGAATATGTCATGTACAATACCAAAGCAAAAAAAACAGAGCATCAGTCATAGAGTTTTTTACAAAGCATCAAGACCGGATCATATATGGAACTGATGTCATAGATGATGGGAGTGTTTCAAGTGATGCAATCAAGGAAAGGATACTACATTTGTGGCAGTATCATTATGAATACTTTGCTACCGATGCTACTATGCAAGCAGAAGAATTTGATGGAAGCTTTCGAGGGCTAAACCTTGATACAAAGATTATTGAAAAAATATTTCTTTTAAATGCTATGAAAACTTATAACATTCCTTATCCAAAAAAATAAGCACCAGTCATGACAAAAAGAAGAGATTTTCTCAAACTTGGTTCAGTTCTGGGTTTGAGTCTTGCAAGCCCCGATATCAATGTTACCTCAAAACTAAAATTGATCCAATATGGCCAAAGCACCTTCAATATGTCTGGTTTTGCTGCACCAAAACTTGGCACGGTCAGAATAGGCATCATAGGTCTGGGCATGCGGGGGCCAGGCGCAGTAGAAAGAATGAAATACATCGAAGGAGTGAGTATCAACGGATTGTGTGACCTTAAAAAAGAAAAAACAGAATCTGCTCTCAAAATTCTTGAAGGTACACAACATAAGCCTTCACTGTATCACAGCAGTGAGGAGTCATGGAAAAAAATGGCAGACCGTGAAGACATAGATCTTATATACATAGCAACACCCTGGCATTTGCACACGCCGATGGCAGTTTATGCTATGGAAGCTGGAAAACATGTAGCTGTCGAGGTTCCTGCAGCCCGTACAATTGAAGAATGCTGGCAACTGGTTGAAACCTCAGAAAAGACAAAAAAGCATTGCATGATGTTGGAAAACTGTTGTTATGACTTTTTTGAGTTACAAACTTTGAATATGGCCAGACAAGGATTCTTCGGAGAAATAGTACATGTAGAAGGTGCTTATATTCATAATCTCATAGACCTCAATTTTAATAGAGAAAATGGCTATCAAAATATGTGGAGGTTGCGGGAAAATGCTAATAGAAACGGGAATCTTTACCCCACACATGGCCTTGGTCCTGTATGTCAAATCCTCAACATCAACAGGGGTGATCAAATGGACTATCTTACCTCTCTTTCAACGGGCGATTTTAATATGCAAAACAAAGCAAAAGAATTGTCGGAGACAGATGATTTTTTCGCAACGTTTAAGAATCATGATTTTAGAGGAAATATGAATACAACACTTGTCAGAACCAAAAAAGGCAAAAGTATTATGATACAACATGATGTCAGTTCCCCTAGACCATATTCGAGAATTCACCTTGTAAGTGGATCTAAGGCTTTTGCCCGAAAATGGCCAGAAAAGAAGATTGCAGAAGGACATGTATGGGTAGATGAACAAAGATATACTGAATTAGAAGAAATATACACACCAGGAATTGTCAAAAAAGTAGGAGAATTGGCAAAGAAAGTTGGAGGGCATGGAGGCATGGATTTTATCATGGACTGGAGATTGATCGAGTGCCTTAGAAATGGTCTCCCATTGGATCAGGATGTTTATGACGCAGCATTATGGAGTTCAATTGCACCTTTGAGTGAAAAATCTGTCGCTAACAGGTCTACGTCTATGGATATTCCTGATTTTACAAGAGGTTTTTGGAAAACAAATAAACCTGTAACCATAACCGAAGGCTGAGTATCAAAGACAAATATTGCCTTGTTATATCCTCTGACATAAAAAAATAATACCCCGACTTAGAACATTGAGCCGGGGTACTAAGCATGAAACTTTAACCTTCATCATCCTCTAACTCAACCCAGCAAATTAGCCTTTATTTATTTTTTTTCAAAGGTAAAATAGTCCAGGACCAAATTGCAAAAAGCAATTACCCCAGTTTTTAGGCTTGAATCATCAATTATAAATTCAGGTGTATGATGCGGCCCCACAGTTTTTGGATCCATTCCTTTTTGCATACCCCCAATAATAAAATAGAAGCCAGGAACTTTCTGTGCAAAAAAGGCAAAATCTTCTGATCCCGTGACGGGAGGTATTATGGAAACATGATCTTTACCAACGCTTTTTTCCAGGCTTGGTAACATATTTTGTGTAAGCTTTATATCATTAAAAGTGACAGGGTAGTTCATACTATATGGTAAATCAACGATTGCAATTGCCCGTGCACTTTCAGCAGTTTTTTCTGCAATTTCATGAATTCTTTTAAATACAAGCAATCTGTCTTTTTCACTCAAAGTTCTGACAGTTCCCAGCATGACTACCTCATCCGAAATTACATTAGATCTGTTGCCTCCATGGATAGAACCGATTGTGACAACAGCCGGGTTTTCAGTAATGTTTACATTTCTGCTGATAATGGTCTGAAGGTTATTGATGATTTGTGCTGAAACGACAATGGGGTCTACTGAAGACCAGGGTTCAGCTCCATGGCTAGGCCTACCTTTCACCGTAATTTTTACATCAGCAACACTGGCAAAACATCCCCCTGCGCGATAAGTAATCTTACCTATCTCACTTTGTGCATCCAAATGAAGGCCAAATATTGCATCAACCTTAGGATTGACTAATACTCCCTCACTGACCATCAACTCTGCTCCACCTCTTTCACCGGCGGGTGCCCCTTCTTCAGCAGGTTGGAAAATAAATTTGACAGTACCATGCAACTCATCCTTGAGCTCAGTAAGAATTTCTGCCACACCCATGAGGATAGCGGTATGCCCATCGTGCCCACAGGCATGCATAACACTTGTTTCTACGCCGTTGTAAATGTCCTTAACCTTTGATGCATAGGGCAAATGATTTTTCTCTTCCACCGGCAATGCATCCATGTCAGCACGTAACGCTACGACAGGACCTGGTTTACCACCTTTTAACACACCAACCACACCTGTTACACCCACCTCGGTTGTCACCTCCATTCCTAGAGACTTCAAGTGATCTGCGACAATTTTTGAAGTCCTAAACTCACGATTACCCAATTCCGGATGCTGGTGAAAATCGTGTCTCCAGCTGACAACCTGTGCTTCAATTTGACCAGCCTTTTTGATTATACGTTCATCAATACCACCCTTTTGAGCCGTTAACATACTTGTTGTCCCAAGAAGTATGCACAAAAAACCAAAGCAATAATTTCTCATCATTATTTACTAATTGAGCTTAAGCTGAGCTACAAAAATCCATATTATAAAAATACCCAAATATCCTCATGCATTAATAACCTTGATTTTGCCCAATCTTCAATGCATCAATTGGAGGGATAGGCAATAAATAATCATTTTCGTCAAACCCTTGTGCATTATCAGGAAGATTGACCTGCTCAAGCAATCTCTTTCTGAGTACATCAAAATAGCGATCTCCCTCAAAACAGAGTTCAAAATTTCTTTCCTCAATGACTTTTGCATCGAAAGCCTCTTTCGACATTGTTATCGTTGCGAGTGGTTCTTCTCCGGGACCACCAGGACCACCATTTGCACGCTCAATCACTGCATTAATCCTATCAACAGCTAGCTGAGTAGGCCCATTGTTTGCCATGTTAGCAGCTTCTGCATAAATGAGTAAAACATCGGGGTAACGCAGGATCGGCATTTCTATTCCAGATGGACCGCCGCCAACCTGTTCTTCAAGTGTAAGGTTGGGGTAATTAAATTTCTGCACATAGGGTACTCCATCGGCAGAGCTTTGCCAGTCTATCAGGCTGGAAGATGGATCGTAAATATTAGAAATCCATTGTTCTAACACATAGGCCTTCCTTCGTGGTTGTTGAGGAAAGTTTTCAAGCCATGTTGGAATAACGGCACCCCCGGACCAGCCCTCCCATTCTGAAGGAGCCCAAACGTTGCCGGGCATATACTCAGCACCAGTTTCAACAGAATATGTCGAATAAAATGCAAATATCATCTCCAAATTCTGTCGATTTGAGGTATTAAAAATAGAATTCAGATCCTGCTCTAGTTTATAGGGACCATTGACGATTACATCATCGGCTACATCTAGGGCTTTTGCATAGTTTTCGGCTTTATTAAGAGGAGCAGTTGCCATGGTGAGATAAACTTTTGAAAGCATTGCTTTTGCCATCCATTTGTTGGGTTTGCCGGGAGCACTACCATCATAATCAAAAAGGTTATCTGCTGCAAATTGCAAATCGGCAACAATTTTTGTATAAACCTCTTCAATTTCCAGTCTGGATTCAGGAGTCAGAGGTGTCGATACCGGATCTGGTGTAGTTTCATCCAGATATGGAATTTTTCCATAAAGACGAACCAGATAAAAATAGTTGAAAGCGCGCAAAAATTTTCCCTGCCCTTCTACGTCATTGATCACATCTTGCGGAAATCCTTCAAGACTATTCTCCTTGATGGCTTTAATAACTGGATTTATATTTGAAATAGCTTTGTAGTGCCACGCCCAGTAGTCGTTGAATGAAGTTTCTGTAAAATTTAAGTCAGAACCATAGTTCTGCCCATCAGGTAGGCCCAATGGAAACTGATATCCTCCCCAAGTTTGAAATAAAGCATTCATGGATCCTGCATATACAGCTTCGCATTGCTCAGGTGTTTTATAAAAACTCAAGGGAGAGGATAATCCAATTGGATTTTCTTCAAGATCAGCACAAGAAAGCTGTAAGAGCAGAACCAGCAAGATGGTCAGAGGATAATTATGCTTTGTAGTATTAAAGTATCGCATGATTCATCATTTTATTTAATTCAATTATTGAAATTCTAAAGTGTGATATTGAGGCCAAACATAATAGATCTGGAAGAAGGGTAATTGCTAAAATCAATCCCATTACCCCCTTCAGATCTCACATTAAAAGAACTTACTTCCGGATCATAACCAGAATATTTGGTTAAAGTAAAGAGGTTGCCTGCTGTTATGTTCAATGACATTTTCGGGATTTTGACCTTACTCAAAAGTGTTGTCGGAAGATTATATGCCAAGGTGATATTTCGCAATCTCAAATAGCTTCCATCCTCAACATAATTACTCCACCTATTGTCAGCGCCGCTGGTAGCATCAGCAGTTCTCGATGGGCCTAGATCCATTTCCAAACGTTGTTGGGAAGTATAATAAATTCCGGCTACATTGGTATTCTGATTGTCGGGTGTCCATACATTATTAAGATTGGCACTGGTACCATATGCTGCAGATTCGGTGCGAATTCTGGTGGCGTTAAACACCTGATTTCCATATACACCTTGGAGTAAAAAATTGAGATCAAATCCTTTATAAGAAAGGCTGTTGGTCCATCCGAAAATAAAATCCGGGTTGGCGTTGCCAATGACTTCCTGACCATCATCAGCCCTTCTGATTTGACCATCGTTGTTAACATCCAGAAATTTGATATCTCCAGGTGCCTGTCCATATTTTTTAGCTTCTGTTGCTTCATCAAGCCCCCAGGTTCCCAAAACTTTGTACCCAATCATTTGGTCAATGGGTTCACCGATTCGCAATTGTTTCAATGACAAAAGTCCACCTCTCCATATATTATACCCACCACCTGTGTTGGTGCGCACATCTAAATAATCTGCACCATCAGCCAATTCAAGTACTTTGCTCTGATTTGTAGAAAAGATCAGATTAGTACTCCACGCGAAGTTCTTTTTAACAAATGGCGTTGCACCAACCGCTATTTCAAGGCCTTGATTCTCAATAGATCCTACATTGGCCAATTGTGAAGTGAAGCCAGTGTAATTTTCAAGCCTAGTATTGAGGAGTAGGTCTGACGTTACTTTCTTATATAAATCAAGAGAAACAGTAAGGCGGTCCTTCATGAATCCCAAATCTAAACCAACATTTGTCTGAGCAGTACTTTCCCATCTCAAATTGGGGTTTGATGGTCTGCTGAAAGCATATCCAATATTATAGCCATCATCACCCAGATAGCTGTAATTAAAACCAGATCCTAGTATACCTATGGACTGATATGGTTGAATGGCCTGATTACCGGTCACCCCCCAGCTTCCTCTGATTTTGAGGTTTGAAAAGACATTCAAATCCTTGATAAATTCCTCTTCTATCAATCTCCATGCAGCTGCGACTGAAGGGAAATACCCCCATTTATTGTTGGCACCAAAAACAGATGATCCATCTGCCCTCAAACTTGCTGTGAGTATGTATTTGTCATTAAAGACATAATTGGCACGCCCTAGAAATGAATTGAGGGCTGTTCTGGTATTATAACTTGTTTTTTCACCTACATTCGATGCCCCTGCAAGGTCATAAATACCTGTGAGATCATTAAAAAATCCATTGGCACTTACCAATAGTCCTTTACCCAAATTCACCTGCTGTTCTGCCACACCAGTGAGCGTGATGTTATGCTTCTTATTTATTGAAGCCGAGTATGTCAAGATATTGGAGTTTTGAAAGAATTGATATGTGTCTTCAGACAAATTGCCCGTACCGGATGCGCCTCGCCCTGGTTGGGTTTTCGAATTATAAAAATTAAGACCATCAGCATTATTTATTGCTGCTGCACCAGTCACACGGAATGTCAAACCTTTCAATAGTTTAAAATCCAGAAATGTGCTTATTTCATTCACAGATGTATTTTTCTCCGATGTAGTTTCTAATGCTGTAGCTACAGGATTCCATACATCAGGATCTGCATAAATTTTGCTTCCTGAAGGCCCCCCACGTAATGCTCTATAGTTATAAGTACCATTTTCATCATATACGGGGGTTGCCGGGTCAAATCTCAAGACTGTGTTGATCGTTTGCCCAAGGATATCTACAAATCGAGTTCCTTCTCCAAATGGTGGCACATTGCCATTTGATTTTATTATATTGAGATTGAATCCCGCAGACAGCCATGAATTAAGATTCACATCCAAATTGCTCCTAAGATTGTATCTTCTGTATTGTGTATTTATCAAAATTCCCTGCTGATCAACAAAACCTCCGGAGACATAGTATCTGGCTATATCGTTGCCTCCACTCGCAGAAAGTTGATGGTTAAATAATGTAGCATTTCTGAACAATTCGTCTTGCCAGTCTGTGCCACCTCCAGCTTCCAATCCAGATATCTGAGCCTCTGTAAAAGGCAAAATCGGTACAATCGGTGCAGATGGAGTACCGTTTTGAGTAGATGCGTATAGATTGGCTTTTCTTGCGTAATCGGCTGGATTGAGCAAATCAACTTTTCTACCCAATTGTTGAAAACCACCACTAAAATTGTACTGAATGGTACTTTTGGCGGTAGCACCTCGTTTTGTGGTTATCAGAATAACTCCATTGGCTCCACGGGCTCCATAAATTGCTGTTGCAGAAGCATCTTTTAACACTTCAACTGAAGCAATGTCATTGGGATTTATAGTACTTATATCTACCCCCTGAAGACCGTCCACGACGACCAAAGCACTATTGCCTCCATTGATAGAATTCGCCCCTCGTACCCTAATTAATGTTCCTCCTCCAGGGGCACCATCTGTATTTTGTACAACAACACCCGCAGCCCTGCCCTGCAAAGCCTGGTCTACGCGTTGCACCGGTAATTTATTCAAATCGTCCCCCTTTACAGAGCTGAGTGCGCCAGTTAGATCACTTTTTCTTGAGGAGCCGTAACCAATAACAGTCACCTCATTAAGAAGATTTTGGTCCAATTCCAGACTTATCTCCAAGTTTGTTTTTCCATCAAGCGCGATCTCAATGGTTTTGTATCCAACATATGAAATTTCCAGGAACTCACAGTTATCTGAAACTGTGATGCTAAACATCCCATCAATGTCAGAGATAACACCATTGCCAGTTCCCTTTTCTACTATGGTAGCACCAGTCAAGGCCTCTCCGTCTCCATCCAAAATTTTTCCTGTAATGGTCTTCAGCAAATTTGCTTCTTCAGAAACTCCTGCAACAGCACTTCCTGCAAATAACATCAACAGGAGAAAGCAAGATGCCTGAATATACCACATCGTTCTTTTTAGTTTAAGGTATGGTAGTAGTTTGATCATTTGAATTTGAATTTAATTTCCCTTAATAATTATAGTGTTTAGAAAAACAAACATCTATATAAAGAAAGCTTATAACATATTTATACTTTCGTTTCGTTTCTTTTGCATAAATATAAACCAAATGGTTTTTTATTTCATAACTTTTCCACAACAAATTTAAAAATGAATTCATATATAGTTATTTAATAATTATAATTAATTGTTTTTCTTTATTTTAATTCATTTATGTGATCAAATTATTTTTGTCCAACGAATGAATAATTTAGATTCCATGGGTGCTTTTATGAATGAAAATATCTTCACTTTTAGTTAAATTTACTTTCATATCCTTCTCTTTTAATAAATATGGAGCTACGAAATATTATTTTTAATTCTCTAACAGCCAGAATAATATTTCATTCGGGATAAAGACCTACACTTCAACCAGGATATGCCCCATTGTTGACAAGGTTGAAGTGTTTTTGAATGACACCTGAAGGCTCTGAATTTATAAATGAGTCGACGGGATTAATCTTCACGATGAATAAGGTCCACTAAATTTTATTATAGATATAAAGTGTGAATTGGCATACCTGGGCAAATAACCAGCTGAAGTACTTCTGACAAAAAAATGTGAAATACATTGAGAATGATTTATAACTGGCTCGTTGCTGGTTAAAAGCATGGCCATTCTAAGCCTTATTTGCTCAATGGATTTACTTGCTTTTATTGCTCTTAAGTATCTTATTGATGACAGGATATAAGTTCTCTGCCATTCTAAACATTCCAAGATCTGTCGGATGGGAATCATCAACGTTACCTTCAAAATCAGCCCCTATCAAATCTGTGCCTTTTAGATAATACAATTGTTTAATGCCAGTTTTTTTCAAAGTTTCATAGGCCATCCTTAGTTTTTTCCATTTTTCATGTACCAATTCTCCTTTGCTGTTTGGACTCACCATTGTTCCCCAAGGTAAAGCATGATCATCTGGATAAATGTAATTTTCAACCAAAAGGATTGGAGTATTGGGTTTACAAGATTTCAGTTGCTGAACTAGAGCGACAGCACGCTGATAGATAAAAGAAGTATCTGAATTGGGGTTACAGTCAATCACATACATTGCCACATCCATTTCGCACATTGCAAGGCCTACTGGTTGATCAAAAGTACCCTCTCCGCTAAAGCCAAGATTGTAAAATGGTCTGTCGAGTCTTCTTGCCAGAATATTGGTGTACGCCATGCCTGGCCTGGATGCACACCCACCCTGAGTTATACTAGAGCCATAATAAGCAATTGGTTTTGATTTCAGCAGTTTGTCTGTAATTGGTGGCATGACTTCTGCCGTTTCGTCAATCAACAAATAGAGTGACTCAACACCATCATACAAGGGCAGGTTGATAAGGTAATCCCTACGCACTGCATTTTTGTTCTCAAATATCAGGTACTCACTGGTTTTGTCTTGTGGTCTTCCAGTTTCAATAAAATGCCACTTATTGTCGATCAATGTGTAGACATCAAGTCCTGCAATTCCAGTCCAGGCCATATGCGGAAATTTTTCATTGGTTTCGAGCGTCCATTTCAATTTAAGCGTACTCGTATTGGAGCTAAACCGTATAGAAATACCTGCTGAGTTTTTACTCAATTCCCAAACACCTTCACGTACCAAGTTTTTATATTTTTCCGGAAACCTGTGAAAATTGACTTCATCGTGATATTTGCCAATTGTCATTAGAGATTGTGCATCAACAGATTTAAGTTTCTGGGTTTTCTGTGACAATAGGCAATTTGGTATTAGGAAGAGAAAGGTCAATAAGAATAAAAGATAAATAAAGTTTTTCATGATAATGTTTGATTTTTTGATTCATCAATTCCAATAAGAGCCGCAGAAACTACAGCCAGGATAATACCAGCAATGGCATATATATGAGGTATCGTATGTGTAATGGCCAAAGAGATCATAACAGTTGCTACCGGTGGCAAAGCTGTTGTCACAGGGGATACCACGATTGCCTTGCCATAACGAAAAGCATATACTATACAAAGCGCTCCAAATGAATTCAATATCTGTATGATTGCGGAATAACCAGGACCATTGAATGACCAATTTATAGGCTCATCGAAGTTGGTCATGAGAATGGCTACAGGTGAAAGCAATAGAGCCGAAGCTGCCATGTACGTGAATATGCTTTCTGCACTTGTTTTATTATTTCCTACTTTCAACACGAAACCTTGTATTCCCCATGCTGCCATCACAATCAGGGCCATCCAAATCCAGCTCTTATCTGTCGAAATTTGATCATCTCCAGGATTATAGGACAACAAAAATCCAGCTATGAGCGAAAGTATGATTCCAAACCAACCAATAAAACCACTTTTTTCTTTTAGAATAATGAGGGCCATCATTACTGTAACAACCGGCGTTAAGGCTATGAGTGGAAAAACAAGATAAGCTGGTGCGTGTCGCATGACTTCAAACAACAACAACTGGCCCGCAGCACCCAAGAGTCCCGCAGCAAATCCAAATAAGAGTGTAGTTTTGTCTTTGTCTAGCTTCCATCTATTGATACGTAACGCTACCAAAGCAGCCGGAATCATTGTAATGGACCATACGACATAACCCAGGGTTGCAGGAAAACCGTTTTTTTCAGGTATGTCAATGAAAGCCCCCCATACTCCAAATAGGACTACCACCAATAATGAAAATATCAACCATTTGTTGCTTCTATTTTTGGTATCGCTCACTATACAATTTTTGATAGGTTTTTAATTCCAGATCTTCATGGTTTGGTCTTGCGGCAAAAGCATCGCCATACCAGACTCCTCCCCCGAAGGTATTGACATACACAAAGTTTTTGTGATATGGATCTGGCACAATTCGTTGGCCCCATTTGAAATTGTAGCCACTGATCCTCGACCACGTATTTCCTGCATCTTTTGAAAAATATGCAGACCCTTCAAAACCGCATGCATAAAGAATTCCACTTTTCGAATCCATGCTGAGGGCATTGATGTGTTGGTCCTTTTCCATTGTGCAGGTCCAGGTATTTCCTCCATCTTCGGATAAAAAGATGCCGCCTCCGGTGTCGGGCTTGGCACCTGATTCTTCATTGCCCCAAGCAGCAAGTAGCAATCTTTCAGGCGCATTGTCAAAGGTTAATAAACTAGTTGGACCTGTTACTCCCTGTGGTAAATCTAGCAAGTTCCATGTAGCGCCATGGTCTGACGAAGTATATATAGCACCATTCCCGGCTTCATCCAGATTGCTTTTTTCATTTTTGCGGCTTATGATCAAAAATAGTCGTTGTGAAGTATAATTTTTTTCAATTTGCCATGCAAATTGGTGATGTCTGGCTATGCCCTTATTGATAGGGAGCCAGTCCAATCCGCCATTTTCTGATTTGTAAACTCCTTTACCAAAAGCACATGCATAAAGAATTCTTTTTGAAGGGTTTGAATCAAGGTCCAATAAAATATGGGTAAAAGCTGCTTCACCAATATCCTTAGATACTACAGACCAGTGTTCTCCTGAATCATTGGTTCGCAAGATACCTCCCATATAGTTTGAAGGATTTTGATTTCTCCACATTTTAGGTCTTGGCAGATCGTGAATATTGCTATTGACCATCCATGCCCTGCCTTTCACCATAGGATCAAAAGTAAGCCAATAGGTGGTATTGACCCAATGGTCAGGAACTCCCCTCTCTTTCGTTGCGCTTAGCCAGGTCATTCCTCCATCCCTTGATTCTACAAGTCCAATATCGGTCGTCGGCACAAAAATATGATTACTATCGAAGGGGTCTACACACACATTGTAACTAGTGGTGACATCAAGCCCTGTTGACGTCCATCCATTTTCCATCTTTCTGGAGGTAACACTTTTCCAATTATGCCCGCCGTCTGTAGTACATACAGTCCTACCAAAATCCCCTGCATATGCGATATTTGGATTTTTTGGTGCTACCCCTATAAAAAAGGGATTTTCACCCCACATTGGACCAAAACGTTCGTTGAGCCAATCATTGAAAAAATTTCTTGATATCTTATATCCCTGAGGACCAAGTGCATCTTTCCAGACTGTCTCCCAGCTTTGCCCGAAGTCTTCACTTTTTGCAACACCAAAAAACACAGTATCCTTGACTTGAGCATTGGCAAACGATACATATACAACCTCAGGATGGTGTTTGCTTGTTGCAATTGCCCTCCATTCTGCTTGCCGCAAAGCCGGATGTATGGCATGAAGCAATTTTGATTGAAGGAATTCCCAGCTGTTACCAAGATCTGATGAGTGAAGTATTTCTGATTTAACATTTTCTGTCTGGAAATAGGAGTTGCCGCTGATCGCAAAAATATGATATTTCTGTCCTTCTGATTCCATGCCTGAGGCATATTGATTAGCAAAAATATCAGATTCAGGCAAAACCTCTTGCTCGCCATTTGTCTTCCAAATGCATTCTGATGTAAAAGCTATTGGTTCTTTTAGACCACTTTCGTTTGGAACAAAATCAGTCTTAATGATTTGATTTTCAAAACTCATTAAGGTTTTCCATTCTAAACCTCCATTCTTACTATGGATAAGATCTATTTCTGATTTCCCCTTATCCAAAGCAAGTAAAAGCTCCTTGTTGTTGGATGTGTTAATTGAAAAAGCATTCACCTTTATTGTGCTGCTGTCCTTCATGACAAATCTATTGGCTGCATGATCTCCTTTTGCAATCATTCTATCGATATCATCCAGTTTTGGATATACAAGTCCCCAGGTTTTTCCCATGTCCTCACTTTTATAAAGGCCTAATGAAAGAGCATATATTACCTCCTCATTGACCGGATCAAATTCAAATTGACTTACACCGCCTGGCAAATTGAATTGTCTCCAGGAATCACCTCCATCATAAGTGATGTAGCTTCCACCCATATCACACGCTACAACCACAATATTTTCGTCGTGTGGACTGATAGCGTTGGCAAACATAGCCCCACCTCCGCCAATACCTTTTCGGGCCCAAAGATTTCCGTCTTTTTCGAAAAAAACTTCATGACCTACTTTTGGTTTACATGCTGTTTGAAACATCAGAATTAGAAGAAAAAACCATAAGTTTCTGAAAATCAGCCCCGAAACCTGCTTTCCAATGTGTTCTGTTTTCATATGATTTTAAACCACTTTCTGGCATTTTCATTATAGATTTTTACTATCACCTCTCTTGGTAGTTTCAACCCTCTAAATTTCCCTTTTACCTGAGGGGCTGTCATTTCATCATCAGTGACAAAATATTGCCAGTCTCTTATCCAAATGTCGTGGGCATGGGCTTTTACTTCATCTGTTTTGGTCTCTTGTCCTTCGTATAGGTCTGTGCCATAGATCAATCTATCCTGATATTTGATTATAAAATTTCTGACCTTTTCTCTATCTGTCAAACTCTGGTGTTGCCAATGACAAATTCTTTCTGCCATATCAACTGCCATATTGGGAAATTTGTCAAGTGTTTTTGCCAATTCGTCTGTACTCCATTCGAGACTTCCCAAATGAGCACCAATGAATGTGAGCTCTGGATTTCTTTCAAGAAATCTGTCTCTTGCGGCAATTTGTTCTTCGTAGGAAGGAAATTCAGGATGAAGATACATGTGATACTGCGGGTGTTCTTTGAAATAATTCTGGTCACTTATTACCGTCATTGAATCAATAGGTAACCAACAGTTTCTCGGTTCTCCAAGGTGTCCAATGACAACTTTATTCTTTGATACCACAAAATCCATGATTGCGTCAAACCTCGGATTGTCAATCATAATAAGCTGATCATTCGAATCGCGATAGGTCATGCCAATACATTTCCAGATCTTTAGACCCAGTGCTCCGGCATCAAAATCTTGTTGTAAATGTTCAATGACTTTTTTATCCCAGTCAGGAGCATTCCATTCCAGCAGGTCAAATGAAGTAATGTTTTTTACTTGGCTAGGAAACTCTTTCTCCTGCTGCAGACCAAATTGGAATTGTTTGTAAATATCAGGTTGTGTTCCCAAATCAACACTAATGGCAATCATACAGAATCCGTCTTCCTTTGCTTGCTCTGCCAATCCTGTATTGGTTCCCTCAAAATGTACATGGGTGTCATATTTGGCAATTTTTGAAAAATCATCAATGGAATAATATTCATTCCTGCACCCTGTCATTGCACCAATTAAGAGAAAAGCAAAAATCTGTGGTATGGCTCCGGTGAAAGTCAATCTCAGTCCGCTTATGGTTCTATTGAGTTTTTTAAAGTTTTTCATTTTTGTAGAATTAATTTTCCAAGGTTATACCAACCATCTTCTCTTCCATCTAAAATGGCAAGTTTTACTGCCGGGATTTGATTCTTTATGTTGATTATCGCCATATCCAAATCGTAGGTTCCAGGATAAAGTCCATGAGGAATTGTCACCTGATCTTCTAAAAAAAAATCACCAGGTAGCCATGTTTTTATATCCGTAAAACTTTGCATAATATGACTTTGATTGCCCTTCCTAAGTCTGAAGGCCAGCTTAAAGTCCTGATAAATAGGCGCAACACCTTTGTTTTCCCACAATGCGGTGTACGACCACTTTTTTCCTGTATATGCTTCTGTTTTGAATTCCATTCTTTTCATTACAAAGCGGTAACCCATTTTTTTTAACCATTCATCAACCAAAGGTTTATATAAATCTGGTACTGCAGAACTTTTTGCATTGAGTGAACTGATGTGCCATTTAAGAGACTCATCAATTATTTTCTGGAATGTTTCAAGGTTATAATTTAACGAGTCTTTCCAATATCCAAACGTCCAACAAACTTCTGCGGAAACATGACCCAATTTCCAGGATTCATACATTCCGCTACGGATAATATCTCTAGGGTAAATATCAAGCATGTGACTCCATTGTTGTTCTGGCCACATTGATGAACCTAAATCACCAAGACAGTCAAATCTAAAACCTACTGGCCTATGTCCCCTTTTTCTACCATCAGGCCAACTGACCAGTATATCGGTCCCCAACGAAATGTTGGCAGGATCCTTGGCATCACCATTGAGTGGTTGAAATAACAATAGTGTCTTCTTGAAGTTCTCTAGGTACGCATTGAGTAAGCCTATTCTCGTTTCATCTTTGATTAATTCTGAGCCTTCACCTTCACCCCAATAACCCAAAATTGAAATGTCCACGGCCAATAAGTTTGGGTGACCATCATACCTCTTGCCCAATTCTTTTATTAGTCCGCCGAAATGCTCCAAATAAAGGGGATTTTCGGGATCGACCTGCCACTTTTCTATAAGCAGAGGTTTTTCCTTTCCTATCAAAACCCTGTACCAAGGGGGTACATCCTGAGGTTTTTCCTCATATGGAGCAATTCTAAGCATTAGGCTTTGATTTCTTTCAGCAGCGGTTTGCAAAGCGCTGTCTATTATTGCCCAATTATACTGCCCACTTTGGGGCTCAACAAAGGCCCAATCAACCCTAAAATAAGCAATACTGGTCAAAGGATAGTTTGGATTGTCCAGACTACCATCAAATTCCTGATAAACTATTGGCAGGCCTTCTGTCCACCACACACCAGGGTTCAAACTATCTCCATTAAATCTCTGGAATGTCATAAAGCCAATACCCGGGTTGATGAGCACTTCATCTGATTCTTGCGGTGTGACCCTGTAGCTGTGTCCCGATGGCAATAAAACACCTGGCAGACTTTGTGCGAAAGCTACAAAATGCAAAAGAAGTAAAACGTTTATTATGAAGCACTTATACATAGCCACAAACTTTAATTTTTTGGAGAGATCAGCCAATGACCCTCGCTAATCTGGTGCTTCCACAATATTTTATTTCCTTTCTGACATTGTATGTGACCTGCACCAGAGTTTTTACCATATTGTATCGTATAACTGGATCCGAGATGTACTAATTTGACCACCAGGGAGTCCTTGTCATTGCTGATAATCCTGGCCTTTAGCTTTGCATTGGCTGATCTGTCTCCGACTTTCAAAACATTTACAAAAACATCTTCCTTTTTAGCTTTTGCTGGTGAAACTTCAATTCTCCATGCCCCCGCCTCTTCACCATAGTGCAATGCAGATGGATGTTGGGCATTCATTCCAAAGGGAAGAGAGACTCCGTCCACCATGCATTCAAGACCTTCACCACCAACTTTTGAAATATCTGTTTTCTTCGGCAATACGGTAATCCCTGTCAACTTGCCTTGGTTATGCTTAATCTCAAACTTATTTCCTTTAATTATTGGCTCTTCTATGCTGTGGAAAAGCAAAGTTTTTTTGAAATCAGGATTGGTTGAAACAACATGATCAAATATTACGAAAACATCGGGTTGCAGAAAAAAGATTTTTCTCACGTACTTATCCAATTTATTCTGGCTATAGGCAGTTGTACCATCCCCGGCTATGTATATAAAATCATTTGTTGCTTCAAATGCTTTCACATCACCCGTTTCCCATCTTCCCAAATTATTTATATAGTCATAAAGTGCCAGCCCTTCTTCTGATGGAAAATTGCCTTGCTCATAATCTTCAGGGACATTGCGATAACTCAGGTAACCCGTAGGTCGAAGCAGGTTTTTTTGACCACCATCATTAATGAGGTTTTGCGATATATATTCATTTGGATCTTTGACCAGCAGGGTATTATGGGCAATGGTTCTCCTGTAATAATTAAAAAATTGTGATTGTCTGATTTTTGAGGAATCCTGATCTACCTCTATGCCCCAGTCGTCATCATACCTGCCTGCATCAAGAGCCAAAGAACCTTTGTGATAGATCTCAATATGGTTGATATCATTGTGTACATGATCTCCCCAATAGTCTCCACAATGGTAAGAAAACCAAGTAGCTTGTGATGTTTTGCCTGCATGGTCAAACTCCCAAGAGCTGCGACCAATAAGCAGGCCTTTCCCTTTAAACAACCGACTGAGAGGCAAGTCAGAAAGTGGGCGCTCTTTAATATTTGGGTCATACCATAAGGCAGCAGCATATCTACTTTGATCTTCGAGTTTGAATCTTTCAAAAGGGCAATTGTTGATATAATACTGGTTATACGGGTCTTTGAATATTTCATTGAGCATGAGTAAAGCTACGTGTTCCCAGTCTCCGATATAAGGCCAGTCATTGTCATCTCCAGGAAGGGCAAGTCCGTTGGGCTTGGTGGAATAGAGTATATACTTTCCTGTATTTTTCATATGCTCAGAACTACTAATCAGGTCAATACCGGACGCAGATTTAATGGCAAGGAGAATGCGTAACATGTGGTAAGTAGAGTGGCGATTGTAGTCAAATCCTTCACACCACTCTCCGTCGGGAAAGAGCTCAAATGTTTTCATTGCATCTTCGAGCTCAGGTAAAAGAAAATCCCATGCCTTTTTTGCAAAATCAACCTCTCCCATGAGTGCTATGGTTGCTGCAGTAACTGGCCAGGCAGAAGCATAAAGACTATTGTGAAATGACCGCCAAGATCTTCTAAAATCTATCCTCTTTTTCATATCGGCGAGCATGGCTTCTTCCATTGCCTTTTTCTCCTCTGGTGTTAGCAGATCCAGGCAGTAATCATAGCAAATGGCCAAATCCGCCAGTGGAGCCTGTATTGACCTTGCCTTACTCCTTCCTTCCTTGGTATCCTTATCATAAAATCTTGACCCCTTTTCTTCGCGTGATCCCAGAATTATATCTATGGCTTTTTGACCAATTTCTTCATTTCCTGTAATCACATAAGCAAGGGAATAACCCACAACAGATTTACCTGTAGCCCGGAAAACATCATCTGTGCTCGAGCGTTCAAACTTCTGCTTTAACCAGGCTTTTTTGTCCTTGTCAATCCAAATTCTAGGTCTTTCTTCATTGATTGTGAATTTACTAAAATCATATTGCGCGACCGAAGCCTCACCCATAAGGATAAATATCAAGGAAAACAAAAATTTTATGACCTTCATTGTTATAGTTGTTTAGTTTTCGGGAAGTGCTTTGCCGTGCCACACCGAGGCACCGAATGTGGTTAAATAAACATGATTACTTTTATATGGGTCCGGAATGACTCTATGCCCCCAATGAAAATCATAGCCCTTGAGCTTAGACCAACTTTCCCCATTGTTATTGCTCATAAAAGCCCCTTGATTAAAAGTGTTGCAATAAATCACTTTTTCCGGCTGTGAAGAAAAAGTCACATCGTATACGTAAGCATCTTCGGAAAAAATTCTTCTCCAGGTATCTCCATTGTCTTCAGAAAATAGGATTCCTCCTTTAGTCTCTATCCATCTGTTACCTCCTGCTTCTTCGGCAGCTTTTTTTCCCAACAAGTCTGAAAGCTGAATATCGGACCACGATGCCAGATAAATTTCATTGGGAGATGTAGGATTTACTTCTACACCATTCGGAAAAGCAAATCCTTCTCCAATATTCAGAAGTTCCCAATGTTCTGCCCCATCTATGGAACGATATAGTGCTCCTGACAAAGCTTGTCTTCCTTCTCTGGTATTGCCATGAGATGGTCTTGCTGAAACAACCAAAAACAATGTTCCGTTTGGCGAAATAGTGAGTTCAAACGCTGCATTATTTTCACCTATTCCTTCGTTTTTAACTTGCCAGGTTTTACCATCATCAGTAGATTTAAATACTCCTTTATTATAAGTTGCGACGTATAATGTCCTTTTTCCCGGGGAAGATTTTTGATCAAGGACTATGGAGGTAGCCAGAGCGTGCATACCAATACCTGTAGTATCTGCAAGCCAGGTACGACCTCCGTCAATGGAAGAACAAACTCCGCCATCCGCATAACTATCCTTATACCAGTTAAGGTTACGTGTCATCTTCCCTCTTGGCAAATCATGAAGGCCAGACCAAACAGACCATAATTTCCCTTCAACTTTTGGATCAAAAACGACCCAATAGCACGTATTTATCCATGGTGTTGGCACTCCCTGTGTGCTGCGAGCCCAAGACTTGCCTCCATCAAAAGAATGGTGAAAACCAATATCGGTATAACTAATGGCAATATGTTTGGGATCACATGGGTCAAAATGCACACCGTAAGCCGTTGTAACATCAAGGCCTGTAGTAGAAAAGCTTCCATTTTTACCAACACTGTATAACGAAGTCCAATTTTTACCGCCATCCTCAGTTTTCATAGACCGATACCAGTCGGTGACTATGGCCAGATCTCCATTATGTGGACTGACTCCTACATCAATGAGAAAGATAAATTCACCACCAAAAGCCTTATGAACCCAAGCATCGTTAAGGTTTTGAGCATCTAAGGCATCAAATACTCCATATTGCCCGCTACCACCGCCACCTTGCCAAACCCATTCAAAGTTCCTGCCGGCATCTACTGATTTCATTGCACCATACCAAATCTTTTTTGTACCATTTTCACTTTCGGGATAGTAGTTGCAAATCACATAAATCTTTTCTGCGTCATACTCTGCGCATGCGATTTTCATAAAGCTGGGGAGCTCGCCTGCCTCTTTATTTTGTAATAAATCATCTTGTAAAATTTGCCAGGTGGAGCCAAGATCAAGGGATATCCATATTTGGCTATGGAGGTTTTCAAACTCGTTGGGTTTGTTTTCTAGGTGATGGAGTGCATACCAAACCGCTTGGTTACCTTCTTTGGTTTTACCTGTGGCAAAGTTATAGCTGTGTTTCATTGGTTCTGGATACATCTTTTGCTCAGTTAAGCGAAAGCCAGCTTCATCGAAGGTATAGGATTCATGGCTTGTGAGAACATAGAGTTTATTCCCATAAAACGTCAAATGTCTCAAACTGTGCTCTAAAGCAAGATGTCTCCATGTCTTCCCGCTATCATCAGAAAAGCTTAGATAGTTAGGTCTGGCAGTGTATATTTTTAATGGGTCTGTAGGGTTTTGGACAATACATGTTATCTCCTGCTTCAAAATATCATCTGTTCTATCACCACCATCAACACTGACTTGTGTATCGGCATGATCACCACGATAAGAGACAAGCATTTTTCCTTCACCATTTCCTTGTAATACATTCCAGCTTTTTCCAAAATCAGATGACTTATATAGCAATTTTCCTCCAGCGTAAATGACCGAAGCATCAAGTGGGCTGAAAGCAAAACTTGAAGCCCCACCAATAAAATTTTTAATGCTGAATGATTTTCCACCATTGGTTGAAAGATAATTGCCGGTCATGTCACAACGCAGCATAAGATGATCTGAATTGGAGTAGGAAAAAGTAGGAATATATGTAGCACCTCCACCTCCTGGCCCAATTATTTCCCAATCTGATGACGGATTTGCATCCAGCTCTTCGGAGTTATTACAGGTAGTAAAAACTGTTAGGATAAATACAAGATTAAGTAATGCTTTCACCAATAGTAGTAGATTAATGCAAAAGCTAATATAAAAGCATTTCATAAGTTTATGAAATATATAATTGATTTTTTCGAAATATTTTATCTTTTGTTTAATTTCGTTTTAATTATGAATAAGACAAAAGCAAGTATTGTAAAATGGCTCGCTGCCATTGGTCCCGGATTGTTTCTGATTGGATATAATATAGGTACCGGTTCGGTAACAACAATGGCACAAACAGGTGCTATACATAGTATGAGGTTCCTTTGGGTACTCGCACTATCATGCATTTTTACCTATATCCTGATGATCGCTTATGGAAAGACCACTCTGGTATCTGGTAAATCAGCTCTAACCCTTTTCAGAGATCGATGGAAATACGGGTGGCTTATTTCACTGTATATTTTGATTGCATTGATCATTGGTGAGTTGCTTGCGCTAATGGGCATAATGGGCATTGTGTCCGATTTGATAGCAGAAGCCTTAATAATGATCGCAGGTGTTGCTCCACCAAAATGGTTGATTATACTTCTGATCTCCATCATTTTTTACTACTTCATTATGAAAGGCAAGTATTCTGGTTTCGAAAAATTGCTTACTTTTTTTGTTATCATTATGGGCTTGTCCTTCAGCATTGTTTTTCTTTTGGTGTCTCCACCGTCGGAAGAAATCATTCAGGGGTTCATACCACAATTGGGCATGGAAGGAGCTTCGCCTGGTCTGATTGCAGCCATTGCCGGAACCACATGCTCTGCAGCGGTATTTATCATGAGGAGCACAGTCTTACTCGAAAAGGGATGGAACATCTCACAATTGAAAACTGAAAAGAGAGATGCTTTGGTCTCTTCAATCATGATGTTTTTGCTGAGTGGTTTGATTATGGCTGTGTCTGCTGGTACATTATACCTGATGCACCAGAGGGTAGATTCCACACTTGATCTCATCCACCTATTCAAACCACTTGGTGGCACGATGGGTGCAATTATTCTCATCTTTGGAGTTGCGAGTGCTGGCTTATCGACAGTTTTTCCGATAGTGCTGATCGCTCCATGGTTATGGTCAGATTATAAAGGTATAAAACGGGACCTCCATTCTCCTATTTCCAGAATGATGATTCTTATTGCTTTTGTTTTTGCATTCGGATCAGTAGTACTAAATCAAAGGCCACCAGCATTGATGATATTTTCACAAGCTTTCCAGGCATGTATATTGCCCGCAGTTGTCATACCTATCATACTGATCATAAATGACAACAAAACAATGAAACACCATAAGATTGGCCCTGTCATGAATGTTGCCCTTTTGGCAGTCTTGATCTTTTCATTGTTTACAACATGGTTTGCTATAAAGGATCTGATTAACTAATACTAAAATTGTACTTATGATAAAGAAAATTTCATTCAACGTCATTCGATGTGAAACGCAGGAAGAATTGGGAAGGATGGCAGGTGAAGCAGCAATAAGCACCATCCTCGCTGCCATCCAGGAAAGAGGACAGGCCAATATAGTGATGGCAACAGGCACCGCACAATACGCCACTTTAAAATATATGATCGCAGACACCCGCATAGATTGGTCAAAGGTGGTCATGTTTCACCTGGATGAATATATTGGTATACCAGGTGACCATAAAGCGAGTTTTAGAAAGTTTCTCACTGAGAGATTTCTTGACCATGTGAGCCCTTTGAAAAAAACACACCTCATCAATGGGTTTGAAGATGCCGACGCTGAAATAGAGTTCCTGAATGAGGAAATTTCCAAACACAAAATCGATCTCTCCCTAATCGGCATTGGAGAAAATGGCCATATTGCCTTCAACGACCCTCCTGCGGATTTCGAGACTGAGTCTCCATTTATTAAGGTTGCTCTGGATGACAAATGTAGAATGCAGCAAGTTGGTGAAGGTTGGTTTAATGACCTGGATGAGGTACCAACGCATGCTATAAGTATGTCTGTAAGACACATGCTTAAAACTGCTAAAATCATCGCTTCAATACCTGATGCACGAAAAGCACTGCCGGTATCTGATACTGTCAACAAAGCCATTGATCCATGGTTTCCTTCGACTTACATCAGAAAACACCACGATTGTACGCTTTATGTGGATGCTTTTTCCGCTGAACTACTTTAAACAAAAACAACAATTTGTAAAAAAACAAGTTAGAAATTGGTCTTTGACAACCATGATGAGATACAAAGGAACGGCCATTGAGTCTATCCTTTGTATTTTTCCAGACTTATGCCCCTAAAATAGATTTAAGAAAATTCAAATCCCGAAACATTGCTGCCTCATCTAAGCCTAGTTCTTTGTTTCCAATATCATAACCATAATAAAAAGTAACTGGAACCTTCAATTGAAACTTTTTTACTGAGTCCGCGAAACCCTCATAGTCAACGAGCCCTGTGCCAATGGGTACTTGAGGGCATTCCAGACCATTTACACCTTTGATGAAAGTATGGTCTTTGATATGTAAAGATGTTAGATAGGGATGGATCAAATCAAATGCCCATTTCCATGAGTAAGCACCCTCCACAGTAGCATGATCTATATCAAACTGCATCCCAAGATATGGACTTTCAATCTCTGACAAAATCAAATAGACGTCCAAAAGATTTGCCCCAAAGTAGGGTTGCACTGCAACTCCAGGACCATTGTAGTTAGAATGGTTTTGATAAGAGCCTATTATCTTGTACTTCTCATTTCGTTTTGCAAGTTTTTTGAAGTTTTCGAAAACTCTTTTTTGGCTTTGCTTATAAGTTTCTTCGGCATGATAATGGAAATTTTTCATTCTGAAATGAGTTATCTCAAGGTCTTTCATTGTCGAAAGCATATCACTGGTATGTTGATCATCCTGCTCTCCTAAATCTGTTGACAAACATTTTACATCTATTCCTTCTTTACGTATGGTTTCAACAGCAATTGGTAAATTGGTTTTGACATGTTCAGGCTCGATCAGGCCGCCTTTGCGCACCGTAAGATCTATACCATCAAAACCAATTCGCTTAGCGAGTTGAGCCATTTCTTTAAAACTCATCCAGTTGATATGCTTTGAAAATATATGATAACTCATTTGTGGCACAGTGTAACCAAGGGATATATTATCATCACCTATTTCTTCTACTACAGCTTTTCCTAGTTTATCTGTAAGTGGTAATGCAGCAATTACGCCCAACTGTCTGATAAAATACCGTCTTGGAATGATTATATTATTCTTATTCAATGCACCTGGATTGCTCATTTTGAGTTCTTTAAAAATTATGCTCAATATCGAAAACATGGATCCTTCCAGCAGAACCAGCAACTATCAATTTTTTTACACCTAGAATTTCAATAACTCGCGCGCTCCTCACTTCCCCCTTTAACTGAATATGACTTTCGAAAGGTGGCACCTCCGTCCACTCCTTCGTTGAGACATCATACTGCAGGCAAAGCCCCATTGTCGCATCAGCTCTTCCCTGTAAAAGTTCCATACCTAAATCATTGCCATGTATAAAAACCCAAAATTCCCCTGCCTTAAGCTCAATTGGTACAATAGTATATAGTGGAGATACTTGAGCTTGTTGAACAAAAGGTACAAATTCAAAACCCTTTTCCGCTTCATTTTTCAAAATACCAGAACGTACTTCGTTTACATCTCCATATCGCGCGTTTTTTAAAGTTTGAGCATCAAAAAAGGAGCTCCACTCTGCCATTGCCAATGCTTCATATGTGTTGAATTTCTTTCTTATAGATGGCATCAATTGCATCAAATCATCGCTATTGGCATATGGAAATTCTTTTCTGATTCCATGTTGGTCATAGTCGTGGTGAGTTAAGACAAAATCTTTCTTTTGATTCATGTCAAAATCGGCATAGTAGGCTAGAAGTGGCAATTTGCCATTGTTTCCAAAATTAGTGTTTTGACCCAGGTTACCCAGGAAAAAGTCTATATCTCCATCAAAATCAAAATCAAATGGTGTTACTGTATTCCAGAAACCTGACATTACCTGCTGATTTTTGGGCATAAATTCTTTTCTTTCCCTCCATAATTGTCCTTCATAGCCAAGCATTATGGGTTTGGCCCAATGAGGTGTAATCACCAATTCCATACGATTGTCTCCATCAGCATCTGCCCAACATGCATCTGTTATTTGCAGTTGTGGGTTAAGGTCTTTGATGAGCATCGTAGAATCAAAGTATTGAATTGTTCCATTCTCTATCTTCTCAAAATAAAGCAAATGATGTTCCCCGCCCTCTGGATATGAGCCGGCATTCACCCTATTGGCTACAAACAATTCGGGCATGTTGTCGCCATTCAAGTTCTGTTCTCTGCAAAGGCTGGACAAAATGCGTTTTCCATTTGTCAGCACTTGTGCAGTGATGAACTTGCGATCCCCTCTATTGAGCAACAATAGATCACCTTCTCCCTGCTCTGAAGTGTAATGCCCGCATGACAGGTATATATCAGCTTTGCCATCCCCATCTGCATCAAAGATCCTCGATGAAGAAATAAATTTACTTTCGCCTGAAATTTTTTGCTCAAAAAGTTTCTTTTGAACAAATGTTCCAGTTTGCTCCTGAAAATATATTGAACAGGATTCAATAGGCAAATTTGCAAGCACTAAGTCATCCAATCCATCTTGATCTAAATCAGCAACTTCGATGTGTGGAGATTGACTATGTAACTGATAAGGCAAGGTTTTTTGAATAGCAAAATCGTTGCTACTTCCACTCATTTTTGGATAGGCCAGACTTTGAATACTTTGATCAGAAGTACGTAATAATTTTTGACATCTTACTGGATAGTTGGTTTTTACGCCATTTTCTCTTAGAAGTAAATTGCAGGAATCAATACTGATATTTTCATATTTGAGGATTTCTCCTCCACCCCAATCTATAATGATTGAATCGACTTCTGTAAGTTTTCCAATGCCAAAATATGCTTCTGACTCAGGTCCTGAAAGATACCCTCGTGTAGACATTATAGACGTATATTGGCAGTGTTTTCCAGCGAATAAATACAACTCCGCACCCAGGCCTTTCCTATTACCCTTAAAATCAGACAGTTTAACCTTTACAAAATGGACTGAACGGTCATGATTTCCATTAAACAGTGAATTCTGGTAAATGCCAGCTTCGTCATTGATATTATTGGTTATCAGGTCAAGGTCTCCATCCAGGTCAAGATCGCAATATACCGCCCCATTTGAAAAACCTGCGTCATCGATATTCCAGGCTTTGCTTACATTTTCAAAATGCAACAAGCCTTTATTCCTGAACATAAAATTTGGGATTTTTACCTGTGGTATGGTTTTAGTCAGTTCTAATCTGGAAAGATTCCCTGCCAGGATTGATGATTTAAAATTGATCCAGTCGTGGTCATTGATATCACGGACAAAGCCATTGGTGATGAAGACGTCATTGTTGCCATCTGCATCAAAATCCGCTATCAGAGGCGCCCATGACCAATCTGTTGCGTCCATGCCTGTGAGAAAGGAAAGATCCGAGAACTGATACACACCCTCAGGTCCCATTCCTTGATTGATCTGGACCGTGTTCCTCAGATATTGGTATTCATAATCAAACTTTTCTGTATTGATATTGTAGGTGTAGTTATTACCATTGAGAAATGTCTTTTTCCGCGTATTGTTTGAAGGCAACATTTCCGTCACTATAAAATCTGGTAATAAGTCGTTGTTTAGGTCACCTATGTCCATCCCCATTGATGAAAAAGATTGATGACTAACTGCTTGTCGCACACCATTTTCATATGTGATGTTATCTTGGCTCAAATACAATAGATCACAGCTCAAAAAATCATTGGCAACGTAGATATCCTTGAAACCATCCAGGTTGAAATCCAATATTGCACTTCCATTTGTAAACCCTCCAAGTTTTATTCCCTTCTCATCTGAAACATCATAGAATACAGGGTGTTGAAGCAAACTGTCAAATTTGTTTTCAAAAAGACGATCTCGGTTGGGTTGCCATGATACTTGCTCAGGCAGAATGAATGTATTTTCAAACCGTCGGTCACTAGAATTTATTGCCAGAAAAACATCGAGATCTCCGTCGTTATCAAAGTCATAAAACTGAGCATGATCTGAATATAGATCGCCATCAAGACCATACTCGTTAGCCAGATTGACAAATAAGGGTATACCCTCCGCATTATTACCCTGGTTAATAAACAATTGATTTCTACGTCTAGAAGAATCCTTCCAAAAGCTATTGCAGACAAAAATATCCAATTTCTCGTCTTCATTGATATCAATGAAACATACCCCCATCGTCCACTCACCCAACTTTTTGCTGACACCGGATATTTTTGTTATTTCCTCAAACTTCAAGCCGCTTTTGTTGAGGTAAAGTGCGTTATCTTGCTGATTTGCGCCAAAAAATATTTCCGGAAACCCGTCTCCATTCAAATCTCCAACAGCGACTCCGCTTCCGTTGTATGTGTAGATGTTTTGAATAATATTACATGTATCGTCTTCAATTATTGTATTTGAGAATTTTACCCCTGTGTCCGTTGAGCTGAGTTTGGAAAATAAGACATCTTTCTTGCATGACTGTTGACAAACGGTCAAAAAAAGTAACGCAAGTATGACACCTATTTTATCCATTTAAAATGATTCAAAGTATGGAGTGTTTCAATGAGCAAATTTGTTTGATAGTCTTTTGGATCCAAATTGTCTTGTTTTTCCATTCTTTTGTGACCTGAGCTATAACTTTTGACAACCCATTGAGCAATTTTGTCTTTGTAATAACCTGGCGTATTGATGATGTTATCTTTCAAACTATCGAGTGAAAGGTTGTTTTCTAACCGCCGAAGAATCAACAAGTTGATTAGATCATTCCTGGCATCTGGAAGATAATAATCATTTGGAGAAGTAAGGGTCAGCTTTTTTACCTTTTCAATGGCAGATGTCTTATCTCCATTTTTATTCATTAAATATGCCAGAAGAGATTCCTGAATCCGCACATCCGGAGTGTATGGTTTGCCTGCACCCAGATTCTCCGGCCAAAGCATTGAAATCTCTATCATTTGTTTGGCCTTTGCCGAATCTCCTTTTTTTATAGCATTTAAAGCCGTGAATAAATGTGCTGACTCCCATAATTTCTTACCTTGAATAGACCCTTCAAAAGGCAAAACATCCATTTGTTTCAAGACCATAATGCACTGCTCGTATTGGTGGTCTATGAGCAATGATTTAGCAAATACCATCGAAATTTCTTCAATTGAAGGGAATTCAGCATGTGCCATTTCTGCAACTTCTCTTGCTTTAATGTACTGGTCATTCTGGATTAAAGCATTACAGTACCTTAGCCTGATACGCCAATCTCCCATGTTTTTCTTGATTCCGTCCTCATATGCTGCTGAGTCCAATACTCCTTCTATTTTTTCTTTAAGTATTGCTTTGGTTAAATAATAAGGAGCGAAATCAAAAGGCTGAGAAGTCTCTAAAATCTGAAGGGCTTCGGCTGGTCTGCCCAATGACCATCTTTGCAAAGCAAGAAGGTATCTAAAAACAGGGCTTGAATTTTGTTCTATAGCCCATTCCAACATTACTCCATCTTCCTGAAGATATGGAAATACCAAAAGGGGAGTTATTTGCGCCAATCTGTTCAATGTAGAAGCATCCTTAGTGATATATGCCTTCCATAAATCCACCAACCAATGAGTGGGTGCAAGGTTTAGCACAGCATAGGCCTTTGCATGCATATTTAACCGAAGATAATAGGCAGCAAGATTGAGATAAGTTAAATGTGGTAGTTCGTTGGTCACTACCTCCGAAAGCCTGATTTCCATATGCCCCAATTGATTTTTCTCAAAAATGGCAAAGTGGTCAAGTGGGTCAAGGGACAACATTCTATCCAGAAGCGCTATCTTTTCATTTTCGTTCACAAGTTTTGTAAGGTAAAGCACCCTTAAAGCCAGGATTCCATCTGCATCATATTTTAATGAATTTTCAGCCCAAATTTCTGCTGCTGATATATCCCCTCTCTGGAAAAGAATTTCTGCCATCTTTGTCATGGCAACAGGCTTGAATGCAGTAGATCTTGCTGCCCACCCCAAGGACTCCAATGCATTTATATCATCTCCAATGAGGTGGTATGCCAGGCCTGCGTAAAAATTCGCAGTTGGATCATAGGTATTGATTTGCAATGCTTTATTGGCATATTGCAAAGCATTAACCGGAAGGAATTTCCTTAATTCCAGCTCTGCCAGATTTTGCCATGCCTCAATACAAGCCGAATCCAGAGCAATACTTTTTTTGAATTCTTCTTCTGCCAGTTCATATTTTCTCCCTATTTTTAATTCCTGACCTTCCTGTAGGTGAAAAGATAAGCTATTTACGTCAACTGGAATCGTCCTTACAAGTGGCCTTTTCAAAGAATTCGTTGATACTTCTGACCATTGTAGTCCTAGCTCATCTAAACGCACGATAATGTTCACATCCCTTCTAACCAAGTATTTTCTAGACAGCGCCTTTGCTGGGTTCAGTTCTATTGTGTCCCGATGCAGCACTTCCCCGTCAATACTTTCTATACTGATATTAGCGGTTTCTTTCCCAAATGTTAAAACCTTCACTTCAACTGTATCTTCTTTACGGACCACATCCATTAATCCATAAAAGGAAGCACTTGTTATATTTTGCAAGTCTGTGAATGGAAACCAAATATTGGTCCATCGATTTCGTTCACCCGGAGAAAAAGGCAATTCTCTTAGAGGGCTTTTGAAGGCATTATAACTATATTGATTAAGTGACCGTCCGGCCTGATATTCGAGATATTGACCATGCCCATCCGTTAGTAGATCTTCCCAAATGCCACCATCTCGTGCAGTACTCCATAACCATAACTTCTTCCCGGGAACAGCGTGATATGGCGCCCAGTGCCCAAATCCAAAGTTCTCATTCTCGTAGTATCCGGCCATATACTCCTGATCAGTCCCTACAGCATGTACAGAGATATGAGAGCCAAATGTGTCATTTCTATAGTAGGACAAATCTGTTGGGCCCATATAATGAGGCCAATCATTCAAAACTCCACCATGCTCCAAAACCTGCTTTCCAGGATAAAGAAAATGCAAATCATTTTTGACAACTGCCGCTCCCGTAATATAATGATACTGGTTTTCAAAAAAGTTGCCATTGTTAGCCCAGCTTACGGTGGTCTCAAAACAAGCCCTGGAAGCAGGCAATTTGATTTCTACTGTCCACTTGGTGCCGGATGGCCAATCAATATTTCCGACAAAACAACTAACAGAACCATCATCTCCTTTACCAATTCGATAATCTACCGGACTGGCAGTTGAAGGATGATGGCCAATTATACCAAAATTAAACTCAATCCCACCGGATGTCCATGGCCCTCGAAGTGCTATATTTCTAAATTTTACAACGTTGTTCTTATACAAGAACTCCTTTCCTGTTTTTTTATCTACTGCACCCCAAACCTTTCCTCCTATTTCTGGCAGTACAAATACTTTAATGTATTCGTTCTCCATTGTGATTACTTTCCAGGACTTCATAACAGCCTTATCTGTATATCCATCATATGTGAAAAAGGGATATAAAAAAGGCTTCCTGGCAAGAATTGGGTGGGGATCCGGATCTGAATATTCGTAGGTAGGTATCAGTACATTTTCCTCTGTAATCGTAGAACTTTGTGACCAAATATCAACGAATTGGAGGAGACCTATCAATATCAACAATAGCTCCTTCTTTAAAATGGCGCATTCAAACTTCAAATTCCCCATGGATAATATTGAGCTTATCGATGATCATACTTTTAACAGCTGCTATAGCTTTAGGGAAGACAATTCTTAAATCTATTTCCTCTGTTTGAGCGAGGGTTTTCTTTAGGGTTTTCATGAAGACATTTTTGGAATCAGTAGCCACATTGACCTTAGCAATTCCCGCAAGACACGCAGCCCTTAGCTGATCTGATGGCACTCCTGATGCACCATGCAACACTAATGCAGCAGGAACAAGATTATGAATTTTTTTAATAAGGTCAATCTGGAGTTCTGGCTCTTCTTCATAAAAACCATGTGCTGTACCCACTGCGACTGCCAAAGCATTGACCCCTGTGGAATCAACGAAGTAAGCTGCTTCCTCGGCTTGGGTATACATGCCTTTATGTTGGCTTTGCCCCAATTTTGCAATGTACCCCAATTCTGCTTCAACGTTTGCTCCAAAATTGTGAGCCAGCCTTACCGCTTCTCCTGTAATATTGATGTTTTCTTCCAACGGTTTGTCACTTCCATCAATCATAACGGAATCAAAACCTGCCTCCAGACACTTTTTGACCATTTCTATTGACCCCCCATGATCCAAATGTAACCAGCTGTTTACGCTATATTTTCGGGATTCAGTTTTTGCAAGAGAAGCTGTTAGATCAACACCGAGATATCTGATCGTACTCTCTGAAGCCTGCAAGATGATATCGCATTGTTTCTCTTCAGCAGCCTGCATAATCCCAGAAAGCGTTTCATAGTTATAAAAGTTTGCGGCAAGCATTGTCTTACCATCATTTGAAACGGTTTGGAGTATATTGGTCAGATTACCCTTCATATCTTGACTGATTCATTATTAATAATTTTTCCATATTGGAATTGAATTGATCAAATGCAGAAGTACCCCCTCTGCACATGGTGTTTATTGCACCGGTTATACAGGCAAAATTCAAACAAGTCTGATCGCTGTCTCCTGAAACAAAAGTCTTTATAAAGCCAGCGTCAAATGAATCTCCGGCCCCAATAGCATCAATAAAGTATGTGTTTTGGTACGAATCTTCAAGGGTCAATACTTTGCCCGACCACAAATATGCTCCCTGTTCACCATTTTTGATCACAATCTTGTTTTGCGTAAATGATTTTAATGCATCAAGCGCAATTTCAAAAGTGGGGCTTTGTGTTAGATTCATCCATTCTGATTTATTGGGCAGGAAGACGTCTATGAGGGGTAAAACTTCATGCAATGGTAGGTCCCATTGCTCTAATGGATCCCACTGGGGGTCGAGAGATATAGTTTTTCCCATGTCCTTCAATTTTTTTAAAATGGCTACTAAGTCTTTCTTTATACCAGGTAGCATAAAAATTGAGCTTATGTGAATATGATCAACATTAGCCAAGGTCTCAAAGTGAATGTCTTTAATGGTCAAATCGTGCATAGCCCCGGCAAATGTTATATTTGCACGGTCCTGTCCATAATTCAAAACAATGGTTGCACCAGTTTTCTGTACCTGATCTACGACGACCCTTTCAACATTTATCCCACGGTCAGTTAAAGCTTCAATGATATAATCTCCATAGAGATCATGGCCCAATTTGCCAATGAAATGTGTTTTCACACCTAGCTTTGATAAGTTAGAGGCAAAGATAGCGGCGCTACTTCCTAAGACCAGCTCCATGCTTCCTGCAAGTTTTTCTTTACCCACCTCAGGAAGCCCAATCAAGTGATCCAGAATAATGTCGACGTTTAATTCACCAATTACTGCTACAGTTTTTGAATTCATGGGCAAAAGATTAAACAGAACAAGTTCTCTGTTTTAAGCAAACAATTCATAAATGGTCACTCCTTCTACTATTCGAGAAATATCATTATTCCTGGAAGGAATATCTGGCTTGATGCTCAGAGATATTGATTTATAGACCCCAAGGGTCTGAGCAACCAGGATATATAGAACACTCAAAAATCCACTTTTCGACAGTAAAGGGCTTGATGTAAAAATGATTTGATCTGTTCCAGTAATGTCTATTTTGGTATATTCAGAAACAGTTACTTCAGCCAATGGTCTTGTACCAAGCTTTATGGAATTAATGAGATCGCGTTCGTATTGATAAGCATGTTCATCAGGTGGTGACACAAAATACACCATTAAAGTCTGGTCGGTTATCATTGACTTAGGTCCATGTCTGAAGCCAAGGAAAGAATCATAAGCCGACATCACTACCCCATCGGTGAGCTCAAGTAATTTTAATGCAGCCTCCTTTGCTATGCCATAATTGTCCCCGGACCCAAGAAATACAATTCGATTAAATGGGAGTTCAGCCATCTTTTTAACCATCAAAAGTTGCTCATTTATAAATTTTTGCCCAGCTTCAATTGCCTGTGTGAGTGGCTGAGCAAGTTCGTTGATTTGTGACATTTTACTCACGCAAATTCCAGCTACAACCATTCCTGTAAAGCTACTCGTCATGGCAAGACTTTGGTCATTTGCCTCCTCAGGAAGACAAAATACATACTTTTTGCTCCTTGTCTGATACCTCGCCAGTTCCCCATCTTTATTACATGTAATGATAAGGTGTGTGCACTGATCACAAAGTTCGTCAGCCAATTTTACAGCAGCTAAACTTTCCGGGCTATTACCTGAACGCGCAAAAGAGATCAGAAGAGTGGCATGTTTCCTGGTAAAGTAAGTTCTTGGATTGCTGACCAAATCTGTGGTAGCTATAGCCTCCGCAAGTTTTCCACTATTTACTTGAAAATGACTTCTTACTGTGGCACCAATGAATGCACTGCTGCCTGCTCCTGTAAGTATAATTCGGTCACATTCCTGATAAGCCTCACCTACAAACGATGCAATTTCCTGTTCGTATTTTTTTAATAATTCATAGACCCCAATCCAAAGTTCTGGTTGTTGACATATCTCTCTTGAGGTGTGAATGGCACCCATGTCTAGCAACTCCTCAATTTCATATCCTAGGTAACTCATACAAAATCTTTCAATTTTTTCAATGCAATTCATTTTTGCACACCAGTAATACAAAGATAAGGTTTAGTAAGTTTTAATTACAAATTTTTCTTTCTTTTTATTTCTATTTAATTTTTTATTACCGAATACGAAAGATTGCAATGTAATCTAAATATAAGATATACAAGCAATTTTGTAGGTACAAGTTCGCAAAATTTAAGAGAAAAACTTTAGCACTTGGGAGTAAGATATCAAAAATGGCTGCCCAATTGAGGCATTTTGCTTTAGATGGAGAATTGTAATTTGGGGTAGTTTACACAAGTTTAAGGGTGGGAATGTTTTCAAGCAATCAATAGCCGTGGTGTGAATTGGTATTTTTGTGTATTGCATATCCTTAATGCTTTTTTATTCTGATCCATATATTCATCAAGACATTTGATAATTTTCAATGATAGGCGATTACTTATGATTGAAAGGACTTTCCAATGTATTATGATGTGTACTTGCTCTGCCTCCTATCAAATCAGTGATGACCATGGTTTGTGAATTGGGCCTCCATTAGTTGGAAGGACAATGCCATCATGCATGAGCATAAAGGCTTTTCACTTTCCGCCCAAATGTAATTTTTCTCTTTCTTTATTATGTGCCCCCCCCCTTATCTGATCTGGTTTCCATTCAACAAAATGCTAAAATTTTGAAGGTTCAATTCCTGAGTATATTCAATATCTCTATCATCGTCCGCCTCCCTATATCCTCAGGTCTGGAAAATGCAAAATCTATAAGATTTTAAAAAAACTGCATTCTACGTCGATGTCGATATATTGGCAGGTCGGCACTTTCCCAGCATCTCTTCATGTACAGTTACATCCAGAATCAATTGCTCTCTCTTATGTCCAGTTACTTTAATTTTTGATTCTTATTTCTTCATTCAAAAAATATAAAGCAATTGTGGCGATTGCCAGAAAGTTAATTCGAAAAACCATAAAATTTCTCAACTGATTTTTGATTTTCAAAACAAATTTTTCACATACTGTCAATATTATGAAAGCTTTCGTAATTTTTAAACTTACTTTAAATTTCTTTTTAAATACATTCATATCCAATTGAGGCAAAAGATCTATTAAAACAAATTTTTTCTATGCTTTGAAAGCTTTATTGGACTACATATTTGTTAAAAAAGAATTTTTGATGTTGCAATTCAAGTACTAATTGCCTAACATTGTCTTCTAAAGCAGCTGTGTAATGGCACAAAAAAGAGAGTCTACTGTTGTAAGAAGGAAAGTAATTCTGGAAATGCTTTCAGAAAAAGGCGAAGTATCAGTATCTGAACTAAGCGATAAATTTGAAGTTAGTGAAGTTACAATAAGAAATGATCTCGATCAGCTCGAACAAAAGAAAGTACTTATTCGCGCTAGAGGTGGGGCATTAAAACTGGAAGCAAATGTGGCTAACGACCAAAGATTGGGTGAAAAAAGCAAAATTAACCTCAAAGAAAAAATAAAGATTGGTAAAAAAGCGGCACAATTGGTTCTGGAATCAGATACTGTCATTATCGACTCCGGATCAACAACAGGAGAATTGGCTAAAAATCTTCCTGACCTCAATGATCTTACCGTTATCACAAATGCCTTGAATATTGCCAACTTATTAGGGGCAGCTCCGCAGATCAATCTGATCATTCCCGGTGGTTATCTTCGTAAGAATTCTTTATCCCTGGTCGGACCATTAGCAGAAAAGAGCCTTTTGAATTTCAACGTTGATAAGGTTTTTCTTGGCGTAGATGGATTTGATACGCGTCAGGGCATTTATACACCCAATATCGAAGAGGCTCGTCTCAATGAAATAATGATAGAAATATCGCAGGAAGTAATTGTCCTTACCGATTCAAGCAAGTTTAGTAAAAGAAGTTTTGCTTTCATTTGTAATCCTTCCCGAATTCACAAAGTTATTACTGACAACAATATTCTTTTAGATGATAAAAAGCGTCTGCAAGATTCAGGCGTTGAAGTGATTATAGTTTAATCGTGATGGCAAGAGATAATTAAATGTTGCGATGAATAGCCTTGGGTTATCAATTTGAATTTACCGTTCTATGGGTCAATAAATATTTACCAATTTGTTAAACTCCAAAGTAGTTATGTGAGGCTCAGCCATTAGCTGTTAGTCTTTTTTATGGTTCTTCTATCGCTGCGGTGATTCAATTGGTGAGTAATACATACTTTATTATATCCTAACAAAGGTTGCAAGGATTCCAGTAAGCCTTTGGGGGGGTTCATTATTATCAAATTTAACTTCAAGGTCCTAATCGCAATAGTTTAGAAGAGATTTACGCTGCAATTTTGCCAAATTGTAGAATTTGATTGATGCATTCTGTGTTTTTTTTCATGTTAGGGTCAATTCGGTCAATTCCGAACTTTGATAAAAATAAAGTGAGCGTTAAATAGTTTGAGAGCTCAGTTTTTATATTTTTAATGGAGATAGACAACGTACTGCTTCGATTCAGTCCACTTCTGGCTATTGCCTTCCCTATATCAATGGCAGTTAATGTGCAAATAAAATGAAAATTCAACTTTTCCTCAGACCTTGCTTGGCAGTTTAGTAATCCAGTAAATTGTTTGACATCTCTAAAATTATACTCCATTTGGAACCTAGCCTTGTAGTATTTCACAATTTCCATTCCATCCCTTTGTGTGTTGGTTGAAAAGTACATCATGGTCGTCGTCACTTAGCCTTTGCTATTCAGGTATTCAACATAAGCCAGACGAATATTCATTTTCAAGTTGATGGCATTGACAATTAGTGTATATACCCTCATTTCGGAATCTTCATGTATTAGCTTCGCCCTTCTTTTATATATTTTTTTCGTATTCACCTTGCCAGCATATTGCTTTTTACGTCCTCGACGTGCTTTTTGTGGGCCATTATGAAGATACCTCAAGTTGGCATCTGATCTAAATCTGGATATAAACTCCATTCCTTGTTCTTCTACAGCATTGACGTATTCATACTTACTAAAAAATGCATCTGCCACCAAAATAGGTGTGATTGCTCTTAACTTAGCCCCCAATTCATTTAGTTGACTTATACTTATCAGAAATAGATTTGTCCAAATAATTATTGCCAAAAATTCAAAGCTCTGCGTTTGAAAGCCTCGTCGGAGGCACCACTCCGACTGCGTTTTCTGCCTTGATCTTTAAATTTTTGTCTGCATAATTAAAATGGACAATCCATTTTCCAATAAGTATATATGTGGGTCCATCAACTTTTCTGCTTTTTGATGCTTACCTGTTGGTTTTGATTGCTTAGCATACAGATGATATGCAGTATGTTGCTTCACATCTATTACTCTATAACAACCTATTTCAAGACCTCGCACATATTTACCACTGCACCCAGAAAAGAAATATCCAATACCCGGTGTGCATTTGCCCGTTTTGGTAATATAGCTGCGATCAAAGCCTATTATCAATTCATTACTGCAATGATCTCTATAGCTTCTTTCACTCATTGTACCATACCGCTCAAGTTGCAAAAAATTTATTCTCCCGCGGATACTCAATACCAACATCAGGATGTTTGAAATAAATCTTCTTTGAACAATGCCTATTCCAGACATTTTTGATAAAATTGCAGCTATAAGGCTTTCGCCTTTGATGAATGCGTTTTGAATGATCATGTGCGAGATGATTATTCAGGTTGGCTCTGCTAATTTAACGCATTCATCTTGTGCATACGATATTTTTCTTCTGACCTATTAATTTAAGAGATAATAAATGATAAAATGGTCTTTGCTCATAATACTTGCCGTTTGCTTGAATGCCTGCAAAACTACGCATCATTCCACAGCGGACATGGATAAAGCAGCCCTTGATGGATGGATTTACCTGTTTGACGGTTCTTCGACGGCTGGATGGAGGGCATACAACGGGGATTCCCTTCCTCCAGGTTGGACGATCAAAGATGGTACTTTAACATTCGACACTGAGTTGGGTTTGGAGCAAAATTATAAGGGAGGTAAAGACATCATTTATGGTGCAGAGGAGTTTGACAATTTCGAACTTTATGTGGAATGGAAGTTGCCAAAAGGTGGCAATAGTGGTATATTCTATCACCTGAAAGAAGGATATTCCAGCCCTCCTGAAGTTTCTCCTGAATACCAACTGATTGATGATGAAAATTATGCCAAGTTACACGACCTCACGAGTTATAATTCCCAATTTGGGGTGGAGCACCCGGAAGAATTGCAAGATTGGCAAAAAACCGGGGCAGATTATGCCATGCACATTGCTGACCCTGAGCAAAAAATTCTACATCCCGTCGGTGAATGGAATTCATCCAAAATTGTGTTCACTTCAGAAAAAGTAGAACACTGGCTCAATGGTAAAAAGTTGTTGGAATTTGTTCCCTGGTCTGAAGATTGGAAAAAAAAGAAGAATTCAGGAAAGTGGGATCAAGCCCCGGACTATGGTAAGTATAAGACAGGGTACATAGGCCTGCAAGACCATGCGAGCCCCATTTGGTTTAGAAATATTAAAATAAAAAAACTGTAGTGATCAGAAAATGGATAAGAGGAAATTTTTAAAAATTGGCAGTCTCGGTGCCTTGGGTGTTGCTTTATCCCCATCAATATCTGGCTTCTCGCTGCCTGATAAACTCAGGACTGCGCATATTGGTGTAGGAAATATGGGCAAGGAAGACCTCCTGGCCATAAGTTCTCATCCATCGGTGGAAGTTGTTGCACTTTGTGATGTAGACAGCAAATACCTGGATGCCGCGCATAAATTGTTTCCAAATGCCAAAACATTTGCTGATTACAGGGTAATGTTGAAGACACTTAGAAATGAGATAGACGCAGTAATTGTATCTACCCCGGATCACACTCATGCTCCGGCATCTCTTATGGCCATGGAAATGGATAAAGCTGTTTATTGCCAAAAGCCTTTGACACATTATGTAGCCGAATCCAGAGCCATGAATCAAATGGCCAACTCAAAGAAACTGATCACTCAGATGGGCATTCAGGTCCATTCCTTTTACGATTACAAGCTTGCCACATTGCTCATCCAATCCGGCATCATTGGCAAAGTGCATACAGTACATGCCTGGTCTCCAAAGAATTGGGGGTATGATGGTCAGGCGCCTGAAGGTGCAGATCCTGTACCCGACAGTTTAAATTGGGATCTGTGGTTGGGAACTTCAAATGCGCGGCCATTTAAACAAGGTTACTACCATCCAACAAATTGGCGGAAAGTGATGGATTATGGTTGTGGTACACTGGGAGATATGGGTGTGCACATTTTCGATACTCCATACAACGCATTGGCCCTGGATGTGCCTTTGACGATTAAAAATGAATGCCGTGCAACCAGTGATTTTGGATTTCCTGAAAACAATAAGGTGACTTATGAGTTTCCAGGAACAGCATACACAACAGAGAAGCTGACCTGGATTTGGCACGATGGTGTAGGGATGCCGGAAGATCACAAAGATCTGAGACTTCCCGGTTGGAAAAAAAGAAAGTCAAAATCAAAAAAATCTTCGGGTGATAAAGGTATTTCTCTAGATGCGGGTGTGGCGGCAGAAGGGCAATTGCCGGAGCAGGGAGCAATGTTTATTGGTGAAGAAGGCAGACTGTTGTTGCCACATTTCATGCAGCTTCCAAAGAAAATTGTCAAAAAGAAGTATGTGGATATTTCTGCTCAAATAGAAGAGTTATCCAAATTACACCAATTGGGTCAACCCATCAGAGATTATAATAAAGAAGGACCTAAACATTATCATCAATTTGTTGACGCATGCCTGGGTAAGGGAGAATGTTCAGCACCTTTTTCTTACGCATCTCGCCTAACGGAAACCATACTTTTGGGTGTCATTGCAGGAAGATTCCCCAATAAGACCCTGCATTGGAATAGCAAAACTGCAAGCTTTGATGAAGACGAGGCCAATCAATTTTTAGAAGCCAAGTATCGATCGTTTTAGATATAATAAAAGCTATTTTATTGTCTTTGTGTATACTTATAAACAAGTGATGCACCTTACACTTATTGATATAAGAGCGATATTAAGTTGAGGTATTCCAGGGCCAGGTTTTTAGTATAATGTGTTTATTGTGTCTTGCGATGAGTTGTTGATCACAGTTCACTATTCATGGATACAAAGGAGATTATGTTCACACTTTTATGGCCGTCAAAGTATGATGACAAATCAAAAAAGTATGTAATTGTTAAGCGATGGAAGCAGCTAAGTTTGGGCAATTAAAAATAAACTTATTGAATTGGCTTTAGTCTTCGTAAGCTGCCCTTTGAGTTGTCAATCCTTTGATAATTAGGCCCAGACCTATCACAGGTAAAATATAGAACAATCTACCTGAAAAAACAACTATTACACCTGTTGCAATTAAGAGTATTACTCCAATGACAATGCTCGTAGTTCGTCCAATCGCACTGTTCTGTTCGTTGGTTATTTGAGCATTCGCCAATTGCTCCCGAGCCAGATCTATAGATAAAAATCTTGTATCTACTTGCTTGAGGATTTCTTCAGAAGAAATGTTTTCTTTTTGCATTCTGATAATTTTCCTTCTTTCCTCCAATGTCAATTTTTGAAGCTCCCTTTCTGCTAAGGTCGCAATGGTTGACTTATCAAGTGCTTGTAATTCTTCCGCACCGGCTAAATCTACACCTTCAATTAATAATCTTCTGATTATTGGTAAATAAGTATCTCCCAGCATATTTCTGGCACTGGCAAAAATGTTGTCAATATCTCTTTCAAACAATCCTTCACTTCTTAAATCTGACTTGATTTGATCGCTGGTTTAAGCCCCCTGAAGTTCTGCAACAACGCGTTCTGCGAGTTCAATTTTCTTTTTGTAATCCATATGGTTTTCCCCTTTTTTAAAATTTGCGGCAAAATAAATGCTTTCTCCATTTTAAGAAACAAATGCTTTAAATATTTTACGCACAAATTAATCGTGTTTACAGCATAAAAGAGGATGAGAATTGTGGGGAAATCTAAAAATACGCCTCAACATATTTCAAGTCCCAAAATTTCAATTCTCAATTCTCAAATTTCAAATTTCAAATTTACATCCTCTTGAATCTGACCTTTTTGATACGATCTCCGTTCAAATAAATAGCATCTTTTGACAACGTAAGGCTATAAAAATCTACCAGCATTTTATTGGGCGACACCAGCAAGCCTTTGGTGGGTTCATTATTACCAAATTTAACTTCAAAGTCCTTATCGGAGAGGTGGTTCAATTCAATCACAACATCGGTTTCTGAGTTTTCCCATTTTCCATTGAATTGTTGATAGTTGAAGTTTATGTTCAGGTCTTTCGTTTTGGTAAGACTGTAAGGAGCGTGACTGGTGTAATAGGCTGTGACCACCTGGTTCCCGGATACGTTTTTTGTGAATTCCTGTTTGAAAGCAGGATCGAATTTCTGGTGAAATATATTGTCCGATTCGCGCTCCAATTCCACGTCATTTCTACCCACCCTCTTCAGAAATATCTTGCCATTTTTCATTTCAAAAGTGAAGGCAAAATCGCCGTCTGTCAGGTAAGTTCCCGGGATTTCGTCATCGCTGATGTAAGGTCCGACAGCTTCAGGTTGGGTGGCAAAATATTTTGCTTCCTCTGGTATTTCAAGTAAGACATCGGCCATTTGTCTCGTTTGCTGGGATGGTATGGCTTTCCCGGTGTTGGTCATGGTGATGATGGACCATTTTTTTTCCGGAAATCTTATGGTAGTAGCTTTCCATGCGCCAGTAGCACCTTCATGGAAGCAGTACGGATTGTTTTTGTAAGTGCCAAATTCAAGGCCATAGCCATAGTTGGAAAATTTTGAAGCTTTGATTTTTTGCTGACTCTTGCTGATCAACTTTCTGCTGAAACTGGTCTTGCCCTTACCTTGCACCAGTTTCTCCCATTGAATTTGATCTTCCAGTGTGGTAAAAATATTGCCGTCGCCGCAAACATTCCATATCCAATTGTAGTCGGTCCATTTTCCAAAATTGAAATATGCTTTTGCAACGGGGTCGGCAATTTTGGTATGATCATTTTCAAATGATGTGTTGGGCATGCCCAACTTTGCAAACATTTGATTGGTATATTCCACGAAGGATTTTCCAGATATCTTTTCAATCAATATTGCCAGCAATATGTAATTGGTATTGCTGTATAGGTATTGACTTTCCGGCATAAAATTCAAATCCGACTGACGACCAATAAGTGCCAATACATCATCATTGTTGAACGATTCTTTCCACCATGTATACCCTTGTAAAGACCAGAGATCATAACAATCTCTTATGCCGCTGGTATGATTCAAAAGGCTACGGATTGTTATTTTTTCTTTGATATTGGGATATATTTCCGGGAACCATTTCCTGATATTATCACTCAATTTGAGCTTTTTCTGGTCTATCAGGGATAAAATTGCCAACGCTGTAAATTGTTTGCCATTGGAGGCAATATTGAATCTTGAGTTGCTGTCCAGAAATGTACTGTCTTTCAAGTTTTCATAGCCCGCATACTTCTTGTAAATGACTTCTCCATCACGGATTACGGCGGTTGCAATTCCCGGAGCCCTATCAGGGACATCCTGTAATGCTATGGCCTCTAATTTTTGTAAGATGGCTGGGCTAAGCTCACTCTGTGCGAGCAGCAAGTGGAAAAAGCAGCAACAAAACAAGAATGTCAATACAAATCCTTTCATGTGTATTTTTGGTCAAAAGTAGATTGAAGGACGTGGTTCAGGGGTTCAAATCCTGATTTGGCACCCCTTTTTTCAAAAAATGCTCCAAATAAACTTTCGGAGACATAGAGGTTTGTTTTTTGAAGGATCGGTTAAAAGTTGATTTTGAATTGAAGCCACATTCCATCGCCAATCCGAGCAGTGTTTTCTCAGCAAATTCTCCATTTTGTATTTTCCCAATGAATGCCTTTGTCCTGTATTGATTGATGTAGTCATTGAAATTCATTCCAAACGCTTTATTGATGACCTGGGAAATTTTTTTCGGGTGGGTATCAAGCGTCCTTGCCAGATGGAAGGTGGACAATTCCTGGTCGGCATACAGGTGAACTTCTGACATCAATTTTTCTATTTTCAATTTCCACGCTTCCAGATCATCCGAAGCCATGGTGGAGGAGTTTTCTTCTTCCTGAATTTCAACTGTGCCGGATAATGCCATGGCCGGGGTTTGCTCATAAAAATCACTTGCGACTTTTTTGGTCAAAGACCGAATGGAGGAGAAATAGCCCTTTATTGAAATATAATAAAACATACCGGAGAAGGCCATGTAATACCAAAACTTTTTTCCAAACTGTCCCCACTCCGGATTGAAAATAAAAAACAAGATCCTGAGTGCCATCAAAACGAACATTGCCATCAGAAAGCCTTGTGCCCATTTCAAAACCAGACCATCCGCATAACTGTAGGTGTCGTACATGGTCAGCTTGTGCTTTTTATAGTTCTTCAGGCTGAGGAAGAGGTAAATGATCAATGACAAAAAACCTGTCAGCTGATACCAAAAATCAAAATCTTTATCTTTCTCATCGGCATAAAAATACACTTCATTCAGCATCCATTGATCTGCAATCCAAATGATCAGTGTATAAATCAGGTACAGCAAAGCCGGTACAAAATGCCAGACATCCTTTTTCTGGAATTGAAATGATTCGTCCAGCAGCCCTTTAAAATAAAAGTAAAGCACCGGCGGAATGAGCAACAACTGCTGGAACGGAAAATAAAATAGGAATTCCCTGTAAGGGTATCTGGAATACCAGCCTGCATAACCCAACATAAATGGAGAAATGTACAAAACGCACAGCAGGGTGAAACACGCAAGCCAAATGCTTGGTCTGTGTTTGTGAAGAATGCCCTTCTCAAACAATAAACCACTGAAGACCAGTCCGTTGATGAAAAATATGAGCAAAAAACTGCTCTTTAAATTGAAATCAAATAACATTGATGATGGTCATTAAATGCATTAGACAGACATCCTTTGTCCTCTAAAACAAGGAGAAGACCGAAGTGGTTGCTCCACAGTGATCTCAAATTTAAAAATTCTAATCGAAGACTGATATAATTCCAGCGGCAGATGAATCATCTGTAACCCTTTATTACATTGAAATCATCAATAAGTCAATGTGAGCCCTATACCAAAACCCATATCGCTGTCATAATGTGAAGATGCTGAGATGTATTTGGTGAGGATGTACCTGGCCCCCACGGCATATTCCAGGTCTGTATTCCACGATCCCCACAGACGGAGTCTCTTGGTGATCGCTATATCTTCTCTTGATAATTGCAGGCGGAAATATCCTGTATGGTCGATGGAAGCGTCTGCAACGACAAACCAGGGCATGGTATACTGCAGACCGAAATGGGCGACACCTCTCACGTTCTTCGTGCTCTGCCCACCAAAAATATTTTCCTCAATTTCGTCGGTATCGCGATAGCGCCAATCCCAGCCACCATAAGCCAGTAAAAACTGATTCCTGCCGAGGTATCTTCCAAAATGGCTTTCAGATTCAAAACCAGATCTGGCATTGAGACCGAGGCGCCATTCTGTACTCAACTTCCATCGTGTATTCATCAGGCTGATTTCACCGTCGCTACCGTTGGATTCCAGGCCTATTTCAGCCCCCAGGTAGAATCTGCGGTCATCGGCGTATACCTTTCTCAAAGCTGCTTTTCGATCGGGAATTTGGGGGTTGGGTGGTGAATTTTCATAGGAAAAAATTCTACCCATGCCAGACATCATATGGTACAAAATGTGACAATGAAAATACCAGTCTCCATATTCCTCTGAGGCATGAAATTCGATGGTGTCCACTTCCATAGGCATGATGTCCACCACGTTTTTCAACGGCGAATAATCTCCGTGCTCGTTGAGGATTCTGAAAAAATGGCCATGTAAATGCATGGGATGTCGCATCATCGAATTGTTGTGTATGATGATGCGGATGTTTTCACCAGCTTTTATTTTGATCATGTCGCTTTCAGAAATGGTCTTGTTGTTGACGGTCCACACATACCTGTTCATATTGCCTGTCAACTCAAAATGGAGTTCTCTGACCGGACCATCGGGCAGCACACTTTTAACCGGAGAAGCAAGCATATTATAGTTGAGCGTAGTTGAAGGATCGTAGGGTTCGCGGTACATGACAGCATTCATATCCATCTTTTGCAAAGACATATTCATGCCCATGTCGTCCATATTGCCGCCAACCGTCATCATATTGTTCATCATTTCCATGCCTCCGAAATAGTTGAGCAAGGGCATTGCAGGCAAGCCGATGCGCTCCCCTTCACCAAGCCACATGGAGGCTGAGCCGATGCGATCTTCTGATGTCGCCATAAATTCATAAGATTTTCCCTCTTCCGGAATGGTGACTTCCACATCATAAATTTCAGAAACTCCTATGATGAGTCTGTCTACTTCCACCGGCTGTACATCCATCCCGTCAGAAGCGATGACCGTAATTTTTCCTCCAGCATAATTGAGCCAAAAATATGTACTCGAACTACCATTAATGACGCGAAGTCTCACCTTATCACCTGCCTTGTATTGGGGCTTGATTTGGCTGGTGTCCCCGTTGACCAGAAATCTTTCGTAATAGACATCACTTACGTCCATGGCGTGCATGCGCTTCCATTCGTTTTCCAGTTTCACGCCCACCTTGCCTGCCTTTACAGCTTCAGCATAACTCTGGACAGCATTTTTCCTGATCATGTACCAATCTGTGGCATAATGCAGGGAGCGCTCGATCTGATGCGGGTTTTCATCCGACCAGTCGCTGAGCAAAAGTACTTCTTCTTTATCTGGCTTTGTCTCTCTTTTATGGATGACAATGGCCCCATACATGCCTACCTGCTCCTGCAACATGGTGTGAGAATGGTACCAATAGGTACCATTTTGACGGATGACAAAGCTGTATTTGTGCGTCGAATGCGGTTTGATGGGTGCCGTAGTCAGATACGGCACCCCATCTTGTTCGTTTGGGAGAATCAATCCATGCCAATGGATCGATGTTTCGTGGTGCATTTTATTGTGCACATAAATTTCAGCTGTATCACCCTCGGTAAAATATAGGGTGGGCATGGGAATTTGGCCATTGACTACAATGGCCATCTTTGTTTTTCCAGTATAATTGACCATTGTATCCGTCACAGTCAGATCGTACTTCACCAGCTTTTGGCCGTTCACCAATACGACTGACCAAAACAACAATAGACCAATTATAACCTTCCTCATCTTATTCCAATGTTTCCTTTACGCTACCACAAGTGAGCATCATCTTACCGTAGTAAGGGTTTTTGACCTGCTTCTCCTCACTCAGCCAATATGCCTTTTTCATTGGACAATATTGATAATAGACCGGATCTTCGTTTATATCCATGGCCTTTAGTGTTTCAAAAAGAGAAACAGACAGTGTATTTAATTGCTCACGTTGCTTTTCAACAGATTTGTTTTTAGCAATGATTTCACTGGTAACGGTCAAGTCCTTCTTATGTTCGTCCCAGACTTTGAGCTGGTCCGCCGTCAATTCGCTTTTTGAGACCGCATCTATTGATTTAAGGAAATCTTTTGCATGGTCTGCAGCTGTTTTCCCATCGTCAGCTACCAATGCATTTTTGAGTCCGTAATATGCGGTGGTAAGATCAGTGACGGCCTTGTTTTGCGCAAACACAGTTTGTCCGATGCAAAGTGCAGCAAGCACAGAAAATAATTTTATTGCCTTCATTTATTTAAGATTTAATTGTTCAAAGATTCAATTTTAAAACCGGCTTCCTGGACTTTCCTGATGACTTCATCTTCGGTGATGCCTTCAGCATGCACAGAAAGAATTTTTTCTCTGTTGGTAGTGTCTACCTCCCAATGACAAATGCCGTCAGCCTCGTTGAGGAAAGGACTTACTCTTTCAATACAGCCACCACAGTTGATGTTTGTTTTGAATTTGTAGGTCGTGTCGTTTGTATTCATTTTTATAATGTTTTAATGTGATGTAAAATTTGCAGTTCAATCTAGTCTGGTTGTATTACAGACAGGCGCTTACTGCTTTTTCTTTTTGATGATACAAAGATGTGGGTTTTGTGGTTGGCGTGTATTACATGATTTTGGGTTTGATTTGTAAGATTTACGTGCGAGGGATTAGGTTTTAGGGGTTAGGTTTTAGGTATTAGGGAGGTTGAGGGGGGCTGGCTTTTAGCTTTTAGCTGTTAGCTATTAGCTTTTTTTTGGGGGTTTTTCGCTTTGCGAAAAGGGTTTTTATGGGGGAGGTTATGGGCACTTTTGGCTGTTAGTTGTTAGCTATTAGTTTCTTTTAGTGGGGTTACTTTCGCTTTGCGAAAATGGGTTTGATGGGGGGTTAATGAATAGTACATTTTGGCTTTTAGCTATTAGCTTTTTTAAGGGGTGTTTTTGCTTTGCGAAAATGGGAATTTTGATTGGGGGTATTAGGTATTGCATTCTTGTTTTTAGCTTTTAGTCTTTTTTGAGGTTTTTTCGCTTTGCGAAAATCTTGAATGGGGAGATATCATAATTGCACAAAAATCAAAAGTCTATGACTTTATTTTGGCGGCATTTTTAAAAGATATGTAGACACACTTTATTGAACAGTTTCTAAAATTTGGGGTTCAAACATCGAACAGACTGGTAATGCGTTTGAACTTTCGTAACTCATATCTTATCTAAAGTTGTATTTAAAATCATCATTTACAGAGGATTTTCTCCAATGACTATTTTGTAAAGCTTCCCAATGGGAATGTTATGTTTGTCAATCATCAATTGATTTCCTGCAATACTTTTGATATGTTTTTGTACCATAATAAAGGACAGAAGAAATTGAACAAAAACTTCAGATGCATGCGTAAGCCATATTTACATATTACAGTTTACAGTTGTGCAGAAAAATGCTTTTGAGCAACCCTACAACAGTTGTTTACCTTTCCGGTTTTCTATATATATTGAGGGCGATTATTTTTACACACATATATACTGCATTTTTTATTGGCTTCTTTATCAAAAAAACCCAGGCATTCAACACCGGAAGAGGCTGCTCCGTTGGTGTATCTGTTTAATGTATTGCATCCCATCAGCAAGGCAACCGGAGATTATATTACACAAAATACTTATCCTGTTTCGCTGAGTAAAGGAGAAAGCCTGCACCGGGCAGGCACCATTTGTAATGCCATCTATTTTATTAAAAAAGGAGCAGTTAGAGGATTTATAAATGATGAGGGTAAAGACATTACCACATGGATATCGGTTGAAAACGAAGTGGTGGCTTCTATTTACAGTTTTGTAAAACAGGTGCCTAGCATAGAAAATATGCAGGCAATAGAAGACTGTGAATTTTTACGCATGGACCAGGTTGACCTGGAGCGCCTGTATGCCATTTCGCCCGATTTTAACATCGCTGCCCGCCGTGTTTATGAAAAATATTATGTAGATTCTGAAGTAAGGGCGCTGACCGTTCGCTTGAGCAATGCCGATAAAAAATACGAATTCTTTCTTGAAACTTACGGCCACCTATCCAACCGTATACCGCTTACCTATATCGCTTCTTTTTTGGGCATGAACCTGGAAACACTTAGCCGGGTGAGGGCAAAATTAAGAAATACCAAAAAGTAACATTTGACATAAGTCAAAAAAAAATTAAGGCATATCTGCTATTGAATAATACGCAATACCTTAGCTGTAATTTACCAAACTAAATGATGGGACTTACTCTGATAAAGCGACCATCTTTTACTATTCTTTATCTTAAAGTGTTGCCAAGTTATATGCAAAACCAATAAAACCAACAACCCGTCATTACAGCCTTTACCATCTGTAACACAGCTTTTACACCCCTAAAATTATCAATTTTGTTAAACTGCCATAAAAGGCATTTGCTTTTAGTAAGTGGCCAGGCAAAATTATAGATCAAATAAGAAAAAAAATAATGAAATTAGTTTGTACAATGATTGCTGCTGTGTTTTTTATGAGCACAGCTATTGCCCAAAATGTGGGCATTGGTACTACCACACCTGCGAATAAATTATCGGTAGTTGGAAAGATGGATATTAGTGATAGTTTGGGAATTGGTATTACCTATCCTTCGGAAAGATTAGAAGTATCTGGCACGACCAAAACTACCAACCTGCAAATCACTGGTGCTCCTTCTAATGGGTTCATTTTAGTATCTGATGCAACTGGTTTTGCAAGATGGGCTAATTCAGCTACAATTGAATCCGACCCCAAAGTTGGTACACTTACCACCAATAAAACACCTAGATGGAATGGTTTAACATTGGCTGATGGCTTGGTATTTGATAACGGCACCAATGTAGGTATAGGTACTATAACCCCAGCACAAAAATTAGATGTTGCCGGCACGACCAAAACCACCAACCTGCAAATTACTTCAGGAGCATCCAATGGTTTTATTTTAAAATCAGATCCCAGCGGCATTGCCAGTTGGGCTAATATAAATTCAATTGAAACCGATCCTAAAGTTGGTCCTCTTACCAGCAATAAAATACCTAAATGGAATGGCACAACTTTAGCTGATGGATTATTATTTGACAATGGTACCAACATAGGAATTGGAACTATAACGCCGTCGCAAAAATTAGATGTATCCGGCACTACCAAAACCACCAACCTGCAAATAACTAATGGAGCCGGCACCGGTTATATTTTAAAATCAGATGCGAGCGGCAATGCAAGTTGGGCAACAGAAACCGATCCCAAAGTGGGTACACTTACCAGCAATAAAATACCCAAATGGAATGGAAATAATTTGGCCGATGGATTGGTTTTTGATAATGGTACCAATGTGGGTATTGGTACTGTTACGCCTGCACAAAAATTAGAAGTAGCAGGTACTACCAAAACTACCAACCTGCAAATTACCTCAGGCGCAGCCGATGGTTTTATTTTAATATCAGATGCAGACGGCATTGCCAGTTGGGCTAATCCAAACATTAATGAAAGCGATCCTAAAGTTGGTACTCTTACCAGCAATAAAATACCTAAATGGAATGGAACATCCCTGGCTGATGGACTGGTTTTTGATGATGGCACCAATGTGGGTATTGGAACTACCACGCCTGCCGGAGAATTACATGTAAGGTCAGCAGCAAGTTCAAACAGTATTATAGACCAACAACAAACAACTGTTACTGGTGGTACTGCTGGTACAATAAACTGGCAATCTTTTACAGCCGGAGCAACAGGATTATTAACAAGGGTTGACCTTCAAGTATCGTCGCCAATTTTTAATGGTACATCTCCCGGAACAATAAGAATCTTTATGGGCGAAGGAAATACTGGTACGGTATTATCTTCCACTGCCGTTACCTTCCAACCCGTATTTAATACCTTTCAATCCTTTACCTTAAGCAGCTTTCCGGCAGTTATTGCCGGCAATATATACACTATTGAGTTTAGAGTGCCTACTCAGAATATTGCATGGATAAATCTTTCCTCCAACAATCCATATGCCGGCGGCAGAACAGATGGAAATATTGTATGGGATTACCTTTTTAAAACCTATGTTTCATCTGAAGTGGTTGATGGGCTTGTGGTAGCAGATGGAAAAGCAAAAGTAGCTAAACTGCAAATAACCAACGGTGCTACTAATGGTTTTGTGTTAAAATCAGACGTAAGTGGTAATGCAAGCTGGGTAGATGCAAGCTCTGTTGAAACTGACCCCAAAGTGGGTACACTTAACAACAATAGAATACCAAAATGGAGTGGAACAACTCTTACTAATGGATTAATATTTGACACAGGTAGTAACATAGGAATTGGCACTGCAACACCGACAAGAAAATTAACAGTTGTAAATCCATCATCTGTTGGCATTGCACAGTTAAGTGGTAATCCATCGGCTCATACTTCAATAGGAATAGGTCGAACAGATATTGAAGGAACACTAAATGTTGCCGCCAACACAAATGAATTTGCAACCGGTGCTGAAGCTGGAGATATTGTACTTAGGACAGAATCAAATGCTCAGCGTGTAATATTGAATTCCGGAAATGGGAATGCTGCCTTAACTGTTTTAAATGGAAATACAGGTATTGGCACTACCACTCCTACTCAAAAATTAGATGTATCCGGCACTACCAAAACCACCAACCTGCAAATAACGAATGGAGCCAGCAATGGTTATCTTTTAAAGTCTGATGCAAATGGCAATGCCAGTTGGGTTAATCTTAATTCAGTGGAAACTGACCCCAAAGTAGGCACACTTACCAGCAATAAAATACCAAAATGGAATGGAACTAATTTAGCAGATGGGTTGCTATTTGATAACGGCACTAACATAGGTATTGGAACGCTTACGCCTGCTCAAAAATTAGACGTTGCAGGTACTACCAGGACTTCTAACCTGCAAATCACCAACGGAGCCACAAATGGTTTTGTTTTAAAGTCTGATGCCATAGGTAATGCCAGTTGGGTAAATGCCAATACGCTTACAATTACTGAAACCGATCCTAAAGTTGGTACACTAACCAGCAATAAAATACCAAAATGGAATGGTACAACACTGGCTGATGGATTGATATTTGATAATGGTACCAACGTAGGTATAGGAACTACCACACCTGATAATAAACTATCTGTAATTGGAAATTCAGATATTACAGGAAATCTTGGTATTGGTACTTCTACTCCTGCAAATAAACTATCTGTAATTGGAAATTCGGATATTACGGGAACCCTTGGTATTGGCACCACCGCTCCTGAGGCAAAACTTCATGTAGCCAGCAGCAATACCGGCCTGCGTATTGATGTACCTCCTACACAAACAGCCTTTAGCATTGGAGGTGCAGGTAGTGTAAAAGTAGATGCTATTGGCGTTGAAGGCGGTAGGCTTCTTATTAATGACAATGGCAATATGGGCATTGGCAATAACAACCCCATTACTACATTAGATGTAAACGGCGGCATCAGAACCAAATACAGCGGAAGCACTGTCGTGGATGTAGTAGGAGGTTTGGTAACCACTTTGAATATTACCATACCTGCGGTACCGGCCGATTGGAATGTTGATAATACCATTGTTATAGTCACGAATGCAGATGGTGTTGATGGCATTGTTCGCCAGGCCAAGCTCAGCAGCCTTACTAATATTGCTGTCAAATACATTCAGGATATAAACGGGCTGGCAAGGCTAAACTGGATAATATTAAGACAGTAGGTTTGGTATTTTAACAAACAGGCCGGTGATCATGGAAATCAGATTAAACCAGTCACTAATTATAAACACCAGTTTATTAAGTGGCTGTTTTGTATGAATGGGTGGAATGTATTGGGGCAGAAAATGTCGACAAAGCTTTGAGCAATTTCCTGAGTGATTGGCACTCATTTGGTGGTAAAAAAAGAAAAAATCTACATGCTACTACGCTGGATTTATTGCTGTATTTTAGAGCAGTTACCCTCTATTGATCAGTATTACTCGATTGGTGATTTATTTGAATGCCGGGAGGAGTAAAAATCATAATTGGTGCATTTGCAATTGCGATTGAACACTCTAATGTGTAAAGCAAATAAAAATAGAATCATTAAATTTGTGCTTAGCCAATATTTTTATTCTTTGAATGGTATTCCCCAAATACATATTCACTTGACCGTTTAATGAAAGAAAAAGAAAAAATATATAAATATTTAAATGGAAAAATTTCTAATGGAAGTTTCCGAAAATGGCTCTTGAAATATCCAGATTTATCTTCCTTTTTTGGAAAAGAGGATGCTACCAAATTATCAGATCTAATTCAAAATTATACCAGCATTGATAAAATTAAAATTATCCTCAAAAGAAATATCAATTTAGAGGATTATGTAAAATAAGAGAACCATAAGTTTTTCATAGATAGATGCATAAAAAATGATGATTTAAAGGTGACCATTAACAATTTGTTTCTATTGTCCAGAATGGCCAAGGATGAAGATCTTTCTAATTTTATTTCTAACTTTAGCTACAAAGTAACCAATGTTCCTTTTGAGAAGGAAAAATTTGTCTGGAATGAAGAAGCTTACCTTGCCCATAGATCGATTCTAGAAGAAATACGCCCAGAAATTGAACAAAAAATATCGGAAATAAAGGATCAATTTGCATTCGATTTTAATGAATAGTCTTGTTTGAAAAAGTGTTCAAGGTCGTAAACTTCAGGAATAGAACTAGATATTGATCAAAAACTTTCAAATAGCTTTCAAATTTCAATTTTCAATTTTCAAATGTGCCAAAGACCAACACCTAAAGAATAGGCTTCGGCTCTGCTGGCTTCGGCTCCGCTCAGCCATCTTTTTTAATTACGAATCTTCAATTACGAATTACGAATTTTTTGTTTTAGGGTTTAGGAGAAATTAAATCCTTAATGAAACTTAATGTCTTAATGGTGTATTCCGAATTCTTTGCGTACTCAAAACTCACACCCGCTTTGCGCCTTTGCGAGAGAAATAGGGTGACTTGTTAAAGGTTAAAAGTTAAAGGATCCGGATGAGGGATTTTGAGGCAACAAGCTAAAACGCCAATATGCAAAAATGCTAGACCAACACCTAAAGACCAAAGACTTCCTACTCATGCCGCCCGCTACCCTGGCCCTAAAGGGAACCCGCCCGCAATTCATGTTTTTCATACTCTTGGATCACAAACTTTCAAATTTCAATTCTCAATTTTCAAATTTTCAAAAATGCCAAAGACCAAAACCTAAAGACCAGGCTTCGGCTCCGCTGGCTTCGGCTCCGCTGGCTTCGACTCCGCTCAGCCACCTTTTTTAATTACGAATCTTCAATTACGAATTACGGATTATTTGTTTTAGGGTTTAGGAGAAATTAAAACCTTAATGAATCTTAATGTCTTAATGGTGAAATCCGAATTCTTTGCGTACTCAAAACTCACACCCTCTTTGCGCCATTGCGGGAGAAAAGGGGTTACTTGTTAAAGGTTAAAAGTTAAAGGATGAAGTTTCATGATTTTGGTTGACAACTTTTTGTAAACCGTAACCTTGTTTGTGGAAAACTCTGGTTTAATAAATAATAAAATTCTTTCATTTTCGTCTTGCTCTTTTGAAACGGAAGTATCACTGTTCTGGGGGATCAGTGCTACCAGGGTTAGCAAGAGCCGGTACGGAATATAACTTATTTCATTGCAGTATCTAGCCTGTTGGTGTGGTACTGCTTTTTTATTTTTGTAAACATAGTATAAATTTATATTTCTATCCGTTTATGCCTCCTCAAATCCCCCTCTTATATTGTTTTGAAAGTCATGCAAGCGTCTTTTCATTCTTTGTTCTTTGGGTATTTCTTTAAGTGATAATTCAAATTGATGTACGGTCATATTTCCTAATTGCTTTATTGCTCTTTCATTGTTGTTTAGATACTCAAACTCTTTACTTGCTTTTACTAGTTTTTCATACGTATTAATTCCCCAAGGTTCTAAATACATGTTTTTGCTAATATTATGAGCTTGCTCCGCACTGCCATTCTCTTTGCAGCCCTTTGATCTGCTTATCAACATATTATATTCTTCTAAGGCTTTTAAATATGGACCCCA